>NZ_MVHH01000001.1 GCF_002086515.1 Mycolicibacter arupensis
CTTCATGTCACCACGCCACGCCGTACCTAACGTCCGTGGTCACAACAGCTAGCCCCTTCGTCCGCCCCACAACGCATTGCGCCACAGCGACTCGAGCACCGGCACACCGCGGCCGACGTCGCCGTCGGGCCCCACGAAGGCACTGTCGCCGGACAGCATGTAGGCGGTGGTGGCGCCGAGGGTCCGCACCAACGCCGGGAGGTCGTCGTTGATCGGGTGCGCGGTGCCTGCGGCGATCTCCTCTTTGATCACCGCGACAATCTGCTCGATCACCGCGTCGATCTGGGCGTCGAGCAGCTCGCGGATCTCGGCATCGCTGTTGCGCGCCAGGTTGCAGGCCGACATCACCGGGTCGTTGTGCGCGTAGACCGCGGCCGCGCTGCCCACCATGCGCTGCGCAAACTCCGCCGGCGACTCGGCGGCACCCCGCGGGGCGAAGTAATGCGTCAGCTCCTCGAGCTCGTGGGTCGCCTCCGCCAGGATGTGCGCCAGCACGGCGTATTTGGAGTCGAAGTAGAAGTAGAAGCCCGAGCGTGCCACCCCTGCCCGGTCGCTGATGGTGCTGACCGACAGTTCGGCGAAGGGTTTTTCCTCCAGCAGCTCCCGCACCGCCTGCACGATCGCCTGGCGTTGCTTGTCGCCGCGCCGCATGGGCAGATCGTCGGGAGACCGCCCGGCTGCACCGTCTTCGGTATTCACCTTTGCACCTTGCACCACGCCGAGCCGGATTCAAACTTGACAGGCGTCAAACTTGACCCAAGTATTAGTGGCCAAGTGACGGTTACCACAACCTGTCCGGGCCGCTAAGGAGCGTTCGTGACCACCATCAGTACCCCGCGTTACCTGCTGGACCAGGCCAAACGTCGGTTCACTCCCACCATGAACACCATCCCGGGCATGGGTTTGATCGAAAAGCGGCTGATGAACGTCGACTGGCCGCAGCACACTCTTGCCGAACCGCCCGCGGGCAGCGACCTCAAGCCCATCATGGGCGACTCCGGCCTGCCGCTGCTGGGCCACATCGTCGAGATGTTCCGCCTGGGCCCCGATTTCCCGCTGCACCTGTACAACACCCGGGGACCGATCACCTTCGCCGACTCCCCGATCCTGCCGTCGATCGTCGCGCTGGGCCCCGAGGCCACCCAGACGATCTTCGTCAACAAGAACAAGGACTTCTCGCAGAAGGGCTGGCTCCCGGTGATCGGGCCGTTCTTCAACCGCGGCCTGATGATGCTGGAATTCGATGAGCACATGGCGCACCGGCGCATCATGCAGTCCGCCTTCACCCGCCCCCGGCTGGCCAGCTACGTCGAGGACATCGACCGGGTGGCCACGGCGATCGTGGCCGACTGGCCCACCGACGACGGCCGCTTCCTGGTGTACCCGGCGATGAAGGAGCTGACCCTCGACGTCGCCTCGGTGGTGTTCATGGGCCACGAGCCGGGCAGCGACCACCAGCTGGTCACCAAGGTCAATCGCGCGTTCGAGCAGACCACCCGCGCCGGCGGCGCCATCATTCGCACCGGTGTGCCCCCGTTCAAGTGGTGGCAGGGTCTGCAGGGCCGCAAGCTGCTCGAGGACTACTTCACCGAGCGGGTCAAGGAGCGCCGCAAGGTGGAGGGCACCGACATGCTCACCGTGCTCTGTCACACCGCCGACGAGGACGGCAACTCCTTCTCCGACGCCGACATTGTCAACCACATGATCTTCCTGATGATGGCCGCTCACGACACCACCACGTCGACGGTGACCACGATGATCTATCACCTGGCCGCGCACCAGGATTGGCAGGAACGCGCGCGCGACGAGTCGCAACGACTCGGCGACAGCCCCTTGGACATCGAGTCCCTGGAGAAGCTGGAGACCCTCGACCTGATCATGGACGAGTCCCTGCGGCTGGTGACCCCGCTGCCGTTCAACATGCGGCAGGCGGTGCGCGACACCGACCTGCTGGGCCATTTCGTGCCCGCCGGCACCAACATCGTCACGTGGCCGGGAATGAACCACTGGCTGCCTGAGCTGTACACCAATCCTCGCCAGTTCGACCCGGAGCGGTTCCTCGAGCCGCGCTCAGAGCACAAGAAGCACCGCTACGCCTGGGCCCCGTTCGGTGGCGGCGCGCACAAGTGCATCGGGATGGTGTTCGGCCGCCTCGAGATCAAGACGGTGCTGCACCGGTTGCTGCGCCAGTACCGGATCGAGTTGGCACACCCCGGCTACCAGCCGCGCTGGGACTACGGCGGCATGCCCATCCCGATGGACGGTATGCCGATCACCCTGCGCCGGCTCTGATGTTCGCTCGCTGAGCCCTCCGCAAGGGGCAAGTACCCCGAGCAGACGCGGAATCGCACCGACTGCCGCTTCGGCGTGCGATTCCGCGTCTGCTCGCGCGGTGGTGGAGCCGTGCGCCACGCCCGCCCGGACCCATCCTTGACAGTCGTCAAGTTTGATCCCAGGATGGACGATCAAGTGACGGGCGCCACAGCCCGTCGGGCGCCGCGAAGGAGCGTCTGTGACGACGATCAACACGCCGCAGTACCTGATCGACCAGGCCAAGCGCCGGCTCACCCCGTCGTTCAACAACTTCCCGGGTTTGGGGGCGCTGGAGAAGCGCTTGTTGAACCGGGAGTTCCCGCAGAAAAGGCTCGCCGAGCCTCCCCCGGGCAGTGGTCTCAAACCGGTCCTGGGGGACTCCGGGTTGCCCATCTTGGGTCACATGGTCGAGATGATGCGCGGCGGGCCCGACTTCCTGTTGCACCTGTATCAGACGCAAGGCCCCTTGGTGTTCGGCGATTCGCCCGTCTTGCCCGCCG
The DNA here is from genome assembly GCF_002086515.1 of Mycolicibacter arupensis. Lineage (GTDB taxonomy): Bacteria > Actinomycetota > Actinomycetes > Mycobacteriales > Mycobacteriaceae > Mycobacterium > Mycobacterium arupense. The sequence continues at coordinate 2,814 of NZ_MVHH01000001.1, forward strand.
TCGCAGCGCTGGGGCCCGATGCGACGCAGATCATCTACTCCAACCGCAATAAGGACTACTCCCAACAGGGGTGGGTCCCGGTGATCGGGCCGTTCTTCAATCGCGGGCTGATGCTGCTGGACTTCGAGGAACACATGTTCCACCGCAGGATCATGCAGGAAGCGTTCGTGCGGCCCCGCCTGGTCGGCTACGTCGAGCAGATCGACTTGGTCGCGTCCCAGGTGATCGCCAACGACTGGGTCACCGACGACCCCCGATTCCTGCTGTACCCCGCGATGAAGGAGCTCACCCTCGACATCGCCGCGCTGGTTTTCATGGGGCACGAACCCGGCACCGACCACGAGCTGGTCACCAAGGTCAATAAGGCGTTCACGACGACGACGCGGGCCGGCAACGCGCTGATCCGCACGAGCGTGCCGCCCTTCACCTGGTGGCGCGGACTCAAGGCGCGTGAACTCCTGGAGAACTACTTCACCGCCCGAGTCAGGGAGCACCGCGCCAGTGAGGGCAACGACCTGCTCACCGCGCTGTGCCACGCCGAGGACGAGGACGGCAACGGCTTCTCCGACGCCGACATCGTCAACCACATGATCTTCCTGATGATGGCCGCCCACGACACGTCCACGTCCACGGCCACCTCCATGGTCTACAACCTCGCGGGCAACCCGGATTGGCAGCAACGCTGTCGTGACGAGTCGGAACGCCTCGGCGATGGGCCACTCGACATCGAAGCTCTGGAGAAGCTGGAATCACTCGATCTGGTGATGGACGAGTCGATCCGCCTCGTGACACCGGTGCAGTGGGCGATGCGCCAGACCGTCCGCGACACCGAGCTGCTGGGCCACTACATCCCTGCGGGCACCAATGTGATCGCCTACCCCGGGTTGAACCACCGTCTACCCGAATTGTGGACGGACCCCATGAAATTCGACCCGGAGCGGTTCACCGAACCACGCAACGAGCACAAGCGGCACCGCTACGCGTTCAATCCGTTCGGCGGGGGCGCCCACAAGTGCATCGGGATGACGTTCGGCCGTCTGGAAGTGAAGGCGATCTTGCACCGGCTGCTGCAGCGGTACCGGTTGGAACTGCCGCGTCCCGGCTACCAGACACGCTGGGATTACGGCGGCATGCCCGTTCCGGCAGACGGGATGCCGATCGTCTTGCGCCGGCTCTAGTTTCGGCCGCAGCCGCTCGCTCATCCAGCAGGAGGCGCTGAACCCGCCGTCAGAAGCCGGTTGACGCAGGTGACGACCGCGTCCACGGCGGAGCTTGCGGCATCGGGGGCAAATCCCACCGCCCAGGCTGTCTCACGGCCATTGGAGCCGTGAATGAACGTCGCCGTCTCGGTGCCGCAGTCGAGCTGGTGGAATCCGAGAATTTCCAGCGTGATTCCTTGCGCGTACAGCATCTCGGTGAGCGCCGCCAACGGGCCGTGCGCCGCCGCAGTGCAGGTGCCGGCCCGGTCACCGATGGCGATCGTGGCCTGGTAGGTCCGCCCTTGCAGCCCCAGCCGCGCCGCGGGCTGGTCGGCGTCCAGGCAGCGCCACCGGCCCAGCCTCAGCGGCCCGGCGCAGCGCCCGTAGGTGGCCACGAATCCTTCTCGTGTGAGACGGGCAGCCGGGCCGCGCAGTTCGCGCGGGAGACGATTCTCGAATTGTTCTGCGAACGATGTCTTTGTTGTCATGGTGCGGTCTTTTCTGCTCAAGTCGAGCGACCGACGGGTAATAGCTTCCGACCCACAGCGGGGGTCGGTCTGGATCAGATCCCGCTGTGGGTGCTGGCTACTACATCGAGATAACGCATGATGTCTTCGAGGCTAGTGGCGTGCCAGTAGGGTCGCAAGGCATTTATCAACCGGCGGCGGTATCGAGATCAATTCAAGATGCGGCGCGCAACATTGGTCGACACCAGGTCGAGCAGTTCATCGCCGCGACCGGCCAGGATGGTGCGGATCGCATAGAGCGAGAATCCTTTGGCCTGTTCGGCGGTGATCGCCGGTGGGATCGACAGTTCCTGGCGGGCGGTGACCACATCGACGAGGGCCGGGCCGTCGTAGGCGAACGCCTCGGCCAGTGCCCCTTCCAGATCGCCCGGCTGTTCCACGCGACGTCCGAACATGCCCAGTGCCCGTGCCACGGCGCCGAAGTCGGGATTGTCCAGCTCGGTTCCGAAGTTGACGATTCCGGCCGCCTTCATCTCCAATTCGACGAAGTTCAGCGATGAATTGTTGAACACGATGACCTTCACCGGCAGGCGGTTCTGCGTCAGGGTGAGCAACTCCCCGAACAGCATCGCCAGCCCACCGTCACCGGCCAGCGCGATCACCTGCCTCCCCCGGTCGGCGGACTGTGCGCCAATGGCATGCGGCAGCGCGCAGGCCATGGTGCCGTGGTTGAACGAGCCGATCAGCCGCCGATGGCCGTTCATGGTCACATAGCGCGCCGCCCACACCACCGGAGAACCGACATCGACGGTGAACACCGCATCGCGTGCGGCCAATCGATCAGCTACCGCGGCAACGTATTCCGGACGGATAGGCGTGCGATCGCGATCATTGGACGCCAGCGCGTCCAGTCGCTTGCGGCTCTTTCGGTAGTGCTTGAGCGACCTTTCCAGGTGGGTGCGGTCGCTTTTGGTTGCCAGCATCGGCTGCAGCTCAGCCACGGTGTCGGCCACCGTGCCAAGCAGCCCGAGATCAATCGGGGTGCGTCGGCCCAGGTTTCGCCCCCGGATGTCGACTTGGATGATCAGCGCACGGTCGGGATAGAACTGCTGATAGGGGAAGTCGGTACCGAGCATCAGCAGCACATCGGCTTCCCTGATCGCCTTGTAGCCGGAGGCGAAGCCGAGCAGTCCGGTCATGCCGACGTCAAAAGGGTTGTCGTACTCGATGTATTCCTTGCCGCGCAGCGCGTGCACGATGGGCGCCGCCAAGGTGCGCGCCAGTTCGACCACCTGGTCATGGGCACCGGAGACTCCCGCGCCGGCCAGGATCGTGACGTTGGCGGCAGCGTTGAGCATGGCCGCGGCCGCCCGCAGTGCCGACTCGTCGGGATGGCACACCGCCCCGGTGCGCAGCACCGGACGGGCCCCCCAGGCCGTCTCGTCCAGTCGGTGGCTGAAGATCTCTCCGGGCACCACGATCACAGCGACGCCGTTCTCCTCGACCGCGGCACGCATCGCCAACTCCAGGATGCGCGGCGCCTGCTCGGGCGTGCTGACCAATTCGCAGTAGACGCTGCATTCCCGAAACAGGTTCTGCGGGTGGGTTTCCTGGAAGTAGTCGGATCCGACCTCCGCCAGCGGAATGTGGGCGGCGATCGCCAACACGGGAACCCTGCTGCGCTGCGCGTCGAACAGGCCGTTGATCAGGTGCAGATTGCCGGGCCCGCAGCTGCCCGCACACACCGCCAGGCCACCCAGCAGCGCTGCCTCAGCGGCAGCCGCGAAAGCGGCGGTCTCCTCGTGCCGGACCTGCTCCCACGTGAAGTCATCGGCCCGGCGAATGGCATCGGTGAATCCGTTGAGGCTGTCCCCAGGTAGTCCGAAGACCCGGCGTACCCCGCTGCGTTGGAGGGTGGCAATGACGTGGTCGGCGACGGTGGCCATATCGCGTCCTCCTCACCGCGAGCCGAGTGTGCGCAGATTGCCGGTTCATCCGGGGTGTGTCGCTGCGCAAACACGCACCCTCGCGTCAGGGGGAACGCTACTTGATCAGCGGGTCGCGGGGCATCCCCAGAATCCGCTCGGCGATCTGGTTACGCGTCACCTCCGAGGTGCCGCCGGCGATCGCGATACCGCGCGCCCCCATCACCATCCGCCCGGCCATCGCGCCCGGTCCGTCATCCAGGGCGACGTCGGCACCCAGCAGGTCCGCCCCGATGGCCGCTCCGTCACCCATGTGCTCGGCGAGCTTGAGCTTGGTGACGTTGCCCTCCGGGCCCGGACCCGCTCCGGCGATGCTGCGCGCCACGCGGCGCAGATTCAGCAGCCGCAACGCGTGCTCGTCTGCGACGAATCGCCCGACCCGCACCGCGGCATCAGCCACCGAATTCCGATGCTGCTGCGCCAAGGCGATCAGCTTCTGGTCCACTCCGGCGGTGTAGGAACCGCCACCGCCAATGCTGACCCGTTCGTTGCCCAGGGTGGCGCGGGCCACCTTCCAGCCCTCGTTGACCTCGCCGACGACGTCCTCGTCGGGCACAAAGACATCGTTGAAGAACACCTCATTGAACTCGGATCCACCGGTGATCTGACGCAGCGGCCGCACCTGCACGCCGGGCGCCTGCATGTCGATGATCACCATGGTGATCCCGGCATGCTTGGGGACGTCGAAGTCGGTCCGGACCGTTGCCAGGCCGCGCCGGCACAGGTGCGCACCGGAGGTCCACACCTTCTGGCCGTTGATCTTCCAGCCGCCCTCCACCCGAGTCGCCTTGGTCTTGACCGCGGCGGCGTCCGAGCCGGCGTCGGGCTCGGAGAACAGCTGGCACCAGATCTCCTCCTGACGCAGCGCCTTTTCCACGAAGCGCTGGATCTGCCAATCGGTGCCCTGCTGGATCAGGGTCAGGATCACCCAGCCGGTGATCGAGTAGTCGGGCCGCTGAACTCCCGCGGCGGTGAACTCCTGCTCGATCACCAATTGCTCCACCGCGTCGGCGGCCCGGCCCCACGGCTTGGGCCAGTGCGGCATCACGTAGCCGGTGCTGATGAGCCGGTCCAATTGGTCCTCGCCGCTCAACGCGGCGATCTCGCGCGCGTCGGCTTGGATCCGGGTGCGCAACTCCTCGGCCTCGGGCGGCAGGTCCAAACTGTTGGCCCGGGTGATTCCGGCCGCGGCACTCTCGAAGACCGCCAGCGCCGGCGCGTCACCGCCGAACAACGCCTTGACGGTCAGGGCACGGCGCAGCTGCAGGTGGGCATCGTGTTCCCACGTGTAGCCGATGCCCCCGTGCACCTGGATGTTGAGTTCGGCATTGCGCACGTAGGCCGGGAAAGCCAGCGTGGCGGCAACCGCTGCGGCCAGCCGGAAGGCGTACTCGTCCTCGCCGTCGGCACGCGCGGCGTCCCACACCGCAGCGGTTGCCGACTCGGCCCCGACCAGCATGTTGGCGCAGTGGTGCTTAATGGCCTGGAACGTCGCGATCGTCCGGCCAAACTGTTCGCGCACCTTGGCGTAATCGACGGCCGAATCGGTGCAGTCGGCGGCACCGCCGACAGCTTCGGCGGCCAGCAGCAGCCGGGCTCGTGCCAGTGCCGACTCGCGTGCCCCTGCCAGCACGTCGTCGGCGCTGACGCCGACACCGGTCAAGGTCACCCGTCCGGACCGGCGGGTGGGGTCCAGGTTGCCCGGGACGTCAATACTGATCCCGGCCCGGTCTCGCTCGAGTACCAACACGTCCTCGCCCGCGGCCACCAGCAGCACGTCGGCCAGGCCCGCGCCCAGCACCACCCCCGCGTCACCGGAGGCCACGCCACCGTCGAGGACCACATCGCTGCCCAGCCCGATCCCTGCGGTGACGGAACCGTCGATCAGTCCCGGGAGCAGACGGCTCTGCTGCTCAGACGTGCCGGCCGCGGCGATCACCGCCGAGGCGATGGCGGTCGGCACGAAGGGGCCGGGAGCCACCGCCCGCCCCAGTTCCTCGACGACGACCACCAACTCCGGCAACCCGAAGCCCGAGCCACCGAACTCCTCGCCGATATGCAGACCCAGCCAGCCCAGTGCGGCCAGTTCACTCCAGAACGGTGGCCGCGCCTCGTCGGCGGCATCCAGCAGCGCACGCGCTGCGGCGCGGGCCTTCTGCGCGGTCAAGAATCCGCGGGCCACCTCGGCCAGTTCGCGATGGTCGTCGGTTACTGCGATGCCCATGGGGGGATCTCCTGACTTTCGTTTACTTGGGTGCGAACCGCTGCCCGGCGTCGAGCCGCAGGCACTGCCCGTTGAGCATCGGGTTGTCCACGACCGCGACAACCAGTTTGGCGAATTCTTCGGGCCGGCCGAGGCGTTTGGGAAATGCCGCGTCTTTTGTCAGAGCGTTGGCGAACTCCTCGGGAATGCCCTTGGTCAGGCCGGTGGCGAACAGGCTGGGCGCGATCGCCAGCACCCGGATACCCACCGAACCCAGGTCGCGGGCCATGGTCAGCGCCATCCCGGCGATGCCCGCCTTGGCAGCGGTGTAAGCGACCTGACCGATCTGGCCTTCGAAAGCGGCGATCGAGGAGGTATTGATGATCACGCCCCGCTCGTCATCCTCGGGCTCGTTGCGGCTCATGTGTGCCGCCGCGAGACGGTTGATGTTGAAGGTCGCGACCAGGTTCAGGTCGACCACCGCGCGGAACGACTCCAGATCATGTGGGCCGGACTTGGAAAGGGTGCGTTTGGCGATGCCACCGCCGGCGGTGGTGACGATGACGTGCAGGCCGCCCAGCTCGGCGACCGCGGCGGCCAGGGTCTTCTCGGTCGCGCCGAAATCGGTGATGTCCACCGGAAAGAAGGCACCGGCCCCGCCCTTTAGGCCGTCCGCGACCTGCTGGCCCTCCGAGCCCTGGCGATCAAGCACGGCGACGTCGGCTCCGCGGGCGGCCAGCAGCTCCGCGCTGGCGCGGCCCATCCCCGAGGCGCCGCCGACAATGACGACTTTCTTGCCGTTGATGTCCATGCCCGCCCCTGACGCCCGTTGACCGAATTGTCCTAGTTGAGAATCTAGGACAAGTTATCGTTCCGCTCGGAAACCGCTGCCCCTCGGGCATCACTGAAGGTCCCAAGGAGGCAACCGTGGCCGCACCGACGGCGCCGCAGGTAGTCGAGCGACACGACGGGCCGCTGACATACCTGCATACCGATCCCGAACTACCCGCGGTCGCGGTGATCGACCGCTCGCCCATCTCGGCGCGCCACAAACTGGTTTTCGGCGCGTTGGGCGTCGCGGGCGCGGTGGCCTGGGCATCGATCGCCTTCGCCCGCGGCGAGGCGGTCAACGCGGTGTGGTTCGTGGTCGCCGCATTCTGCACGTATTTGATCGGATTCCGTTTCTACGCAAGGCTTATTGAACGCAAGATCGTATGCCCGCGCGACGAGCACGCCACTCCCGCGGAGATCTTCGAGGACGGCACCGACTATCTGCCGACGGACCGGCGGGTGCTCTTCGGCCACCACTTCGCGGCCATCGCCGGGGCCGGACCATTGGTCGGACCGGTGCTGGCCATGCAGATGGGTTATCTGCCAGGCATCATCTGGATCGTGATCGGCGCGGTGGTCGCCGGCTGCGTGCAGGACTATCTGGTGCTGTGGTGCTCGGTGCGGCGGCGCGGCCGCTCGCTGGGACAGATGGCACGCGAGGAGCTCGGTGCGGTAGGCGGCGCAGCAGCGATCATCGGGGTGCTGGTGATCATGGTGATCCTGATCGCGGTGCTGGCGCTGATCGTGGTGCGGGCCTTGGCGGTCAGTCCCTGGGGCGTGTTCTCGATCGCGATGACCATCCCGATCGCGGTGTTCATGGGTGTGTATCTGCGGTTCCTGCGGCCCGGCCGCGTGTCCGAGGTGTCGCTGATCGGGGTCGTCGCATTGCTGGGCGCTGTCGCATCCGGCAAGTGGGTCGCCGAAACATCGTGGGGAGCTGCGTGGTTCACCCTGTCCCCGGTGACGTTGTCCTGGTGCATCATCGGCTACGGATTTGCGGCGTCGGTGTTGCCGGTGTGGCTGTTGCTGGCGCCGCGTGACTACCTGTCGACGTTTATGAAGGTCGGCACCATCGCCTTGTTGGCCGTCGGCATCCTGATCGCGCGGCCGCTGATGTCGGCTCCGGCCGTCTCGGAGTTCGCCCGTACCGGCGAGGGGCCGGTCTTCGCCGGGTCACTGTTCCCGTTCCTGTTCATCACCATCGCGTGTGGCGCGCTGTCTGGATTCCATTCGCTGATCGCCTCGGGTACCACCCCGAAACTGCTCGAAAAAGAAAGCCAGATGCGGCTGATCGGCTACGGCGGCATGCTCACCGAATCGTTTGTGGCGGTGATGGCCCTGATCACCGCGGCGATTCTGGACCAGCACCTGTACTTCACGCTCAATGCTCCGGTCGCCGCAACGGGCGGCACCGCCGCCAGCGCCGCCGCCTACGTCAACGGACTCGGCCTGAGCGGGTCGCCGGTGACCGGTGAGCAGATCGCCGAGGCGGCCGCCGCTGTCGGCGAGCAGTCGATCGTCTCGCGTACCGGGGGGGCGCCGACTCTGGCGCTGGGGATGGCCGACGTGCTCGGACAGGTGTTCGGCGGCCCGGGCCTCAAGGCCTTCTGGTACCACTTCGCGATCATGTTCGAGGCCCTGTTCATCCTGACCACCGTTGACGCCGGCACCCGGGTGGCGCGGTTCATGCTCTCGGATGCGTTGAGCAACCTGGGCGGACCGCTGCGGCGGCTGTCCGATCCGAGCTGGCGAATCGGGGCGTGGGCAGCCAGCATGGCCGTGGTGGCCGGCTGGGGATCGATCCTGCTGATGGGGGTCACCGATCCACTCGGCGGGATCAATACCCTCTTCCCGCTGTTCGGCATCGCCAATCAGCTGCTGGCGGCGATAGCGCTGACCGTGGTGACCGTGATCGTGATCAAGCGCGGGCGCGACGGCGCCGGCCTGAAATGGGCGTTGATTCCCGGCATTCCCCTGCTGTGGGATCTGACGGTCACCATGACGGCGTCATGGCAGAAGATCTTCTCCGGCGATCCGCGGGTGGGATACTGGACCCAACACTTCGCCTACCGGGCCGCCGAACGCGCCGGAGAGACGTCCTTCGGGTCGGCCAGCAACGCCGCTGCGCTGCATGATGTCGTGCGCAACACCTTCATTCAGGGCACGCTGTCGATCGTGTTCGCCGCCCTGGTGGCGGTGGTCGTCATCGCCGGAATTCTTGTGTCGCTGCGCGCAATACGCGGCGCAGCGCCCACCTCCGAGTCACCGCCGGTGCCATCGCGGCGCTTTGCCCCTACCGGGTTGATTCCCACGCCGGCCGAACGAAAGGTGCAGGCGCAATGGGACGCGCTGTCGCCGCGCTAGCCCGGGCTCTTGGTCACGTGGGCTGGTATTGGTCGTCCCTGATGGGCGACAACCACTACCGCCGCTATCTGCAGTACCGCCGCCGCGCCCACCCCGGCGAGCCGGTGCTCTCCGAACGCGAGTATTGGCGACGCCGCCACGGCGCCGACCCCGGGGCACGCTGCTGCTGACGAGTGGGCCGCGGCCCGTGTCCAAACCTTAATGAAGCCTTGACCGTCTCGTGGGCATGTGCGAGACGGTTCCGGGCGCGAATCTCCCTACCATCAACGGCAATAACCCAAGTGAGAAGATCGGGAAGGTATGCCGACGATGTGGAGTTCGGTGCGTTCTGCAATGGTGGTGATCGGGGTCGCGGTCACAACGCTCGTGACGCCGCCCGGAACGAGTTCGGCGGCGGCCAGCCAACCGCCGGGCGCCGGCATCGCCTCGATTCAGCCGGCATCGGGTGCCGTGGTGGGAGTGGCGCATCCGGTGGTGGTGACGTTCTCCTCCCCGGTGTTGGACCGCAGCGCCGCCGAGCGCGCAATCGCGGTTCGGTCCACCCCGCCGATGACCGGCACCTTTGACTGGGTCGACGACACCGAAGTGCAGTGGGTTCCCGACCACTACTGGCCGGCGCACAGCACCGTGGCACTGTCGGTCGGCAAGTTGTCGGTCGACTTCAGCACCGGCCCCAAGGTGGTTGGTGTGGCCAGCATCTCGTCGCACACCTTCACCGTGACCGTCGACGGTGAGGAAGCCGGACCGCTGCCCACGCCGCACCACCGCCCGCACTGGGGCGAAGACGGCGTCATGCCCGCAACCATGGGCAAGGCCGAGTACGAGACTCCGACCGGCAACTACACCGTGCTGGGCAAGGATCGCAAGGTGCTGATGGACTCCAGCAGCGTCGGCATCCCGATCGACTCCCCCGACGGCTACCGGTTCGAGGTCGAGCAAGCGGTCCGGATCACCCGGCGCGGGCTCTACGTGCACTCCGCACCGTGGGCACTGCACTCGCTGGGTATGGAGAACGTCAGCCACGGGTGCATCGGGCTGAGCCCCACGGACGCGGAGTGGTACTTCGACCGGGTCAACATCGGTGACCCGGTGATCATCAACGAGTGACGAGGAGCTTGACGGTGAGCCGCCGCGACGCCGGTTACGGCGTCGCGGCGCTGCCGAACTCCACCTGCATGGCATCGATCCCGTTGATCCAGGGCAGCACCGAACGCGATGCGCGGTCGAGCTGGTGGATGTCGGGAATGATGTCGGCCAGCGCTCCGAAGATCAGGTTGATCTGCATACGGGCGAGGTTCGCTCCGATGCAATAGTGCGCTCCCGGTGCCCCGAAACCCAAGTGGGGATTGGGGCTTCGCAGGATGTTGAACGTGAACGGGTCCTCAAAAACCTCGTCGTCGTAGTTGGCCGATCCGTAGAACATTCCTACTCGTTGGCCCTTGCGGATCTGCACACCGCCCAGCTCAACGTCACGTAACGCGGTGCGCTGGAAGGAGATGATCGGGGTGGCCCAGCGCACCACCTCCTCGGCCATGGTCGTGGGACGCTCAGCCACGTACAGCCGCCATTGGTCGGGATGGTCGAAGAACGCCAGCATTCCCTGCGAGGTGGCGTTGCGGGTGGTCTCGTTGCCGGCCACCATCAGCATCATCACGTAGTAGCCGAATTCCATTGCGGTGAGCTCTTCACCGTCGATCGTCGCGGTCACCAGGGCGGTCGCGATGTCGTCACGCGGGTGAGCCTTGCGATCCTCGGCCATCTGATAGGCGTAGCCGAGTAGTTCGGCCGCGGCCAGCGTGCCGTCGACGCCGGCCTCCTCCTCGCCGTTGCCGCCGCCCACCAGGCGATTGCTCCAGTCGAAGACCTGTTGACGCTCGTCGGCGGGGACGCCGATCAGCTCACAGATGGTCGCCAACGGCAGTTGCGATGCCACCTCGGTCACGAAGTCACCGCTGTTGTGCGCGGCGGCGTTGGTGACGATCTCTCGCGCTTGCCGGTCGAGCGAATCCCGCATTCCGGCAACCACTCGCGGCGTGAATCCCCGTGACACTATCCGCCGCAGTTTGGCGTGTTTGGGCCCGTCGAGAAACAGCATGATGTTGTCGCGGCTGGCGTCGTGCAGCTCTTGGTTCTCGGTCGTGTTGGTGCGGATCAGCGAGGTGTTCTCGTGGGAGGAGAACACGTCGTCCTGCAGCGACACCGCCCGCACATCGGCGTGCCTCGTCACCACCCAGTAGCCCTCATCGGGATATCCGGAGACACCGAAGGGCTGAGCATTCCACCAGATCGGCTCGGTCTTGCGCAGCAGTGCGAACTCCTCATGCGGGATCCGCTCGCCGATCAGTGCGGGATCGGTGAAGTCGAATCCCTCCGGCAGCAGGTGCTGTGTCTCGGTCATCGTGCTCCCTCTCGCTCTACCAGTGGTTGCCACGCCAGACCAGCACCGGCGCTGTTGACGTAACCGCCCGACGGGGCGGCGAAGTGCGATCCGAGCAGCAGCGCCCGCTCGTCGGCGACCCGGCGCAGCAGTGCACGCCGACTGGCGCGGGCGGCATGCAGGTCGGCGTCGGGCAGTGCACTGATCTCGGGCGCGCCGATCTGAACCGGATGGTGCACGACGTCGCCGCTGATGTAGGCGATGGCGCCCGCGGATTCGATGCGCACCGAGACGTGGCCCGGCGTATGACCGGCGGTGGGGACCAGCCCAATGTTTTCGGTGATGTGATGATCCGGTGCGACGAGGCGGAGCCTGCCCTGCTGCGCCAACGGCTCAACGCATTCCGGTGCCGCTCGGTCCTCCCCCGTGGATTCTGACCAATGCGCGTGCTCGGCCGCGGTGACCAGGTACTCAGCACGGGGGAACGTCGGCACCCAGGCGCCCCCACGCTCGGCGGTGTTGCGACCGACGTGGTCACGATGCAGATGCGTGCACACCACCACGCTGATGTCCTGGGCGCCGAATCCGGTGGCGGCCAAGGATTCGTCGAAGCGATCCGGCATGTTCCGGGACCGCAGAAAGCTCTCGGCGAAGCAGGTGTCGACCAGCACGCGGACCGGACCGGACTCGATCAGATAGGACTGGATCGCCATCAGGATGTTGCCTGATTCGTCGCAGTAGTCCGGCAGCGCATCATCGGCACAACACTGCGGCGCCCCGGCGAACAGCCGACCAGGCGGGATCGGGATGACCGCCTGCAGGACGGCATGGATGTCGATGTCGCCGACGGTCCAGTGCTGCACCCCATGGTCCCCTTCTCGCAGGGCGATCGTATGCCACGAATCATCTGGAAGTGGCTGATTCGCTCAACGGGTTCGGCGACCCTTCGGTCTGGCAGACTCGACGCGTGGCAGCACCCACCGTCCGCTTTCGCCGGCTCGCCGAACAGGTCGCCGACGAGCTTCGCCGGCGCATTCTCGCCGGCGAGCTCCCCGATGATCACGTCCTGCCCAAGGAGGACGAGCTACTGGTCGAGTTCGCGATCAGCAAGCCGTCATTACGGGAAGCCATGCGGATACTCGAAGCCGAGGGACTGCTCACCGTGCGCCGCGGAAAACTGGGCGGAGCGGTGATCCATCGCCCCACTCCAGCAAATGTTGCCTACACCATGGGCCTGGTCCTGGGCTCCCACCGGGTCAGCCTCGCCGACGTGGGCACCGCACTGTTGCAGGTCGAGCCGGCGTGTGCCGCCCTCTGCGCGCAGCGACCGGACCGCAAGAGCACCGTGGTGCCGATTCTGCGCCGCCTGCACGAGGAATCGGTGGCCGCAGTCGATGATCTGCAGAAGGTCACCTCCGCCAGCCGCCGCTACCATGAGGCGCTGGTCACCCAGTGTGGCAACACCACCATGCTGGTCATGGCCGGCGCGCTCGAGGCCCTGTGGTCGGCTCACGAGCAAAGCTGGTCCAGTCAGGTCACCGACCATTCCACGGTGCCGATTCCGGAGCGCCGCGCCGTCTTGGAGGACCACCGTCAGGTGATCGACGCCATCGACGTCGGTGACGCCCAGCGGGCCCGCGACCTTGCCGCGGCGCACCTGCTGCACGCCCAGCACTACCCCGGCCGCTCGGGGATCGTGAACCCCGCCATGGTCCGGCCCCGGGGATTGCACGGCTCCGGCGGCGACGAGGTGTAGCGCCGTCGCGATCCGTCGTTGACGAGAAGTCTTATTTCCATATGATTTGTTCATGACGGAGTCGGTCGGCGTCCAGTGCGACCGTGCCGGCGGCGCGGCGGTCTGGTCTCCGTCGGTGGTCCCGCCTATCGGCGTCGAACTGAGCGATGCCCAGGCTCTGGCCGTCGCGTTTCGCCACCTCGCCGACATCGGGTTTGCCGAGAACATGGCCGGCCACATCACCTGGCAGCCCGACGGCCAGAGCGAGATGCTGGTCAATCCCTGGGGCCTGTGGTGGGCAGAGCTGACCGCTTCGGACATCTGCACCGTCGACCAGGACGCCCGGGTGGTGGCCGGCCGCTGGGATGTGACCCCGGCGATTCACATCCATACCGAGCTGCACCGCGCCCGCCCCGAGGCACGGGTGGTGGTGCACAACCACCCCTACTACGTGAGCCTGCTGGCGTCGCTGCAGATGCTGCCGGAGTTGGTCCATCAGACCGGCTCACTGTTTCTCGATGATCTGTGCTTGGTCGACATGTACGAGGGCGAGGTCGATACCGCTTCGCGGGCAAGGGAATTGGTGGGGCACATCGGCGGCGCTCACGTGGCGATCCTGGCGTCGCACGGGGTGATCGTCACCGGGCGCACGCTGGCCGAGGCGGTGTACCGGTCGGCGACCATCGAGCGGGTGTGCAAGCTCGCCTACCACGTCATGTTGACCGGCCGGACCCCTGAACCCATGAGGCGCTCTGACATGGTCGGCATGCAGGCGTCACTGATCGAACGTGCCGCCGATGTCTACTGGGCCGGCGCGACCCGCATGACCATCAAGGCCGACCCGCACGTGCTTGACTGACCGACATTGAGGTTCCTGGGTGAAATCGATCGACGAACTCAGCACGGACCTGGGCTTCACCACCGCGAAGTCCGGCGCCGAGCGCACCGTGACCTTCCTGCCCGAACCCCCGCGCGCGCCGCGGCGCTACACCGTGATCTCGGTGGATGACCACATCGTCGAACCCCCAGACACCTTCTTGGGCCGAGTGCCGCGCAAGTTCGCCGACCGGGCACCCAGGGTGATCGAGACCGAGTCCGGCGGCCAAACGTGGATGTATGACGGCCAGTCGCTGCCCAACGTCGGATTCAATGCCGTGGTGGGCCGGCCGGTGTCGGAGTACGGCTTCGAACCGGCCCGATTCGACGAGATGCGCCGCGGCGCCTGGGACATCCACGCCCGAATCCACGACATGGACCTCAACGGGGTCTACGCGTCATTGAACTTCCCGTCCTTTCTGCCCGGGTTCGCCGGCCAGCGACTGCAGCTCACGACGGCCGACCGTGAACTGGCGCTGGCCTCGGTGCGGGCATGGAACGACTGGCACCATGAGGTCTGGGCCGGCTCCTACCCCGACCGCATCATCGGCTGCCAGCTGCCCTGGCTGCTGGATCCGGACCTGGGCGCGGCGATGATCCACGAGAATGCCGAACGGGGCTTTCGCGCCGTCACTTTCAGTGAGAGTCCAGCTCTGCTGGGCCTACCGTCGATCCACTCCGGGCATTGGGATCCGATGATCGCAGCCTGCGCAGAGACCGGAACGGTGGTCAACCTGCACATCGGCTCGTCGGGCACCTCCCCGTCGACCACCGATGACGCTCCGCCCGATGTCGCCGGCGTCCTGTTCTTCTCCTACGCCATCTCAGCCGCGGTCGACTGGCTGTATTCGGGGTTGCCCAGCCGATACCCCGAGTTGAAGATCTGCCTGTCCGAAGGCGGGATCGGTTGGGTGGCAGGCCTGCTGGACCGGCTTGATCACATGTCGAGCTATCACGACATGTACGGAACGTGGCAGGACCTCGGCGAGACGCTCACCCCGGCCGAGGTCTTGCAACGCAACTTCTGGTTCTGCGCGGTCGAAGACCAGTCATCGTTCTGCCAGCACGAACGCATCGGTACCGACCACATCATGCTGGAGGCCGACTATCCGCACTGCGATTCGACGTGGCCCGAGACCCAGCGGGTGATCCACGAAGAGATCGGCGACCTGCCCGCCGAGGTGATCCGGAAGTTGACGTGGGAGAACGCTTCTCGCCTGTATCGCCACCCGGTTCCCGAAGCAGTCCAGCGCGACCCGGACGCGTTCTGATGGCACCGCCCCTGCGGGTCGCCGTGCTCGACGACTATCAGGGCATCGCCGAGTCGGTGGACTGGTCACCCATTCCCCGGCCGGTCGAGCTGCTGGCGCTTCGCGAGCACCTCGACCCCGGCGACGAGCTCGTCGCGCGCCTGTCCGGCTGCGAGGTGGTGGTGGCGATGCGAGAACGCACCCCTATCGGCGCCGAGCTGTTGGCCCGGCTGCCGGCGCTGAAGCTGCTGGTCACCACCGGACCCTTCAACGCGGCCATCGACGTGGCCGCCGCCCACCACCTCGGAATCACCGTGTGTGGAACTGGCGGCGCCATCACGCCGACGGTCGAGCTGACCTGGGCGTTGATCCATGCCCTGCAACGCCATCTGATCGCCGAGGACGCCGCACTGCGCAGCGGTAGATGGCAGCACACTGTCGGCTCGGATCTGGCCGGCGCGACACTTGGCCTGGTGGGGCTGGGCCGGATCGGCCAGCGGGTGGCCGCGTTGGGCCACGCCTACGGGATGCGGGTGACTGCCTGGAGCCCCAACCTGACCCCCGAGCGCGCCGCAAAGGCTCCGGCGGAGCTGCTCGAACGACGGGCCCTGTTCGAGACCGCCGACGTCGTCTCGATTCACCTGGTGCTGTCGGCGGCAACCCGCGGACTGGTGGGCCGCGAGGAGCTGGGTGCGATGAAATCCAGCGCGATCCTGGTCAACACCTCTCGCGGTGGGCTCATCGATGAGGCCGAGCTGATCGATGCGCTGCGCGCACGCCGCATCCGCGGGGCCGGGCTCGACGTCTACGACCAGGAGCCCCTCCCGGCCGGTCACCCACTGACCCTGCTGGGCAATACCGTGCTGACCCCGCACCTGGGCTATGTGACCGAGAACTGCATGGGCATCTTTTATCGCGACATCGTCGACGACATCGTCGGTTACTGCGTCGGCAACCCACCGCGGCGGATAAAGCCGTGACCCAACTTGCCCGCGTTTTTCTGTAGCAGTTTTTCGTAACGGATCAGTCGCACCGGAATAACGATTCCACAAAGCATTCTCCGCCGCCGAATTCGCACCGACCGAGGCATAAAGAAAAAGTCCGCGAACTGATGTTCGCGGACCTTTTCTGCGACGAGCTATTTAGTTCCGCCGGCCAACCCGATCGGCGCACTGATGGCGTCCGTCGCCAATCCGGCAATCGGACTGGCCGCAGCGGCACCTGCCGGCCCCGGTGCCACCAGCGGCACGGGCGGAGGCAGTCCGGGCACCACCGGGATCGGGGCGATCGGAATCGGGGGGACCGGCCCAGGAAGCCCCATAGGCACTGGTCCCGCAAGTGTGGTCACATCGGCCGCGCACGGGAGCGCACCGGCAGCGCCGGCGGCACCGGCGACTCCGGCCGGCACCCCACCGTCACCGGCGGTCTGAGCGATCACTCCACCCGCACACACCGGCCCCCCACTGGGCAGCGGCGCCATGGGGAATGCACCCGCTGGCGCACCGACAATTAACGCACCCGAATAAAAGCCGATACCGGCGAATATCGCTGTAACGAGTCTCCCGAGGCTCTTCACGTAAACTCCGATGATTAGTATCCTGCCCCCCCGGACACGCAATCTGATGACTGCAAAAAGAACCGTATCACAGGCGTGTAAGTAACCATGGCGGCCAATTGACTCGTTAGGGTAACGATGCGGATCGAAGTTCGTGACCCTGCGTTCACCTGACGATCTTGTCAGAATTGCGCGCCGCCGGCGCGGAGTGAACCAATACCCATCGAAATGAGTGGAGCTAAGGGGACTCGAACCCCTGACCCCCACACTGCCAGTGTGGTGCGCTACCAGCTGCGCCATAGCCCCGCGTTGTCGTGCTCATCGAAGCTACACCACAGCCACGCCAAGGTTCAAAACAGCTGCGCAGATGGCCTGTTTTCAGACCGGACGCTGGGTCTGATGCCGTCCGTACGGCACGGCGTCGAGCAGCGTCACGGTCACCCGAGCCCCGCTGGGCACCGTGTAGCTGCGTTCCTCCCCCGGCCGTGCTCCGGTGATCGCCATGCCCAGCGGCGACTGTGGGGAGTAGACCTCCAGCCCGCTCTGATCGTCATCACGCACCCCGAGCAGAAAGGTCTCGGTGTCGCCGTCGCCGTAGCGGACGGTGAGCACCATGCCCGGCTCGGCGACTCCGTCATCCGGGGGGTCCTGCCCCACTACGGCAACGGCCAGCAGGTCGTGAATCTGGTGGATGCGCGCCTGTCGCGCCTGCTGATCATCGATCTCCTCTGCAGCCGAGACCTCTTGCGGTGCAGATAATTCCGCCAGTTCAGCCAGCAGCCGCTCTTTGGCCTGCGGGGTCATCCACACACCGTGCGTATCAGTCATTGACAGTTCTCCTTCACAACAGCATTTGATTGCCGAACCCACCGACCCGACGGGTCAGCGCAGTGGATCGAGGTCACGCAGCACGGCGGACTGTTTGCCGGTGGTGATCTGCTCGGCCAGCAGGCGACCCGTCACCGGACCGTGCGTCATGCCCCACATGCCATGCCCACCGGCGACATAGACGGTGCGCGGACACACCTCCCCCACCAGCGGGCGCCCATCCGGACTGACCGGGCGTGGACCCACCCACACGTCGGTGCGCTCGTCCCAGTGCACACCGTCAAGCAGCGGCCGGGTCGCGGCCACGATCGCCTCGACGCGGGCCGGGATGATCGGCCCGTCGGCATCGCCGAACTCCATGGTGCCCGCGACTCGCAACCGGGCGTTCAACGGCGTACAGGCCACCCGCGCATCGGGCAGGTAGATCGGCCCGGTGACCGGCCCGTCCACCGGCACCGAGAAGGAGTAGCCGCGTCCGGCCCGCACCGGCACCCGAACCCAGCGCGCCACCAGTCGCGATAGCCAGGCACCGCTGGCGATCACCGCCGCGTCCGCTGTCAGGGTCGTGCCCTCGCGGCTGGTCACGACCACTCGGTCCCCCTGGGGCGCCACATCGGCCACGTCGAGAATGCGCAGGGCCGCGCCACGCTGCACCACCACGCCACCGAGGGCGGTCACGAATCGGCCGGGGTCAAGGAAGCGCTGGCCGTCGATCTGTACCCCGGCGGCCACGGCTGAGGACGCCAACGGCACCCGCTCGGCCAGGGCCGCTCCGGTGAGTTCGGTGCCGAACACCGGTTGGCCGGCCTCGGAGAATCGGCGCAGTTCCTCGAGTAGTCGCTCGGCGTCGGCCGAGGTCCGAAAGATCGCCGTGATCGGGGCATCGGTGATCGGGGCGTCCACGCCATTGGCGAGCAGGACGTCATAGGCCTCAAGGCATTCCGCGCTCAGCGGCGCGTTGGCCCGTACCGCACGCCGCCACGCCGCGGGACGACTATTGGCGGCAAACCGAGCCAAGAACGCCCACAGCGCCGGGCCGGAGGTCAGCGGCACCTGCAGCGGCGCGGTAGGGCTCAACAGTGAGCGCAGGCCGAAGCGCAGGTTCGCCGCCTCATTGAGCGGAATCGCCAGGGCCGGAGAGATCCAGCCGGCGTTACCCCACGAGGAGCCCGCCGCGAACCCGACACGGTCGAC
Organism: Mycolicibacter arupensis; assembly: GCF_002086515.1. Lineage (GTDB taxonomy): Bacteria > Actinomycetota > Actinomycetes > Mycobacteriales > Mycobacteriaceae > Mycobacterium > Mycobacterium arupense. The sequence goes on from NZ_MVHH01000001.1 coordinate 21,678, forward strand.
AACGGTGACGTCGACACCGCGTTCCTGCAGAAACCAGGCGGTGGACAACCCGACGATGCCGGCACCCACCACGATCACCGATCGTGGCGCGCCGTCGATCCGGTTGGTCGCACCCATCTCTCCATGATGCGACCGTCATCGGGCATCTGGTTTGCCCGATTCTCACAACGGCACCGTCAGTGTTTGTCGATTTCCGACATGTCTCCGGCGGCCAGTTCGATCATCGCCGCGAATCGGGTTCGCGGCTCCTCCAGGCCCAGCGGCGTGACCTCCGCCATCTTGCGCAGCCGATAGCGAACCGTGTTCTCGTGCACGCCCAGCTGCTCGGCAGCCCGCGCAAGATCGCCCTGCGCGTCCAGCCAGGCCCGCAGCGTGGCCACATACGGCGTGTTGTGGGTGGCATCGTGGCGGCGCAGCTCGCCGACCGGCCCTCGGGTGGGCACCCGGCCGGCTCGGGCGGCGGTGTGCAGCCGGCGCAGGACGATCTCGCCCCAGGACTCGTCGTAGGCGGGCGGAATGCTGTCCGGGCTTGCTTCGTGCAGGGCTAGGCATTCCTCGGCCTCGCGACGCGCCATGGCCAGCTCGGTGGCAGTGGCACTCGCACTGATTCCGGCCAGCACGCTGGCGTGCGGCGACAGCGCGCCCACCAGGCCCCGCACCCACTGCCGTGCGGCGTCGGCGTCCTCGGCCGGCAGCAGGGTGTAGACGGTGTTGGCGGCCAGCGCACTTCGGCCTGGCCGTGACCAGCCGAAGCCAGTGGTGACAGCCTCGAAGGCCAACAACAGCCCGGCGTGCGGCTGCGTGGCGATCCGGGTGTGCACGGCGATCACCCGCAGCGGCGACGGCGGCAGCCCCAACCTGGCAACCAGGGCGACGGCGTCGGAAGCGTCGGTCTGATGATCCAAAAGCCTGGTCACCCAATCCGATTCGACCTGACGCTCCAAGTCCGCACTGGCTCGTGACCGCAATACATGCAATGCCACCGTACGAGCGCCGTCAGCCAGGGCGGTCAGCCGCGTGCCGCTCAACGCGGCGGGGCAGGCCACCCAAACCGCCCCCAACAGTTCCCGGCCGGCACGCACCGCCACCACCATCCGCCCGGTCAACCCGTGCTCCGGATCGGCCGCTACGAACAGCGGCTCGTCGTGAAGATCCAAATGCGCGAGTACGCCGCGCTTGTGAAACAGTTCCCGAAGTGGCTCGGACTCTTGCCGATTCAAGATTGTTGCCGAGCGAGCCGGGTCGGCGTTGCGCTGTCCGCGCGAGTAGGCCAAGACCCGTCCGACCTGATCCTCGATGGTGACGGCACCGGCAACCGCCTCGGCCAGACTGTCCGCCACGGCGAACAGGTCCGTCGGTCCGCGCCCCGAATCGGTCTCGCGACCTTCGAGCACCAGTCCGTAGACCACCGCGGCCAGCTCGCTCCAGGACACCGCCGCGTCCACCACCAGCACGGCCAGCGCCTCACCCTCGCCGACAAACGAGGCCTTGTCGTCGACATCGCGCACCAGAACGGCGACCGCCTTGGCGGCGACCGCCCAGCGCACGGCCTCCTTTACCGAGCGGGCACCGACCGCCAGCAGAACATCGCCGACGACGGCCCGTTCACCGGCAACCTCGTGCATCACGACACTGCTCAGCGGCGTCGTCCTCGGGATCGAGCAGAACCTCAGGCGAACCCCGTAGCTGCCCACCACGTTGACCAGCCGGTCCAGCGTCACCATCAACCGAGCCTAGCCACGTCGTGTCGGCGGTCTCGCCGATCGGGCTGCTCGCGCGGGTCTCCGGCGCCCAGAACCAGGTCAGCGCCGCCACCAGCAACACCACTCCGCTGACGGCGAATCCCCACTCGAAGGACATCCGCTCGGCGATCTGGCCGACCACAAACGAACCGACGATCGACCCGAAATCAGCCATCATCTGATAGGTCGCCACCGCCGTGCCCGCCCTGGCCTGGTTACCGACCAGGTCGGAGATCACGGCCTGCTGCGGCGATCCGTAGATTCCCGATGCCACCCCGGTCAGGTAGGCCACCACCAGGAACACCACCAGCGATGCGCTCACCCCCAGCAGGACCGTCGTGACGCCCGATGCGGCCAAGCCGGCGATCAGCAACCCCTTGCGGCCAATCCGGTCGGAGAGCTGACCGCTGGGCAGCACCGCGCAGACGTTGCCGACCCCCACCACCGCCAGCGTCAGGCCGGCGAAGGCGGCGCCGCGGCCCAGGACTTCGGTGACGAACAACGGGACCAACGCGACCCGCAGGCCGAATACCGACCAGCCGGTGGCGAAGTTCGCCAGCAACGCCGAGCGGTACGCGCGATTGCCCAGCGCAGTCCGCACCGACACCGTGGGCCCCGTCGGCTCTGCCGCTTCCGCCAAATGCGAGTGGCGCAAGCTGACAAAGACGCCGGTGGCCGTGACGATCAGCACCGAACCGTAGAACAAGAAGGGCGCACTGAGGCCGAAACCTGCCGTCAGACTGCCCAATACCGGACCGCCCACCGTGCCCAGCAGGAACGCGGTGGCGAACAGGCCTGCGACTCGGCCGCGCGCGTCTTCGGGGCTGATCCGGATCATCAGGCCCACCGCCGCGATGAAGAACATCGTGGAGCCGACGCCGCCGAGGGCGCGGAAGAACAGCAGTTGCCCGTAGGTCTGCACGAAGGCACAGGCCGTGGTGGACACCGAGACGATCAACAGGCCCGCGACATAGACCCAACGCTCGCCCAGTCGCTGAATGAGCAGGCCGCTGACCGGCGCGAAGAGTAATCGCGTCAAGGCAAACGCGGTGATGAGGAATGTCGTCGCAGAGATGCTCACCCCGAAATGGCGGGCGTAGACCGGCAGAACCGGCGACACCAGCCCGTAGCCGAGCGCGATCAAGAAGTTCGCGACGAGCAGTACCCAGATCTCCCGCGTCAACCGCGGTCGAGCGGCCGGGGAATCGGAGGTCACCCGATGACTTTAGACAGTCTCGCTAATCGCTGAATCGGGAGGCTTGCTCCGCACCCAATCACTGACGCGCGAGCAGGTTGGCCAATACCGCGGCGTGACTGCCGTCCACCTCCCGGCTCGCCGTTACCAACGTGACGGTCTTCTTACCGCGGGCCAGCGCGCGCAGGGCGGCCCTAGTTCCCGCCGCCAAGGACCCAGAAATTAGGTTAGGCAATGCTATCTTGAGGTTATTTATCAGTGCCGCTCGTAGAAATTGGTGTCTGGCGTGAACGGTGGTTGGATTGCATCCCCTCCCGAGGTGCATTCCGCACTGTTGAGGGGCGGTCCCGGTCCCGCCGCCCTGCTGGCCGCCGCGGGCGCCTGGTCGGCTCTGAGCTTCGAATACTCGGCTGCGGCCACCGAACTGATCGCCATGCTGGGCGACGTGCGGTCAGCGGCCTGGCGAGGCCCCAGCGCGGACAGGTACGCCACTGCGCACGCCCCCTACCTACAGTGGCTCACGCGTGCCAGCATCGACAGCGCCCGCACCGGCGCCCAGCACGAGGTCGCTGCGGCCGCCTACAGCATGGCCGTGGCCGCCATGCCCCACCCGGCAGAGCTGGCACACAATCACGCTGTCCACGCGGTGTTGACCACCACAAATTTCTTTGGCATCAACACCATCCCGATCACACTCAACGAGGCCGACTACACCCGCATGTGGGTGCAGGCAGCCACCGTGATGGCTACCTACGAGGCGACCTCCGGTGCTGCCCTTGCGTCGCTACCCGACTCGGACCCGGCGCCGCCGATCCTGGCCGCGGACACCGGGACCGGGGGCGACGACCACGAGCCGACGGATCCGATCGAGGAGGCGAACCGCTGGTTTTGGTTCATCTTCTGGAACCTCGTGTTCTGGTCGACGTTCCTGTTCATCGTGACGATCCCGGTTCGGATACCGATCGTGCTGCCGCTGCTGATCAACGCCATCAACGACTTCATCGCAAGGATGCAGGCGCCGACGGAGCCGGTCATCGCGGAACCGCAGCCCGAACCCGCCCCCGCACCGCACCTGATCCTGGCCCGACCGGCCCACCAGCCGTTCGCCGCCGCCGTGGGTGTCGGGGGCGGTATCACCGGTTCCGCGGGGACCTCCGCTGGCCCGGCCAGTGCCACGACCACCGGTCCAGCCATGCCGGCGAGCGGCGCCGAAGCGTTCGCCTACCTGGTGAGCGGGGGCCACGCCGAAGGCTCCGGGCCCACTCTGACCGGACGCGACCCGTCCAGGGCGCCAGCCCCTGGCGCCTCGGCCGCCGCCGCGGCCCGCTCACCGGCAGCCCGCGCGCCGCTGCGGGCCCGGCGGCGGCGTCGAGCGCAGATGAGGGAGTACGCCGACGCCACCATGACGCTAGGTGCCGTGGACACCGGATCCTCCGACGCGACGACGACACACGCCCAGTCGGAATCCGGCGCGGGAACACTGGGATTCACCGGAACAGCGCAGCGAAGCGATGCAGGCGCTACAGGACTTGCGCGCCTGCACGGCAACACATTCGGCCCCGGACCGGCGGCACCCCTCCTGCCCGAAACGTGGAATCACGACTCTGACAAGCGCTAGGTGTCCTAGCCGCTGCTCGGCCTACGCCCGAAGCGCCGCCTTCCCCGCGCCGCGAACACCCGCATGGCTCCCAGCGCGACCGCCATCCGGCGCTTGGATGAGGGGTACCACAGCAGTTCAGACTTCTGGGTGGGCAGCCGCGGGGACGTAATAGCCTGCTGCCGAGAGTATTTGAGGATTCCCGAGGCGCCGCCGGCCCGGTAACCCACTCCGGACTCCTTCCAGCCACCCATTGGCAGCCCGGGGCAGAAGACGTTGACCAACGCGTCGTTGACGTTCACTGCGCCGACTTCCAACCTGCGTGCCAGCCGCTCGCCGCGTCGCTTGTCGGCCGTCCACACCGTCGCCGACAATCCGTACGGCGAGTCGTTGGCGAGCCGGACGGCCTCGTTCTCGTCGGCGACCTTGATCACCGGCAGCGTCGGCCCAAACGTCTCCTCAGTCATGCACGTCATGGACGAGTCGACATCGGCGATCACCGTCGGGGCGAAGTAGGTCCCCACCCCCGTGGCTGAGCCGCCGGTGACAACTCGGGCTCCGGCAGCCCTGGCCTCATCGACATGCCGCGCGACGATGTCGCGTTGCGCTTCGGTCGCCATCGCCCCGGTGTCGCCGTCGTGGCCCTGCTGAACCTCACCTACGCGTGCCGCCAACTTCGCGACGAACTGGTCGTAGACCGGAGCTTCGACGTAGACGCGCTCCACCGACACACATACTTGGCCCGAGTTGAACAATCCGCCCCAGGCAATACCGTTGGCGGCGCGATCGAGGTCGGCGTCGGCCAACACGATCGCCGGGTCCTTTCCGCCGAGCTCCAGTCCGTAGGGAATCAGGCGTTGCGCGCACGCCACGGCAACTTTGCGTCCGGTGGCAGTAGATCCGGTGAATTGCAGGAAGTCGGCGTGCTCGATCAGCGCCTGGCCGGTCTCGCCGTAGCCGGTGGTCAGGCCCAGCACGGGTGGCGCACCGATCTCAGTCCATCCACGCACGAATTCCACCGCTGACAGCGGAGTCACCTCCGACGGTTTGAGCAAGACGGCGGCGCCGGCTGCCAACGCAGGCGGCACGTCGAGGCCCGGCATCGCGAAGGGGAAGTTCCACGGCGTGATGACCCCGACCAACGGATACGGCCGATAGGCGGTGGTGAATCGCTTCACCCGATACAGCGGGCTGTGCGCCTTGGGATGACGGTCGGCAAGGAACTCTTTGGCATGGCTTGCCCAGTAAGCGATGGCGTCTGCCGTGGCGACGGCCTCGATGCTGGCATCGCCGTGCGATTTTCCGGTTTCTGAGATCAGCACCTCGGTGATGTGGTCGGCGTTGTCCAGGATCCAGTCCTGCCACGCCAAAAGCCACCGCTTACGCCCAAGGGGACCCAGGGCCTCCCATTCCGGTTGAGCCGAAACCAGCTGAGCCGCTTTGGCGGCCACCGTCGCCGGGTCATCGATCGGTACCGTGCCCGACACCGCTCCGGTCGCAGGGTTGCGCACGGTGATCGTCGAATCTGCCCTGGACTGCACTGCGGTCATGATGTGCTCCCGGTCTAGTACCTGGGGGTGGCGGACATCCCGGCACCGATGACCGCCACCGTGGGCTTCATAGGGTGACGGTACGCCCGCGAGTCCCGGGTTGAGCCGAAATCAGTGGGCCGGAATTGCTGGGGCCGACGGCTCCGGCTGCCGCGTTGATAGCAGGTCCAGGGCGATGTCGGCGAGCAGGTCTTCTTGGCCCCCCACCAGCCCGCGGCCACCGGCCTCTTCCAGCAGCGATCGGGCATCGAGGCCGTAGCGGGCCGCCACCACTTCGGCGTGCCGCAGGAAGCTCGAGTACACCCCCGCGTAGCCGAGTGTCAGCGTCTCGCGATCCACCCGAACGGGACGGTCCTGCAGGGGGCGGACCATGTCGTCGGCGGCATCCTCGAGGGCATGCAGGTCGCAGCCGTGGTCCCACCCCATGCGGCTCGCCGCGGCGACGAACACCTCCAGGGGCGCGTTGCCCGCGCCTGCCCCCATTCCGGCCAGCGACGCGTCGACACGGACCGCGCCGCTCTCGACCGCGACGACGGAGTTGGCCACGCCCAGGGACAGATTGTGGTGGGCATGGATGCCGATCTCCGTTGACGGGTCGAGCACCTGCCGCAGCGCTCCGACGCGTGCGGCGACGTCGCGCATGAGCATGGCGCCCCCGGAGTCGACGACGTAGACGCAGCGCGCACCGTAGCTCTCCATGAGCTTGGCCTGCGCTGCCAGCGCTTCCGGCGGCGCCATATGGCTCATCATCAGGAATCCGACCGGGTCCATGCCGAGTTCTGCTGCGGCGCGCAGATGCTCGGCCGAGATATCCGCCTCGGTGCAATGGGTGGCAACCCGCACGGTGGTGGCGCCGGCACGATGGGCGTCTTTGAGGTCACGCACGGTCCCGATTCCCGGCAGCAGCAGGGTCGCGATACGTGCCCGCCTGACAGCGGTGGCGGCGGCCTCGATCCACTCCAGGTCCGTGTGCGCACCGAACCCGTAGTTGCATGTCGAGCCGCCCAGCCCGTCGCCGTGGGCGACTTCGATGGAGTCCACCCCCGCGCGGTCCAGGGCGGTGGCGATCGCAGTGACCTGGTCGGTGGTGTACTGGTGCCTGACCGCGTGCATCCCGTCACGCAGGGTGACATCGCTGACGTAGATCGAGGTCATCGGGCGGCTCCCGCCGCCTGGTCTGCGTGAGTGACGAGCCGCTCGGCGGTGGCTTTGGCGGCCGAGGTCATGATGTCGAGGTTTCCGGCATAGGCAGGCAGGTAGTGCGCGGCGCCGGCCACCTCGAGCAGAACCGTCACGCGGGTGCCGATGAACTTTCCGGTCTCGGGAATGAGTAGGGGGGCGTCGGTGGTGACGGTGTCGAACTGCACCCGCTGTTTGAGCCGGTAACCGGGCACGTATTCCTGCACGTCTTTCACCATGCTCAGGACGGACGTCTCGATGACGCGGTGGTCGACATCACCGTCGACCAGGCAATGCACCGTGGTGCGCATCATGGTCGGGGGGTCGGCCGGGCTGAGGATGAGGATCGCCCGGGCGCGCTGAGCGCCACCGAGGGTCCGCAATGCCGCGCCGGTCGTCTCGGTGAACTCGTCGACGTTGGCGCGGGTCCCTGGTCCGGCGGACTTTGAGGCGATGGCGGCGACGGTCTCTGCATAGGCGACGATGCCGGCCTGACTGATGGCCGCGACGATCGGCACGCTGGCCTGTCCCCCGCACGTCACCATGTTCAGATTCGGTGCATCCAGGTGCTCGGCGAGATTGACCACAGGTACGCAGTACGGCCCGAGCGCCGCTGGGGTGAGGTCGACCACCCGGCGGCCGGTGTCACGCAGTGTGGCCCAGTTGTGCCGATGCGCGGTGGCGGAGCTGGCGTCGAAGACCAGGCCGATGTCGTCGAACTCCGGCATCTTCAGCAGCCCGTCGACGCCTTCGGTGGTGACCGGCACGTCGAGACGACGCGCCCGGGCGAGGCCGTCGGAATCGGGATCGATTCCGGCCAGCGCCCCCACTCTCAAGGGACCGTCGTCGCCAATGATCTTGAGCATCAGGTCGGTTCCGATGTTTCCGGATCCGATGATGGCCACCGGTGTCCGAGGTTGCGTTCCCATGGCTGTCCTTCAGACGAAGTGAAACGTCACCGAGCCGTGGTCATCGCTGGTCGTTGTCGTCGATCATGCGAAGGGCGGTGTCGTAGAGCACCCTGCCGTGCAGGGCGAACAGGGAGATCAGGTCCACGCTGTCGCCACCGATCTCCTTGGCGATGAACAACCCGTCAGCTCCGGCTATGGCATAGGCGGCCAGCTGGTTCACTTGGGCCGCAGTCAGACCCAGGTCCATGTCGGCGATGCTGGCCGTGAGCGCGTCGGTTGCCTGCTGGCGCACCTTGACGAACATCGCCCTGGCGCGCGGTTCTACCGGTCGGCGCTCGAGGGCCAGCATCAGACCCAGCCGCAGGAAGTCCGGGGAATCGGACAGCGCCTTGGCCGTACCGACGGCCACCTCGACGAGCCGGTCGCGGGCGATGACATCGGGCGGTAGCTGCCAGACCTGGAGCCAATTGGCGAAACTGCGTTCGATGACCGCGGCCATCAGGTCGTCTTTGTCCTTGAAGTGCCAGTAGATGGAACTGGCCGGGAGCCCGCACTTGGAACTCACCGCGCCGATGCTGGTGCCCTCATAGCCGCGTTCGGCCGCGATCTCCGTGGCGGCATCGAGGATGCGGGTACGGGACAACTCCCCGTCCGCTCGGCGCTGACGGCGCCGAGGCTGTTCGCCTGCCATGACCATTCCCATCCCTTGACTCCGTAGCGATCACTACATTACCGTATCGATCACTACGGAACAAGCGCTCCGGTCGACGACGACCAGCAGGGATGCGAGAAACCATGGTTGATCAAGCGATGTACGACGTCGCGATAGTCGGGTACGGCCCGGTCGGGGCCACCGCCGCCAACTTCTTGGGCCAGGCCGGCCTGCGGGTCGTGGTGATCGAACGAGATCCCGACGTCTACTTCCGTGCCCGCGCGATCTCCACCGACGAAGAGGTGATGCGCATCTGGCAGCAGGTCGGCCTGGCCGAGCGACTCACCGCCGACATGCAACCCGGCGCCGGCGCTCACTTCGTCGACGCCGCCGGCGCGCCGTTCGTCACACTGCTTCCCGCTGATCGCGGAAATGGCCATCCGCCCCAGCAGTTCATCTACCAACCGGCGGTCGACCACGCGTTGCGAGCCGGGGTGGAGCGATTCTCCAACGTGACCGTGCTGCTTGAGCACGAATGCGGCCAGCTTCGCCAGTTTCCCGATCGCGTCGAGCTGTCGCTGACCGAGCTGCCTACCGGCACCCAGAGCAGAGTCCAAGCCAGGTATGTGATCGCCTGCGACGGCGGTTCCAGTCCCATCAGGGGCCAACTGGGAATCGGTTTCGGCGGCCGCACCTTCGCCGAACGCTGGATCGTCATCGACACCAAGGTGATCAAAGAGTGGCCCGGCCACGACCAACTGCGCTTCCACTGCAACCCGCAACGACCGACGGTCGACTGCCCGACCCCGCTCGGACATCACCGCTGGGAGTTTCCCGTGCGTGACGAGGAGGACGAGAAGTCATTCCTCCGCGAGGAGGCCATCTGGGCGGTGCTGGACGCCCAAGGCATCACCAAAGACGACGTCGAGATCCTTGGATTCGCTTGCTACAGCCATCATGTCCGCTTCGCCGACCAGTGGCGGGCGGGCCGGATCTTCCTCGCCGGCGACGCCGCGCACGCCATGCCGCCATGGATCGGTCAGGGCATGTGCGCCGGGGTCCGCGATGTCGGCAACCTCTGCTGGAAGCTGGCCGAGGTACTCAATGGCTCGCTGCCCGAGTCCGTGCTCGACAGCTATCAGGCCGAACGGCTGCCGCAGGTGAAGGAAGTCACCGGGCGCGCAGTCAAGACCGGCAAGCTGATCGTCGAGCGAAATCCCCTGCGCGCCAAGCTTCGCAACCACATCTTCCGCACACTGAGCAAGGTTCCCTACTTCACCACATGGGTGCGGGATCACCGTTGGCTGCCCGACGCACGCTACCGCTCAGGCCTGTTGGCCAGCAACGGACATTCCGCGGTCGGCTGGTTGATTCCCCAACCCTGGGTGCTCGACGAACACGGGACCCGGACCCGCCTCGATGACGTCCTCGGACCCGACTGGGCGGTGCTGCACACCGGCGAGGTGTCGCCGCAGTCCTGGCGCTCGGCCGGAGTTCCGGTGATCCGCATCAGCCCGGCGGGCTCCGCTCCCGCCAACGGCTCCGTGGTGGATTGCGATGGCGCCCTGCACCGTTGGCTTACGGCCAAAAGGGCATCCGCCGTCGCGGTGCGCCCGGACAAGTTCGTCTATGCCGCGGCCGCATCCGGGCGGCCGTTGCCCGAGCCCCCGGCAGGATTTCGCACCCACCCCCTACCCGCGAAGGATCACGCATGAGCAGCACCATTCCCTCCGAAGGAGGCGCCTTGACTGCGGCCGCCCAGTCCAGCGTCCGGGTGGGCGAGGCGGACATCTTCGTCACCGACACCGGCGGCGACCAACCCGCGGTCGTCATGCTGCACGGTGGTGGTCCGGGCGCCACCGGGATCTCCAACTACTCCCGCAACATTGACGCACTCGCGCAACGCTTCCGGGTGATCGTCCCCGACATGCCCGGCTACGGACGCTCCACCAAACACGTCGATCACGCCGACCCCTTCGGATTCCTCGCCACCGCCCTGGTCGGCCTGCTCGACGCCCTGGATCTGCGAACAGCGCATCTGGTCGGCAATTCCTACGGCGGCGCCGCGGCACTGCGGATGGCGTTGGACCACCCCGGCCGGGTCGGCAAACTCGTCCTGATGGGACCCGGCGGAATCGGGACCACCCGCGGCCTGCCGACCGACGGCCTCAAGTGCCTGCTGTCCTACTACGGAAAAAAGGGGCCCAGCCGCGAGAAGCTCGCGCACTTCATTCGGACCTATCTGGTGTACGACGGAGCGGCCGTGCCTGATGAGTTGATCGATCTGCGCTACCAGGCCTCGCTGGATCCGGAGGTGGTGGCCGACCCGCCCCTGAGGCGGCCCTCGAGCCCACGCACGCTGTGGCGGATGGACCTCACCCGGGACCGCCGGCTCGCCCAACTGCGCACCCCGACGCTGGTCCTCTGGGGCCGCGACGACAAGGTCAACCGCCCCTCGGGCGGTCCCCTGCTGCTGAACCTCATGCCCAACGCCGAGCTGGTCATGACGTCGCGCACCGGGCACTGGATGCAATGGGAACGGGCCGAGTTGTTCAACGATCTGGTGTCGGAGTTTCTCGCGCCCACCTCGACCTGGGCGCACCGATGACCGGCCGAGCCGACGTGTTCGGAAAGGTCCACCTCGGCTATGTCGTGGTCGAGACCGAGAAGTTCAGCGATTGGCGACGTTTCGGGGGCGAGGCGATCGGCATGCACGTCGATGACGCGCTACCGGGCGCCCTGCGATTCCGGCTGGACGACAACGCGTGCCGATTCCTGCTCCAGCGCGGCCCGGCCGAAGACGCCACAGCGCTGGGCTGGCAGGTCGACGACCATGGCGCCTTCGAGATCATCGAGGCACGCGTGCGCGACCACGGCGTGCCGCTGAGCGAGGGCTCTGCCGAGGAGGCCGACCTGCGCGGGGTGGAACGGTTCGTTCGCTTCCCGGGACCCAATGGACTCGATCAGGAGATCTACGTCGTCGGGCAGCCGGCGGCCCAACCGCTGCGCCTCGGGGCGCAAGGCGGGTTTATCACCGGTGCGGACGGGATGGGCCACGTGGCCATCGCCACCAAGAAGCCGCATCAGATGCGCGGCTACTACGGCACCGTCTTTGATGCCCGGTTGTCGGACTACATCGACGAGACCATCAACGGCCTGAAGTTCAAGATCCGCTTTCTGCGGGTCAACGCACGCCATCACAGCGTGGCGATCGCCTCGGTCAATCGCCTTCCGCTCAATCCCATTCGTACCGCCATCCAGCACTGCAATGTGCAGGTCGCCCAGCTCGACGACATGACCGCCGCCTACCAACGGGTCAAGCAGCTGGGCTTCGACATGGCACTGTCGGTGGGCCAGCACACCAACGACAAGGAACTGTCGTTCTACGCCGTCACGCCGTCGGGATTCGAGTTCGAACTCGGCTGGAACCCGATCGTCGTCGACGAGGCCACCTGGGAACCGAGCACCCATCAGGGCATCAGCATCTGGGGCCACACGCCAGAAGGCCAGACCGTCATCGACATCCTGGAACGCTTCAAAACCGGCCTGCAGTCCACCCTGCGCCGCGAGGACACGGTGCCCGCGCTTGCCGGCGCGGGCATTGCCGACAACTGAATCGGGTCCACGGTGCCTACGGCCAGCCCTGGGATCAGCAGGCCAGGTATCCCCCGTCGACGGGCAGCACCGCACCGGTGATGAACGACGCGTCGTCGGAAGCCAGGAACACGATGGCGCTGGCGACTTCGGCCGGCTCTCCGATCCGGCCCATGGGGTGCATGCGTTCGACCGCCGCCAAGTACTCGGCCCCGCCGGGCTCCTGCGGAAACCGTTGGACCCGTTCGGTGCGAATCGTTCCCGGGGCAACGGCATTGACTCTGATCCCCCGGTCGGCCCACTCGACCGCCAGGTGCTTGGTCAGACCGGTCGCCACGAACTTCGCGGGCCCGTAGGCCGCCTGCCGCTTCTGCCCGGCCAGCCCCGAGATCGACGAGAGGCAGACGATCGCGCCACCGCCGGTGGGCAACATCGCCTCGATGGCGAACTTGCAGGTGAGAAACATGCCACGCCCATCAATGGCCATCACGTTGTCCCAGTCGGCGGCGGTCACTTCTCGCGCATCGCCGAGCGGGATGACGCCGGCGTTGGCGACCAGCACGTCGAGCCGTCCGAATCGGTCGACCGCCGCCGCGATCATTCGCTCCGCGTCGCTCTGAATCGAGACGTCACCGACGACCGTCTCAACCTCCGCCCCGCCGCGCCGCAGTTCGTCGGCGAGCTCCAACAGCGGCTCGCCGTGAATGTCCGTCAGGACCAGGCGGGCACCCTCGCGCGCAAAGAGCACCGCGGTGGCCCGACCGATACCCGAGGCCGCGCCGGTGATCACCGCCGACTTTCCCAGGAGGCGGCCACGTCCCTGCGTTGAGCCGTCCGTCATCTGCGCATCATCTCGGCCAAAGGTCTCCTGCTTCCTCGCGATCGAGGCCTCGCCCACCGGGCGGGACGCGAACAGGATAAGTCCGCGCGGATGACTTCCCGGTGCAATGGCACCCAGGTTGACGTCGTACCGAAACGGAGGCGGGCCAGGACTTTCGTCCTGGCCCGTCCCTGTTTTAGTGGTGGAGCTGCCGGGAATCGAACCCGGGTCCTACGGCATTCCCTCAAGACTTCTCCGTGCGCAGTTCGCTATGCCTCTACTTGGATCTCCCGGTCACGCGAACAAGCCGAGATGACGATCCCAGTCGCTGTTGGTGTCCCGATACATCCCGCGACCGGACGTATCGGTGGATCCCTCTAGTCGATGCCAGGGTCCGGGCCGAGGGAGCTCCCGGTCTGACAGGCCCGCCTCGCTTAGGCAGCGAGGGCGAAGTCGCTCTGAAGAGCGACCTTAGCCGGCGTAAGTGCCTTGGCGCTTACTTGTTTACAGCGACGCTTAACGGTGGTCTCCTGCCTGCACCGGCACGCTTCCCTTGATTCGACACACGCAGTCGAAACCTTTCAGCCCCCTGTCCTGGGTGTTTGCCCACCGGCTTTCGGCGGACACTTCATGGTACGCGGTTGCAACGACAAATCGGCGCCGGTTCATTCCCGCACCGGCGGGCACATGCCTTTGGCGCGGCGCCCCAGCGCCCGGGTGACTTCGCGTTGCGCATCACGCTTGGCAAGGTCTTGGCGCTTGTCATGGGCCTGCTTACCGCGTGCCAGCGCCAGTTCCACCTTGACCTTGCCCTCGAAGAAGTACACCGACAGCGGGACCAGGGTCAGGTTGCCGTCGCGGATCTTGCCGATCAGCATGTCGATCTGGCGCCGGTGCAACAGCAGCTTGCGGGTGCGCCGCGGCTCGTGGTTGGTCCAGGTGCCGTGGTGGTACTCGGGTATGTGCATGTTGCGCAGCCACACCTCGCCGTCATCGACGGTGGCGAACGCGTCCACCAGCGAGGCTTGACCGGCGCGCAGGCTCTTGACCTCGGTGCCCACCAACACCACCCCGGCCTCGTAGACGTCGAGAATCGTGTAGTTGTGCCGCGCCTTGCGATTCGACGCGACGATTTGCTTATCGGGCTTCTTGCCCTTGCCCTTGTCCGAGGCCTTCTTAGCCATCACTACCGCCGGACATAGAGCCGCAGCGTCACGTAGGAGGTGGCGGCGGCCATCGCCGCGCCCAGCAGCAGCAGGATCGGCGAGATGTAGAGGATGTCGGCGTAGTCGATCCGTGCGATCAGATGCGCTTGATAGAACTGGCTCAGCGCGTTGTCGAGGAACAGCGCGCGTACGACCATCAACCCGATGATCGCGATGATCACACCCACCGTCGCGGCCAGCACCGCCTCCACCAGGAACGGCAGCTGCGTGTACCAGCGGCTGGCACCCACCAGGCGCATGATGGAGACCTCGGTGCGCCGGGTGTAGGCGGCCACTTGCACCATGTTGGCGATCAGCAGCACGGCCCCGATCGCCTGCACCAGCGCGACCGCGAACGCGGCACTGCTGAGCCCGTCGAGCACGGCGAACAGTCGGTCGATCAGCTTCTTCTGGTTGAGCACGCTGAGCACGCCCGGCTGCCCCTGCATCGCGGCGTCGAAGTCCTTGCTCTGCTCCGGGTTCTCCAGCTTGACGATGAACGATGCCGGAAAGGAATCCTTGCTCGCCACGTCCTTGAACTCGGGGAATTTCCGGATGGCGTCGGCGTAGGCGTCGTCGGAGTTCAGATAGCGCACCGACTTCACGTCGTTGCGGGTCTCGATCTGCTCGCGCAGTGCCTTGCAGGCCGGCTGTTCACAGTTCGGGTCGCCTGCGGCGATCTCGGGGTCCAAGAACACCTGCGACTCCACCCGGTCCAGGTAGATGTTGCGGGACTGGTCGGCCAGACGCACCACCAGCAGACCGCCACCGAACAGTCCGACCGAGATGGCCGTGGTGAGGATCATCGCCACCGTCATGGTGACGTTGCGGCGCAGCCCGGTCAGGACCTCGTTGAATAGGAAACCAAAGCGCACGTCAGCGGTCCATTCCGTAGACACCGCGCTGCTCGTCGCGCACCAGACGCCCCAGCGACAGCTCGACGACGCGCTGGCGCATCGAGTCGACGATGTGGTGGTCGTGGGTCGCCATGAGCACCGTGGTTCCGGTGCGGTTGATCCGCTCCAGCAGGTCCATGATGTCCTCACTCGTTTCCGGGTCGAGGTTTCCGGTGGGCTCGTCGGCGATCAGCACCAGCGGCCGGTTGACGAAGGCCCGGGCGATCGCGACGCGCTGCTGCTCACCACCGGACAGCTCGCCGGGCAGCCGGTTCGCCTTGCCCGACAGTCCGACCATCTCCAGAACCTCGGGGACGACCCGGTTGATCATCTCCGGCTTCTTGCCGATCACCTCCAGCGCGAAGGCCACGTTCTCAAAGACCGTCTTCTGCTGCAGCAGCCGAAAGTCCTGGAACACGCACCCGAGCACTTGGCGCAGGCTGGGGATGTGCCGGCCGGCCAACTTGTTGACGTGAAACTTCGACACCTGGATGTCACCCGAGGTGGGCGTCTCCTCGGCCAGCAGCAACCGCATGAACGTCGACTTGCCCGAGCCGGACGGGCCGATCAGGAAGACGAACTCGCCTTTGTCGATCTTGACGCTGACATTGTCGAGCGCCGGACGGGCCGACGATTTGTACTGCTTGGTGACATGGTCGAGCGTGATCATCACGGCACGCAGTTTAGCCGGATGGGGCGCCGGCGCCGGGCGGAGCCGACGGCGTCGGCGCGCCGGGCGGGGCCGCCGGTGCGGGCTGCGTCGGCACGGGCGGCACCTCGGCGGCCGGGGGCACCTGTCCCGGCTGCTCGGGAGGGACCGGACTGGGCGGGGGGCACAGCGGCGGGCAGAACGGGAATCCCGGCACCGGCGACGGCGGCGGCGGCTCGACGGCCGGCGGCTCCTCGGGTGGAGGCGCCTCGACCGTGGTGGGTGTGGGCGTGATGGTCTCGGTGATGGTCACCGGTGGTTGCTGCAGCCTGGTGCGCGGCACCCAGGTGTAGGCCGGGTCGGGGATGAAACCCGGCGGAACCACTTGCGGGGCGGGCGGCGGCTTCGCTTCCTCCCGGTAGGTGCCATAAACCCACCACACCGCGCCGAAGGCGATGATCAGCACCACGGTGGAGGTGCGGACCCGGCCGCCGAACAAGTGTGACGGCCATTTCCATCGAGACTGGCCGGCTCGGGCCGCCGAATCGTCGGGCTTTTCCACGCGCAGTTTCATGGCGTCTGCACCGGCTTCACCTCACCGGCGGCGGCGACACCGACCGAGGCCAGCGCCTGCACCACCTGGATCCGCAGCCGTCGTCCCACTTCGAACTGTTTGCCGGGCAGGGTGCGCGCCACCATCCGCAGGTTGACCACGCCCACCTCCAGGCTCTCCACGCCCATCATCGAGGGCTGGTCCAGCAACAGATCCCGCAGCGGAGCATCGGCCTCGCGGGCGTGCTCACACACCTGGTGCAGCACTTCGTTGACCCGAGTCAGGTCGGCGCTGGTAGGCACGGGAATGTCGACCACGGCACGCGCCCAGTCCTTGGACAGGTTCAGCGAGCGGACGATGTTGCCGTTGGGGACGGTGAACACCTCGCCGTTGGGAGTCCGTAGCTTGGTCACCCGCAGCGTCACCTCCTCGACGGTGCCCAGCGCCTCCGTCGGCGCCCCGGTCATCGACAGCTGCACCAGATCACCGAAGCCGTATTGCTTTTCGGTGATGATGAAGAAGCCACTCAGGAGGTCTTGCACCAGCTTCTGCGCTCCGAAGCCGATCGCACCACCGATTACGGCGGCCGGCCCCACCAACGATCCGATCGGAATGTCGAGGATGGTGGTGATCTGCACGCCGACCACCACGCACAGCAGCACCACCGACACCCAGGAGATCACCGAGGCGACGGCCTGGCGGTGCTTGGAGGCTTCCGAGCGCACCAGCGCGTCACTGGTGGCAAAACCGTGTTCGAGCCGGCGGGTCACCCGCTGCGCCGTCCAGGTGATGAAGCGCGATGCCAGCACCGCCCCGATCAGCAGCAGGACGATCCGCAGCCCCTTGGTGATGACCCATTCACCGATCTCCCCGCGCCACAACTCGCTCCAGCGCTGCCCCGGAGAAAAGGCCAAGGTCATGCGGGTCAGTCCTCTTCCGGCCTGTTGCGCCAGCGGATGCCGGCCTCCAGGAAGCCGTCGATGTCGCCGTCGAGCACCGCGGCCGGATTGCCGACCTCGTACTCGGTGCGCAGGTCCTTGACCATCTGATAGGGGTGCAGCACGTAGGAGCGCATCTGGTTGCCCCACGAGCTGCCGCCGTCGCCCTTGAGGGCGTCCATCTCGGCCCGCTCCTCGGAGCGTTTGCGTTCCATCAGCTTGGCCTGCAGCACCCGCATCGCCGAAACCTTGTTCTGCAACTGCGACTTCTCGTTCTGACAGGTCACCACGATCCCGGTGGGGATGTGGGTCAGCCGCACCGCGGAGTCGGTGGTGTTCACCGACTGTCCGCCGGGCCCGCTGGAGCGGTAGACATCCACCCGCACGTCGCCCTCGGGGATGTCGATGTGGTCGGTGGTCTCCACCACCGGCAGCACCTCGACCTCGGCGAACGACGTCTGCCGGCGCCCCTGGTTGTCGAACGGACTGATCCGCACCAGCCGGTGGGTGCCCTGTTCCACCGACAGGGTGCCGTAGGCGAAGGGCGCGTGCACCGCAAACGTCGCGCTTTTGATCCCGGCCTCTTCGGCGTAGGAGGTGTCGAACACCTCGACGCCGTACTTGTGCTGCTCGGCCCACCGGATGTACATCCGCATCAGCATCTCGGCCCAGTCGGCGGCGTCCACGCCGCCGGCACCCGAGCGGATCGTGACGAGCGCTTCGCGTTCGTCGTATTCCCCGGACAGCAGTGTGCGGACTTCCAAGGCGTCGATGTCTTCGCGCAGCTTGGCCAGTTCGGCGTCGGCTTCGGCCAGTGCGTCGGCGGCGGCCGCACCTTCTTCCTCAGCGGCCATCTCATAGAGCACTGGGAGATCGTCGACGCGTTGGCGCAGTTCCTCCGCCCGGCGCAGCTCGGCCTGGGCGTGTGACAACTCGCTGGTCACCTTCTGGGCGCGCGCCTGGTCATCCCACAGATTCGGGTCGGACGCGTCGCGCTCGAGGTCGGTGATACGGCTGCGCAGTCCGTCGACGTCCAGCACCCGCTCGACCGTGGTCAAAGTGGTGTCGAGGGCGGCGATGTCGGGTGCGCGGTCAGGTTCCACGTTTATCGAGGTTACCGGCGGCCCTTGGGGTGCGACCTCTAGCATCGGGGTTAGGCGGGTGCATGAACGACTTCCGACTCCGAAAGTAGGTTCAAGGATGCGGCCCTATCACGTCGCGATCGTCGGCTCCGGCCCATCGGGCTATTTCGCCGCGGCATCCCTGCTCAAGCTGGCCGCAGGCGGTGAGGTCGACGTGCGCATCGACATGCTGGAGATGCTGCCGACGCCGTGGGGCCTGGTGCGCTCAGGAGTGGCGCCCGATCACCCGAAGATCAAGTCCATCAGTGCCCAGTTCGAGAAGACCGCGGCCGATCCGCGGTTCCGGTTCTACGGCAATGTGACCGTCGGTGAGCATGTGACGCCCGCGGAGTTGGCCGCGCGCTACGACGCGGTGATCTACGCGATCGGCGCGCAGTCGAATCGGCAGTTGGGCATCCCCGGGGAAGACTTGCCCGGCAGCGTCGCCGCGGTGGACTTCGTCGGCTGGTACAACGCGCATCCGCATTTCGCCGATCACGCCCCCGACTTGAGCTGCAGTCGCGCCATCGTCGTCGGCAATGGCAACGTGGCCCTGGATGTGGCCCGCATTCTGGTCAGTCAGCCCGACGAGCTGCGCCGCACCGACATCGCCGATCACGCCCTGGATGCGTTGGGGCCGCGCGGCATCGAAGAGGTGGTGATCATCGGACGACGCGGACCGCTGCAGGCCACGTTCACCAGCCCCGAATTGCGTGAGCTGGGCGATCTCAAGGGCCTCGACGATGTGGACGTCGTGATCGACGCCGCAGAGTTCGCCGGTATCACCGACGAGGACATCGAAGCGGCCGCCAAGCATCCCAAGCAGAACGTCAAGGTGTTGCGCACCTACGTGGGACGCCCGCTGCGCCCGGGCCACCGCCGGATCGTGTTCCGCTTCGCCACCTCGCCGATCGAGATTCGCGGCGAGGGCCGGGTCGAGGAGATCGTGCTGGGCCGCAACGAGCTGGTCACCGACGACCAGGGCTGGGTCAGCGCGCGCGACACCGGCGAGCGCGAGGTGTTGGCCACCCAGCTGGTGGTGCGCTCCGTCGGCTACCGCGGGGTACCGATCGCGGGATTGCCGTTCGACGAGCGCAGCGGCACCATCCCGCATACCGCCGGACGCGTCGAGGGCTCCGACAACGAGTACGTGGTCGGCTGGATCAAGCGAGGGCCTTCGGGGGTCATCGGTTCCAACAAGAGCGACTCGCAGGCCACCGTCGACACCCTCGCCGCCGACCTGGCCGCGCGGGTGGCCGAAACGGGATTGCCCGAACGCGACGCCGACCACGAGGTACAGCTGCACCGCTGGCTACTGTCGCGCCAACCGCATCTGGTCACCGCCGAGCACTGGCAGCTGATCGACGCTCACGAGCGTTCCATCGGTGAGCCGCACGGCCGGCCGCGGGTCAAGCTGGCCAGCGTCGAGGAGATGCTGCAGGTCGGCCATGGGCCCAGTGCGCAGGAATCCTGCGCCGAGTGCGATGCGGTGGAGCTGACGTCGCGCGCGGTTCCACTGCCGGAGTCGCAGCCGCAGTAATCGCCGGGCAGTCACTGCCCCGGTGGCGCGAGCGGGCTCCAGTTGTCGGGGTTGCGCGGCGAATAACGCACCGGCAGCAGCTCTCCCACGCTGGGCCAGGTGCTGACATCGACGACGTAACGCCGGTAAACGTCGTGTTCGGCGACCGACGGACCGTGCAGGACACCACTGATCGTGACGTACTGGTCGCCCGTGGCATCGGGCCGCGGACTGACTCCGGTGATCAGCACGGTGCCCTCCAGAACTTCCCCGCGTGGCCCCGACCGCAGGAATCGCGGCGCCAGAAAGACACCCATCACAGCCAGCAGCAACAGCAGCGCCCCGAACTCCCACATGCGGCCATGGTAGGACTTTCGCCATGGCGCAGATCAACGACAATCTCGATGACGACCTCACCCTCGCCCTGGCCTTGGCCGATCGGGCGGACGAAATCAGCCTCGCGCGGTTCGGTGCACTGGACCTGCGGGTCGACACCAAGCCCGACCTGACCCCGGTGACCGATGCCGACCAGGCCGTGGAAACCGCGCTGCGTGAGGTGCTGGCCGCCGAGCGCGCACAGGACCAGATTCTGGGTGAGGAGTTCGGTGGCACCGCCGCCTTCAGCGGGCGCCAGTGGATCATCGACCCCATCGACGGCACCAAGAACTTCGTGCGCGGGGTGCCGGTGTGGGCCACCCTGATCTCTTTGCTGCAGGACGGCGTGCCGATCCTCGGGGTGATCAGCGCCCCGGCGCTGCACCGGCGCTGGTGGGCCACCAGCGGCCAGGGTGCATTCGGGTCTGTCGCCGGGGCGCCCGCGCGACAACTGTCGGTGTCGGCCGTGGCGGACCTGGACTCGTCGAGCCTGACGTTCGCCGGGCTGAACTACTGGGAGGCGCGTGGCCTGCGCGAGCAGTTCCTGAGTCTGACGGCGTCGGTGTGGCGGACCCGCTCCTACGGCGATTTCTGGGCCTACTGCCTGGTCGCCGAGGGTGCGGTGGACGCGGCGATCGAACCGGCGGTGTCGGTCTGGGACCTGGCCGCCGTCGACATCCTGGTGCGCGAGGCCGGTGGGGTGTTCACCGACCTGTCCGGCAATCCGGGCCCGCATGGCAACTGCGCCGTCGCCGCCAACCCCGCCCTGCACAAGCAGGTGATGGCGGCACTCACCACGGACTGAGCCTGCGATCAGCGGGGGCGATGCCGGACTGCCCCTGACGTCTGCGTCTGAGGACTACGTCACACCTTACTTACGAGTCATCTTACTTCGGAGTAAGGTGACCTCATCGATACCTTCCCTCGAGTGAGGCTCTGACATGACTGATATCGCCCCCGCCACCAACGGCTCAAAGGTCCGGCTGAACAGCCGCGCCAGCGGCGTCGGGTCGGTTCCGCGCAAGCGCAGCCCGATGGCGACCGCCCTGTCGCTGGTCACGCCGCTGGTCAGCCAGGATTTTCTGGACCGCTACCGCCTCCGGGAGCCACTGAACCGAGGGCTTCACTACGGCGTGAAGACGGTGTTCTCCGTCGCCGGAGCCTCCACCCGCCAGTTCAAGAAGGTCCAGGGCCTGGGCAAGGCGCCGGCCCGACTCGCCGCCCCCGCCGGCGCCAACGGCGCGAAGGGCAGCGATTACTTCGACCTGACCCCCGATGACGATCAGCAGATGATCATCGACACCGTCGAGGAGTTCGCCGCCGAGTTGCTGCGCCCGGCGGCCCACGACGCCGACGAGGCCCTCGACTACCCGCGCGAGCTGCTCGGCAAGGCCACCGAACTGGGCATCACGGCAATCAACATCCCCGAGGAGTTCGACGGCATCGCCGCACACCGCTCGGCGGTCACCAACGTGCTGGTCGCCGAGGCGCTGGCATATGGCGACATGGGCCTGGCACTGCCGATCCTGGCCCCCGGCGGGGTGGCCTCGGCGCTGACCCACTGGGGCAGCGCCGACCAGCAGGCCACCTACCTGCCGGAGTTCGCCGGGGAGAACGTCCCGCAGGCCTGCGTCGCGATCGTCGAACCGCATCCGCTGTTCGACCCGACCAACCTCAAGACCACCGCGGTGCGCACCCCCAGCGGCTACCGGCTCGACGGCGTGAAGTCCTTGGTTCCGGCCGCCGCCGACGCGGAGCTGTTCATCGTCGCCGCCCAACTCAACGGCAAGCCGGCGCTGTTCATCGTGGAGTCCTCAGCCCCCGGCCTGACCGTCAAGGCCGACCCCAGCATGGGCCTTCGCGCCGCCGCCCTGGGCCAGATCGAGCTGAACAAGGTGTCGGTACCCCTGACCGCCCGCCTGGGCGAAGATGCCGCAGCCGATGCCGACTACTCACAGGCGATCGCGCTGTCGCGACTGGGCTGGGCCGCGGTGGCCGTCGGCACCAGCCACGCCGTGCTCGACCACGTGATGCCCTACATCAAGGAGCGCGAGGCCTTCGGGGAACCGATCGCCAACCGCCAATCCGTGGCGTTCATGTGCGCCAATATCGCCATCGAGCTCGACGGACTGCGGCTGCTGACCTGGCGCGGCGCCTCCCGGTGCGAGCAGGGCCTGCCGTTCATCCGGGAGGCCGCACTGGCCAAGCGGATCGCCACCGACAAGGGCATGCAGATCGGCTTGGACGGAGTACAGCTGCTCGGCGGCCACGGCTACACCAAGGAGCACCCGGTCGAGCGCTGGTACCGGGATCTGCGCGCGCTCGGCATCGCCGAGGGCGTCCTGGTCATCTGAGCCATCCCGAGCCACCCGGCCTATCCGCAGCGACAACGAAAGTCTGACCATGGCAATCAATCTGGAACTGCCCCGCAAACTGCACGAAGTCATCGAGATGTCCCACGCCGGCGCGGCGGAGATACTGCGCCCGATCTCGCGCAAATACGACGCGCGCGAGCACGCCTATCCGGTCGAACTGGACACCCTCGAGACCCTGTTCGACGGGGTCTCGGGAACCGGCGACAACGCAATGGCCGGCGCCGAGGCTTTCCGCGCCTCCGGAGAGCAGACCGGCAACCGCAACGCGTCCAACATGGCCGCGATGCTGCAGGTACTGGAGATGAGTTGGGGCGACGTCGCTTTGATGTTGTCGGTGCCCTATCAGGGACTCGGCAATGCGGCCATCTCCGGTGTCGCCACCGACGAGCAGCTCGCGCGCCTGGGCAAGGTGTGGGCCGCCATGGCGATCACCGAGCCCAGCTTCGGCTCCGACTCCGCGGCGGTCAGCACGACGGCCACCCTCGATGGCGACGAGTACGTGATCAACGGCGAGAAGATCTTCGTCACCGCCGGATCGCGCTGCACCCACATCGTGGTGTGGGCGACCCTGGACAAGGCATTGGGGCGGGCGGCCATCAAGTCGTTCATCGTGCCGCGCGAGCACCCCGGCGTGACGGTCGAACGCCTGGAGCACAAGCTGGGCATCAAGGCCTCCGACACCGCGGTGATCCGCTTCGACAACGCCCGCATTCCCAAGGACAACCTGCTGGGCAGCCCGGACATCAACACCGAGAAGAGCTTCTCGGGGGTCATGGAGACCTTCGACAACACCCGGCCGATCGTGGCCGCGATGGCGGTCGGGGTCGCGCGCGCTGCGCTGGAAGAGCTGCGCAAGTTGCTCACCGCGGCGGGCATCGAGGTCAGCTACGACAAGCCTGCGCACGCCCAGAGCGCCCCGGCTGCGGAGTTCCTGCGCATGGAGGCCGACTGGGAATCGGCCAACCTGCTGACGCTGCGCTCGGCATGGCAGGCCGACAACCGCATCCCCAACTCCAAAGAGGCGTCGATGGGCAAGGCCAAGGCCGGCCGGGTCGCCACCGACATCACCCTCAAGGCCGTCGAGATGGCCGGCACGCTGGGCTACTCCGAGCAGACCCTGTTGGAGAAGTGGAGCCGTGACTCGAAGATCCTCGACATCTTCGAGGGCACCCAGCAGATTCAGCTGCTGGTGGTGGCCCGCCGGCTGCTGGGCCTGACGTCGGCCGAGCTCAAGTAGCCCAGCTCTCCTCTAGCGCTGAGCAGACGCAGAATCGCACCCGCGGGGCCCCGCGGGTGCGATTCTGCGTCTGGTCGCCCACCGCACTGCACCCTTGCCGCGGACCAAAAGAAAAAGTAATGTTGCTTTTACTTTTGCTGTCGATCCCCGGGAGTCGCTGATGGAATCCTTTGTCCACCTGCGCAAAGGCACCACACCGCGCCGCATCCACGCCGACCTCGACGGCCTCAAAGACGACGAACTGGGTCGCGGAGGCTTCACCGGGCGCACCGCCAACATGTACCGCCGCCACGACCCCACCGCCTATCGCGCCGAAGGCCCGCTGCGGCCGGTCGACGTCCTGGCCGCGCTCCTGGCGCCCACCGACGCAGCCGACGCCGCGGGCGACCCGCTGCTGCTGTTCAGCAATGCCGACTGCCGCATCAAGCTGTCGCGGCGCAGCGCCGCCATGCCGTTTCACGTCCGCTACGTCGACGGCGACCTGCTGTGCTTCGTGCACGCCGGCTCCGGGCGACTGGAGACCGAATTCGGCCCGCTGGACTACCGCGAGGGCGACTGGCTGTATCTGCCCAAGGCGACCACCTGGCGGCAGCTTCCCGCCACCGAGTCGACCTGGTTGATGATCGAGGCCACCGACGAATTCCAGGTGCCGCCGCCGGGTCCGTTGGGCAGGCATTTTCCCTTCGACCCCTCGCTGGTGGTGATCCCCGAACCGGGCCCGGCCGAGGAAGACCCCTTCGGTGACGGACGTGACAGCTACGAAGTCCGGCTCATCCACGACGGCGGGCCGACAACGCTTCACTACCAACACAATCCGCTCGACGTAGAGGGCTGGCGCGGGGACAACTTCGCGTTCTCGTTCAACATCGCCGACTACAACGTGATCACTTCCGAAAGCGTGCACCTGCCTCCCACCGTGCACCTGTTCATGCAGGCCACCGGGGTGTATGTGATGAACTTCCTGCCCAAGCCCGCCGAGACCGTGCCCGGCACCGAACGCACCCCCTGGTACCACCGCAACGTCGACTACGACGAGATCGCGTTCTTCCACGGCGGATCGCTCTACGGGATTCCCATGCCCCCGGGCCTGATCAGCCACGCACCCCAAGGCGTGCACCACGGCGCGCCGGAGAAGGCCCGCGAAAGGTCCCGGCGAAAATTCGATGAATACCAACGGGTGGACTGGCAAGTCATCGCCATCGACACCCGGCGCCGTCTCACGCCCTCCCCCGAAGTTCTCGCCGCCGACCTAGGACAGCACGCATGACCGTCAAGCACGACTACGACCGAATCCCCTACCTGATTGCCTACCAGAACAATTCGGGTGTCCGCGACGTCTATGGCGGCGTCGCCGAATTGGTGGTTCTGGAGAGCTATCTGCTGCGCCCCAGATCCGCACCCAGCGACACCGTGCTGGTGTTCATGCACCCGATCGGCGGCGGCGCCTATCTGCCGATGGTCAATGCCCTGGCCCGCGCCGGACACCACGTCATCTACTGCAACAGCCGGTTCCGCGGCACCGACTCCGCGCTACTGATGGAGAAGGTGGTCGAAGACCTCGGCGAATGCATCAAAGACGCCAAGAACCGACTGGGCTACCGCAAGGTGGTGCTGGCCGGCTGGAGCGGCGGAGGTTCGCTGTCGCTGTTCTACCAACAGCAGGCGCAGCACCCGACGGTGACGGCAAGCCCCTCCGGTGACGGCCCCGACCTGACCAAACTGAACCTGATCCCGGCCGACGGTGTGATGCTGCTCGCCGCACACATCAGCCGCCACGGCACGCTCACCGAATGGCTGGACGCGTCGATCCTCGACGAGTCCGACCCCACCAAACGCGACCCGGAACTGGACCTCTACAACCCGGACAACCCCAACCAGCCGCCCTACAGCGCGGAGTTCCTGGACCGCTACCGGGCCGCCCAGATCGCCCGCAACCGCAGGATCACCGCCTGGGTCAAGGCGAAGCTGGCCGAGTTCACCGATGCCGGCCTGCCGGATCAGGAGTTCGGGTTCGTCGTGCACGGCACCATGGCCGACCCGCGCTGGCTGGATCCGACGGTCGATCCCAACGATCGCACCCCAGGAAGTTGCTACCTGGGCGAGCCCGCGGTGGTGAACATGAGCCCGGTCGGGTTGGCCCGGTTCTGCACGCTGCGCAGCTGGCTGTCGCAATGGAGCTACGACGACGCCCACGGCGACGGACTGGACTGCGGAGCAGATATCGCGGTGCCCACCCTGGTGATCGGCAACCTCGCGGACGACGCCTGCACACCCAGCCACACCCGCCGACTGTTCGAGGCCATCGGCACCGGCGATAAGGCGATGCATGAAATCCCCGGCGCCAACCACTATTACGCCGGCCCGGATCAGCGCGACGCGCTGCGACAGGCCGTAACGATCGTCAGTGATTGGCTGGCCCAGCATGATTTCGTAGGCTCGTCACAATGAACACCACAGGTGCGCTGGACGGGATCCGTGTTCTGGAGCTCGGCACGCTGATCTCCGGCCCCTTCGCTGGGCGACTGCTCGGCGACATGGGCGCAGAGGTCATCAAGATCGAACTGCCCGGCAGGCCCGATCCGCTGCGCACCTGGGGGCAAGCCGAAGTCGACGGCCACCACTTCTTCTGGACCGTGCACGCCCGCAACAAAAAGGCCATCACCCTGGACCTGCGCACCGAGAAGGGCCGCGCACTGTTCCTTGAGCTCGTCGAGAGATCCGACATCGTCGTGGAGAACTTCCGCCCCGGCACGCTGGAGCGCTGGGGACTGGGCTTCGATGTACTGCATCGGCACAACCGGGGTCTCATCCTGGTGCGGGTCTCGGGCTACGGGCAGACCGGGCCGGACGCCCACAAGGCCGGCTACGCCTCGGTCGCCGAGGCCGCCAGCGGACTGCGCCACATGAACGGCTTTCCCGGCGGTCCGCCGCCGCGGCTGGCACTGTCCCTCGGCGACAGCCTCGCAGGCATGTTCGCCGCCCAAGGTGCCCTCGCCGCGCTGTACCGCCGGAGCGTCACCGGCGTGGGCCAGGTGGTCGATGTCGCACTGACCGAATCCTGTTTGGCCATCCAGGAATCCACCATCCCCGACTACGACGTCGGCGGCGTGGTCCGCGGGCCGTCCGGCACCCGCCTGGAAGGCATCGCCCCCTCCAATATCTACCAGTCCGCCGACGGCAGCTGGGTGGTGATCGCCGCCAACCAAGACAGTGTCTTCGCCCGGCTGTGCCAGGCCATGGGACAGCCAGAGCTGACAACCGACCCGCGGTTCGCCGATCACGGCGCGCGTGGCCGCAATCAGGACGAGCTCGACGCGATCATCGGCGCATGGGCGGCCCAGCGGGCACCCGATGCCATCATCGCGACGCTGAGCGATGCCGGCGTGATCTCCGGACCCATCAACACCGTCGCAGAGGTGGTCAAGGACCCGCAGCTGTGGGCCCGCGGCATGCTCGCCGAGCACTGGGACGAAGGCGCCGAGCGCACCGTCTTGGGACCCGGTGTCATGCCCGTGCTCTCGGAGAGCCCCGGCACCATCCGCAACGCCGGGTCGGCCCGGCCCGGCCAGCACAACGACGAGGTCTACATCGAGCTGCTCGGCAAGACCGATGCGGAGCTGGACGACCTACGCAGGGAGGGCGTGCTGTGAGCACACTGCCCCGCCACGTCGCGATCCGCGAGGTCGCGCTGCGCGACGGCCTGCAGATCGAAGCACCGATCCCGTTGAGCGCCAAGCTCGAACTGCTGGCCGCGATCGCCGCCACCGGTGTGCGCGAAGTCGAGGTCACCTCGTTCGTCTCCCCCACCAAGGTCCCGGCCCTGGCCGATGCCGCCGAGTTGGCCGCCGAACTGTGGCGCTACCCCGGCCTGGAGTTCTCCGCGCTGGTCGCCAGCCCCGGCGGTGCGGCACGGGCGGTGGCGGCCGGACTGAAGTCCATCGAGTACGTGGTGTGCGCCTCCGACGAGTTCAGCACCGCCAACGTGGGGCGCCCCACCGCACAGGCCGTCGCGGCCACCACCGACATCGCCGGAATCGCCCATGATGCCGGCGCCTCGGTGGAGGTCATCATCGCCACCGCCTGGGACTGCCCGTTCGAGGGCCCCACAGATCCCGGCCGCGTCACCGACATCGCCGCATCGGCACGGGCGTTCGGGGTCGACCGGCTCGCCATCGCCGACACCATCGGCACCGCCACCCCGCGCCGGGTCACCGACCTGATCGCAGCGGTCCAGCCGCTGATCGGCGACATCCCGCTGGGGGCGCACTTTCACAACACGCGCGGTTCCGGGTTGGCCAGTGCCTACGCGGCAGTGCAGGCCGGCATCACCCGCCTTGACGCCTCGGCCGGTGGTCTCGGCGGCTGCCCGTTCGCTCCGGGCGCCACCGGCAACATCGCCACCGAAGACTTGGTATACCTGCTCGGCGACTGCGGCATCGACACCGGAATCGACCTGGACGCCGCCATCACCGCGGCAGGCGTGGCCAGCACCGTCGTCGGCCACGGGCTGCCGAGCGCCCTGCTGGCCGCCGGCGACCGGAAGCGGGACTGAGCGCCTCGATGTCTACCCAGCGGGAGCTCAGCTCGAAGGGCCGCCTGACGCGCGGCGCCATCGAGCAGGCCGCCCGAGAACTGTTTGCCGAACGCGGTTTTCACGGCACCACGCTGGCCGACATCACGTCGGCCGCCGGAAAATCCACCGCGGTGCTCTACCGGTACTTCCACGACAAGGAAGACCTGCTGGCCGCGTTGGCCGAGTCGTTTCTGACCCAGGTGGTGGAACCGTCGGGCCTGAAGATGCGACTGCCGGAGTCCCCGGAAGACACCGAGTTCTTCTCGTCGGTGGCCAGCGCCTACTGGGCCATGTTCAAGCCGAACATCGGCGTCATGATCGCGGTCGCGCAGCTGGCGGCGACCAGTGAACGTTTCGCCGCACTGCAGAACGAGTTCCGCCGGTTCGGCATGGAGATCGTCGCCGCTTCGGTGCGCCACGCCCAACAGCAGGGCTACGGTGCCGACCTGAACCCCGATCACATCGCCGCCGCCATTGCGCTGCTGTTCGAGAACTTCACCGTCGTGTTCGTCGGCCCCTCAGGACCGGGCTGGCAGATCAGCGACAGTGACGCCGTCGCGACGCTGGCGACGATCTGGCGAAAGACCCTGTACGGCCGATGACCGCTGAGAACTGAAGGAGCCGCCATGGATTTCACACTTCCGGACCACCTTCCCGGCCTGCTTGCCGAGATGGACGACTTCATCGAGCGCGAGATCGCTCCGCTGCAGGCCGACCACATGCAGTACTTCGACCATCGGCGCGAGTTCGCCCGCACCGACGTGGAGAACGGTGGCACACCCCGGCGCGAGTGGGAGGAGTTGCTCGACGAGATGCGCCGCCGCGCCGACGCGGCCGGCTGGCTGCGTTATGGGCTGCCGGCCTCACTGGGTGGCCGCGACGGCAGCAACGTCGACATGGCGGTGATCCGTGAACACCTGGCGCACAAGGGGTTGGGCCTGCACAACGATCTGCAGGACGAGTCATCGATCGTCGGGAACTTCCCCCAGGTGATCATGATGGAGCGGTTCGGCACCGACGAACAACGCCGCGAATTCTCCCAGGCCATGATCACCGGCGAGCGATCGATGGCCTTCGGCCTCACCGAACCCGACCACGGCTCGGATGCCACGTGGCTGGAGACCCGCGCCGAGCTCGACGGCGACACCTGGGTGATCAACGGCGCCAAGCGCTTCAACACCGGTGTGCACCGGGCCACCCACGACCTGGTGTTCGCTCGCACCTCCGGCGAAGCCGGCTCGGCTCGCGGGATCACCGCCTTCCTGGTGCCCACCGACACACCGGGCTTCAGCGTTCCGTTCTACTGGTGGACCTTCAACATGCCCAGCGATCACGGCGAGGTCGAACTGCGCAATGTCCGGGTGCCCGCCGAGGCGGTGCTCGGTGAGGTCGACGGCGGCCTGGAGGTGGCTCAGACATTCCTGCACGAGAACCGGATCCGGCAGGCGGCCTCCAGCCTGGGCGCAGCGCAGTACTGCATCGACCGCGCCGCGGACTACGCCCGGCAACGCATCGTGTTCGGCAAGCCCCTGTCGGTGAATCAGGCGGTGCAATGGCCACTGGCTGAACTGCAGACCGAAGCCCAGATGGTGCGACTGCTGGTGAACTATGCGGCCTGGCACCTGGACCGCGACCATCACCTGGAGGTCTCCGACAAGGTATCGATGGCCAACTACCGGGCCAACCGGCTGGTATGCGAGGCCGCCGACCGCGCCATCCAGATTCACGGCGGCATCGGCTACACCCGCCATGAGCAGTTCGAGCACATCTATCGGCACCACCGCCGCTACCGGATCACCGAGGGCGCCGAGGAGATCCAGATCCGCCGGGTCGCGCAGCGACTTTTCGGGTTCGACCGACGGCGATGACCACCGAACAGCTGGCACACCGGCTGGCCGACGTGCTGGCACCGGCGCTGGGCCCCGTGAGCGTCAAGGACCTGCGCGCCTTGACCGGCGGGGCCAGCCGCATCACCTGGGCTTTCGATGCCGTCAACGGCACCGACGCGCCTCGCTCGTTGATCCTGCGGACCGGTCCACTCGAGGAGCTCTACGCCAGCATGGAACTCGAGGCCCACGCGCAACGCGTCGCGGGCGCATCCGGCGCTCCGGTACCGAACGTACTGATCGCCGACAACTCCCCTGCGGCACTCGGGAACCCGTACCTGATCTGCGATCTGATCGAGGGCGAGACGGTGGTGCGCCGCATCGAGCGCCAACTCGACGACGCGGGACGCACACGCCTGTTGGACCAGTGCGCACAGGCACTGGGCGCCATTCATCGGGCCGACCCCGGCGCGGTCACGCTCAGCGCAGAAGACCAGCTGTCCGCATGCCGCGCCCAGCTCGATGCCCTTCCCGACACCACCGCCCCCTTCGAGTGGGCCCTGCGCCGGCTGGCCGCGGATCGGCCAGCACCGGTACCCGCACAGCTGGTGCACGGTGACTTCCGGATGGGCAACCTCATGGTCTCCGGCGCCGGAGACCTGGCCGCCGTGCTCGACTGGGAGCTGGTGCACCTCGGCGACGGCGTTGAGGACCTCGCCTGGTTCTGCCTGCGCGCCTGGCGGTTCGGCGCACCACCCGAACGCGGCGCCGGCGGACTCGGTGATGTCGATTCGCTCTTGGCCGCCTACGCGCAGGCCACCGGCGTACACGTGGACCCGAGTCGGTTCGACTGGTGGCTGCTGCTGGGCACGCTGCGATGGGGCATCATCTGCCGCTACCAGGCCCAACGTCACCTCAGCGGCCAAACCCGCTCGGTGGAACTGGCGACCATCGGCCGCCGGGTCTCCGAAACCGAATGGGACCTGTTGCGGCTGCTCGACGGGGTCCGGCCGTGAGCGCCGGGGACCGGCGGCCCACCGCGGCCGAACTCGTCGCCGCGGTCACCGAGTTCCTGGACACCGCCCTGGTGCACCGTGACAGCGACGCTGCCACCGACGGCCAGGTCCGCTTCCACGCCCGGGTGGCCGCCAACGCGCTGCGTATCGTCGAACGCGAGCTCAACGACACCACCGGCGCCGTGGTCCAGGATGCGTTGACCGCCCTGGGCTTCAGCGACGAGGCGCAGCTGGCTGCGGCGATCCGGGCCGGCGACCTCGATGACCAGCCCGAAGCGGTCAGCGCATGCCTGTACACCCTGGTACGGCATCGACTCGCGATCGACCATCCTGGGTACGCCCAGTAGTCCGTAGAGTGACTGCGCGACAACCACTTCGACAGTGCTACGCCAAACCCGGTATATCGGCAGGGTATGCGCAGTAGCATCTGCACCGTGTCCGACTCCACCGCTGCGCTGCGAATACTTGTCTACAGTGACGACGCCGCGACCCGTGCTCGGGTGATCGCCGCGCTGGGCCGGCGGCTGCACCCGGACCTACCGGAACTGAGTTACGTCGAAGTCGCAACCGAGCCGGTGGTGATCCGTCAGATGGACGCCGGCGGCATCGCCCTGGCCATCCTGGACGGCGAGGCCACACCGGCCGGCGGAATGGGCATCTGCAAGCAGCTCAAGGATGAGATCACTCCGTGCCCGCCGATCATGGTGCTGACCGGCCGGGCCGATGACGCATGGCTGGCCAAGTGGTCACACGCCGACGCCGCGGTCGCGCACCCGCTGGACCCGATGGCACTGAGTCACGCGGTTCTGGGCCTGCTCCGCACACCGACGCCCAGCTAATACCGCAGTCCCAGCCTCACCCCTGCTGCGTCGAGCCTCGCTGAACTGCCCAAACCACACGGCAGTCCCAGCCTCACCCCTGCTTCGTCGAGCCTCGCTGAACCGCCCAAACCACACGGCAGTCCCAGCTTCACCTCTCCTTCGTCGAGCCTCGCTGACCTGCCGGGTTAGGGCAGCCTCAGCTCCGAAATCCCCTGTCCCCGTTACCGCTACAGGTGATGCCCGTCACAGTTGTCCGCAATTTCGGATTCTTCCCAACCGCCTGGTTGCCTCGGGCTAGGCTGTGCCTGAAGTCACATCGGCTCCCGGAAGGGAACTACGTCACTGCATGAACCTGTACCTGCCGATCCTGGTCCTCGCCGCGCTCGCCGCCGGATTCGCCGTATTCTCCGTGGTCGCCACCACGCTCGTGGGTCCATCCCGCTACAACCGATCGAAGCTCGAGGCCTACGAATGTGGCATCGAGCCCACTGACCAGCCGGTCAGCGGGCCGCACGCCCCGCCTGGACAGCGCTTCCCGGTGAAGTACTACCTGACCGCGATGCTGTTCATCGTCTTCGACATCGAGATCGTCTTTCTCTACCCCTGGGCCGTTGCCTTCGACGGACTCGGGGCGTTCGCGCTCATCGAAATGGTGTTGTTCGCCCTCATCGTGTTCGTCGCCTACGCCTACGTCTGGCGGCGCGGCGGCCTGAACTGGGACTGATTGGAAGTAGGCGGGCTTAGGAAATGGGATTAGAAGAGCAGCTCCCCAGCGGTCTCCTGCTGTCCACCGTGGAAGACCTCGCAGGATACTTCCGCACCGGCTCGCTGTGGCCGGCCACCTTCGGGTTGGCCTGCTGCGCCATCGAGATGATGTCGACGATGGCGCCCGACTACGACTTGTCCCGCTTCGGGATGGAGGTGTTCCGGGCCTCACCACGCCAGGCCGACCTGATGATCGTCGCGGGCCGCGTCAGCCAGAAGATGGCACCGGTACTGCGCCAGATCTACGACCAGATGGTGGAACCCAAATGGGTGTTGTCCATGGGAGTGTGCGCATCGTCGGGCGGCATGTTCAACAACTACGCGATCGTGCAGGGAGTGGACCATGTGGTCCCGGTCGACATCTACCTGCCCGGGTGCCCACCCCGGCCCGAGATGCTGATGTACGCAATCCTCAAGCTGCACGAGAAGATTCGCGCGATGCCCCTGGGAGTCAACCGGGAGCAGGCGATCACCGCGACTGAGCAGGCCGCCTTGTCGGCACCGTCCACCTGGGAACTGAAGGGGTTGCTGCGGTGAGCGAGGCAGACGACGCGGGCGCCGGCGCACCCGAAGACGTGATCAAGGTCCGCCACGGCCTGTTCGGCGCCGCGGGAACCGGCGACACATCCGGCTACGGGCGTCTGGTGACCGAGGCCGTCCTGCCCGGCGAGACCCCGCGGCCCTACGGCGGCTACTTCGATGAACTCGTCGACACCCTCTCCGAGGCCCTGCAGCGCACCGGCATCGTATTCGCCGATGCCGTAGAGAAAGTCGTGGTGTACCGCGGCGAGCTGACCCTCTACATCGATCGCGCCGCGCTGCCCGCGGTGGCCCAGCTGCTGCGCGACGAGCCGGCCCTGCGATTTGAGCTGAGCCTGGGAGTCTCCGGCGTGCACTACCCCGGCGACACCGACCGCGAGTTGCATGCGGTCTACCCGCTTCGATCCATCACCCACAACCGCCGCGTCCGCTTGGAAGTCGCTGCCCCCGATGCAGATCCGCACATTCCTTCGCTGTTCGCGGTGTACCCGACCACCGACTGGCACGAGCGGGAGACCTACGACTTCTTCGGGATCATCTTCGACGGGCATCCCTCGTTGACCCGCATCGAGATGCCCGACGACTGGCACGGCCACCCCCAACGCAAGGACTACCCGTTGGGCGGCATCCCGGTGGAGTACAAGGGCGCGCAGATACCGCCGCCAGACCAGCGGAGGGCGTACAAGTAATGAGTACCGAGACGCCGCACACCGTTCTCAATGTCGGTGGGCAGGAATGGGATCAGGTGGTAGAGGCCGCCCGAGCGGCCGACCCCGGCGAGCGCATCGTCGTCAACATGGGCCCACAGCACCCATCGACGCACGGCGTGCTGCGACTGATCCTGGAACTTGAGGGCGAGACGGTGACCGAGGCCCGCTGCGGCATCGGGTATCTGCACACCGGCATCGAGAAGAACCTGGAAAACCGCTACTGGACCCAGGGCGTCACGTTCGTGACCCGAATGGACTACCTGTCACCGTTCTTCAACGAAACCGCCTACTGCCTAGGTGTGGAGAAGCTGCTCGGCATCACCGAGGAGATTCCCGAGCGCGCCAGCGTCATTCGGGTTCTGATGATGGAACTCAACCGGATGTCTTCGCACCTGGTCGCGCTCGCTACCGGCGGCATGGAGCTCGGCGCACTCACGGTGATGCTGTTCGGCTTCCGGGAACGTGAACTGGTCCTGGACATTTTCGAGGCGATCACCGGCCTGCGGATGAACCACCAGTACGTCCGCCCCGGCGGGGTGTCGGTAGACCTGCCCGACCAGGCGATCCCGATGATTCGCGACTTCCTCAAACTGATGCCCCAGCGGCTCAAGGACATCGAGGACCTGCTGACCGAGAACTACATCTGGAAGGCCCGCACCCGAGGGGTCGGCTACCTCGACCTGACCGGCTGCATGACGCTGGGCATCACCGGTCCGGTGCTGCGCTCGACAGGCTTGCCCTATGACGTGCGTCGCGCCGAGCCGTACTGCGGTTACCAGGACTACGAGTTCGAGGTGATCACCGATGACGGCTGTGATGCCTACGGCCGCTACCTGATCCGTATCGCAGAGATCAAGGAGTCCCTGAAGATCGTCGAGCAGTGTGTGGAGAAGTTGACCAAGCTGCAGGGAGAGCCGGTCATGGTCGCCGATCGCAAGATCGCGTGGCCGGCCGACCTGACCATCGGCCCCGACGGCCAGGGCAATTCGCGCGAGCACATCGGCTGGATCATGGGCCATTCGATGGAGGGACTGATCCACCACTTCAAACGTGTCACCGAAGACCTCTGGGTGCCGCCCGGTCAGGTGTTCGTCTCGGTCGAGTCGCCCCGTGGCGAATTGGGGGTGCACATGGTCAGTGACGGTGGCACTCGCCCCTACCGGGTGCACTACCGGGACCCGTCGTTCACCAACCTGCAGGCGGTGGCCGCCATGAGTGAGGGCGGACTGATCGCCGACGTGATCGCCGCGGTCGCCAGCATCGACCCGGTCATGGGCGGGGTGGACCGGTGAGCGCGGCAGGCGGCGAGATCGACAAGGTCGGCGTGAACAAGACCGGACGCGGCCGATTGATGCCGCCGACCGCCGGCACCGACGGCACCCGGGTCTTCCTGCAGCTGGGCCGGCAGCCCGAAGAGCCCAATCAGTTCAACCATCCCGGCGCCCCCAGCGCCTACTCCCCCGAGGTGCGAGCCGCGCTGGAGGCCGACGCCAAGGAGATCATCGGGCGCTACCCGCAGCCACGTTCAGCGGTCCTGCCGCTGCTGCACCTGGTACAGGCCCAAGACACCTACGTCACCCCGGCCGGCCTGTCGTTCGTCGCGGAACTGCTCGGCCTGACCACCGCAGACGTCGCCGGGGTCGCCTCGTTCTATTCGATGTACCGGCGCGATCCCACCGGCACCTATCTGGTCGGGGTCTGCACCAACACGCTGTGCGCGGTGATGGGCGGCGACGCCATTTACGCGGAACTCCAAGAACATCTGGGCGTCGGCAACGATCAGACCACCGCCGACGGGTCGGTCACGCTGCAGCACATCGAGTGCAACGCCGCCTGTGACTACGCGCCGGTGGTGATGGTCAATTGGGAGTTCTTCGACAACCAGACCCCGGAATCGGCGCGCGAGCTGGTCGACCGGCTGCGCGACGGCGCCGAGGTGCGTCCCACCCGTGGGATGCCGCTGTGCAGTTTCGCGGCGACCGAACGCATTCTCGCGGGCTTTGCCGATGAGCGCCCCGACGACGGCCAAGGTGGTGCCGGCGCCGCGACGCTGGCCGGCCTGCAGGTGGCACGTGAGCGTGGAATGGCCGCGCCGGAGCCGGGCAGCAACACCAGTGGGGGCGAGAAATGACACTTGCCGAGGGCACGCCGCTGACCCCGGTCCTGAGCAGCTACTGGGACGAGCCGGAGTCGTGGACGCTGGCGACCTACCGTCGCCACGACGGCTATGCCGGCATGAAGCGGGCGCTGTCGATGACCCCCGACGAGGTCATCGAGCTGGTCAAAGACTCAGGACTGCGCGGCCGGGGCGGCGCCGGATTCTCCACCGGCACCAAGTGGTCGTTCGTCCCGCAGGGCACCGAAGGAGCGGGCGCCAAACCCCACTACCTGCTGGTCAATGCCGACGAGTCCGAGCCGGGCACCTGCAAGGACATGCCGCTGCTGATGGCGACGCCGCACGTGCTCATCGAAGGCATGATCGTGTGCTGCTACGCAATCCGTGCGCGCCACGCCTTCATCTACGTCC
Organism: Mycolicibacter arupensis; assembly: GCF_002086515.1. Taxonomy (GTDB): domain Bacteria; phylum Actinomycetota; class Actinomycetes; order Mycobacteriales; family Mycobacteriaceae; genus Mycobacterium; species Mycobacterium arupense. The sequence continues at coordinate 58,564 of NZ_MVHH01000001.1, forward strand.
GCGGCGAGGTGCTGCCGGTGGTGCGACGGCTGCAGGCCGCGGTCGCCGAGGCCTACGCCGCGGGACTGCTGGGCAACGACATCGGCGGCAGTGGCTTCGACCTGGACATCACCGTGCATGCCGGGGCCGGCGCCTACATCTGCGGTGAAGAGACCGCGCTGATCGAATCGCTGGAGGGCTACCGGGGACAGCCCCGGCTGCGCCCGCCGTTCCCCGCGGTGGCCGGTCTCTACGCCTCGCCGACGGTGGTCAACAACGTCGAATCGATCGCCAGTGTGCCCTCCATCCTGCGCAACGGACCCGAGTGGTTCCGGTCCATGGGAACCGAGAAGTCCCGCGGGTTCACGTTGTATTCGCTGTCCGGGCACGTCAACCGGCCCGGACAGTACGAGGCGCCGCTGGGTATCACGCTGCGCGAACTGCTCGGCTACGCCGGCGGGATCCGCGACGGCCACCGACTGAAGTTCTGGACGCCGGGTGGGTCGTCAACCCCGATCCTGACCGAGGAGCACCTCGACGTGCCGCTGGACTACGAGGGTATGGCGTCGGTCGGTTCGATGTTGGGCACCAAGGCATTACAGATCTTCGATGAAACCACCTGCGTGGTGCGCGCGGCGGGTCGCTGGTCGGAGTTCTACAAGCACGAGTCCTGCGGAAAGTGCACGCCGTGCCGGGAGGGCACCTACTGGCTGGTGCCCATCTACGAGCGCCTCGAGACCGGGCGCGGCACCCCCGAGGACCTCGACACCCTGCTGGACATCGCCGACGTGCTGTTCGGGAAATCGTTCTGCGCCTTGGGTGATGGCGCGGCTATGCCGGTGAAGTCCTCGATCCAGTACTTCCGTGACGAATACATCGCCCACCTTGAGGGGGGCTGCCCGTTCGACCCGAAAGCGAGCATGTACGTGGCAGGCGGATCTGACGGCGGTGTGGCGTGACCCAGACATCTCAGCCGGGTGCCCAGGAGTTGGTAACACTCACCATCGACGACCAAGAGGTCACCGTGCCCAAGGGCACCTTGATCATTCGCGCCGCCGAACAATTGGGCATCGAGGTCCCCCGGTTCTGCGATCATCCGCTCCTGGACCCGGTGGCGTGGTGCCGGCAATGCATGGTCGAGGTGGAGGGCCAGCGCAAGCCGCAACCGTCGTGCGCGGTGGCGGCCACCGACGGCATGGTGGTGCGCACCCAGCACACCTCCCCCGAAGCCGATCAGGCTCAGCACATGGTGATGGAGCTGCTGCTGATCAACCACCCGCTGGACTGCCCGACCTGCGACAAGGGTGGCGAATGCCCACTGCAGAACCAGGCAATGGCCCACGGCCGCACCGAAACCCGCTTCGAAGAGACCAAACGTCACTACCCCAAACCCATCAACATCTCCTCGCAGGTGCTCCTTGACCGGGATCGCTGCATCCTGTGCGCCCGCTGCACCCGCTTTTCCAACGAGATCGCCGGCGACAAGCTCATCGAGATGATGGACCGCGGCGCGCTGCAGCAGGTCGGCATCTACAGCGACACACCGTTCGACTCCTACTTCTCGGGCAACACCGTGCAGATCTGCCCAGTGGGAGCCCTCACCGGCGCCTCCTACCGGTTCCGGGCCCGCCCGTTCGACTTGGTGTCCACCCCGACCGTCTGCGAGCACTGCGCGGGCGGCTGCGCCGAACGCACCGACCACCGACGGGGCAAGGTTCTGCGCCGGCTGGCCGGGGAAGACCCGGACGTCAACGAGGAATGGAACTGCGACAAGGGCCGGTGGGCTTTCACCTACGCCACCCAGGGCGACCGGATCACCACGCCGCTGGTCCGCGACGACAGCGGAAACCTGGTCCCGACGTCCTGGCCGCACGCCGCGGCGGTAGCGGCACGAGGGCTGGCCGCGGCGCGCGGTCAGGCAGGTGTCCTGGTGGGCGGCCGGGTATCGGCCGAAGACGCTTACGGCTACGCCAAGTTCGCCCGGCTGGCGCTCGACAGCGACGACATCGACTTCCGGGCACGCCCGCACTCCACCGAAGAAGCCGCGTTCCTGGCCACCCAGGTGGCGGGCCGCGGCATCGAGGTCAGCTACGCCCAGCTGCAGGCCGCCCCCGCAGTGCTGTTGGCCGGGCTGGAGCCCGAGGAAGAGGCACCGATGGTCTTCCTGCGGCTGCGCAAGGCAGCCCGCAAGAACGCCACCAAGGTCTTCAGCCTGGCCCCGTTCGCCGACCGCGGGCTGACAAAGATGCTGGGCACACTGCTGACCACCGTTCCCGGCGGTGAGGCGACAGCGCTGGACGGCCTGCACGACGGCGACATCGGACAGGCGCTTCGCCAACCCGGCGCAGTCATCCTGGTCGGCGAACGGCTGGCGGGATCGCCGGGCGCCCTCTCGGCGGCGATCCGGCTGGCCGAGGCCACCGGGGCCGGCCTGGCCTGGGTGCCACGGCGCGCCGGAGAACGCGGTGCCCTGGACAGTGGAGCGCTGGCGGGCCTGCTACCCGGCGGGCGTCCGCTGACCGACCCGGCGGCACGGGCCGAGGTGGCGCAGGCATGGGGGCTGGCGAGCCCCGACGACCTGCCTTCGCAGGCCGGGCGTGACACCGACGCCATCTTGGCGGCCGCAGCCGACGGGGCTCTAGGTGCACTGCTGGTCGGCGGGATAGAACCAACTGACCTGGCCGACCCGGCGGCGGCGCTGGCGGCCCTGGACTCGGTCGAGTTCCTGGTCAGCCTGGAGTTGCGGCACAGCGCCGTCACCGAACGCGCCGACGTGGTGCTGCCGGTAGCGGCCGCCACCGAGAAGTCCGGCACCTATGTCAACTGGGAGGGGCGCCACCGCCGGTTCGGTGTTGCGCTCGGTGACACCGGTTCCCTGCCCGACCGGCGGGTGCTCGACGTCATCGCCGAGGAGATGGGCATCGCGTTGGGACTTGCCACGCTGGAAGCGGCCCGCGACGAGCTGGCGGCGCTGGGCGCCTGGTCAGGTGAACGGCCCGCCGGCCCCGACGCGGCCGCCGGTACCCCACCGCAGCCCGGTGCCGGTGAGGCGGTGCTGGCCGGTTGGCGCATGCTGCTCGACAAAGGACTGATGCAGGACGGCGAACCCAACCTGGCCGGTACCGCACGCACACCGGTGGTGCGGCTGTCGGTGTCGACGGCCGCCGAGATCGGCGCGGCGGAGGCGGATTCGGTCACGGTGAGCACCGCGCGCGGCCGAATCACCTTGCCGCTGAGCATCACCGACATGCCCGACAACGTGGTGTGGCTGCCGCTGAACTCGGCGGGCTCGGCGGTACACCGGGACCTGGGGGTCAGCCCCGGCGCAACAGTACAGATTGGACGCACACCATGAGCGATCCTTTGTGGTTGATGCTGGTCAAGGTGCTGGGCATCTTCTTGTTTCTGCTCTTGACGGTTGTGCTGGCCATCGTCATCGAGCGAAAAGTCGTGGGCCGCATGCAGATGCGTCCCGGCCCCAACCGCGTCGGCCCTAAAGGCTGGCTGCAGAGCCTGGCCGATGCCATCAAGCTGGCGCTTAAAGAGGACATCACCCCGTTCAACGTCGACCGCGCAATCTACGCGCTGGCCCCGATCATCTCGACCGTGCCGGCCATCACCGCGTTCGCGGTGATCCCCCTGGGCCCGGAAGTCAGCATCTTCGGTCATCACACCGCGCTGCAGCTTGCGGACCTGCCGATCGCAGTGCTGTTCGTGCTGGCGATGTCCTCGATCGGGGTCTACGGGATCATCCTGGCCGGGTGGTCGTCCGGCTCTGTCTACCCACTGCTCGGCGGCATCCGCTCCACCGCCCAGGTGATCTCCTACGAAGTCGCGATGGGCCTGGCGTTCGCGTCGGTGTTCCTCTATGCCGGCACCATGGCGACCTCGGGCATCGTGGCGGCCCAGGATCGGATGTGGTTCGCCTTCCTGCTGATGCCGGCGTTCCTGGTCTATCTGACCGCGATGGTCGGTGAGACCAACCGGGCGCCCTTCGACCTGCCCGAAGCCGAAGGCGAACTGGTCGGCGGATTCCACACCGAGTACTCCTCTTTGAAGTTCGCCCTGTTCTTCCTCGCCGAGTACATCAACATGACCACGGTTTCGGCCGTGGCGGTCACGCTGTTCCTCGGCGGGTGGCACGCGCCGTTCCCGCTCAACATGTGGGCCGCGGCCAACACCGGCTGGTGGCCGCTGTTGTGGTTCACGCTCAAGCTCTGGGGCTTCATCTTCGTCTACATCTGGTTGCGGGGCACCCTGCCCCGGCTGCGCTACGACCAGTTCATGGCGCTGGGCTGGAAGATCCTCATCCCGGTGGCGCTGGCCTGGGTGCTGGTCGCCGCGGGAATGCGCACCCTGCGCAATAGCGGCTACGAGCATTGGCAGCCTGCGCTGGCCGCCATCAGTACCGTGACCACCCTCGTAGTCCTGGTGTTCCTCCATCGGCGATTCAGCGCGCTCAACGCCCGCCTCGACGAGTCCACCGCCGCGGTCCCCACCGTCGCCACCGAGGGTTCGTTCCCGACACCACCGCTGCCCCAACGCGGTTCACCGCGGATCAAGGAGGACGTCAATGGCTAGCCTGCGAGACGCCCTGGCCGGGTTCGGCGTCACCTGGAAGACGATGTTCAAACGGCCGATCAACGACGGCTATCCCGAGAAGAAGAAGCCGACGGCGCCGCGCTACCACGGCCGCCACCAGCTCAACCGGCATCCGGATGGGCTGGAGAAGTGCATCGGGTGCGAGCTGTGCGCCTGGGCGTGCCCGGCCGACGCCATCTATGTCGAAGCCGCCGACAACACCGACCAGGAGCGCTTCTCCCCCGGCGAACGTTATGGCCGGGTGTACCAGATCAACTATCTGCGCTGCATCGGCTGCGGACTGTGTATCGAGGCCTGCCCCACCCGGGCACTGACCATGACCAACAACTACGAGATGGCCGCCGACAACCGCGCCGAGCTGATCTGGGAACGCGACCAACTGCTGGCCCCGCTACAACCCGGCATGATCGCGCCGCCGCACGCGATGCCACCCGGCGCCACCGAGAAGGACTACTACCTGGGCAGGGTGAGCCCGGCCGGCCTCGATGAGGACCCGGACCTGTTCGTCATGCTCGACCGGGTGAAGCAGGGTAAAGCCTGATGAGCACCACACTGGCGGCCGCCGACATCGTGGTGCGCACCTCAACCGGGGAAGCGGTCACTTTCTGGGCGCTGGGCGTTATCGCCGTGATCGGTGCCATCGGCGTGGTCACCGCCGCCAAGGCGGTGTACTCGGCCCTGTTCCTGGCGATGACGATGCTGATCCTGGCGGTGTTCTACTTCGTCCAGGACGCGATGTTCCTCGGTGTGGTGCAGATCGTCGTCTACACCGGCGCGGTGATGATGCTGTTCCTGTTCGTGATGATGCTGATCGGTGTGGACTCCGCCGAATCACTGGTGGAGACCCTGCGCGGCCAGCGCACCGCTGCCACCCTGGCCGGGATCGCGTTCGGGATCCTGCTGATCGCCGGGATCGGCGGTGCCACCATGCACCTGCAGCGCATCGGCACGCCCGCTGCCGCCGACTCCGGCGCGGCCGACCTGAGCCAGCAGAACGTCGAGGGCCTGGCCGCGCTGATCTTCACCCGCTACCTGTGGGCATTCGAACTCACCAGTGCACTGCTGATCACCGCGGTGCTCGCCGCCATGGTGCTGACACACCGCGAGCGGTTGCAGCCGCGAATGACGCAGCGGGAGCTGTCCATTCAACGCTTCCAATCCGGCCGACGGCCGACACCGCTGCCCACCCCCGGCGTCTACGCCCGCCACAATGCCGTCGACATCGCCGCGCTGCTGCCCGACGGGAGCTACTCGCCGCTGTCAGTGTCGGACACCTTGACCCACCGCTGGGTCGGCGCGACGGGCAATGCGGCACACGCCGAGGCCGACAGTGCCGCCGACAGGGAGGACGCGGGCCAGTGAATCCGGAGAACTATCTCTACCTGTCGGCGATGCTGTTCACCATCGGAGCCACCGGAGTGTTGTTGCGACGCAATGCACTGGTGATGTTCATGTGCGTCGAACTGATGCTCAATGCCGCCAACCTGGCATTCGTCACCTTCGCCCGGCTGCACTCCCAGCTCGACGGCCAGATGGTGGCGTTTTTCACCATGGTCGTCGCCGCCTGCGAGGTGGTGATCGGCCTGGCCATCATCATGACGATCTTCCGGGCCCGGCGATCCGCCTCGGTCGACGACGCGAACCTACTGCGCGGCTAGGAGTTGGGGAGCCTATGACGAACGTGAGCCAGTTGAGCTGGCTGCTGGTAGCCCTGCCCACGGCCGGTGCACTGATCCTGCTACTCGGCGGTCGCCGAACCGACCGATGGGGTCACCTGCTGGCCTGCGTCACCGTGCTCTCCTCCTTCGGGATCGGGCTGGCGCTGCTGGCCGACATGCTGGGCCGAGACGGCGAAGACCGGGCCATCCACACGCATCTGTTCAGTTGGGTTCCGGTGGGCGCCCTGCAGGTCGACTTCGGCATGCTGGTCGATCAGCTCTCGATCTGCTTCGTCCTGCTGATCAGTGGCGTCGGCTCGTTGATCCACATCTACTCGACCGGCTACATGAAGCACGACCCCGACCGCAGGCGCTTCTTCGCCTACCTGAACCTGTTCGTCGCGGCGATGCTGCTGCTGGTCGTCGCCGACAACTATCTGGGCCTGTATGTCGGCTGGGAGGGCGTCGGTCTGGCGTCCTACCTGCTGATCGGATTCTGGTACACCAAGCCGGTGGCTGCCGCGGCCGGCAAGAAGGCGTTCGTCTCCAACCGGGTCGGCGACATCGGACTGTCGCTGGCCATGTTCGTGATGTTCGCCGGTTTCGGCACGTTGTCCTTCGAGGGCCTGTTCGGCGCGGTCGAGGACGCGGGACCGAGCGGGCTGACCACCGCCATCGGCTTGCTGCTGCTGGTCGGGGCGTGCGCCAAGTCCGCGCAGGTTCCGTTGCAGGCCTGGTTGTTCGATGCCATGGAGGGTCCCACCCCGGTCTCGGCGCTGATCCACGCCGCCACCATGGTGACCGCCGGTGTGTACCTGATCGTGCGGTCGGGCCCGGTGTTCGATCTGTCGCCGGACGCCCGGCTGGCGGTGGTCGTCGTGGGGGCCCTGACCCTGCTGTTCGGGGCGATCATCGGCTGCGCCAACGACGACATCAAGAGGGCGCTGGCGGCGTCCACGGTCAGCCAGATCGGCTACATGGTGCTGGCCGCGGGCCTGGGGCCGGCCGGCTACGCGGTGGCGATCATGCACCTGCTCACCCACGGATTCTTCAAGGCCGGGCTGTTCCTGGGCTCGGGCTCGGTGATGCACGGAATGAACGACGAACAGGACATGCGCCGCTACGGCGCGCTGCGCAGCTTCATGCCGGTCACGTTCGCCACCTTCGGTCTGTGCTACCTGGCGATCATCGGAGTGCCGCCGTTTGCGGGCTACTGGTCCAAGGACGCCATCATCGAGGCGGCGTTGGCCTCCGGCGGCACGCGCGGCTGGGTGCTGGGAGCCGTCACGATCCTGGGCGCCGGGATCACCGCCTTCTACATGACCCGGGTGATGCTCATGACGTTCGGCGGAGAGCGTCGCTGGGCCGCCGACGAGAGCGAGGTGAGCGCGGAGCGGGCACTGCAGCATCCGCACGAGTCGCCGCGGGTGATGACCTGGCCGATGATCGTCCTCGCCCTGGGCGCGGTCTTCGCCGGGGCGGCCCTGGCCATCGGCGGGCGCTTGGAGCATTGGCTGGAGCCGGTGGTGCGCTCCGTGGCGGCGGTCGCCGACCACGAGGCCGCCCACGCCATCCCGGCCTGGCTGACCGGTGCGATCACGCTGGGCGTTGTCGGGCTCGGAGTTGCCGTGGCCTACAACATGTACGGCCGCAAGCCGATACCGGTCACCGCACCCACGGACGTGTCCGCACTGACGGTCGCGGCCCGCAAGTATCTCTACGGCGATGCCATCAACGAGGAGGTGCTCATGCGTCCGGGAAACCGACTGGCTCAGGCCTTGGTCACCGTTGACGACCGGGTGGTGGACGGTTCGGTCAACACGACCGCCGGGCTGGTGGCGCTCGCGTCATATCTGGTGCGGCGACTGCAGACCGGGTTCGTGCGCTCGTACGCGTTGACGATGCTGGCCGGCACGGTCCTGGTGGTCGCGGTGGTGTTGGCGGTGCAGCTGTGAACACCAACGGACTGCCCCTGCTGAGCCTGCTGTGGCTGGTGCCACTGGTCGGCGCCGGACTTGTCATCGTGTTGCCTGCCGGGCGGGCCGGCCTGGCCAAATGCGTAGGTCTGCTGGCGAGTTTCGTGACGTTGGCGGTGGCGGTCGTGGTCACGGCCGAGTTCGACACCACCCCGGTGGCCGCGCCGTATCAGTTCGTGGAGTCCCACCGGTGGATTCCGGCGTTCGGGGCGAGCTACACACTGGGTGTGGACGGAATCGCGGTGATTCTGGCGTTGCTGACCGCCGGCCTGGTGCCACTGCTCATGCTGGCCGGCTGGAACGACGGCGATACCGACGGCACGGGACTGCGCAGCCGGGGCCCGCACGCGTTCACAGCACTGATATTGACCGTCGAGGCGATGGTGTTGATCTCGTTGGTCTCACTCGATGTGCTGCTGTTCTACGTGTTCTTCGAGGCGATGCTGATCCCGATGTACTTCATGATCGGAGGATTCGGCAACGGAGCCAAGCGATCACAAGCTGCGTTGAAGTTCCTGTTGTACAACCTGTTCGGCGGCCTGATCATGCTGGCCGCGGTCATCGGGGTGTACGTGGTCAGCTCCGGCGAAGGGACCTCCGGCGGCACGTTCGACTTCCGGGAACTGGTCTCGATGTTCTCCCCCGCGACCACCACCGTGGACCCGGGCGTCCTCAAACTGCTGTTCGCCGGCTTCATGTTCGCCTTCGCGGTCAAGGCCCCGCTGTGGCCACTGCACCGCTGGCTGCCCGATGCCGCCGTGGAATCCACCCCGGCGACCGCAGTGCTGATGATGGCGGTGATGGACAAGGTCGGCACCTTCGGGATGCTGCGTTACTGCCTGCAGCTGTTCCCGGATGCCTCAACGTATTTTCGGCCGGCCATCATCGTGCTGGCAGTCATCGGCGTGGTCTACGGCGCGATGGTGGCCATCGGCCAGCGCGACATGATGCGACTGATCGCCTACACCTCGATCTCGCACTTCGGGTTCATCATTCTGGGGATCTTCGTGATGACCAGTCAGGGGCAGAGCGGTTCGACGCTGTACATGCTCAACCACGGACTGTCCACGGCGGCACTGTTCCTGATCGCCGGGTTCCTGGTCGCCCGCCGTGGCGGCGCCCGGGCGATCTCCGACTACGGCGGCGTGCAGAAGGTGGCGCCGGTGATGGCGGGAACCTTCATGGTGGCCTCCATGGCCACCCTGTCGCTACCTGGGCTGGCCCCGTTCATCAGCGAATTCCTGGTCCTGGTCGGCACATTCAACCGCTATTGGGTTGCCGCTGCCGTGGGCTCCACGGCGCTGGTGCTGTCCTCGATCTACATGCTGTGGCTGTATCAACGGGTCATGACCGGCCCGGTCACGCACGAGAATGAGGGCATCCGAGATCTGGTGCCCCGCGAGCTGCTTGTGGTCGCGCCGTTGATCGCCCTGCTGCTGTTCCTCGGTTTCTACCCCAAACCCGCACTGGACATCATCAATCCGGGCGTCGCGCACACCTTGACCACCATCGGTCAAACCGACCCGGCACCGCTGACCGCTGAGGGGGCGCACTGACCATGTCGGGCATGCCAATCCCATCCGTCGAGTACGGCCTCCTGCTGCCGCTGCTGATCGTTTTCGGCACCGCGGTCACCGGCGTGCTGTTCGAGGCGTTCGTCCCGCGCCGGGCGCGCTACGTCATGCAGGTGCTGCTTGCGGTCGCCGGGCTGGCCGCAGCATTCGCCGCCATCGTGGCGGTGGGCCGCGAACTGCCCGCCTCCGGGCGCATCGCCGTACTGGGTGCCGTGGCCGTCGACCGGCCGGCGTTGGTGCTGCAGGGCACCCTGGTGCTGGTCGGGATCATGGCCGTCGTGTTCATCGCCGAGCGCAACATCGGTGCGGGCGTTCCCGAGGGTCCGGGCGCGGCGACCGCGCCGACGGCCGCCCCCAGGCACGCGGGCCTGGACGCCTTCACACCGCAGGCGTCTGCCGTGCCGGACAGCGTCGCCGAACTCGACGCGGCGCGCGCCGGGGTGACCCAGACCGAGGTGTTCCCACTGACCCTGCTGGCGGTGGGCGGCATGATGGTGTTTCTGGCGGCCAATGACCTGGTCACCATGTTCGTGGCACTGGAAGTGCTCTCCCTGCCGCTGTATCTGTTGTGCGGGCTGGCGCGCTACCGTCGCCTGCTCTCGCAGGAGGCGGCGCTGAAGTACTTCCTGCTGGGTGCGTTCTCCTCGGCGTTGTTTCTGTTCGGTGCGGCGTTGCTCTACGGCGCCACCGCGACGCTGGCACTGCCGGAGATCGGCGAGCAGCTGTTCTCCCACAGCAGTGATCCGCTGGCGCTGATCGGCGCCGGCCTGGTCCTGGTGGGCCTGTTCTTCAAGGTCGGAGCCGTGCCGTTCCATTCGTGGGTTCCCGACGTCTACGTCGGTGCTCCGACACCGGTCACCGGTTTCATGGCGGCCGCCACCAAAGTCGCCGCCTTCGGTGCGATGCTGCGGATCCTCTACGTGGCACTGCCTGCGTTGCATGACCACTGGCGTCCGCTGCTGTGGCTGATCGCGGTGCTGACCATGGTGGTCGCCACCATCGCGGCGATCACTCAGACCGAGGTCAAGCGGATGCTGGCATATTCCTCGGTCGCCCATGCGGGCTTTGTGTTGACCGGTGTGCTTTCGGCGATCCCGGCCGGCATCTCCGCGACGTTGTTCTACCTGGTGGCCTACAGCTTCTCCACGGTGGGGGCCTTCGCCGTGGTCAATCTGATCCGCAACCCCGGCGGCGAAGAAGAGCTCGACATGTCCCGGTGGGCCGGTTTGGGCCGGCGATATCCCATTGTGGGTCTGCTGTTTTCGATGTTCCTGCTGGCTTTCGCCGGAATCCCGTTGACCAGTGGATTCATCAGCAAGTTCGCGGTGTTCAAGGCGGCCGCTGAGGGTGGTGCGGCGCCCCTGGTGGTGGTCGGCGTGGTGGCCAGCGGCGTTGCGGCCTACTTCTACGTGCGAGTCATCGTGTTGATGTTCTTCACCGACTCCCCCGCCGACCCGCCGCATCTGGTGCTTCCCAGTGTGTGGAGCAAAGCGGCGATAGCGCTGTGCGCCGCGGCCACGGTGCTGTTGGGCATCTTGCCGCAGCCGCTGCTGGACCTGGTGGACGCGGCAACGCAATTCGCGCAGTAAGTGGGGTATGCCTGTCGCCCGGGGCGGGTACACCCCTGATATGCCCGACGAGTCTTTCGACGCACTGGTGGCCAAGCTGGACTACAGCATGTTCGTGGTGACCACGGCGGCCGACGGTCACCCCGCAGGCTGCCTGGTGGGTTTCGCCACCCAGACCAGCATCGATCCTCCGAGGTTTCTGGTGGGGGTGTCCAAGCGCAACCACACCTTCGCCGTGGCCGCCCAGTCCGACCATCTGGCCATCCACGTCCTGGCACGTCGCGATGTCGCACTGGCTCGGCTGTTCGGCAGTCAGACCGGCGACGACATCGACAAGTTCGCGCGCTGCTCCTGGCACCCTGGGCCGGCGGGCATGCCCATTCTCGATGACGCGCCCGGGTGGTTCGTCGGCAAGATCCTGCGTCGCATCGACCTCGGTGATCACCTCGGCCACTTCATGGAACCTGTCGCCGGCCATGCGCCTGAGGGTGACGTCGACCTGCTGTCGTTCTCCGATGTCAAGGATTTCGAGCCGGGCCACCAGGCCTGACCGGAACTCAGCGGCGCGCTGCCGGCTCGCGCAGCGGGAGCCCGGCCGCCCGATAGATCGCGTCGATGACAGTCATGTTCTCGATCGCGTCCTGCGGGGTGGTGCGCACCGGCGCGCCGCGTAATACCGCGTCGGCGAACGCGTCGAGTTGGTAGGCATAGGACGCGCGGTGGGTGAACCGCTCGACTCGCCTGCCGCGGGGCGAGCGGATCTGCAGCCGGTGAAAGTACTGCGGCATCAGGGGATTGAGTGCCCGCAGTTCGCCACGCTCACCGATCACGCGGGCACTGACCTGCAGCAGGTTGGTCGACCACAGCGAGCAGCGGATGGTCCCGGTGTGGCCGGCGGGAAACCGCAGCTGCGCCGTCATCGCGCGGTCGACGAGCGGATCGCGCAGCTTTGCCTGCGCGGAAACGACTTCCGGGGTTGCTCCGCCGAAGGTACGCGCCATGTGCACCGCGTAGCAGCCGGCGTCCATCAGCGCCCCGCCCGCCAGTGCGTAGTCATAGCGGATGTCGGAGAACCGCGGCAGCGGGAAACTGAGTGCGGCGTCCACCTGGCGCAGCTCCCCGAGCTCGCCCGAGGCGATCACCTCTTCGATGCGGGCGGTCATCGGGTGATAGCGGTAGTGAAACGCCTCCATCACCACGCGATCGGTTGCGGCGGCCGCCGCGGCGATCTCACGAGCCTCGGCCGCATTGGCGGTAAAGGGCTTCTCGCAGAGCACATGCTTGCCGGCCGTCAGCGCAGCGCGGGTCCAGCTGCCGTGCAGGTGGTTGGGCAGTGGAATGTAGACGGCGTCGAGATCCGGGTCGGCGATCAGCGCGTCGTAGCTGGTGTGCACCCGGTCGATACCGTGCTTGGTGGCGAAGCCGCGGGCGCGCTCGGCGTCGCGGGCCGCCACGGCACTCACCACCACCTCGGGATGGGCGGCGGCCGGTTTGAGCAGGGCATCCGGGGTGATCCGCGCCGCGCCGAGCACGCCGATGCGCAGCGTGCCGGTGCTCGGGGTCACGGGCTGCGGATCGTTCGCTGGAGACATCGGACTAGGCCATGACTCCGTGGGCGATGATGTCGGCGGTTCGTTGCACCCAGCCGTCATCGAGGTCGTCGCCGGGCCGCAGCATCATGGCCAACAGTGCCGCGCCGCCGATCAGTTCGACGAGCCGGTCGGGGTCCACCCCTGGCCGCGCCTCGCCGCGGCCCACGGAGTCGGCCACCCAACGGCGCATCACCTCGAAGAGGCCCTGGAAGCGTTCCAGCACTCGCGCGGTCAGCTCGGCATTGGTCGCCATGTCGGCGATCAGGCCGGGCAGCGCCGCGCGCACCACCGGGTTGGTGAAGGCGTCGCGCGCACCGGCCATCATCGCCCGCAGGTCACCGGCGGCATCGCCCGGCGGGGCGGTGACCGCGCTCGGCGGCACCGAGAAGATCGCCTCGTGCACCAGCTCGGCCTTACTGGGCCACCGCCGGTACAGCGCGGTCTTGGTCGTGCCGGCGCGCTCGGCGACGGCGGCCAGGCTCAGATTCGTATAGCCAACTTCGACAACCAGTTCCACGGCGGCCTGCAATATGGCAGCGTCGATGCGGGGGTCGCGGGGCCGTCCGGCTCCGGACCCCTTGTCAACCGGTGAAGGTTCTGCTTTCATAACGCTACCTGTCGTATCGTAATTACCCTGACGGAGGATACAACCGTGGTCGACCAACCGACTGTGGAGAAGGACGTCGGTCGAATCCAACGTTCGAGCCGCGATGTGACCACCCTGCCCACGGTAATGTCTCGCTGGCTCGCCACCCAGTTGCCGGGCTCGGCCACGCCGGAGATCACCGTGGAAAGCGGCGTCGACACCAACGGCATGTCCTCGGAGACGATCATGCTCGCCGGCCACTGGACGTCCGACGGTGCCCCCAGCGAACAGCGCTGGGTGATGCGGGTGGCCCCTGCAGCCGAAGACGTTCCGGTGTTTCCGTCCTACCGGCTGGACCATCAGTTCGAGGTGATGCGGCTCGTCGGCGAACTCACCGACGTGCCGGTACCCACCGTGCGCTGGATCGAGCCCACCGGCGACGTGCTGGACCGGCCCTTCTTCCTGATGGACCGCGTCGACGGCGAAGTGCCGCCCGACGTCATGCCCTATACCTTCGGCAGCAACTGGTTCGCCGACGCGACGCCCGAACAGCAGCGGACCCTGCAGGACTCCACCATCGAGGTGCTCGCCAAGCTGCACGCGATTCCCGATGCGGCGCAGACGTTCGCCTTCCTCGACGAGGGATCGGGCGGGGACACCGCCCTGCGACGTCATTTCGAAGGCGTCCGGCAGTGGTATGAGTTCGCGGTCCCCGACATGGGGCGCTCCCCGCTGCTGGACCGCACCCTGGCCTGGCTGGAGGACAACTGGCCGGCCGACGCGGCCGCCGGCGACACGGTGCTGTGCTGGGGCGACTCCCGAGTGGGCAATGTGCTCTATCGCGACTTCCGGCCCGTTGCCGTGCTGGACTGGGAGATGGTGGCGCTGGGACCTCGCGAGCTGGATGTGTCGTGGGTTATCTTCGCGCACTTGGTGTTCGAAGAGCTCGCGGGCCTGGCAGGGCTGCCCGGTCTTCCGCAGGTACTGCGCGAGGACGACGTCCGGGCCACCTACCAGCAGCTCACCGGCGTCGAACTCGGCGACCTGCACTGGTTCTACGTCTACGCCGGGGTGATGTGGGCGATCGTGTTCATGCGCACCGGGGCCCGCCGGGTCCACTTCGGGGAGATGGAGAAGCCCGATGACCCCGAATCGTTGTTCTATCACGCCGGATTGCTGAAAAAGTTGATCGGAGAACAGATCTGATGCTCGGCCCACTCGACGAGTTTCCGATTCACCAGATACCCCAACCGATCGCCTGGCCGGGTTCTTCAGATCGCAATTTCTATGACCGCTGCTACCTCAACGCCCACGACCGAACCGGGGACATCTTCTTGATCACCGGGTCCGGTTACTACCCCAACCTTGGCGTCAAGGACGCCTACGTCCTGATACGCCGCGGCGACACCCAGACCGCGGTGCACCTGTCCGACGCCATGGACCAAGACCGGCTCAATCAGCGGATCGGCGCCTACCGCATAGAGGTCACCGATCCGCTGCGCCGCCTGCGGGTGGTGATGGATGAGACCGAGGGCATCGCGCTCGACCTGCGCTGGGAAGGGTTGTTCGACCCCGTGCAGGAGCAGCGGCACATTCTGCGTACCGGCAACCGGGTGACCCTGGATGCACAGCGCTTTGCCCAAGTCGGTTGCTGGAGTGGACAGATCGTGATCGACGGTGAAGAGATCGCCGTCGATCCCGACGTCTGGATCGGATCACGCGACCGCTCGTGGGGCATTCGGCCGGTCGGGGAACGCGAGCCCGCCGGCCGGCCCGCCGACCCGCCGTTCGACGGCATGTGGTGGCTGTACCTGCCGATGGCATTCGAGGACTTCGCGGTGGTGATGATCATCCAGGAAGAGCCCGACGGCTTCCGTTCCCTCAACGACTGCAGCCGTATCTGGCGTGACGGCCGCGTCGAGCAGTTGGGCTGGCCACGAATCTCCACCCGCTACCGGCCAGGCACCCGCATCGCCACCGGGGCCACCATCGAGGCAAGCCGGCCCGACGGCACACCGGTGGTCTTCGAGGTGGAGTCCAAGCTGCCGGTACCCATCCACGTCGGCGGCGGCTACGGCGGCGACATCGACTGGCTGCACGGCCAGTGGAAGGGTGAGAAGTTCACCGAGCGGCTGACTTATGACATGACCGATCCGGGCGTCCTGGGGCGCACCAGCTTCGGGATGATCGACCACGTGGGGCGGGCGGTGTGCCGCGACGGGGACGCCGCCCCGGTCGAGGGCTGGGGCCTCTACGAACACGGCGTGCTGGGACGCCACGACCCGACGGGATTCCCGGACTGGGTCACCATGGCTCCCTAGGACCTAACGCTGGTGTCAGGCCCGGGCGTACTGGCGAGCAACGGGCGGGTTGATCGTGGCTCCCAGCTCGCGGGCGACATGACGAGGCCAGTAGGGATCGCGTAAGAGCTGTCGAGCGATCATCAGCGCGGACGCATCCCCCTCGGCCAGGATGGACTCCGCCTGAGCTGCTTCGGTGATCATCCCGACCGCCGCGGCGGGCAACGCTGTTTCGCGCTGCACACGACGGGCAAACGGCACCTGGTAACCCGGGCCCACCGGAATCCGCACATGCGGCACATTCCCACCGGAGGACACATCGAGCAGATCGACATCACGTTCCGCCAGCAGTTTCGCCAGTTCAACGGTTTGGTCGGCGGTCCAGCTGCCCACCTCCAGCCCCGGCTCGTCGGTGACCCAGTCGGTGGCGGAGACCCGCACGAACAAGGGAAGGTGTTGCGGCCAGACGCTGCGGACCGCGGCGACGGTGTCGAGCGTCAGCCTGACCCGCCGGTGGAAGTCGCCACCGTAGTCGTCGTCGCGGGTGTTGCTGGCCGCCGACAAGAACTGATGCTGGATATACCCATGTGCCGCATGGATCTCCAGCACCCGGAAGCCGGCCCGCAGCGCGCGTTCGGCGGCCGCAATGTAGTCATCGATGATCTTGCTGATGTCGTGGACCGTCGCCTGCTTGGGCGCCACGAATTCCCCATAGGGTTGGCTGGTCGGTCCCAGGGTGCTCCAGCTCAGGGGATCCGACGGGTCCAGCGACCGGTGCCCGTCCCACGGCGCCACCGTCGATGCTTTGCGTCCAGCGTGCCCGAGTTGAATTCCGGCGACCACTCCGCAGCTCTCGATATCGTCAACGATCGCCGACCAGGCTTGCTCCTGCGTGGCATTCCAGATCCCGGTGTCATACGGCGACAGGCGGCCCTCCGGGCTCACCGACGTGGCCTCGGTGAAGATGATCCCGGCGCCGCCGACGGCCCGACTCATCAGATGGGTACGGTGCCAATCCGTCGGCACGCCCATCGAGGGGCCGGTGGGGGCGGCGGAGTACTGGCACATCGGCGACATCCAGATCCGATTCGGAATGGTCAGGTCGCGCAGGCGCAAGGGTTCGAAGAGTAGCGGCACAACACAATTCTGACAGGAACCGGCGCCTATCCCGCCGCAGCGAACAGTGATGTGCGTCTGCTTTTTCAGGCGTACATTTCAACCCGTGGGGATAGACAGCACAGCGATCAAGGGCTCTGGGGCGGAGCGGTATCGGATCCGCGGATCGTGACTTCCGAACCGGAGACCGCGCTGCGCGTCGCATCCACCGCCGAACTGGCCGACAGTGTGCCGCACCCCGTGGTGGTCGACGGCGTGGACGTGGTTCTCGTGCGCCGCGGCGACGTGGTCTCGGCGCTGTACGGCCGGTGCGCGCACCGCGGCGCCCTGATGGCCGATGGCCGGTTCGACGATGGTCTGTTGATCTGTGGGGTGCACGGATGGCGCTATGACGCCGACACCGGCGTGTCCCCCGTCAACCCCGCGGTGAAGCTGACCACGTTTCCGGCCTGGACCTCAGACGGCGCGGTGTACATCGACGCCCGGGCGGTTTCCGCTTTTGCGCAGGCGAATCCCCAGACCTACGGCGACGACGGCTACCAGGGCAGGTGGATCACGCCCTCCGATACCGCCGAGGAACCGTTCGTGACGCAGATCCACGAACTGGCCGCGCACGGTCTGAACAGGGTCGGAAAGCATGGGGCCACGGCGGCCATGGGTGTGCCGCGGGACCTGCTGCCCTCCTGGGACTCGATCCAGCTGGTGACCGGTCAGTTGGCCCGGCTGCCCCTGCTGGATGACGAGCCGGTCAGCACCCAGACGGTGATCGGGCCGGGCGCCGCCAAGCCGCTCATGCTCGATATCCCGCTGTTCGTCAGCGATATGAGCTTCGGAGCCCTGTCGCAGGAGGCCAAGACCGCGCTGGCGGCGGGCGCCCAACTCGCCGGGACGGGGATCTGCTCGGGCGAGGGCGGCATGCTCCCCGAAGAGCAGCAGGCGAATTCGCGATACCTCTACGAGCTGGCATCCGGGCGCTTCGGATGGAGTTTTGACAACCTGAGCAAGGTGCAGGCATTCCACTTCAAGGGCGGCCAAGGCGCCAAGACCGGCACCGGAGGGCATCTGCCCGGGGACAAGGTTGTCGGTCGGATCGCCGAGGTCCGCGGCCTGCCGCCCGGCACGGCGGCCATCTCACCGGCCCGGTTCCCCGATTGGACGTCGGTGGAGCAGTTCCGTGACTTCGCAAACCAGGTCCGTGAGGTCTCCGGCGGCATCCCGGTGGGCTACAAGATGAGCGCACAGCACATCGAGCGTGATATCGATGCCGCGTTGACCATCGGCGTCGACTACATCATCCTCGACGGCCGCGGCGGCGGAACCGGAGCCGCACCAAAGATTTTCCGGGACAACATTTCGGTCCCGACCATTCCCGCCCTGGCGCGCGCACGCAGACATCTGGATCGATCCCAGGCAGATCGGGTGACGCTGGCCATCACCGGCGGGATCCGCACGCCCGCCGACATGGTGAAGGCCCTAGCCCTGGGCGCCGACGCGATCGCACTGTCGAACTCCGCCTTGCAGGCCATCGGATGCGTCGGGATGCGGGCATGCAATACCAACACCTGTCCGGTCGGAATCGCCACCCAGGATCCGCATCTTCGCAGCAGGTTGCCGGTCCAGCTGGCCGCAGAACGGTTGGACCGGTTCCTGCGTTCCGCTGTGGACTTGATGGTGGTGCTGGCGCGTGCCTGCGGGCATCGCAGCCTCGCCGAATTCTCCTTGGACGATCTGGTGACATTTGACCGCGACTTCGCCTATCTCAGCGGAGTCCCCTACGCAGGAGTCGTACCGCTGTGACCCTGGAGAAGGACACACCGAACGCACACGACGAGGGCCCCGCACTGCTGTGGCACAAGGCCGTTGACGTCGACGAGCTCGACGAAGGCCAGGTGAAGGCCTGTCCCGTCGGGCTCAAGGCCGTTGCCCTGACTCGACTCAACGGCAAATTCGGCGCGGTGGACAACCGCTGCCCGCACCAGGGCGGGCCACTGGGTCAGGGCACCGTGGAGAACGGGAAGATCCGTTGCCCCTGGCACGGTTTCGATTTCGATCCTTTCACCGGTGAGGCAGCAGGCGGGCCTGACTTCGACGTCCGCACCTACCCGGTCGAAGTCCGGACGGACGGCGTGTACGTCGGAACCCCAGCGCCGGTGGACCCGCCACGAACCGTCAGTGACGTTCTGGTCGAGACGATGACCAATTGGGGCGTGGACACTGTCTTCGGAATGGTGGGGCACTCCAATCTCGGTGTGGCCGAGGCGATGCACCGCGCCGAGACCGCCGGGAAGCTGCGGTACTTCGGTATTCGGCACGAGGGGGCAGCCGCTTTCGCCGCATCGGCCTACGGCAAGCTGACCGGCCGTCCCGCGGCGTGCTTCGGGATCGCCGGGCCAGGCTCTACCAACCTGCTCACCGGGCTTTACGACGCCAAGGCCGACCGAGTTCCCGTGCTGGCGATTTCGGGCAACGTGGATTCGTCGGTGGCCGGCAAGGGCGCGTTCCAAGACATCGACCTGCTGGCGGCCTTTGCCGATGTCGCCGTCTACTCGGCGATGGTGCGCGCGGGATCCGATCACGCGGAGTTGATGACGATGGCACTCAAGCACGCCATCCTCGACCGCGGCGTCGGCCATCTCGTGCTCCCCGACGAGGTCCAGGTGCTGGCGGCCCCCAACCCCACAGCGTCGGGGCCGGCGGGCCGCATGCCCGACCTGCGAGTCGCACCGCCGGCCGCAGCGCTGGGTCAGGCCCTCGACCAGATTGCCGCAGCGACCCGGCCAGTGGTGGTGGTCGGTGCGGGCGCGAAGTTCGACATGCCCGCGATCGTGGCGCTCGCGCAGCGACTGCACGCCCCCATCTTGACCACGTTCAAAGCCAAGGGCCAGATCGCCGACAGTCATCCGCTGGCCGCCGGCGTACTGGGCCGCTCGGGCACACCAGTGGCCTCGTGGATGATGAACAAAGCCGACCTGTTGCTGGTTTTCGGCGCTTCCTTCTCCAACCACACCGGCATCTCGCCCTACAAGCCCACCATTCAGGTGGACACCGACCCACTCACCTTGGGCCGGTTCCGACCGGTCACCGTGCCGGTTCTCGGCGATGTCGGCGTGACGGCCACCGCGCTGCTCGAGAGCGTTCGCACCGCCCCCGAACTGGTCGACCAACGCGCCGAAGTCGCCGAGAGGTGGGCGGTGTGGCGGGCGGAGAAAGCCCGGCGCGCCGGCACGCGCGTCCCGGGTCGGGTCGCGCCTGCGGCTATCTTCGCCGCGCTCAGCGACCTGGTACCCGAGGACGCCGTGCTGGCCGTCGACGTCGGCAATCACGCCTACTCGTTCGGCCGCTACTTCGAGACCAAGCAGCAGTCGGTGTTGATGTCGGGCTACCTCGGCTCGATCGGCTTCGGATTTCCGGCGGCCATGGGCGCCTGGGCTGCCGCCCCTGACCGCCCTATCGTCGCGATCACCGGCGACGGCGGATTCGGCCAGTACTTGGCCGACTTCACCACCGCGGTGAAGTACGACATGAACATCACCCACATCCTGCTCAACAACGGGGAACTCGCCAAGATCAGTGAAGAGCAGCGCAGCGCCGAATACGAGGTCTGGCAGACCTCGCTACTGAACCCCGATTTCGCTGCGTTTGCGCGCGACTGCGGCGCCCATGGCACGCGAGTGACCGATCCCGCCGCCCTGGACTCGGCAATCACCCAGGCCCTGGAACATCGCGGTCCAGCGCTGGTAGAGATTCTGACCGATCCGCGCACGCACTGACTTTCAGTTAGCGCAGCTCGGCGACGATCTCACCGATCAGCGACGGGGCTATGGGCGCCGCCTGGTAGATGCAGACGGTGTCGGCGATCCCGTCGACCCGGTCACGAATGCGCTCGGCCACCTGCGCCGGTGTGCCGCACGCGGCGATGGTGTGCAGAATCTCGTCGGTGATCCGTGCACCCATCTGGGCCCATTGCCCCTGCTTGGACAGTGCATTGAGCTCGGGCTGCAGATCCTGCCAGCCGTGCGCGGCCAGCACCGGGGCGTATGCCGGTGTCGAGGCATAGAAGCCGAGCAGCATCCGGGTGGCGGCTTCGGCCGCCTCACGTTCGCCGTCGGTGGCGCCGGTGGCCACGATGATCTCGGGTACCACCGCGAAATCCCTTTCAGAGCGCCCGGATTGAGCCAACCCGGCGCGCACCGCTGCCATGGTGCTCTCGTGCAGGAACCGCTTGGTGGAGAACGGCATGACCAGGAGCCCGTCGGCATGAGCGGCCGCCGCACGCGTCAGCCGCGGCCCCAGCGCCCCCACATAGATCGGCGGCGCTCCATAGGGATTCGGTCCCGGACTGAACGTCGGGGTCATCAGCGTGTGACGGTAGAACTCACCGCGAAAGTCCAACCGGGCGCCGGTGTTCCACGAGTCGAAGATCGCCCGCAGCGCCCCGATGAGTTCGACCATCCGGTCTACCGGCCTGTCGAAGGCCGCACCGAACCGCTTCTCGATCTGCGCACGGATCTGCGTGCCCAGACCCAGGACGAACCGGCCCTCGCTGAGCAGTTGATGGTCGTTGGCCTGGTGTGCCAGGTGGATCGGGTTGCGCGGGAAGGCGATCGCAACGTTGGTCATCAGATCCAGGCCACCCACACCGGCGGCCTGCGTCAACGGGGCGAAGACGTCGTGCGGCCCCTCGAAGGTGAAGACACCGCGGACGCCGGCTTCGCGCAGCTCACGGGCCTGATCGATGACACCGGTGAGCCCACTGAGAGCGGTGTGTACTTTCAACGCTGTTGCGGCACCCTAGGGACGGGTTCCAGAACCGACGGCCACGTCACCGGAGGAGCCGGAGGCCACGTCTACCAGGTCCCGAAGCTCCCGATTCACCACCGCGGGGTGCTCGAGGATCGAGCAGTGTCCCCCGCTGACCTCGATGAAACGGGTCAGATTCGGTGCTGCGTCGGCGATCCGCTGTGATGCCAGCAGAGGCAGCAACCGGTCGCGCCTGCTGCCGATCACCAAGGTGGGCACGGTCAGACCGTCGAGGTCGATGTAGGACGCCGGGCCCAGTGCATCCACCAGGGCCCGCACCCAGTGGCCACGACTGGCGGCCGGGGTGCTGGCGAACAGATCGCAGATCAGCGCGGTGACAGACGGGTGGGCTTCGCCACCGACGGCGAGCATGTGCACGAATTGCCGGACGGCCAGATTCGCCGGGCCCACGATGGGCACGCTGCCAAAGGCCAGCAATCCGCGCCGTGCCGCCTGCACCCGGGCCCGCTGCAGCGGCGGTGGCACCTGGAACAGCTCGACCTCGGCCAGCAGGTTGCCGATGGTGGTGTTGATCAGTGCCACGGCATCGGCCCGCTGCTGCACCTTGTGCCGGTAGCGGTCCGACCACGCGCTGATCGCCATACCGCCCATGGAATGCCCGGCGATGACGGCACGCTCTCCCGGAGCCAGGGTGGCGTCCAGCACCGAGTCCAGATCCGAAGCCAAGTGCGTCAGGCTGTATCCGCCGCGCTTGGGCACCCCGCTGCGGCCGTGACCGCGGTGGTCGAAGGCGATCACTCGGTGATCGGTGGCCAGATCGGCGATCTGATGACCCCAGACCCGGATGGCGCAGGTGATGCCGTGTGCCAGCACGATCGGATATCCGTCGGCCGGACCGAAGACCTGGGTGTGCAGCTTTGTTCCGTCCGCGGAGCGCACTGCCATGGTGCGGGCAGGCGGCAACTCCGCCGGGAATGTGCCGACATTTCGCCGCCGACTGGGCCGTTGAGCACTCATCGTCACCTCACCGGAATCGCGGCAACGCTGCCGCATCGCGAGCATACGCCTGGGTGGACTAGGTTTTCATCGAAAGCACTTCTGACGAAGGGTTCGCCCATGCGCGCGGTACAGATTTCGCAACTCGACGGACCGGCTTCCGCCCAGGTGGTAGAGCTCGACGAGCCGGCCGGCGACGATCAGGTCGTCATCGACATTCACGCCGCCGGCGTGGCGTTTCCCGATGTGTTGCAATCACGCGGGCTCTATCAGTACAAGCCGGATCTGCCGTTTGTCCCCGGCGGTGAGGCGGCCGGCGTGGTGCGCAGTGCCCCGCCCGGGGCACATGTGCGCGCCGGGGATCGGGTTGCGGTGCTGACCATGCTCAACGGTGCGATGGCACAGGTGATCTCGGTGCCCGCCGAGCGGGTGTTCAAGCTGCCGGACACGGTGTCGTTCGAAGCCGGTGCCGGGCTGCTGTTCAACGATCTGACGGTGCTGTTCGCGCTGACCACACGCGGCCAGCTGGCGCAGGGCGCGAGCGTTCTGGTGCACGGCGCCGCCGGGGGTATCGGCACGTCCACCCTGCGCCTGGCCGGAGCGTTGGGCGCGTCCCGAGTGATCGCCGTGGTCTCCACCCAGGAGAAGGCCGAGGTGGCTCGCGCTGCCGGCGCCACCGACACGGTGCTTGCCGAAGGGTTCCGGGAGGCGGTGGCCGAACTGACCGGCGGGCGCGGAGTGGATCTGGTGCTCGACCCGGTCGGCGGTGACCGGTTCACCGATTCGCTGCGGTCCCTGGCTCCCGGCGGGAAGCTGCTGGTGGTGGGTTTCACCGGCGGCGATATCCCCACCGTGAAGGTGAACCGGCTGCTGCTCAACAACATCGACGTGGTGGGCGTCGGTTGGGGCGCCTGGATCATGTCCCATCCCGGCGAGCTGGAGCGGCAGTGGGCGGTGCTGGAACCGCTGCTGGCGTCGGGGAAGGTAGCCCCGCCCCAGCCGGACCTGTTCGACCTCGATCAGGCGGCCGAGGCGCTGGCGGCACTGGAGAATCGCACCGCGGCCGGCAAGGTCGTCCTGCGGATGCGCGACTGAGGGCCCGCGCGGTTCTTACGACGAGAGGAATCCCGATGCCGGATCGACATGCTTCCCCTAGCCCCGGTGCACTACTGGAAGCCGCCGAACAGTCGCCGAAAGCCGTCGCAGTCCACGATAAGGCGGCCTGGGTCGGCCTTTTTGCCGCCGACGGGCAGGTGAACGATCCCGTCGGGTCGACTCCGCACATCGGAGCGGCCGCCATCGGACGATTCTTCGATACCTTCATCGCGCCCAACACCATCGAGTTCGACGTCGACAATGATGTGGTCGCAGGCATGTCGGTCCTGCGCGACCTCACGGTGCACACCACGATGTCCACCGGTGTCACCATGCACATCCCGATGCACCTGCGCTATGACATGGTCAGCGAAGGACCGGACGGCTCCCTGAAGATTCAGCGACTGTTCGCGCATTGGGAGCTGCAGAAGATGGTCGGGCAGTTGCTGGGTTCCGGCGGTCGCGGCCTGCTCGCCTCGATCATCTTGGGCCCGCAATTGCTGCGCCACCAAGGACTTTCCGGCTGCGCCGGATTCATGCGCGGCCTGTCAGGGGTACGCAAACGCGGAAAGCAGCGGGTGCTCGAGCTGGTTGCGGCACTGGGCCGCTCCGATTCGGCCGCGGTCGCGTCACTTCTGACGCCCACCGCCACGCTGAGCCCAGACGGTGTGACCGAGATAGCGGTCGCCGAATTCGTCTCGACGGCACGGCATCTTGAGGTCGAGAAGCTCATCGCCGCGGGGCGCACCGTCACGGCGACTGTGCGGTTGGATGGCAAGCGCGGGGTGGGGCTGTTCGAGTTCTCCGACAAAGCCGCGTCCGCGGGAACCATTTCCGCGGTCCGCCTGTATATCGGCTAGAGCAGCCCGGGAATGATCGCCTTGCGATTGGGCGGGTAGTCCGGGAACTGCTGCCGGTACCACTTGTGGGTCGCGACCGCCCGGGGCCCCAGGTTGGCGATGGAGAACAGCACGAAGATCAGCCCCGGCAGAGTCCAAGCCATGATCGCCCAACCCGTCCACAACACGAGTTCACCGAAATAGTTGCCCGCCGACACCCAACGGAACGCCCCGCCGTAGGGAATGCGGTAGCCGCTGCCGCCGTCGGAACGCAGGCCGATCAGGATACGGTCGGCCTGGAAATTGATCACCCAGCCTGCCACCGCGACCACCAGCCCCACGAGGAAGCGGTGGTCGACGAACCAGTGCTCATGTTGCAGGTGCGGGGCCAGCGCTACGGCATATCCGTTGGCGAACCCGTTGATGGCGTTGAAGGTGAATCCGAACGCGATACCCGAGATGGGGAATCGTTTGCCATCGCCCTTACGGCTCAGCGGATAGATCAACCCCCGGTAGAGGTAGTGGCACTGCCACAGTGCGTATAAGACGACGGCCGGCGCCCCGTGCTGATGCGCGACAAGCCAGAACGTCACGGTGAAGGCCCACCACTGCGGGCATTCGAACATCAGCCAGCTGATCTTGCCGGGCAGCGTGAAGCGTTCGTCTGGACTGGCGAAGCGGCCGTAAGGGTTGGTGAACCAGAAGCTGCTGGCGAAAGTGACGATCGTCAGGACGATCAGGAAGACGACAGCGGCGTGGTAGAGCCCGGCCATGGCACACCCTTTCATCCAGGATCACAGGCAGTAGTAGCACATCCGCCGGCGCGGGCAGCACGACGGGATCAGTCCCGTGCGCGGTCGCGCCTGCCCGGAGCGAAGTGGTCGAATGCCGCCCGCATCTCGCTGATCTTTCCGTCGGTGCCCTGCAGCGACACGGCGACATCGCCAAAAGACTTGGCCCCCAATCGCCTGCGCCGGCGTAAGACGGCAGGGTCCTTGAGGAACAGATAGGCCAGCTGCACACGGCCACCGTCCACCGTCGTGATCCGGTTGATGGCACTCCACGGAATCACCTGCCCGCCGCCGCTTCGCAGGTAGACCCCTTCGGCGTCGATGCGAATCTCGGCCCCGGTGACGAACAGTCGCGGCACCAGAACAGCCACACCCAACCCGAACAAGAAGATCCCGACCCAGCCGAAGACGTGCAAGGCCTGCGGCGACCAGCCGCGAATGGACGACACCGGGCTTCGAACGGCATGCGCACTACCCCTGTCGATCAGGCCAACTGTAGCGACTGGACCGGGCTCGACGTAGTCCCCGACTTCTTCAGCACACCCGCGCGCAAAACCGGATCTGGGCGGGTGCGGCATCTATCGTGACATCGCACAATGCACCGCTGAGCGATCCGGATGAGGGGTTGGCGCCAATGACCGAACCACGCACCAGGCGTCGGGGTCTGCTGCAGTCGTTCACCGGCCTGTGTGTCCGCTATGTCGAGCGCCTGATGCCCGATCCGTACCTGTTCGCGCTGATCCTCACGCTGATCGTCGCCGGGCTGGTCGCGGTGCTCGTCCGCGGAGCCTCGGCTAGCGGCATGCTCCAGGCCTGGTACGGCGGGGTGTGGGGCAACCAGAACATCTTCACGTTCGCCTTCCAGATGGTCCTGATCCTGGTGACGGGCTACACCCTGGCCGAAGCACCGGCACTGAAGCGGGCCATCAACGGTGTCGCGGCCAAGCCGCGCAACCAGGTCCAGGCGGCCTTGCTCTGCTTCGGCGTGAGCGCCGCCCTGGCCCTGCTGAACTGGGGTCTGGGACTGGTGGCCGGGGCATTGCTTGCCCGTCAGGTGGCGCGACGATTCCCGGACTCGCACTTCGGCTATCTGATCGCCGCGGCATTCATGGGTTTCATCGTCTGGACACAAGGACTTTCGTCATCGATCGCACTGGCGAACACCGACGCGGGCAGCCCCATCAACGTGATCCACAAGATCGCCGGAATCACCGTGCCGCTGAGCCAGACCATCTTCGCGCCCTACAGCTGGCTCGCGGCGATCGTCGTGCTGGCGGTCCTCGCCCTGACGATCTGGCGGATGGAGCCCTGCGACACACTGGCCCCCGACCCCGCGGTGTTCGACGATGAGAGGGCCGTCGAGCCACCGGCCAACCACACGCTCGCCGAGTGGCTGGAGAATCAGTGGATCCTCAATGTGCTGCTGTTCGCCGCGGGCATCACGTATTTCGTGGCCAGTGGCTTCGCCCTGAACATCTCCTCGATGATCATGCTGTTCACCATCACCAGTGCGCTGTTGCACCGCACACCGATCCGCTTCATCCGGGCATTCACCGGCGCCGCCAAGGTCTCCGGTTCGCTGCTGTTGCAATATCCGCTCTACGGCGGCCTTGTGGGACTGCTGGCCTACCAGGGCGCCGACGGCTCCAGGCCGCTGCAGACGTTGCTGGCCCAAACCCTGGTGAACGGCGCGACGCAGTACACCCTGCCGTTCCTGACGTTCGCCGGCTCGGTGATCATCAGCCTGTTCGTGCCGTCGGGTGGCGGGCACTGGGCGGTGCAGGGTCCGATCGCCGTCGACTCCGCGCTCGCGATCGGCCAGAGCTCACCCGGGTACCTGGGGCTGATCTCCATGGCTGTGGCCGTCGGGGAAGGCGTGGCGAACATGATCCAGCCGTTCTGGCTGCTGCCCCTGCTGGCGATCGCCAAGCTGCACGTGCGCCAGGTGATGGGCTTTACCGTCGTGGCCTTCCTCATCGGATTTGTGGTGCTGGGGGCCATGACGTTGATCGCACCGTGGGTGCTCTGAGGGGCCGCTTCGTCATTTCCTTGATATCGGCGGCCGCCTGTCGGATGCTCGTGAGATAAGCACCTTCTGGGGTGCTCGTAGCAAGGAGTAGACCGCAGTGAATGTACCCAGCGTGGACAGGATCACCACCGCCCTGCAGTCCTGCTACGCCGCGATCGAAGCCCTCTGCGCCGACTTGGACGACGCCGAGTGGGGCGCTGCATCGCTGTGCCCGGAGTGGACCGTCCGCGACGTGGTCAACCACGTCACCAGCATCGAGGCCGTGATGGCCGGGTGGCTGCCCGACGATGGCCAGACTCCCCCGCCGTTCGATGCGGCCGCAGACTTTCTGCGCGACGCCGCCACCGACACGGCCGGCTACGGCCAGCTGGTGCACGCGATCTATGACCGCAGGCGCAACGACCTGGCCGCCCTGACCGAAGCAGATCTCGCTCGCCCGTCGTGGACTCCGGTCGGTCCCAGCACCTATGGACGTTTCCTGGAGATCCGGGTCTTCGATTTCTGGGTGCACGAACGCGACATCAGCACCCCGTTGGGCCGCGCCACCGAGGACACCGGGCTGGCGGCCGAGATCGCGCTGGCCGAAGTCGCAGGCTCGCTGGGCTACATCGTCGGCAAGAAGGTGGGCCTGCCCGAAGGAAAGAGCATCACCTTCGATCTGACCGGTCCGCTCACTCGCCAATTACACGTCGCCGTGAATGGACGAGCGAAAGCCGTTGACCACCTGGCCGATCCGGATGTCACACTGACCACCGATTCCACCACCTTCATTCAGCTGGCGTGCGGGCGCATCGACCCACAGGCCCAGATCGATTCCGGCGCCGTCACCTGGAAGGGCGACAACGAACTCGGTGACCGCACCGCCCGCAACCTGAGGTTCACGATGTGACCAGTCGCCTGGATTCGGTCGATTTTCACTTCGACGTCATGTGCCCCTACGCCTATCAGACGTCACGGTGGATCCGGGAGGTCCGAGACCAGACCGGCCTGACCGTGAATTGGCGTTTCTTCAGCCTGGAGGAGATCAACCGCCAAGAGGGCAAGAAACACCCGTGGGAGCGCGAATGGTCCTATGGCTGGTCGATGATGCGGATCGGCGCGCTGCTGCGGCGCCAGTCGATGGCCGACCTCGACGCGTGGTACCGGCGTGCCGGGCGCGCACTGCACGAAGAGGGCCATAAGCCGCACGAAAAGGCGGTCGCCCGGCACCTGCTTGAGGAACTCGGATTCGATCCGGGTCTGGTCGATCAGGCGATCGCCGACCCCACCACCAGCGACGAGGTGCTGGCCGATCATCACCGGGTGGTCGCTGCCGGCGGCTATGGGGTTCCCACACTGTTTTTTCCCGACGGACAGTGCCTGTTCGGGCCGGTGCTCATCGATCCGCCCAGCGGCGACGCCGCGGTGCGGCTGTGGGAGGCCGTGGTGGCGTGGACGGAGTTTCCGCACCTCTACGAGCTGCAGCGGCCCAAGACCCCTGCCGACGAACAGCGCATAGTCGAGACCTTCCGACCCTATCTGCAGGCCCGCGACTGGGTGTCGATCAACCGCGGCGAGGTGGTTTCCTTTGCCGATCGCCCGACGCAGCAGTGACCGGGGAGAAAACTACGCGCCGGGCGTTGATCGGCATTGTGCCGGAACAGAATCCAGTGGCAGCTTATGCTGCCCGATATGGCCGATTTCACCGCCTCCCAGCCCCCGGACCTGGACAACGTTCCGTCCGCCGAGGGGCCACTGCCTGCAGCCTCTGAGCTGACTGGTCGGCCCTATGCACTGCCGGTCGACATCCTCGGCGAGCGCCACGGCCCGCTGTTCTACGCCGACTACAGCGGGGTGCGCAAGCTTTACGCCTGCTCGCGGGAGCTGGTCGAGGAGTTGTGCGACGAGACCCGATTCGCCAAGAACCCGATGCAGCCGCTGGCCCGGGTACGCCGGCTGGCCGGCGACGGACTGTTCACCGCCTACCACGGTGAACCGGCGTGGCAGCGGGCACACGATGTCCTGATGCCCGGCTTCAGCTACGCCGGGCTGCGCAACTATCACGGCGCGATGCTCGATATCGGCGACCAACTGGTGGCCCGCTGGGATGCGTGCGCCGGGGATCGAACCGTCGACGCCTCCACCGACCTGCAGAAGCTCGCGATGGACACCGTCGCGCTGGCCGGGTTCGGCGCCCGATTCGACTCCTTCACCCATGACGGCCTGGCTCCGGTCCCGCGAAGCTTCACCGCCGCCCTGGGCGAACTCGGCACGTCCGAGGGCAGCGCCGAATTCGATCGGGAGCTGGCCTACCTGCATCGCAGTTTCGATGAGCTGGTCGCCGGGCACCGAGCAACGGCCAGCCCCGAACTCGATGACCTGCTCTACGTGATGCTCGGCCGCGACGGCGACGGCGATCCGCTGTTGAGCGACGAGAACATTCGCAACCAGATCATGACGTTTCTGATCGCCGGCCAGCTGACCACCTCGGAGCTGATGCCCACCGCGCTCTACAACCTGGTGCACCACCCCGCGGTGCTCTCGCGCGTCACAGCCGAAGTCGACGCCGTCTTCGGCAGCGAGGACGACTACGTGCCGACCTATGACGACATCGGAAAGCTCGAATACCTGCGGCAGGTGATCAACGAGACGCTGCGCCTGTGTCCACCGGTGCTCAGCTTTGACCGAATGGCACTGGATGACACCGTGATCGGCGGCGAATACCCGATCAAGAAAGGCGAGGCGGTCAGCGTCCTGACCGGTGCGCTGCACCGCCGGCCCGAGTGGGGCGACAACGTCGAACTGTTCGATCCAGACAGGTTCGCCCCTGCTCGATCAGCGGCCCGGCCGGCCGCGGTGTTCAAACCCTTCGGCACCGGGGAACGTTCCTGCATCGGACGCCAGTTCGCCCTGCACGAGGCCACCATGACGATCGCGCGGCTGGTCCACCGGTATCGCCTGATCGACTCACAACACTATGTTCTGCACTTCGACTCAGAACGCAGTCGGCGCCCCGTCGGGTTTCAGCTAGGCCTCGTGCGGCGCACACCCGAGGATCGGCGCAGCGCCGTATCCCCGCAGGCCGCCGCTGCGCCGCAAAGCACCGCGGGCACACTCACCCCGGTCAAGGCGGGCACCACGCTGGCCGTGCTGCACGGCTCGAACCTCGGCACCTGCCGCGCTTTGGTCAAACAGCTCGCCGAGGAGGCCACCGACTTCGGTTGCACCACCACCGTGGCTGCGCTCGACGACTTCGCCGGGGCCCTGCCCGCGACCGACGCGGTCGTGATCGTCGCCTCGTCCTACAACGGGCAACCGACCGATGACGCGCGAGAGTTCCTGGCCTGGCTGCTCAGCGCCGACGCCACGCTGGACGGCACCCCGCGCTTTGCGGTGCTCGGTGTCGGGGACCGCAACTGGGCCGACACCTACCAGGCGGTGCCCAGACACATCGACGCGCGCCTGAGCGAACTGGGCGCCGATCCCCTGCTCCCCCTGACCGCGGCCGACACCTCCGGGGATCTCAACGGAACCGTCGAGGAGTTCTCCACCGCACTGCGCGAAGCGCTTTCGGCCCACTTCGGCGATCCCGACGCGGCGCCGATCACCGACACCGACGAGCCGCTCTACGACATGCGCCCCATCCTGGGCCCCGTCACCGCGGCAATCGATGCCCGGTTCGCGGTGACGCCGATGACCGTCCTGGAGAACACCGCCCTGGTCGGCGACGACGCCGCCCTGGGCGGAGCGAAACGCTTTGTCCGCATCGCCCTGCCCGAGGGGGTCGAGTATCAGACCGGTGATCACCTGACGGTGCTGGCCGACAATCCGCCCGAACTGGTGGCCACCGTGCTGGAGCTGCTGAGCATCGACGGTGACCGGCGACTGGCCATCAACCCGCGGCGCGCGTCCCGGCGGTTGATCGCCCTGGACCGGGAGGTGAGCGCCCGCGAGCTGCTCACCCACTTCGTCGAACTACGCAAACCGGTCACACCCAGCCAGTTGCGCCGTCTGGCCGCGTCCAACCCGTGCCCGCCCGAACGCGAACGCCTGGAACAGTTGGCGGCAGCGGCCGAACCCTGCCCGCTCAGCCTGTTCGAATGCCTGATGGAGTGCCCGGCATGCGCGCTGACCGGCGCGGAGCTGCTCGAACTGCTCGAACCGATGACACCTCGCCATTACTCCATAGCGTCGTCGTCGCGCTTGGC
Organism: Mycolicibacter arupensis; assembly: GCF_002086515.1. Lineage (GTDB taxonomy): Bacteria > Actinomycetota > Actinomycetes > Mycobacteriales > Mycobacteriaceae > Mycobacterium > Mycobacterium arupense. Next base: position 90,213 of record NZ_MVHH01000001.1, read on the forward strand.
ACCCGGGCTGGTGGCGCTGGTGGTCAGCGTGCTCGACGCGCCGGCACGCTCGGGCCACGGCCTGTTTCAGGGCGTGGCGTCCAACCACTTGGCCGCCATGGCCGCCGGCACGCAGATTCGGGCGCGCGTCGATCCGGCCCGCCAGGCTTTCCGTGCCGGCGCCGACCCCGCAAAGAATGTGATCCTGGTGAGTGCCGGGACCGGGGTTGCTCCGTTTCGCGGGTTCCTGGGCGACCGGCTGGCGGCCAAACAGGAGGGCGCGCCGTATTCACCAGCGTTGTGTTTCTTCGGCGTCCGAAATCCCGACGCGGACTACATCTTCCGCGACCAGTTCGAGGCGGCCGAAGCCGAGGGGATCGTCCGGATGCGCCCGGCCTTCTCCCGCGCGCCCCAGGGCGGTGTCCGCTACGTGCAGGACCGGATCGCCGCCGACGCCGACGACGTCTGGGAGCTGCTGGGCGATCCCGCGAAACAGACCCACGTCTTCGTGTGCGGCGACGGCGCGAAGATGGCTCCGGCGGTGCGCCAAGCCTTTATCGACATCTACCGCGCCCGCACCGGCAGCGATGCGCAGCAGGCCCACGACTGGCTGATCGCCCTGGTGGAAGCCGACCGCTACGTCGAGGACGTGTGGGCCGGATGACCCGGCAAACGTGCCGTCAGCCGCGCCGCAGCCCGACTCGTGTGCATTTCACAGGAAAGCTCCGGTATGGCGTGCTAGCGTCAGTGACGCACATCATCGCTTGATGGGCTTGAAAAATGAAAGAAGTGAAGTAAATGGCACAGGGCACTGTGAAATGGTTCAACGGCGAAAAGGGCTTCGGCTTCATCGCCCCCGACGGCGGAGCGGCTGACGTCTTCGTCCACTACTCCGAGATCAGCGGCAGCGGATTCCGCACCCTGGAGGAGAACGCTCGGGTCCAGTTCGAGGTCGAACAGGGCGCGAAGGGTCCGCAGGCTGTTGGCGTTTCGGTCATCTGACCGAACACACAGACTTCAAGAGGCTGTCGCAGCGAAAGCTGCGGCAGCCTCTTCTGTATGGCGGGGTCTGGGGTTAGGGAGCCGAGTAGAGCCCTGAAAGAAAGATCCGTGGGGCTAGAGGGGTCAGGGGATCCTCCAGTGCCTTGCGGCACCGCATCGGTAGCCCTGGCACGGTTCAGTCCGACACATCGGTTGACTAATGCAAGATGATTACTCTGAGGTTGACCGGTCATGTCGTTTGAATCTCCCCCGCGTCAACAGAAGCGCATCCCAGCACTGCTGCGAGCTGAGAATGTGGCCGCATCCGGACCTGGGCAGGCCAGCTGGGGGACGCCGAGACTGTCACCGCCGGCAGCCAGCTTCGACCCGATCCGGCCCGGACCACGCAATAAACCTCGGACCCCTTACGACGAAGCCCGCGAACGGATCTGTCGACTTACGAGTATCGGGGCAGTCGTGAATGCAGGACTTGGGCTACGTCGGTGGAGGATCGAGGAGCGCTACTAGCCACCTGACTACATTTTCGATGCGCTCCAAGTAGCCTTTCACTACGATCAAAGACACGCCCGAGTCTCCGCCGTGGGAAATGTTGTTGCGAAGAGTTGCGATACTTCCCAGTGCCTCAAGGTCGTCAGCGTGCGCAGCTTCGAGCATCGGCCACCAGGCCGGATCCAAAGCATCGAGCATCTGCTTAAGCTTGTCGTTGTCGATATTGCGGAAGCGCTCAACGTGCTTACCGACGAGTCGCTGCACCCTCGAGTCACCTTGCCTTCGGGAATACTCGCGGATCAGCTCCTTCACCGACTGCTCTATGTAGCCGGAGATTAGGACGGCCAAATACCTAGCGAAGTGCGCCAGAAGCTCAGGAGACAATTGCTTTCCATCGATCTGACCTACGACCGCATAAAGACGATCCCGCCGGCGCTTGACTTCACTACGCCCACTGGCCCGAACCATCTACGGCACATTCTGAAACGCGGCTATCGCAAGGTTGAGGCGGTTTCGCACTGAATCTTCCGCCGCAGTGGAGCTGACCGTAGCTGTCGTAAACTCCGGATTGGCGATCAGCTTGTCGTACGCGTCCTTCATGGCAGTGAGGTCAGTCACTGGCGCCGCCGCTAGCCGATGCATAACGCCGACCATTATCGAGTCAAGCACCGCTGCGTTGAGTGGGCGGACGGGCCGGAAAGCCGCCTTCCCTATCGCGGCGTCGATCAGGTTGGCCGCTGAGGCAAAGAGGCCGCAAATGTCGTCTGTGTCGGCGCGATCCTGATTTTCGGCTAGATAGTGGTTCAAGAAAGTCTTGAGCGGCCGTTCGTATGTTTCAGCCGTCTCATAGAGCGCGAGAACACGCAGAATCAGTTCGTGATCTTTGAGCCGAGGCGAGGCAGGACCGTACAAAGCCCGCCAGTGGGCGTCTTGGTTTGTCTCGCTTAGCGCTTGGAGGAATGGACCGCTATAAAGCGCAACCCTAATTTCTTGCGGCTGGAGCGGGCTGCCGCCAGTGTTAAGTCGCTCAAAAATTGAGTAAACAGCATCTTGACTGCCTGCCGGATGTTCCTGTCGTAGAACCGTAGCGTGGATGATACTGTCATCCAGTCGGCGACGGTCCTCGTCGTCAAGTTCGTTATATCCTCTATCTCGGAAAGATTCTTGCACGTTTGTGAGCTTGTACTCCCGCGAGTTATGGATTCCACGGTAGAACGCCTGTAAAGTCTTGAGACGTTGCTGGCCGTCGAGAACCAGCAATTTGTTGTCTCGATCGCGTACGAGGAACACTCCCGGAACAGGTAGTCCAAGTAGCAGGGATTCAACGAACTTGTCCATCTGAGGGCGAGTCCAGACGAACTTGCGTTGGAACCCCTTGACATCCGTGCTGGCTTCGAATGTCGGATCAAATGAAGGGATGACAATGTCGCCTTGCTCCAAGCGCTTGATCAACCCGTCGACGGGGTAGTCAGCTCCGTATGACGTGATCTCGTAGCGGGTATTGACGACCTCCTGATCCGGGTCGACGTCCAGCACGTTCTCGGTCTCGATCTCCTCGGAATGGTCAAGACCACCCGGCTCGAAATCAGCGGCGTTCGTCACGGCAGACATTCTCTCATCCACTTGGCCTTACGAAGTAAAGCCGAGTCAATTGCACCGGATTGTCGTACGTGCCCTCCAGGCGCACCGGAGCCTCCCCGTCCAGGACAATGGAGATGCCGAGCGGTCTTCTCCACTCCGAGGTTCTTGCAGGCAACGGAACTCTCACGTCGATCGGCCTTAAGGTGCGGGTTCCAGTCTCGCGCACAATCCAGCTCGTGAGCACACCGCAAGACCAGTGTTCTCAAACCCAATGAAAACGGCCCCCGGAGAAATCTCCGGGGGCCGTCTCGCTAGTAGCGGGGACAGGATTCGAACCTGCGACCTCTGGGTTATGAGCCCAGCGAGCTACCGAGCTGCTCCACCCCGCGTCGGTAATGACAAGGTTACCCAATAGCGGCCAGGGCACCAAATCGCCTGCGTGCGGCCCCGATCCGACCTCTCGCAGCGGTGCCCGCAGCGTTCACAACTGCCTTGAGCCGCAACGCCTTCGATTACAGTGTGCCCATGGTCGACCTTGCCCAGCGCGTGCGCCGGCACACCCCGCGGAGCTGAACATGCCCCGCCCTGATGACGGCCTGGGTGCCGACAGCCTGCTGTGGCAATTCCTGGCCGACCGCCGCTTCCTGTTCGTCTTGCCCAGGGCGGTCTGCCTGCTGATGCTGCACCCCAGCATCGCCGCGGGCATCACCGAGCACGCGCTCATGCGAAACCGCATCTGGCTGCACAAGAAACGCACCGTGACCGCCGCCGTCAACTACGCCTACAGCGACGACGACATGCGGCCCCAAATGCGCTTCGCCCACGAGCACGTCAAGGGTGTGGACGCTGCGGGAAGCAAGTACCACGCCCTGGCTCCCGAGCTCTTCCACTTCCAGCACGCCACGTACGTCGAATCCCTCGTGTTCATGGTCAACACGTTCATCCGCCCGCTCGATGCCGACGAGCACGAGCAGCTCTACCAAGAGTGCTGCGCGTGGTATCGCCGCTACGGCATCTCCACTCGGCCAATGCCCGCCACCTGGCCGGAATTCCTGGACTACTTCGAGGGCTACTGCCGCACCCACCTGGTGGCCGGCCCGCATTTCGAGCCGTTTCGCGAACAGATCTTCGCCCCCACCGATTGGTGGATGCGCACGGTCCCCCACCCCGCCATCCGTGCACTGCAACATCCTGCGGCCCGCGAGCTCACCGGAGTCAGCGTCAGCGCCGTCGATCGCTGGTCACTGCGCCAATTCGTCCGGGTGAGTCAGCTCTCACCGCTGGCACCCCGGCACCACTGGAACGCCCGGGCCCGCGCGGCCCTGGGCACCGCGGCCGAGCACAGCCCGACCGCGGCCAGGTGAGTCCTACTTGGCGCTGTTGAACTTCGCTATCGCGTCGTCAAGGCGTTGCAGCGCAGCACCATAGGCGGCGAAGTCACCGCGATGCTGGGTGTCTCGGACCGCGCTCAGCGCCGATTCAACTTCTCGCAGCGCTGTGGCCTTCGCCGGCGACAACGCGGCTTCGGCAGCCGGAGGCGTCGGCACCGCCGCGACGGGTGGGGTGGGCGACGGCGGCGCCCCTTGCGACGCCGCCCCGGTGTCGGTGGGAGCGATGTCGGTGGCCGCCGCGCCCGCGCCAGGCCCGAACAGACCGGTGAGTGCGTCAGACACCGTCGGCCCGTAGCCGATCTTGTCGTTGTACATCATCGCCACCCGGATCAGGCGGGGATACGACGACGCGGCGTCACTGGCCCCCGGGGAGGCATAGACGGGCTCGACATACAGCAGGCCACCTTGGGCGATCGGCAGGGTCAACAGATTGCCCCACCGGATGCGGTTCTGGTTGTCCCGTCCGATCACACCGAGATCCTGGCTGACCGTGGTGTCGGTCGTGATCGCGTTGTTGGCCAGCTTGGGTCCGTTGACCTGCCCGGGAATGGTGAGCACCGTGATCTTGCCGTAGGTGTCGGGGTCCGAGCTGGCGCTGATGTAGGCGGCCAGGTAGTCACGCTTGAACCGGTTCATCGCGCTGGTCAGCTGGTAGGACGCCGAATTGTCGCCCTTGGCAAGGTTTTTCGCGACGATGTAGTACGGCGGCTGGAAGCTGCTGGCCGACGGATTGGGATCGAGCGGCACATCCCAGAAATCCGACGTGGAGAAGAACGTCACCGGGTCGTTGACGTGGTACTTGGCCAGCAACATCCGCTGCACCTTGAACAGGTCCTCGGGGTAGCGCAGATGTTCGGCCAGTTCCGGTGAGATCTCCGACTTCGGCTTGACCGTGCCGGGGAACACCTTCATCCACGCCCGCAGCACCGGGTCCTGCTCATCCTGGGCGTACAGACTCACGGTGCCGTCGTAGGCATCGACGGTGGCCTTGACCGAGTTACGGATGTAGGACACCCGCCGATCCGGCAGCAACCGGTTGAACTCCACGTCCTTGGAATCCATGGTCGCCGACGACAGGGACGTCAACTCCGAGTAGGGGTAGTTGTCCAAGGTGGTGTAGCCGTCGATGATCCACACCAGGCGCTTGTTGACGATCGCCGGATAGACCGTGGAGTCGGTGGTCAACCACGGGGCCACCGCCTGCACCCGGCCGGCCGGGTCGCGGTTGAACAAGATCTTGCTGTCGGCACCGATCACGTTGGAGAACAAGAAGTTGCGCTCGGCGAACTTCGCGGCGAAGACGCTGCGGGCCAGCCAGTTTCCTACATCCACACCGCCCTTGCCGGTGTAGGTGTAGTTCTTGGTCTCGGTGTTGGTCTCGTAGTCGTACTCGCGGTCAGCGCCGTTGCGCCCCACGATCGCGTAATCGGCGACGGTGTCGGCGATCACCGGCCCGTAGTAGACCCGCGGCTGGTCCAGGCGAGCGGGGCCGGGTGAGACCACGCCGCCGTTGGCGCCCACCACGCTGGCCAGGAACTCCGGGTAGCCGCCGTTCTGGTTGGGGTCGTTGGCGATGCCGCGCACGGTGTTGGCCGGCGAGGCGATGAACCCGTTGCCGTGGGTGAACACCGTGTGCCGGTTGATCCAGTCACGCTGGTTGTCGATCAGCCGATCGGGGTTGAGCTCACGGGCGGCCACCACATAGTCGCGCAGCTGGCCGTCGTCGTCGCGATAGCGGTCGATGGTGAGCTGGTCGGGGAAGTAGTAGAAGTTCTTGCCCTGCTGGAACTGAGTGAACGCCGGACTGACAATCGTCGGGTCCAGCAGCCGGATGTTGGAGGTGGTGGCCGCATCCGCGCCGATCTGCGCGGCCGTGGCGCGCGCATCGCCGCGATAGTCCCGATAGGTGACGACGTCCTCGGTCAGGCCGTAGGCCTGCCGGGTGGCCGCGATGGAGCGCGAGATGTACTCGCTCTCCTTCTGCGCGGCGTTGGGCTTGACGCTGAACTGTTCGACGATCAGGGGCCATCCCGCGCCGACCACGACCGACGACAGCAGCAGCAGCACCAGACCGATCGCCGGAATCTGCAAGTCGCGCAGCACGATCGCCGAGAACACCGCGACCGCGCAGATCAGCGCGATCGCCAGCAGGATCATCTTGGCCGGCAGCACCGCGTTGATATCGGTGTAGCCGGCGCCGGTGAAGGGCTTGCCGGTGCGGGTGTGGCTGAGCAGCTCATAACGGTCCAGCCAGTAGGCGGCGGCCTTGAGCAGCACCAGGGTGCCGATCAGGCTGACCATCTGGATGCGTGCCGGACGACTCAGCGCGCCGGCGCGACCCGACAACCGGATGCCGCCGAAGATGTAGTGCGTCGTGATGTTGGCGATGGTGGCCAGCAGCAACGTGGCCAGCAACAGCCCGACCACCAGGCGGTAGAACGGCAGATCGAAGGCATAAAAACCGAGGTCCTTGCCGAACTGCGGATCGGTGATCCCGAAGTCGCCGCCGCGCAGGAACAACTGGATGCGCACCCAGTAGCTCTGGGCCACGATTCCCGACAGCACACCGATCCCGGCGGGGATACCGAATCCCACCAGCCGCAGTCGCGACAGCACCGTGGTGCGATACCGCGCCACCGGGTCGTTGACCCCGTTCGTGGGGACAAAGACCGGCCGGGCCCGAAAGGCCATGGCCATGGCCACGAACACGATGCCGCCCACCACCAGCGACACCGCGACGAACGTGATCAGACGGGTCAGCAAGGTCGTGACGAACACCGAGCGGTAGCCCAACTCGCCAAACCACAACCAGTCGACATAACCGTCGATCAGCCGCGGCCCCACCAACAGCAGGGCGATCACGACGAACGCACTGCCGACCATGATCCGGCTACGGGCGGTTAATTTCGGCATTCTCGCGGTGGGCCGCATCCCCACGTGACACGCTCCCTAGCTCGGCTGACCCTGACGGCCCCACTGTAGCCAACTCCTGGCTCAGCAAGAGGGCGGCTGACCCCCATCGGCGATCGTGCGCAGCGCCCCGACCGCCTGGGCCAGGCTGTCGACCTTGACCAGCTGCAGCCCCTTGTCATCGGAGCGGGCCTCATAACAGTTGTCCGCGGGCACCAGGAAGACCGTCGCCCCGGCCTCGCGGGCCGCCACCATCTTGTGCGTGATGCCACCGATCGAGTCGACCTGACCATTGGCCTTGATCACACCGGTTCCGGCGACGAAATTCTGTCCGGCCAGGGTGCCCGTCGTCAGCTTGTCGACGACGGCCAGGGAGAACATCAGGCCCGCCGACGGCCCGCCGATGTTGGCCAGGTTGAACTCGACCGTGAACGGCGCCCACGGGGCATCCAGGACGGACACGCCCAGGAATCCATTGGGTCGGTCCTTGTTCTCTCCGAGCGTAATCCGGGCGGTACCGGGCGCGGCGTTCTTGCGCCGGTAGTCCAGGACCACCGTCTGGCCCGGCTTGGTGTCTGCCAACCGGGCGGTGAACTGCTGCACCGTGTAGACCGGTTCGCCGTTGACGGCGTCCACCGCGTCGCCGCGCTGCAGTGCGCCCGCCGACGGCCCCGGGTCCTGAACATCGGCAAGGGTGACCGCTGACGGATAGCGCAGGTAGCCCAGCGCGGCGTACTCGGCGCTACTCTCCGACGCCCGGAACTCCGCGTCGTTGTTGTCGTCGACTTCCTGACGGGACTTCCCGGGCGGATAGACCAGGTCACGGGGCATGAGCTGCTCGCGCCCGGACAGCCACAGGGCCAGCGCCTCCCCCAGCGTCAGGCCGTCACGCTGAGCCACCGTGGTCATGTTCAGGTGACCGGTGGTGGGGTGCGTGGTGGTCCCCTCGATGTCGACCACCTGCTTGCCGTCGATCTGGCCGAGGGTGTCGAACGTCGGCCCCGGACCCAGCGACACGAAGGGCACGGTCACGGCCGTCAGTAGTACGCCGAACGCGACCACCGGCAGCAGTGCCGCCAACAGCGTCAGAATCCGCCTGTTCACCCCGCGTATGGTAAACGGCCTCCCCCTAGGCGGTGACGGCCCGACCGCTGTGGGCGCGTGTCGTTCCGCAGGACGTTGCCGGTGGGTACGGTTATATCTATGGCTGATCTGCCCTTCGGTTTCTCTTCCGGGGATGACCCCGACCGCGAACGAAGCTCTGGCCCCACCGATCCGTTCGGCATGGGCGCCGGCTTCAACATGGCCGATCTGGGCCAGGTCTTCACCCAGCTCGGGCAGATGTTCAGCGGCGCCGGACGGATGTCGGCCGACGGCAGCCCCGCAGGACCGGTGAACTACGACCTGGCCCGACAGGTGGCGACCAAGTCGATCGGCACGGTCACGCCCGTTTCCGCGTCCACCGCGACCGCCGTCACCGACGCGGTGCACCTGGCCGAGACCTGGCTGGACGGTGCGACCTCGCTGCCGGCCGGCACCACCAGTGCGGCGGCCTGGACCCCCGTGGACTGGGTGGAGCACACCATGAGCACGTGGCAGCGGTTGTGCGACCCGATGGCCGAGCAGGTGTCATCGGTGTGGGCCACGGCGCTGCCCGAAGAGGCCAAGGCCATGGCCGGCCCGCTGCTGTCGGTGATGTCGCAGATGGGCGGGCTGGCGTTCGGTTCGCAGTTGGGCCAGGCGCTGGGCCGGATGTCCGGTGAGGTGCTGACCTCCACCGATATCGGGCTTCCGCTGGGACCGAGCGGGGTCGCCGTGCTGATGCCCGGTGCCATCGAGGAGTTGGCCGGCGGCCTGGACCAGCCGCGCAGTGCGATCGTCACCTTCCTGGCCGCCCGCGAAGCCGCCCACCACCGGCTGTTCAGCCACGTGCCGTGGCTGTCCCATCAGCTGCTGAGTGCTGTCGAGGCCTACGCCCGCGGCATGAAGATCGACATCCGGGGCATCGAAGAACTGGCTCAGGGCTTCGACCCGGCGGCGATGGCCGATCCCTCTGCCATGAACGAACTGCTCAACCAGGGCGTGTTCGAACCCAAATCCACCCCGGAGCAACTCGCCGCCCTGGAGCGGTTGGAGACCCTGCTGGCCCTCATCGAGGGGTGGGTACAGACCGTGGTCAACGCGGCACTGGGCGAACGGATCCCCGGCACCGCCGCGCTCTCGGAAATGCTGCGCCGCCGCCGTGCCACCGGAGGCCCGGCCGAGCAGACCTTCGCGACTCTGGTCGGCCTGGAACTGCGCCCCCGCAAGCTGCGCGAGGCCGCGGTGCTCTGGGAACGACTCACCGAGGCGGTCGGTGCCGACGCCCGCGACAAGGTGTGGCAGCACCCCGATCTGCTGCCCGGCCCCGCTGATCTCGACGAGCCGGCCGCGTTCATCGACCGGATCCTTGGTGGATCCAGCGACCTGGACTCGGCCATCGACCAGGCGATCGCGGAGTTCCAGCGCGAGGCCGGCAACACCGACGAGACCTGACCAACCCACACGGCTGTGGATAACGGCAGGGACGGCGGCGCCGGCCATGCCAGGGTCAAGCCGTGGCGACCGATTCCTACACCCTGGACCCGGCACTGCCGGTGCTGGTGCGCCCCGACGGGGTCGTCCAGGTGGGCTGGGACCCGCGCCGGGCCGTGCTGGTGCAGCCGCCGCGCGGCCTGACCCCGACCACGCTCGCCGCCGTCTTGCGGTCGATGCAGATCCCGACCACCGTCACCGCGCTGCGCGGCGAAGCCGCCCGGCACGGCCCGGTCGACACCGCCGAGCTGGACAATCTGCTGGCAGCCCTGGTGGCGGCACGCGTCGCCGTCCGCAATCACGCCCCGGGGCGCCAGTGCCGCACGGTGTCGCTGCGAGTGCACGGCCGCGGGCCGCTGTCGGACCTACTGGTCGAGTCGCTGCGCTGCTCGAGCGCCGTGGTCCGGCGCAGCAGTCACCCGCATGCGGCAGTTCGCCACGCCGGGACCGATCTCGTGGTGCTGTCGGACTATCTGGTCACCGATCCGCGGCTGGTGCGCGAACTGCACGCTGAGCGGGTCCCGCACCTGCCGGTGCGAGTGCGTGATGGAACCGGAGTCATCGGCCCGCTGGTTCTGCCCGGAGTCACCAGCTGCCTGGGGTGCGCGGACCTGCACCGGCGTGACAGGGACTCGGCGTGGCCGGCGGTGGCCGCCCAGCTGCGCCACACCGTCACCCACGCCGACCGGGCCACGATCCTGGCCACGGTTGCGCTGGCACTCAGCCAGATCGAACAGGTGATCACCGCGGTGCGCGGGGCGGCCGCCGAGCGGGACGTGCGCGCCCCCGCGACCCTGAACGCCACCCTGGAAGTGGAACTGTCCACCGGATCAATCGTCACCCGGCGATGGGTTCGCCACCCATTGTGCGGCTGCTAGGTCCGTCTGCTCCGCCGAGAAATTGTCAACGCGGTGACCCGGACCACAACGCCATGGGGGATGATGGACACGTGTCAGAGATCAAACGCGGTAGCGCGGCGCGCAATGCGAAACTGGCCAGCCTGCCCGTCGGCTTCGCCGGCCGGGCGGCACTCGGGCTAGGCAAGCGGCTGACCGGCAAGTCCAAGGACGACGTCACCGCCGAGCTCATGGAGAAGGCCGCCGACCAGTTGTTCACCGTCCTGGGTGAGCTCAAAGGCGGCGCCATGAAGGTGGGCCAAGCGCTGTCGGTGATGGAAGCGGCCATCCCCGAGCAGTTCGGCGAGCCCTACCGGGAAGCGCTGACCAAGCTGCAGAAGGACGCGCCTCCGCTGCCCGCGGACAAGGTGCACCGCGTGCTCGACGCGCAGCTGGGCACCAAGTGGCGAGAGCGCTTCGCCGAGTTCGACGACACCCCGATCGCCTCGGCCAGCATCGGACAGGTGCACAAGGCCGTGTGGGCTGACGGCCGCCCGGTGGCCGTGAAGATCCAGTACCCCGGCGCCGACGAGGCGCTGCGCGCGGACCTGAAGACCATTCGCCGGTTGACCGGCGTCTTCAAGCAGCTGGCACCCGGAGTGGATGTCAAGGGCGTCGTCGATGAATTGATCGAACGCACCGAGATGGAGCTGGACTACCGGCTCGAAGCCGACAACCAGCGCATCTTCGCCAAGGCCTACGCCGGCCACCCGCACTTCCTCATCCCGAACGTGGTGGCCAGCGCCCCCAAGACGGTGATCCAGGAGTGGATCGACGGCGTCGGCATGGGCGAGATCATCCGCAACGGCACCGTCGAGCAGCGCGACCTGATCGGCACCCGACTGGCCGAATTCACCTGGGACGCGGCGCGCCGCCTGGAGCTGATCCACGGCGACACTCACCCCGGAAACTTCATGCTGCTGCCCGACGGCCGGATGGGCATCATCGACTTCGGTGCGGTGGCGCCGATGCCCGGCGGTTTCCCGCCCGAACTGGGTGCGGCCGTGCGCTACGCCCGGGACAAGGACTACGACAACGTCATCGCGACCATGCGCCGCGGCGGTTTCATCCAGAAGGGGCAGACCGTCTCCGTGCGCGAGATCGACGAGATGCTGCGCCAGCATGTCGAACCGGTCGAGGTCGAGGTGTTCCACTACACCCGCAAATGGCTGATGCGGATCGCAGGCAAGCAGTTGGAACGGCCGGTCGAGCAGCTCAAGACCGCCCGCCAGCTGGATCTGCCGCCCAAGCTGGCGATGCCCATGCGGGTGCTCGGTTCCACCACCGCGATCATGTGCCAGCTCGACGCCCACGTTCCGATCCGGCGAATCTCCGAAGAACTGGTGCCGGGCTTCGCCGACCCCGAACTCTCGGCCGATCCCGCCTAGGGACTCACTCAGGCGGCGAGGGGTTGCTTACGTGGGCGGCCCCGCGACCGTTTGGCACCGATGACGCTGCCGCGATCGAGGATCTCGCCGCCCCACACTCCCCACGGCTCGCTGCGCTGCAAGGCCGCTGACAGGCACTGCTGACGGATCGGGCAGTGCGCGCAGCGCGCCTTGGCCCGCTCCAAGTCGGCGGGGTTCTCGGCGAACCACAGGTCGGGATCGCTGTGACACGGCAACTTCAGTGTTCTCGACATGATGTACCTGCTTTCCGGTCGGTTCGTGGTGGTGCGATCCGGGCCGGACGGCGGGCTGCCGAGGAAAGAGAAATGGCCACGGATCCTGGTAGGTCCGTGGCCATCGATGTGGCTGGGGCAAGGAGCCCTAAGGCGAACCTCGATGCACGGACGCGGATACGGCGACGGCTGCGTGACGCACCGCCGCCTGCGCAGCGGCGGCATGGCGCGCGCCGGCCGCGCGTACCCACAGGGCGCTGATCGTGGTCATGGCATCCGAGGGTAGCCGCTGGCCCCGCGAGCCCACAACCGAATTAATTCCGGCAGCGGTCAACTCCGGTTGCGGACCAGCTCCAGCACATCGGGGCCGAACTGCTCCAGCTTGCGTGCGCCGATGCCCGGGATGGCCACCAGAGCCGCCTCATCGCCGGGCAGCATTTCGGCGATCGCGGTCAATGTGTTGTCGGAAAAGACGATGTAGGCGGGCACCTTCAGTTCGGTGGCCGTCCGCAGCCGCCAGTCCTTGAGGGCCACCAGCAACTCGGTGTCCACCTCGGCCGCGCAGGTCTCACATCGGTTGAGCATGATCGCCGCAGGGGTGTTCAGCGCCTTGGTGCAGATGCGGCAGTATTTCGGTGCGCCGCGGGCGCGGCGCTTGGCGGGCGTGGTGCTGGCATCGGCCTGTGGTGCGATGCCGCTGAGGAAGCGCGACGGTTTACGCCCGGCCCGCCCGCCCGGAGCGCGGGCGAGCGCCCAGCTCAGTGTCAGGTGGATCCGGGCCCGGGTGACACCCACATAGAGCAGTCGCCGTTCCTCTTCGACGGCCTCGCTGTCCGCACCGTGCGCCAGGGCGTGCGAGATGGGCAGCGTGCCGTCTGCCAGTCCCACCAGGAACACGGCATCCCACTCCAGCCCCTTGGCGGCGTGCAGGGAGGCCAGGGTGACACCCTGCACGGTCGGAGGGTGCCGGGAATCGGCGCGCATCCGCAGTTCCACCAGCAGCGCCGGCAGGTCGAGCTCGGGGCGTTGGGCGACCTCATCGTCGACAAGCTCGGCCAGGGCACCCAGGGCCTCCCAGCGCTCGCGCGCCTTGGCCCCGGTGGGCGGTTCGGTGGTCAGGCCCAGTGGTTCGAGAACACCGCGCACGGTTTCCGGCAGTGGACCGTCGGCTCCGCGTTCGGAGGCCCGCTGCAGGGCAACCAGCGCCTGTCGGATCTCTTGGCGGGTGAAGAACCCCTCGCCGCCGCGGACCTGGTAGGCGATGCCGGCCTCGGTGAGCGCCTCCTCATAGACCTCCGATTGGGCGTTGATCCGGTACAGCACGGCGATCTCGGCCGCCGGGGTGCCGTCGTGGATCAACCGGGCGATGGACTTGGCGACGGCCGTGGCCTCGGCCACCTCGTCGGGATGCTCCCGAAAGATCGGCGCCGGACCGGATTCACGTTGGCCGATCAGCTTGAGTTTGCTGCCGGCGACCCGCCCCCGCGCGGCGGCGATCACCCGGTTGGCCAGCGACACCACCTCGGGAGTGGACCGGTAGTCACGCTCCAGGCGGACCAGCGCCGCGTCGGGGAATCGACGCGTGAAGTCCAGCAGGTACCGCGGCGAGGCACCGGTGAACGAATAGATGGTCTGATTGGCGTCGCCGACCACGGTCAGGTCATCGCGCTGGCCGAGCCAGGCCGTCAACACCCGCTGCTGTAGCGGAGTCACGTCCTGGTATTCGTCGACCACGAAGCAGCGGTAGCGATCCCGGAATTCGGCAGCCACCGCGGCGTCGTTCTCGATCGCGGCCGCGGTGTGCAGCAGCAGATCATCGAAGTCGAGCATCGCCACTTCGCCGCGGGCCTTGAGTGCTTCGTAGCCTGCGTAGACGTCGGCCAGCTTCGCAGCCTCCAGCGGGGTGTCGCGGCCGGCGGCGGCCACCGCCTCGGGATACTGCTCCGGCCCGATCAGGGAAGCCTTGGCCCACTCGATCTCGCCGGCGACGTCGCGAACATCGTCGTTGCTCAACCGCAGGCCGACATGACCGGCGGCGCGGGCGACCACTCCGAACTTGCGATCCAGCAGCTCCCACCCGGTGTCACCGACCACCCGCGGCCAGAAGTAGCGCAGTTGCCGGCGGGCCGCGGCGTGGAACGTCAACGCCTGTACTCCGCCGACCCCGGCGGCCGCTCCGGCACCGGCCGCTGCGCCCAGTGCCCGCAGTCGCGACCGCATCTCCCCCGCGGCGCGCTGCGTGAACGTGACGGCCAGGACCTGTCCGGGTGCGACGTGCCCGCCGGCCACCAGCTGGGCGATCCGATGGGTGATGGTGCGGGTCTTGCCCGTGCCGGCGCCGGCGAGTACGCACACCGGACCGCGCGGGGCCAGCACCGCAGCGCGCTGCTCTTCGTCCAGACCGGCGATGAGCGCATCCATGGCGTCCATCTTGGCAGGCGCCCCCGACGACCCCCGACTCCGATTCGGGAATCATCGGGCGACCTATTAGGTTTGGGCAGTTATGGACCAGCTCGTCATGTACACGACTCAATGGTGTGGCTACTGCCGACAGCTCAAGGCGGCGTTGAAGAAGCTTGAGATCCCCTTCGAGGAGATCGACATCGAGCAGGACCCGACCGCGGCGGAGTTCGTCAGCTCGGCCAACGGTGGCAACCGCACGGTGCCGACCCTGCGCTTCCCCGACGGCTCAACCCTGACCAACCCGACCGGGCGCGAAGTCAAGGCGAAGCTGGAGCAACTCAGCGGATAGCTCGGCCGCCCGTCAGCTGGACTCGGCCCAGGACTCGATGATGGTCCTGGCGATCGAGATGGACCCGGGCAGCAGCAGTTTCGCCGTCGAATCACCGCTGTTCCACGCCCCGGCCGACAACGCAGCCCGCACCTCATCACGGGTGAACCAGGCCGCCTCGGTGATCTCGCCGTCACTGAAGACGAACGTCTGGCCGGGATCGGCGATGGCGTGGAATCCCACCATGAGGGAGCGCGGGAACGGCCAGGGCTGACTGCCCAGGTACGTCACGTCGCGTACCGCCAACCCGACCTCTTCGTGGACCTCGCGTACCACGCACGCCTCGAACGACTCGCCGGCCTCGACGAACCCGGCCAGCAGAGAGAACATCCGAAGCGGCCAATTGTGCTGTCGGGCCAGTACCACGCGGTCGGCGCCGTCGTGCACCAGGCAGATCACCGCCGGGTCGATCCGGGGGAACTCTTCGGCGCCGGTGACCGGATTGACCCGGGCCCACCCACCGCGCACCGGCTTGGTCGGTGTGCCATCGACAGCCGAAAACCTCGCGGCGTCATGCCAATTCAGCAATGCGATGGCCGACGACACCAGTTGAGCGCTGACATCGTCGAAGAGGTCGCCGGTGGCACGAAAGTCCAGTACGGAGACGTCGGCGCCCGATGGTGCCTGCAGCGCGCCGCGGACCGCCCAGACATGGCGCCCGTCGGCGATGCGGCCGAGAAAGACCGCGTCCGGTGGCGGGGTGGCGCCCAGTTCGGCGGCCTCCTGCAGCAGCACCTTGCCGTCGGCAACCAGTACCTGATTGCGGGGATCGACCCGCATCAGCGCGGCAGTCGACCACCCGGCGGCGGCCGCGTCGGTGTCCGTACGCAACTGATCTGCACGGTCGGCCCCGACCCGAGACAACAGGGGAACCTGGCGTAACTGGAAATTCCCCATCAGCGCTGCCCGCCGCGGGTCACTGGTTGCTCACCGTGCGCACATACAGCAGCCGGTCGCCGGCCTCGATCGCATCCACCTCGGGCGCGTCCAACCGCAGCAGCCGCCCACCGCGAACCACGGCGAGCACGATCTCGTTGAGGTGCTTGGCCGATGCGCCGACCTCCTTGTGCTCCACCTCCCGCTCGGCGATGGCGTACCCGGCGTCGGGGGTGAGCAGATCCTCGATGATCTCGACCACGCTGGGCGTGGTGGTGGCGATGCCGAGCAGGCGCCCCGCGGTCTCGGAGGACACCACCACCGAGTCGGCGCCGGATTGCTCCAGCAGGTGCTGGTTCTCGGCTTCCCGGATGGACGCCACGATGGTGGCATTGGGGGCGATCTCGCGGGCCGTCAACGTCACCAGCGTCGCCGTGGCGTCGGCTCCGGTGGCCACCACAATCGCCTTGGCACGCTGAGCGCTGGCCAGCCGCAACACATCCGACCTTGTCGCATCGCCGTCCACCGTCACCAGCCCAGCGCTCTTGGCTCGATCGAGTACTGCCCGGTCGTTGTCCACCACAACGATGTCACTCGGGGTGGTCGCGTCGTCGCCGAGCATGGCCGCGATGGCGGTCTTCCCTTTGGTGCCGTAGCCGATGACGATGGTGTGGTCGCGCACTCTTTTCCTCCAACGCTGAATGCGGTATGCCTGCTGGGACGTCTCGGTGAACGCCTCGACTGTCGTTCCGACCAGCAAGATCAAGAAGGCGATCCGCAGCGGGGTGATGACCAGGACATTGATCATGCGGGCGAACTCGGTGACGGGCGTGATGTCGCCGTACCCCGTGGTCGACAAAGTCACCGCCGAGTAATAAAGGCAGTCCAGGAAGGTCAGGCGATCGCCCTGGACATCCTGGTAGCCGTCGCGGTCGACATAGACGAACAACGCGGAAACCACCAGCGCCGCCAGTGCGATGAGGCTGCGCCGGTAGACGGTGCGGCCCGGACTGTACTGCCCGTGCGGCATGCGAAGCACGCCGACGAGTGCGTAACTGGGCTGGGCGGTCAGCGTCTCATCGAGGCGACGCAACCGCCTCCAGCTAGCCCCTGCCACGAGGGGCGGTCATCGGTCGCACGTGACGCACGGACCCACTGTAACCACACGACTCAGCTGTCTAGCAGCGCGGCCAGCTCATGGTGTTCGGGCAGTTCATCGGGCACGACAGTGCTGCCGGCGCGCACGTAGTGGAAGGCGGCTCGGACCTGCGATACCGGACAGCCGCTCAGCGCGGCCCAGGCGAGCCGGTAGACCGCCAACTGCACCGCGGCGTGCCGGCGAGCGTCCGGGCCGTCGGGAGCCGTGCCGGTCTTCCAGTCCACGACGGTCACGCCGCCGTCCGGCTCTGCGAACACCGCATCGATCCGGCCCCGCACCACGTGAGTGCCGAGGGTCATCTCGAAAGGCACCTCGACGGCGGTGGGTGTTCGGGCGGCCCACGGCGACTCCAGAAAAGCCGCCTGCAGATGGGCCAGCTCCTGCGCATCAGCGCGGGCCATGTCGGCGTCGGCTGCGCCTGGCAGATCGTCGAGCTCGAACAAATGCTCCGCCCCGTAGAGCCGCTGAACCCAATCGTGAAACGCCGTGCCCAGCAACGCATGCGGGTCCGGACGGGCGGGAAGGCGCCGACTCAGGCGCTGCGGCGCGCCGTCCGGGTCACGACTCAACTCGACCAGGCCGCTCACCGAAAGTTGCTGGGGCAGCGTGCGGACCGGCTGCCCCGCGGAGGAGGCACGCTCCGCCAGCAGGGCATCGACGTCGGCGGCCCACGGGCTGGACGGCAGCTCACCGTCCGACGATTCGTCGGCCTGCAGCTGTGCGGACACCAGTGCCGCACCGTGATCGACGTGGCCGCGCCGTCCAGCCAGCGGATCGACCGGCCATACTCCTTCTTCGGCGCTGTCGCGCAGGGGATTTGCCTCACCTTCGGCGGGCTCCTGCGCCCAGTGCTGCACGACTCCGCAGGGGGTCCCCGCGTCCGCCGCGTTGTCGATCACCGCCTTGATCTCGGTGAGGAACACCGAGGGCCCGCGCGGCTTGGTCTCCCCCGCCCCCCAGTGGTGCCCCGAGACCAGCAGGGTGTCCTCGGCCCGCGTCACCGCCACATACAGCAGCCGGCGCTCTTCATCGACCCGCCGCTGGTCCAGCCGGCGCTGGTGTTCGGCGATGGCATCGGACAGCTGCTTGCGGTGGGTGACCGCGTCAGTGTCGAGAATCGGGACTCCCTCGACGAACTCGCCACCGCGTTGAGCGCGGTCGCCGCGCAACAGCGGAGGTAGTTCTGCCGCGTCGGACAGCCAGCTGCGCCGCGATGCGGTCGAGGGAAACACCCGCGCCACCAGGTGCGGGATCGCGACCACCTGCCATTCCAGCCCCTTGGCGGCGTGCACCGTCAAGATCTGGACGCGGTCGGCGGCCACCGCCGGTGCCGCCGGCGCCAACCCGTTCTCGACCACTTCAGCCGCCTCCAGGTAGGCCAGCAGGCCGGGAAGCGATGCAGGTGCCCCGGCCGCGTCGGCATACCCGGCCACCACGTCGGCGAAGGCGTCCAGTTGGTCGGTGCCCGATCCCCCTGTCGTCAGCGGCTGGGCGGCGAGCACCTCACAGTCCAGGCCCAGCACCCGACGAACTTCAGCCACCAAGTCGGGTAGCGGATGCCAGAGGTGGCCACGCAGCAGGGTCAGCTCCTCGGCGAGGGCCACGATGCGGCGGTGCCCCACCGCCGAATAGCGTTCGGCGGGTCCGGGATCAGCGAGTGCGTCGGCCAGGCAGGCGGTGTCGGCATCTGGCCCGGCCGCGGCGGCGATCTCCGCGGCCGAGGCCGGTGCGCTCGACGCGTGGGGCCGGGCCAGCTCGGCCGCACGCCGCCACAGCGCGGCCAGATCGGCGGCGCCCAGGCGCCAACGCGGTCCGGTGAGAACGCGCATTGCCGCAGCTCCGGCGGTCGGCTCTTGGATCAGTCGCAACATCGCCACCAGGTCTGCCACTTCCGGAACGGACAGCAGCCCGGCAAGGCCCACCACCTCCACCGGGACGCCGCGGGCGCGGATCGCCGCGGCCAGCGGCGCGGCATCGGCGTTGCGCCGCACCAGCACCGCGGCGGTGGGCGGGGCAACGCCGTCGGCCCCGGCCTGCTGGTAGCAGCGCTGCAACGACTCGGCGACCCACTCGACTTCGGCGGTCACGTCGGGCAGCAGCGCCACCCGCACGTCGCCGGGGGGTGCGGCGGGGCGAGGCCGCAGCGACTGCACCGTGACGGAGCGCTGCCGCGCCTCGGCGGAGACCTCATTGGCCAGGTGCAGCACCTCGGGTGGGTTGCGCCAGCTGGTCCGCAGCTCCAGCGTGGGGGCCGGGCTTCCGTCGGACATCGGGAAATCGGTCGCGAAACGGGGCAGGTTGGTTGCCGAGGCGCCGCGCCAGCCGTAGATCGACTGAATCGGGTCGCCCACCGCCGTGAGCGCCAGGCTGTCGTCGGCGCCGCCTCCGAACAGCGACGACAAGGCGATGCGCTGGGCGTGTCCGGTGTCTTGGTACTCATCGAGCAACACCACCCGGTAGGTGGCACGCAACCGGGCCCCGACCGCCTCGTGAGAACGGGCCAGGCGAGCGGCGGTGGCCATCTGGGCGCCGAAGTCCATGGCCCGTTCCGCTCGCATGCGCTGGTGCAGCGCATCGATCAGCGGCACCAGTTCAGCGCGTTCGGTTTGGGTGTCCAACATCTTGAGCAGCGACTGGCTGGGATCGGCACGCTGGCGCGGCCCGGGCGGCAACGTCAGCACCAGCCGCTCCAATTCCAGGTGCGTGTGGCGCAGTGAGCCGGTGTCCACCAGATGTTCGGCCAGCTCACCGGAGAGACGCAACACCATGGCGGTGACCGCAGCCGGGTCCCGATGGGTGCGTAGTTCCCCTGAATAACCGCTGACCACGTCGAAAGCCATCTGCCACAAGGCGGTCTCCGTCAGCAGCCGGGTGTCCGGCTCGATTCCGAGCAACAGCCCGTGCTCGCGCAGCAGGGCACCCGCGAACGCGTGGTAGGTGCTCACCACCGGTGTTGCCGCCGAGGCAGCGTCGAGTCTTCCCGGTCCGGTTTGGCTCGGTTCTGCCGCCATCAGCCCGGCACCGGCCAGCCGCGCCAGTCTCGAATGGACCCGGCGCAGCAGCTGGCCCGCTGCCTTTCTGGTGAACGTCAGACCCAACACCTGCCCGGGTTCGGCATAGCCGTTGGCGACCAGCCACACCACCCGGGCGGCCATCGTCTCCGTTTTGCCGGCGCCCGCGCCGGCAATCACCACCAGGGGCCCCGGTGGTGCGGCGATGACCGCGGCCTGCTCCTCGGTAGGCTGATGCAGTCCCAGCGCCTCTGCCAGTTCGGCGGGTTCGTAGCGGGCACTCATGCGCCGCACCCCGGAGCGTGCGCCGGGCAGACCGGACGCATCGGGCAATGCCGGCAGCCGTCGTTGACACGGGCGGCGAATTGCGGCCCGGCAGTGGCCGCGGCTGCCTGCGCGATCCGCTCCGTCCATTGGCCACCGGTCTCGGGGGTGAGGGCGTCTTGTTCGCGTTCGGTGGCGCCGTCCCCGCCCGGCTTGGCCGGATACACCAGCCGGCCGCCGCCGGGCTGTTCGTCGGCACCGATGAGGCCGGCCTCCACCGCCAGCTGGTAGACGGCGAGCTGGGCGTGCTGCTGCGCGTCGTCCTTGCTGACCGGGCTCTTCGCCGTCTTGACGTCGACCACCACCAGCCGCCCGGCGGCGTCACGCTCAACCCGGTCGATCCGGCCGCGCAGGCGCACGCCCTCGCCTGCGTCGATCACACCGTCGAAGGGCACTTCGGTGCCCACCTCGGTGAGTTCGCCGCGGGTCTGGGCTCGCCAGGCAGCAAAAGCCTCGATCAAGGCCCGGTGCCGGTCGTGTTCGTTGGCCGAGTACCACCGGGAGGTGAAGGGCAGCTGTTGCCATGCCCGGTCCAGCTCGGCGATCATTTCCTGTGGGCTGCGGCCCGATTCGGCGACCAGAGCGTGTATCACCGATCCGATCGTCGAACGCAGATCTGGGCCATCGGTTCCCCCATGACGTTCGGCCAACCAACGCAGCGGACAGTCCAGCAGGCTCTGCACGGCTGAGGGTGACAAGGTGACGACCTCCCCCGAGCCGGGGCGCCACAACGGTTCCTCCGTGCTCACCGGTGCCGTGCCATACCAGCCCTGCGGATCGGCACCGGGCACCCCGGCCCGGGCAAGGCGCGCCAACTGCCGTGCCGCATCGGCACGTTCGGCATCGGTCACCACCCCCTCAGGTGCGCAGACCACGGCGCGCAGGCGGCCCACCAGCCCGGCTGCCGAGAGCACCGGCGCGGTTACACCGGGCGCCGCGGGCACGCGGGCCTGCTCGCCGGTGGCGCAAGCGGCGAGTTCGGCGACGAACTCCGAGGGGATCTGTTCGTCGGCGCCGCCGTCCACGTCGCCGTCGACGGCGGTGATCACCAACCTGCGCCGGGCTCGGCCCAGCGCAGCCACCAGCAGGCGCCGTTCTTCGGCCAGTAACGGTGCCCGGGCCGAGACCTCTTCACCGAATCCGTGCAGGGTGTCCAGAAGCCGCTGGGTTCCCAGCACACCGCCCCGCGGAACGGTGTTGGGCCACAAGCCTTCCTGGACACCTGCGACCACCACCAGATCCCATTCGCGTCCGAGGGCGGCGTGCGCACTGAGCACCGCCACCGCCTCGGCGCCCACCGTGGATTCGGTGCGCGGCGACGCCAGTTGCATGGCCGTGACGTACTCGACGAGTCCGGTCACGGTGGTGCCGGCCGTGCGCGCCACGTACTGCTCGGCAAGGTCGAAGAGCGCGGTCACCGCATCCAGATCCCGGCTGGCTTGGGCCCCGGCCGGACCCCCGCGCTCGGAGGCCGAGAGCCAGCGCTGCTGCAGGCCGGACCGATTCCAGGCCTGCCAGAGCGTGTGGTGCGGGTCGCAGCCGCCGGCATGACTGCGGGCGGCGGCCTGCAAGACCGCACGCACCCGCCGCAGTGCACGGGCATGCGCGGCCGGCAGCTCCCTGGGCGCGCCGGTGAGTACCGCCGCCAGGGGTGCACCGGGGTCGGCCGAATCCGGGGAGCCGGCCGCGCCGCGGCGCAGCGTGCGTTGCAGCTGCCTCAGGGAGATCGGATCCACCCGTCCGATGGGCCCGCTGAGCAGAGCCAGTGCCCGTGGTCCATCCACCGCCTCAGCCGTGCATTCGAGCACCGTGAGCAGCGCAGCGACCGCGGGCTGCTCCGCCAGCAACCCTCCGCCGGCCGGGAGCGCGACCGGGATGCCTGCGGCGGCCAGCGTCCGGGGCAGCCGTGCGGCCGCCCGCGGCACAGACCGCACGATCACCGCCATCTGAGACCAGGGCACGCCGTCGATCAGGTGGGCACGCCGAAGCGTGTCCGCGATCAGGGCGGCCTCGGCGTGGGCGGTCGGCGCGGTGCACACGCGAACCACGCCGTCGTCCGCTCCGGTTCCGTCGAGCCGACGGGTGGCACTGGAGCCGGGCAGGCGGCGGGCGACAGAGCTGATCGCCCGGGCCACCGCCGGGGCGCAGCGGTGCGAGGTCGTCAGCGTCACCACCGGCACCGCGGCCCGATCAGCCGGCACGTCGCGGTCCAGCAACACGGTGGGTTCGGCGCCACGAAAGCCGAACACCGCCTGGTCGGGGTCACCGGCGATCACCGTGCGGTGCACTCCGGCAGCGAGCACCCGCACCAGCTGGGCGGCCTGTGGGTCGAGCTGCTGCGCGTCGTCGACGAGCAGCAGCCGGATGCGGCTGCGTTCGTCCAGGAGCAGATCCGGGTCGGTGGCGAACGCCTCCAGCGCCGCCCCGACCAACTCCGCGGCACCGAGCGCCGGCGTGGTCGCCTGGGGCGCTGCAGTACCGACCGCGGCACGCAGCAGCATCACCTGCTCGTACTGCCGGGCGAACCGGCCGGCGGCGGTCCACTCCGGGCGGCGGCACCGTTTGCCCAACCTGATCAACTCAGCCGGGTCGACTCCGCGCTCGGCGCACCGTGCCATCAAGTCACGCAGTTCGGTGGTGAACCCGTCGGTGGCCAGGGCCGCATGCAAGGCCGGCGGCCAGGCCCCGGCACCGTCCCCGGCGAGCAGTTCGCGGATAACGCTGTCCTGTTCGGCACCGGTCACCAGCCGCGGCGGGGTGGCCTCGGCCCGCCGCGCAGCGCGTTGGAGCACCGCGAAGGCGTAGCCATGCACGCTGCGCACCAGTGGCTCGCGGACTGCTCGGCCCGCCGCAGGCGCGCCGGCAGCCAGCAACCGTGCCGTCAGCGCCCCCCGGTCCGCGGCGGGAAGCCGGCCCGCCCCCGTCAGCAGCAGCACCGAATTGGCGTCCACACCGTCAGCGATGTGCGCGCTAGCCGCCTCGGCCAACAGGGTGGTCTTGCCGGTTCCAGGCCCGCCCCGCACCTGGACCACGCCGGAGGCCCGCGGGTCGAGTACCGCGGCGACCTGCGCGGCCTGCGAACCCCAGTGCTGTGCCATGCCTCCTATGACAGCACTGCCCTCTGACAAGTACCGGCTCAGCTGGCACCATCGACGCGTGAATCCCGAGCAACGACTGCACGTGCACCGCTACGGCCCGGACGGCCCCGTGGGCTTGTTGGCGGTCCACGGACTGACCGGCCACGGAGCCCGCTGGCGTTTTGTGGCCGGCCATCTGCCCGAGGTCGCCGTCGCGGCACCGGATCTGATCGGCCACGGACGCTCCTCGTGGGCGGCGCCGTGGTCCATCGACGCCAACGTGGAGGCACTGGCTTCCCTCCTTGAGGAGGCGGCCGACGGGCCGGTCCCGGTGGTGGCGCATTCCTTCGGCGGCGCCATCGCCCTGCACCTGGCTGCGGCACGCCCCGACCTGGTCGACGCGCTGATTCTGTTGGACCCGGCGATCGGGTTGGACGGACAGTGGATGGCCACAATCGCCGCTGCGATGCTGGCCTCCCCCGACTATCCCGACGCCGCCGAAGCGCGGGCCGAGAAGGAGAACGGCGCCTGGTCCGACGTTGATCCCGGCCTGCTCGACATCGAGATCGACGAGCATCTGGTCGCCGCGCCCTCGGGGCGTTTCGGTTGGCGGATCAGCGTGCCCGCGGTCATGTCGTACTGGAGTGAGTTGGCCCGCCCCGTCGTGCTGCCCGGATCCACGCCGACCACCCTGGTGCGGGCCACCCGGACTTCGCCGCCGTATGTGGAGGGGGCGCTCATCGACGGCCTGCGGGACAGCCTGGGTGCGAATTTCCAGCTGATCGACTTCAACTGCAATCACATGGTCGACCAGGCCCGCCCCGCCGAGACCGCCGCCGTGATCCGCGCGCAGCTCTCCCGGAACTAGGGCAGGCAACGCCGTGGCCGCCGTCACCGACGACCAAGTCGAGCGGGTGCGCGCGTTGATCACCAGCGTGCCCGTCGGCCGCGTCACCACCTATGGCGACGTCGCTTCTGCCGCAGGGCTTTCCAGCGCCCGCATCGTGGGCTGGATTCTGCGGATCGACGGCTCCGATCTGCCGTGGCACCGGGTGATTCCGGCCTCAGGCCGGCCGGCGTCACACCTGAGCACCGAGCAGTTGGAGCGCCTGCGCGCCGAGGGAGTGTTGGCCGTCGATGGGAAGGTGGATCTGCGCGCGCTGCGTCACCGGTTCTGAGCAACCGACGCGTCACCGAGCGTGCATTCAGCGCGAACCAGCGGCGGGAATCCCGTCCTGAGTGCACATTCGGCGTGCGCCCGGTCGAAACCTACAGAGCCAGACGAACCAACGCCGCCGTGCGCGCCAGCCCGGGGAATGCCTCCTCCGTCGACCGCGGATGCAGTGCGTGCACCGCGAGGCGGAACATCAATGCGCGCAACAGCATCTGCGGCCACTCGGGCAGATTCTCCCAACGTTCGATGAGCCCGTCGTCGGCATCGCCCCACGACAGAGCATCCACGACCACCACCCCGGCGGCCCACGACGCCGGACGCCAGTAGGGCGTGATGTCGGTGATGCCCGGCGCCGCAGCACCGGAGAACAGCACCGTTCCGTAGAGGTCGCCATGCACCAACTGACTGGGAATCTTGGTGGGCTTGCGCAGGGTGGCCAGTTGATTGATCAGGTCGATCGATCGCTGGCCGTCCACCGAACCCGGTGCCAGCCGGGCGCCGGACTGCAGCGAGGCGAAAGGCCGGTCTTCCCAGGCGGCCCGATCGGCGGCGATGAACACATCGACATCGGCCCATGGCGCCACCGGCGCCTGAGTGAGGAACCGGGGCCGCTCCAATGTGGAGGTGGCTTCGTGGAGCCGCACCGCCGCCGACACAACCTCGTCATGGCGGGGCTCGGGACTGCCTCCGACGAAGGTGTCGGCCCGCCAACCCGAGACCACGTAGCGTCCGTCGGTGGAACGAACCGGGCGGGCCAGGCGGATGCCGTCGGCGAACAGGGTCTCGCGCACCTTCGCCGACCATGCGGCCCTGGCATGGTCGGCGACCATCGACAGGACCACTTCCCCGCATTTCCAGCCGTCTTCCCAGCCGGCACCGAGCGGTGTGGGCGAAACGTTGCGAATACCGAACGTCGCCAGCACATGTTCAGGCGGCGGCTCGAGGGTCACCCGATAAGACTAACCGCGGGCATCGCAAGCACGGCGGAGCCGGGCGCGGCGGGTCATGTCGCGATCTGTGCGCCGGGATTTACCCAACAGGCGCCACTAGTACATGACCATGTCTGGCTGCATCTGCTTGGCCCACGCCACAATTCCCCCCTGAAGGTGGACCGCGTCGGCGAATCCGGCCTTCTTCAGCGTGGCCAGGACCTGCGCCGAACGGACGCCGGTCTTGCAGTACAGCACGGACATTCGATCCTGCGGCAGCCTCGCCAAACCCTCACCCGTGTTGATCGTGGACTGCGGAACCAGCTGGGCACCGTCAATGTGATTGATCGCCCACTCTCCCGGTTCGCGCACGTCGATCAGCGCCAGCCGTTGCCCGGAATCCAGCAGGGCGCGCAGCTCGACCGGAGTGATCGTGGACCCGACGGTCGCGGCGACCGCGTCCTCGGAGACCGAGCCGCAGAATGCCTCGTAGTCGATCAACTCGGTGATCGCCGGCGTGGAGGGGTCCTTGCGGATCGCGATGGTGCGGTAGCTCATCTCCAACGCGTCATAGATCATCAGCCGCCCTAACAGCGGCTCGCCGATCCCGGTGATCAGCTTGATCGCTTCGGTGCTCATCACCGAACCGATCGACGCGCATAGCACTCCGAGCACCCCGCCCTCGGCGCACGACGGCACCAACCCGGGCGGCGGAGGGTCGGGGTACAGGTCGCGATAATTCAGTCCCCGCCCGTGCGGCGCATCTTCCCAAAACACCGACACCTGGCCTTCGAATCGGTAGATCGAGCCCCAGATGTAGGGCTTGCGCGCCAAGACCGCGGCATCGTTGACCAGGTAGCGAGTGGCAAAATTGTCGGTTCCGTCAAGGACCAGGTCATACTGCGCGAACAGCTCGACGGCGTTGGAGCGATCCAACCGCTGCTGGTGCAGCCGGACCTGCACCAGAGGGTTGACTTCGGCTATCGAGTCGCGGGCGCTTTGCGCCTTGGCGCGGCCGATGTCGGACACCCCGTGGATGACTTGACGCTGCAGGTTCGATTCTTCGACCACGTCGAAGTCGACGATCCCCAGCGTGCCGACCCCCGCCGCCGCCAGATACAGCAGCGTGGGCGCACCGAGCCCGCCGGCACCGATCACCAGTACCCGGGCATTCTTGAGACGCTTCTGCCCCTGCACGCCGACATCGGGAATGATCAGGTGACGGCTGTAGCGCGCCACCTCGTCCCTGGTCAGCTCGTCCGCCGGTTCCACCAGCGGCGGCAGTGATCTCGGCACCGGGTATCTCCTCAAGGTCGCATCCGCCACTTCATCACAGCAGCTCGCGGAGGCAACGACAAACGGCCGCGCAAGCTTCCCGGGGCAGTGGCCGACGGGCTTAGGCGATCGGCGACGGCCAGGGGTTGAAGCGGCAGGTCTTTCCGTCCGGCTTCACCCAGTCCGGGTCGAACTTCGCCGCGTCGTCGTTGGAGGTACCGAACGTCTGCTGCATCATCACCGGCGCCAGCCCGTCCTGCTTGTCGCACGGTTCGTGGTGCTGATAACCGATCGCGTGACCGACTTCATGGTTGATCAGGTACTGGCGATAGGAGCCGATGTCACCTTGGAAGGGCACTGCACCACGAACCCAGCGGGCCTCGTTGACAAACACCCGTGGCTCCGACTTCGCCCCGTAGGACGGGTTGTAGCACGACGCTTCCAGCGGAATCTCGTAGCCACAGCCCTCCCGTACCGTGATGGGCGAGGTCAGGGAGATACGGAAGTCGGGCGCGACGGGTCCGCTCCCGTCGACCCGAACGAACCCGATCTGGGGGGCGTGTGTCCAGCCCTTGGGGTTGCGCAGCGTCTGATCGACCATCCGGGCGAACGCCTCGTCACCACCGAACGCCGTGGTGTCGATACCGTTCTCGACCTCGATGGTGTAGGCGAATACCTTCTCGGTGCCCTGGCCGAATTGCGGCTCCGTTCCCGGTATGACGCGCCAGGTCATGTCGCCGGCTTCGGTGAACGGACCGCCGTTAGGCAGTACACCGGTAGGCAGGTTCACATCGAACTCGGTGAGGCCGCGCGGCGGCGCCCCGATGATCGAGGTGCCCAACGATCCGATCGTCGGGGGGCCCTGAACCGTGTCGTCGACGGCATGAGGGCGCACCCCGACGCCCGTAATGGTCTGGTACACCACCACGACGGTGAGCGCCATGAGTACCGGCAGCGCGTAGGCACGCCAACCGTAGGTGGACACAAACCGGCCCAGCCAGGTCTGTTTGCGCCACTGACGGTGCACGTCGCGGTCCGACCGCAGTCGCCCGGCGCCGGCCGCAAGCGGGTCACGCTGGGCGCGTAGCGGCTCGCGGAAGCGATCCCGCAGCACCGGGGCTCGACCGCCGCCACTCCGCCCCGGGTCGTAGGTCACCGTCCCAGGATGGCACAAGGTCTGCGAGCTGGGACTCTTCGGCGCGCCAGGAGGAGATCGAATTGGCGACCGAGGCCTGGTTGGCGGATGTCGCTGGTGGAAGTGACGGGTGCAGCGCGTAGTCTCGCTCTCACGTACCGGACGTCGATAACCAGTACTCGACGTCTGGCAGAACCAGATTGAGGACTCGATGAGCAAACCGATCGACACGGCAGAGCGGGACGGCGCCAAGCCGACCGGCCGCCGCGCGAGCGGCGCCAAGACCCCGGCCGCCGGTGGCCGTCGGGGCACCCGCCTGCCCCGCGACGAGCGCCGCGGTCAGTTGTTGATCGCAGCCAGTGATGTCTTCGTCGACCGCGGCTACCACGCAGCCGGCATGGACGAGATCGCCGAGCGGGCCGGTGTCAGCAAACCGATCCTCTACCAGCACTTCGCGTCGAAGCTGGAGCTGTACCTGGCGGTCTTGGCCCGGCATGTGGAAAACCTGGTCTCGGGAGTGCGCCAGGCGCTGCGCACCACCACCGACAACCGTCAGCGACTGCGGTCAGCGGTGCAGGCCTTCTTCGACTTCATCGAGCATGACAGCCAGGGCTATCGGCTGATCTTCGAGAACGACAACGTCGCCGAGCCGCAGGTCGCGGTTCAGGTGCGGGTAGCCACCGAGTCGTGCATCGACGCCATCTTCGACCTGGTCAGCCACGATTCCGGGCTGGACCCGCACCGTGCGCGCATGGTGGCGGTGGGTCTGGTCGCGATCAGCGTGGACTGCGCCCGCTACTGGCTCGACAGCGACCGCCCGATCTCCAAGGAAGACGCCGTCGATGGGACAGTCGCTTTCGCGTGGGGCGGCCTGTCCCACGTGCCGCTGAACCGCTAAGCGGAAGTGGCCTCGGCCGCGACGTCCGCGCCGATCCCGAAACCGACCCTCCGACTGTCGGCGACGCCGATCTCCACATAGGCGATCTTGGCGGCCTGCACCAGGTAACGGCGGCCCTTTTGGTCGGTGAGGGACAGCAGAGCGCCCTCGGCGCCCGTGCCCAGCGCGGCGGCAACCAGCTTTTCGACTTCATCGGGCGTCTGCGCACTGGAGATAACCAGTTCGCGCGCGCTGTCGGTGACCCCGATCTTGACCTCCACGCCGGCCCCTTTCGTTTGCGGTGGGCGTTGTCTAGCAGGCTAGTGGACGGGCCCCCCGTTGGTGCGCACCGGCCGTTCGCCCTGGGCGATAACGGACCTCGCGGCCTAGGCCAGGCCCAGCTCGCGCATGCGTTCGTCGTGGGTGTGCTGCAGGCGATCGAAGAACCCGGCCAGCTGAGCCAGCCCGGCCGAACCCGACACCACCAGATCGGCGAGTTCATCGCGGTCGGCCAACACGTACTGAGCCTGGGTGATCGCCTCGCCGAGCAGCCGACGCGACCACAACGCCAGCCGGCTGCGCTGCCTGGCGCTGGCCGTGACCGCGCCGCGAACTTCATCGACGACAAACTGCGAGTGCTTGGTCTCGGCCAGCACCGCGCGCACCACGTCGCCAACCTCGTCGGGCAGCCCGTCGGCGATCTGCAGGTAGAAATCGGCGGCCATCGCGTCGCCGATGTAGGTCTTGACGAGCGCCTCCAGCCAGGTGCTGGGCATGGTCAATCGGTGGTAATTGTCCAGGGCGCTAGCGTATTTCGACATCGCGGTCACCACGTCGACACCGCGGCGCTCGAGTGCCTCGCGCAGGAGTTCGAAGTGGCCCATCTCGGCGGCGGCCATGGCCGCCATCGAGATCCGGCCCCGCAAGTCCGGCGCCATCCGGGCCTCGTCGGTGAGCCGATAGAACGCGGCCACCTCGCCGTAGGCCAGCGCCGCGAACAGCTCGTTGACACCGGGATGATCGGCGGACAGCCGTGGCGGGGCGGGCTGCGTTTCCGCGTCGGCCGAGGGAACCGAATTCATCACCACACTGTAGGCGTTCCGCGGCAAAAGACCGCTTCCCGGCCCGACCAGGTACTATGTCTCTCAGGCATTGCCCCTTCGGCATTGCCGCGCAATGTGCGTACACGCGGGTGGCCCGCCTCTAGGCGAGTGCTGGGCCCCCGACGGAGCCTTTGGAAAACGGGCGAAGTATTGACCGTCGAAGTGTGTGCGCCCCGACCCACACCGCGATCGACCGATATACCGCGCCGACTTCGAAAGGCATCCGCCAGCGCATGACCCCATTGATTTCCACCACTGTCCCTACCACTCCCCCGAGCTTCGCAGAACTGGGCGTCCGCGATGAGATCGTGCGCGCGTTGGCCGAGAACGGCATCGAGCACGCCTTCGCGATCCAGGAGCTGACGCTGCCGCTGGCGCTGGCCGGCGACGATCTGATCGGCCAGGCCCGCACCGGTATGGGCAAGACCTACGGCTTCGGCGTCCCGCTGCTCCAGCGCGTCAGCACCAGCCCCGACCGGCCCCTGACCGGCGCACCCCGGGCATTGGTCGTGGTACCCACCCGTGAGCTGTGCATCCAGGTCTCCGGTGACCTCGCCGACGCGGCCAAGTACCTGACCGCCGGCGACCGCCCGCTGTCGGTACAGGCCATCTACGGCGGCCGACCCTACGAGCCGCAGATCGCGGCCCTGCAAGCCGGTGCCGACGTGGTCGTGGGCACCCCGGGCCGACTGCTCGACCTGGCCCAACAGGGCCACCTGCAACTGGGCGGACTGTCCGTACTGGTGCTCGATGAGGCCGACGAGATGCTGGACCTGGGCTTCCTGCCCGACATCGAACGCATCCTGTCCCGCATCCCCGACGACCGCCAGTCCATGCTGTTCTCGGCGACCATGCCCGGACCGATCATCACGCTGGCCCGCAGCTTCATGAACCAGCCCACCCACATCCGCGCCGAGGCGCCGCACTCCTCGGCCGTGCACGACGCCACCGAACAGTTCGTCTACCGGGCCCACGCGCTGGACAAGGCCGAATTGGTGGCACGGATACTGCAGGCGCAGGGCCGCGGAGCGACGATGATCTTCACCCGCACCAAGCGCACCGCCCAGAAGGTCGCCGACGACCTCGGCGAGCGCGGGTTCAAGGTGGGTGCGGTACACGGCGACCTCAACCAGGTCGCCCGCGAGAAGGCCCTCAAGGCGTTCCGCACCGGTGACATCGACGTACTGGTCGCCACCGACGTGGCGGCCCGCGGCATCGACATCGACGACGTCACGCACGTCATCAACTACCAGTGCCCCGACGACGAGAAGACCTATGTGCACCGGATCGGCCGCACCGGCCGCGCCGGCAAGACCGGCGTCGCCGTCACCCTGGTCGACTGGGACGAACTGGCCCGCTGGACGCTGATCGACAAGGCGCTCAACCTGTGCTGCCCAGATCCTGCCGAGACCTACTCCAGCTCCCCGCACCTGTTCACCGAGCTGAACATCCCCACCGACGTGAGCGGCTCGATCGGCAAGACACGACGGTCGCCGGCCAAGCGGCCCGAGAGCGGCGACGAAGAACGCCGCGAGACCTCGGCCGACCGGCAGCGCGCGCCCCGCAACCCGAGTCGGTCGCGGCGACGCACCCGCGGCGGCCAGGCCGACGCCGGCGGCGGTGCCGCACAGACCGTCGACTCGGGCGAGACCGGGCCCGCCACCAGCTCTGACGACAGTGCCCCCAGCGCGCCCCGTCGTCGTCGCCGGCGCCGCCCGAACAAGCCGGCGGCCGCTGCCGCGAACGGCAGCTGAGCTAGGCCGCCGACATGGTGCGACCCGAGCGCCGCACCTCCGGCGATCTGGTCGCGGCAGCGGTGATCGCGGTCGTGATCGTGGTCGTCGGGGTGGTCATCTGGTGGACCAGCGATGCCCGCGCCACGGTCAGCCAGGCGGCATCGGACTCAGCGACCAATCCCCCGTCGGCCGTCATGGTGCCTGCGGCGCTGGCACAGGCGTGGACAGCCGCAAGCCCGGCGACCTGGGCGCCGGTGCTGGTCTCGGGGACGGTGATCACCGGCGACGGCCGGCGAATGAGCGGGCGCGACCCGGCCACCGGGGAGGAGCGCTGGAGCTATTCCCGGGACGTGGACCTGTGCGCGGTGACCTGGATCTATCGGTACGCCGTCGCGGTCTATCCCGACTCCCGCGGCTGCGGCCAGGCCAGTGCCATCGTCGCCGCGACCGGCCTGCGGGGGCCGGCCCGCACCAGCTACGCCGACCCCACGGTACGTGTGACCTCCGAAGGAAGCGCGGTGCTCTCCGCCGGGCCCACGCGCCTGGAACTGTGGCGTTCGGACCTGGTCCGGGTGCTGTCCTACGGCGAGATCGACGCCAGGGTGAAGCCCTCGGCGCGCGGCCGGGGCGAGGGCTGCACCCTGGTGTCGGCTGCGGCGGCCTCGTCGGCGGTCTCGGTCCTGGAAGCCTGCGCCGGCCAGACCGACTTACAACTGACCCTGCTGCGTCCGGGCAAGGAAGAGGACGACCCCGAGACCCAGCACATACCCCAACCGGGAGTGGCCGCCGATTCTGGCGCCCGGGTGCTCGCGGTCACCGACTCGGACTCGGGACCCAACACCGCGATCTATCTGCCCACTCCGCAGCCCCGGGTCGAAGTCGTCGACCAGACGGGCAGCACGATCTCCACAACCCTGCTGCCGGGCAAGCCCAGCGCCGACAGCGCCGCGTTACCGGTATCGCGACCCACCGGTCTGATCTGCTGGTGGACCGGTGATGCCGTGATGGTGTTCGACTCCGGAACCCTGGCCTACCGCTACACCATTGCCGCCTCGGGTGCCGCCGTGCCGCTGGGGCCGGCCGCCCGAATGGCCGATCACCTGCTGATTCCCGTCACCGATGGGGTCGGCGTCTTCGATCAAGCCACCGGCGCGGCCGAACGCGTCATCCCGGTCAGCCGCCCTCCCGGGGTGTCCACGGTGTTTCCGGCGGTGTCAGGTCCGATGGTGCTGGAACAGCGCGGCGACACCGTGGTCGCGCTGGGCTGACGGCGGCGACCCGCTGCGCCCGGCTCCGCCGCGCTCGCGATCACCGCTGGGCTGACGGCGGCGACCCGCTGCGCCCGGCTCCGCCGCGCTCGCGATCACCGCTGGGCTGACGGCGGCGACCCGCTGCGCCCGGCTCCGCCGCGCTCGCGATCACCGCTGGGCTGACGGCGGCGACCCGCTGCGCCCGGCTCCGCCGCGCTCGCGATCACCGCTGGGCTGACGGCGGCGACCCGCTGCGCCCGGCTCCGCCGCGCTCGCGATCACCGCTGGGCTGATACCTCTGCTCAGACCTCGGGGGTGAAGGTGGGCAGCTTCTTACCGGTCTTCCAGTATTTGAGCAACGCCTCGGCCAGTTGCCGATACGCCTGCGCGCCCTTGTTCTTACGCGCGGCGATCACCGACGCCCCCGAGGCGCTGGCTTCGGCGAAACGCACCGTACGCGGAATCGGCGGGGCCAATACCGGCAGGTCATAGCGGTCGGCGATGTCGAGCAGCACATCACGGCTGTGCGTGGTGCGCGAGTCATACAACGTCGGTAACGCACCCAACAGCGTCAGCTTCGGGTTGGTGATCTGCTGAACATCGTTGACCGTGCGCAGGAACTGGCCGACACCGCGATGCGCCAGAGTCTCACACTGCAGGGGCACGATCACCTCGCCGGCCGCGGTGAGCCCGTTGAGCGTCAGAACGCCCAGGGAAGGCGGGCAGTCGATGACGACGACATCGAATTCGTCTTCCAGCTTGGCCAGCGCTCGCTGCAAGGCGTACTCCCGCCCCGCCCGCATCAACAGCATCGCCTCGGCTCCGGCCAGGTCGATGTTGGCCGGCAGCAGGGTCATTCCCTCCTCGGTGGTCACCAGCGCCGCATTCGGCTCCACCTCACCGAGCAGCACTTCGTGTACCGAGACCGGCAGCTTGTCAGGGTCCTGCCCCAGGGAGAAGGTCAGGCAGCCCTGTGGGTCGAGGTCCACGAGCAGCACCCGCCGGCCGAGCTCGGCCATCGCCGCGCCCAGCGACGCCACCGTCGTGGTCTTGGCCACGCCGCCTTTCTGGTTGGCAACCGCCAAGATCCGCATCCCCGTCACACCGACATACTGGCACGGCTTGCCGCGCGAGAGCACCAAACGGGGGCCCATGTCCGGCGTCGGGCAGAATCGACGGGCGTGGGGATCGAGGAGCACCGACTTCTGCTGCTGCGCCACGGTGAAACCGAGTGGTCCCGAAACGGTCGGCACACCGGACGCACCGAGCTGGAATTGACCGAGGTGGGCCGTCGCCAGGCCGTCGCGGCCCGCGCGACGCTGGCCGATCTCGCGCCGCAGGACCCACTGGTGCTCTGCAGCCCGCGGCGACGCGCGCAGATGACCGCCGAGCTTGCCGGACTGCACGTCGATGAGACCACCGAGGGCCTCACCGAATGGGACTACGGTCGCTACGAAGGTCTGACCACCGCACAGATCCGCGCCGACGAATCCGATTGGCTGATCTGGGCGCACGGCGGTCCCGGCGGCGAGACCGTGGCACAGGTCAGCGATCGCGCCGACCAGATGGTGGCGCTGGCGTTGCGGCAGCTGGCCACGCGTGACGTGGTGTTCGTCAGCCACGGTCACTTCTCCCGGGCGCTGATCACCCGGTGGCTCGAGCTCCCGTTGTCCGAAGGAGCACGGTTTGGGATGCCGGTGGCGTCGTTGGCCGTGTGCGGCTTCGAGCACGGCGTGCGTCAGCTCGTCGCCCTCGGGCTGACCGGGCCGAAGACCGCCGGATGAGGCCGTCATCGGCGGCCTTCGTGCTGTCCGGATCGTCCGGAACGTTGTCAGCAGAGGCGGCGGTTGCCGGATTCCCCGATGTCGCCGAAGCCCAAGCCGCATTGACTGCGGGTAGAGCGCCGATCGTTGTGGGCGCGTTGCCTTTCCGTCCCGGGGCTGCCGCCGCTCTGTTCGTCCCGCGTGGTCTGCGCCGCGAGCAGGCGCTGCCTCCCGTGCCCACCGTGGCGCTGCCAGAGGTCCGCGTCGTCGGGCAGGTTCCCACCCCTGAGGAGCACCGGGCGAGGATCCAGCGGGTGCTGGAGGAGCTCAATGCGCCGCACAGCGCCCTGCACAAGGTGGTGCTGGCTCGTGGGCTGCGCCTGAGCGCCGACGCGCCGCTGGATGGCGGCGCTCTGCTGCGCCGGTTGATTGCCGCCGACCCGAGCAGCTACGGCTATCTGGTGGACCTGAGCGCGGCCGGGGACCCGTACGCCGGCACGGTGCTGGTGGGCGCCAGCCCGGAGCTGCTGGTCGCGCGAGACGGCGACCGGGTGACCTGCCGGCCGTTCGCCGGTTCGGCGCCACGCTCGGCGGACGCCGAAATCGACGCCGCCAACGGCGCGGCATTGGCCGCATCCGGTAAGAACCGTCACGAGCACCAGTTGGTGGTCGACCAGCTGCGCGCCGCGCTCGCACCGCTGTGCACCGAGCTCGACGTCGCACCGGAGCCACTGCTGAGCAGCACCGCCGCGGTATGGCACCTGAACACCCCGATCACCGGCCGATTGCGCGACACCGCCACCACTGCACTGGATTTGGCGCTGGCTCTACACCCGACAGCCGCGGTAGGCGGGGTGCCGACCGCGGCTGCGGTAGACCTGATCACCGAGGTGGAGGACGACCGTGGCTTCTACGCAGGCGCGGTGGGCTGGTGCGACGCTGCCGGCGACGGCCGGTGGGTGGTGGCGATCCGCTGCGCCCAGCTGTCCGCCGACCGCCGATCCGCGCTGGCGCACGCCGGCGGTGGGATAGTCGCCGAATCCGATCCGGACGAAGAACTGGCCGAAACCGTGACGAAGTTCGGCACGATCCTGTCGGCTATGGGCGTTGGTCGGCCCACCGCAGCGCCGCCGGACTGAACAAGGCGGCCAAAACCGCGGTCGCCACCACAGCTACCGCCACGCCGTATCCCCAGCGGTGCGAACCCACGCCCAGGTACCAGGCCACCGGCAGCAGGAGCAGATTGGCAAACACCGCAATGCCCCGCCCGAACCGCCGGCCCCGTAGCAGCGCCCAGCCCGCCGCCGAGACCGCGGCACCGACCAGGGCGAACCAGGCCGCGGTTCCATAGCCGTTGGCGGCCTCTTGATCCGCACCAGCCAAGGCCCGCACCACCAGGATTGCCGCGACCACCCACGCGGCCGCACCCTGCACTGCAACGATCAGACCCGCGCCGAACACGGCGCGCGGCGAGTCAGCGACGGCTTTCACGCCGCCAGCGTAACCACCCGTCCCATAGACTCAGCAGTCGTGCGTGCCGTGCTGATCGTCAATCCCAATGCCACGTCCACCACGCCCGCGGGCCGAGATCTCCTGGCTCACGCGCTCAAGAGTCGCCTCGAGCTGACCGTGGTGCACACCGACTATCACGGTCACGCCAGTGAGATCGGCCAGGCCGCATGTCGTGACGGTGTCGACCTGGTGATCGCTCACGGCGGTGACGGGACCGTGCACGGGGTGGTCAACGGCATGCTCGGGAAGCCCGGCTCGGTGCCTCCGGCGAACCTGCCCGCGGTGGCGGTGGTGCCCGGCGGGTCGGCGAACGTGTTCGCCCGCTCGCTGGGGATTGCCGCCGACCCGATCGCCGCCACCAATCAGCTCATCGAGTTGATCAATCCGCCGGGAGGCCCCGTCTGGCGCCGGATCGGGCTCATCGACTGCGGCGAGCGGTGGTCGGTACTCAACGCCGGCATGGGCGTCGACGGCGAAGTGGTGGCCGCGGTAGAGGCCGAGCGCGAGAAGGGCCACGTCGTCACCCCGTTGCGCTACATCCGGGCTGCAGTCCCCGCGGTGCTGGCCAGCACTCGCCGCCCGCCGACGTTGACGCTGCGCGTGGGCGACGATCCGCCGATCGAGGGGGTACATCTGGTCTTCGTCTCGAACTGCGCGCCGTGGACCTACGCCGACGACCGGAGTGTATGGACCAACCCCGACACCACCTTCGAATCGGGCATGGGCGTGTTCGCGACCACCAGCATGAAAGTTCTACCCACGCTGAGGCTGGTTCGACAGATGCTGTCGAAACGGCCGAAGCTGCGAGCCAAGCAACTCATCCGCGACGACGACGTGGCCATCCTGCGCGTGGACGCCGGCGACACACCGATAGCGACCCAGATTGACGGCGAATACCTGGGCACACGTACCACAATGACGTTCCGGGCCGTGCCCGATGCCCTGAGCGTGGTCGCCCCACCGGCGAATAAATCCCGCTGACCTGCGGAGATAGCGCCCAATTCGGCCGATGAGCGCACAGTTAAGCCCACTCTAGTACACGCCGACGGGCGCACTGGCAGCAGCCCCGCGCAAACGTGACGTTGACCACGTGATAAAGCGCACCCTTGACATCTGTCCAGGCTGTGACACGATCGAGCCATCGGATGCAAGCCGTATCGATTTCTTGCGCCGCTTATACACAGTAGAAAAAGCACTAGCGCAACGCTGCGCGCAAAGTAAGGAGTTGGAGACCTATGGATTGGCGCCACAAGGCGGTCTGTCGCGACGAGGACCCGGAGCTGTTCTTCCCCGTGGGAAACAGCGGACCGGCTCTCGCTCAGATTGCTACCGCTAAGCAGGTCTGCACCCGTTGCTCGGTAGTGACCGAGTGCCTCACCTGGGCGCTGGAGACCGGCCAGGACGCCGGCGTATGGGGCGGCATGAGCGAAGACGAGCGTCGCGCGCTCAAGCGCCGCAACGCCCGCACCCGGGCTCGCAGCGGGGTCTAACACCCAGCCACAACGACGCGGCCCCGACTTGGTCGGGGCCGCGTCGTTTTGCGTCGGTACCGGTCCAGCGCCTCACAGGGCCTGGCGCAGTCGGCGACCGCCGACCGGAATCCGCAGCACCATCTCGGTCCCCCCACCGGGCGCGTCCTGTGCGGTCAGCGTGCCGTTGAGCTCGGCGGACACCAGCGTGTTGACGATCTGCAGGCCGAGCCGGTCAGAGGTCTCGAGCCGAAAACCCTCCGGCAGCCCGTGGCCGTCGTCGTGGACCACAACGTCGAGCCAACGCGCCGAACGTTCCGCCCGGATCGTCACGGCGCGCCGATCCGCGTCCGCGGAAAAGGCGTGCTCAATCGCGTTCTGCACCAATTCGGTCATCACCATGATCAGCGCGGTCGCCCGATCGGCATCCAACGATCCGATCGATCCGACCCGGGCGACATGGATCGGAATATCGACGCTGGCAACGTCATTCATCATCGGCAGGATCCGGTCGACAACCTTGTCGAGGTTCACCACCTCATCCACCGACATCGACAGGGCGTCGTGGACCAGGGCGATCGAGGACACCCGCCGCACCGACTCCAACAGCGCCTCACGCCCTTCCGTGCTGGCCGTGCGGCGCGCCTGCAGACGCAGCAACGCCGCCACGGTCTGCAGGTTGTTCTTGACGCGGTGATGGATCTCGCGGATCGTGGCGTCCTTGGACAGCAGTGCCCGGTCGCGGCGCTTCACCTCGGTGACGTCGCGAACCAGGATCGCCGCCCCCGCGGGCTGGCCGTGCACGATCAGGGGCAGGGTTCGCAGGAGCACCACCGCGCCGGCGGCATCGACCTCGAATCGCATGCTCGATCCCCCCGACAGCGACTCCCGCACATGTTCGGCCAACTCGTGGGCCTCGAACGGGTCGGAGATCAGGGGTCTGGTGACGGCGACCAAGTCATGGCCGGCCAGCTCGGCCGCTAGCCCCATTCGGTGGTAGGCCGATACCGCGTTGGGGCTGGCGTAGCGCACGGTGCCGTCGACGGCCAGCCGGATGAAACCGTCGCCCACGCGTGGACTCGAACGCGACACCGCAAGGTCACCGGCATCGGGGAACGTGCCCTCAGAAAGCATGTGCAACAGGTCGGCCGCGCAATCGAGGTAGGCCGCCTCCAACCGGCTCGATGCCCGGCCGCCCGTCAATGCGGTCTGGTGGGTCAGCACCGCCACGATCTGATCGCCGTGCCGGATCGGGACGGCTTCCATGTTGCGTTGTCCAGCAGCGCCTTCGGAGCCTTCCCGCCAAATCTTTCCCGAATCGAAGGCCGCAACCGCCAACGGCATCGAGCCCGGTACCGAGACGGTTCCCACGGCGTCGCTGAGCAACACCGTGGGGGCGGTGTTGGGCCGGCATTGCGCCACACACACCAGCGCGCCGTCGACATCGGGGTCGCGGCGCACCCACATGAGGTAGTCGGCGAACGACAGGTCCGCCAGCAGCTGCCACTCCCCCACCACGGCATGCAGGTGGTCCACCGCACTGCCGGGCAGCACGGTGTGCTCGGCTAGCAGATCACCGAGAGTGGACATCGGTCAGATCACGCCGTTGCGACCGGCTGGGCTCAGCTGATCACGGCGATGAGGTCGCCGGCCTGGATCACGTCCCCGACCTGCACGGCCACCTTGCTGACGGTGCCCGCAGTCTCGGCCAGCACCGGGATCTCCATCTTCATCGACTCCAGCAACACCACGGTGTCACCTTCATTGATCAGGTCGCCCTCGTGGACCACGACTTCGAGCACGCTGGCCACGATCTCCGCGCGAACGTCCTCGGCCATCTTCACCTCGTTCATCACCCTGTCAACGATTGCCTAAGCCCAAAAAGCTTGGACCTATCGAACCACAAGCCCGCCGGCGGTTGAGCAGGGCGCTCGGGTAAGTGAACTCGAAGATAATTAAGAGGACTTAGAGAGTTCGATCTGTGATCATGTCGTGTTTCTGCTGTGACAATTGCATAGCACCGTTACTCGAGTGTTTTTAACGCGTGACGAAACCGCCGTGACGCGGCACAAGTCGACATCGAACTTGAGGAGTACCGCGTTGTCTGTAAACCGTCTTACACAGCCCCGTGTCCGGCTGACCCTGGTGTGCGCCGGCGCAATGGCACTGGCCACGCTGGGGTTCGGCGTCGCGTCCGCCAAGGCAGCCCCGGACCTGATTGACGACCAGCTGGCGATTCCGGCCCCGATCAGCTCCCCGACTCCCCTCGGCACCCCCAACGCACTGAGCGTCCCCGGCGCCCTCGGAGCCCCCAACGCACTCGGCGTGCCCGGCGCCCTGGGAGCCCCCAACGCACTGAGCGTGCCCGGCGCCCTGGGAGCCCCCAACGCACTCGGCGTGCCCGGATCTGCCGTCGGAGGCTCCTCGGCCGGCGTGAACGCCGCGAACTCATTCCTGCAGGCGTTGAATGGCATGCTCAACCGCGTGGTCCCCGGCGTGGGGTCGATCATGCCCACCGATGTCAGTGCGCTGACTCCGCCTGGTGCGCCCATGTCCGCGGGGCCTGCCCTGGAGACCCCGCCCGCCCCGGCGACACCTCCGGCCCTGGTGCCGCAGACCCTCGCGGGCGCTCGTTCCTTTCACTGAGCCACGGTGAAGTGCGGTGGTGGCGCCCACCCCAAGGCCCCGCCACCGCGCCATACCGGGCAGTGTGAAAGACTGTGCAACCAGAACACCTGCTAGGAGGGCCAATCATGGCAAAGCGTGGGCGCAAGAAGCGCGACCGCAAGCACAGCAAAGCCAACCACGGCAAGCGACCCAACGCCTAAAGCGTTCGTTCGTCAGCTGATCGCAAGCCCGGCCACCGGCCGGGCTTGCTGCGGTTAGGCCTCGCGGTGAACGATGGTGGTCCGGCTGATCTCCAGCCGCACCCGTTCATAGAGATGCCGCGGCGCTTTGTCACCACTGCATTTGCGGGCGATGAGCGTCTTGATCCGCTCCTCCACCCCGTAGTGCCGAAGACAACCAGGGCACTCTTCGAGATGCTGGCGCAGCTTGGCCTTGGTCTCGGCGGTGCATTCGCCGTCCAGCAGCGTCCACACTTCGGCGATCACCTCTGAGCAGTCGGCGTGGGATGCACCGGCCTCCGACGGCGTGTTGCAGTCCTGCGAGCGTTCGGTCACGACGACACCTCCTCGGGCTCGTGTCCGTCGCGGATGAATCCACGGTCGCGGGCCACGTCGGCAAGCAGACTGCGCAACTGTCGCCTGCCGCGATGTAGGCGCGACATCACTGTGCCGATCGGTGTATCCATGATCTCGGCGATCTCCTTGTACGGGAATCCTTCGACGTCGGCGTAGTACACCGCCATCCGGAACTCTTCGGGCAGCTGCTGGAGCGCCTCTTTGATCTCGGTGTCGGGCAACGACTCCAACGCCTCGACCTCCGCCGAGCGCAGACCCGTCGATGAATGTTCGGCCGTGGCCGCCAGCTGCCAGTCGGTGATCTCATCGGTCGGGTATTCGGCAGGCTGACGTTGCTTCTTGCGGTAGCCGTTGATGTACGTGTTGGTCAGGATGCGGTACAGCCACGCCTTGAGGTTGGTGCCCTCCCGAAAGGAGCGGAATCCGGCATAGGCCTTGACCATGGTCTCCTGCAACAGGTCTTCGGCGTCGGCGGGATTGCGTGTCATGCGCAGCGCGCCACCGTAGAGCTGATCAAGCAACGGGATCGCGTCGCGTTCGAACCGCGCGGTCAGCTGCTGATCGGTCTCATCGGACCGGACGGGGGCCGAGGAATCCGCGGCAGCCTTGGACTCGGTCTCACTGTCTCCGTCAGCCATCTCGATCGCCGCAGTCCCTTCTGTCGCAGTGCCCACAACCCATTCAGCCGTGGGCTCGACTTCCAGCAGACCGATTGTCGCTGACACCCGGACTCCTTCCCGATCCTAGGACCGCGACCACCGCGCGCACGCAGCGACCACGTAACTGCCCTACTCAACAGCGTCGGTCACCGACGTATTTCCCGCCCGTATCCTG
Source organism: Mycolicibacter arupensis (assembly GCF_002086515.1). Lineage (GTDB taxonomy): Bacteria > Actinomycetota > Actinomycetes > Mycobacteriales > Mycobacteriaceae > Mycobacterium > Mycobacterium arupense. The sequence goes on from NZ_MVHH01000001.1 coordinate 132,154, forward strand.
ACCCGGTGAGTCGTGCGGCAACCAGGGCTATCGCCGCATTGAACGCCGCGCAGGTCCCCTACGAGATCTTGCGCTATCGGCATGATCCGGATCGACAGTCCTTCGGCGCAGAGGCTGTTGAGCAACTGTCCGACACCGGCCCGGCCGGTGTGCGGCCCGAACAGATCTTCAAAACGCTGATCGTCGCCCTACCGCAGGGCCTGGCGGTCGCGGTCCTGCCGGTGCCGGCAAAGCTGTCTTTGAAGGCGGTCGCCGCAGCACTCGGCGTGCCTAAGGCGACGATGGCCGACCCCATGGCGGCGCAGAGGTCGACCGGCTACGTGCTGGGCGGCATCTCACCGCTGGGGCAGCGCAAAGCCCTGCCGACGGTGGTGGACGCTTCGGCCCTCGACTTCGATCGGGTGCTCTGCAGCGCCGGGCAACGCGGCTGGGATGTGGCGTTGGCACCCACGGACCTGATCCGGTTGACCGTCGCGGTCACCGCTGACGTTCAGGCCCACTGACCGCTTGCGGGGTCCGGTTCAGCCCAGCACCGGCCCGGGGTCTCGACGCGGGACGCCGCCGAGCGCTTCGTCGACACTCGTGACCAGCAACAGCTCGGAGTCCAGTCCTGCGGCGGCCACGACCCGCTCGACCACCGGCTGATCACTGACCAGATACAGCGTGATGCCGCGGAATCGGCATCGGGCCGCTTCGTCGGCCAGCACCGCGAACGCGCAGACGGCCATGAACTCCAGCGCCTTGGCATCGATAACCAGCGGACCCGGAGCCACGGTTGCCGTGGAAGCATCGGCGATCAAGCGGCGCCAGAGCGCCACGTTGGATGCATCGACAGTGCCACCCGCGCGCACCAGTAACGCCGTGCCGTTGCGTTCCACGACAGCGTCCAGACGTTCTCCCCCGTAGCTCGCACCGACGCTGAATGAGGGAACACACTCGGCGAGGCCGGAGCCGGCAGCCATCGACGGGTCGAGGGCCATCTCATCGCAATCTCGCCTGATACCGCTGCCGAGCCACGCCCCACAGCGGCCACGTTTACGGCGTAAACCGAACAGCATGCGACCGAAGCTACGCCGGTTTGTTTACGTTGTAAACCCAGGCTGGCCGGACGCACGACGCGCCCCACCCGAGCCTGCTCGGGCGGGGCGCGTCCTTGACCGCTCAGTCCCTGAACGCGTCCTTGATGTTCTCGCCGGCCTGCTTCAGGCTCGACTTGCCCTGATCGGCCTTGCCCTCGTTTCGCAGATCGTCGTTGCCGGTGACGTCACCGACCACCTCTTTGACCTTGCCCTTGGCGTCCTGCGCAACGTTCTTGGCCTTGTCTGCCAGTCCCATCGTGAAGCTCCTCCCTGGTGCAATTCTTGCGACCGGGGACATACCCACGGCATTTACGACGTAAACGCCTGCCGCATGACGCCTCAGTGGCGGGCGAGCAACAGCTCAAGCCGGTCGAGCATGGCCTCCAAGGCTTCTTCGAACTCGGCGGTGCTGTGGTCCTGGGACAACACCGGCTGCAGACGGCTCAGATGCGGATACTCCGTCAGATCGCGGCCAGAACGCCCCGTGTCGTCAAGAAGTGCCTCGTCAGGATGCAGTTCAGCCCCGTGCGCGGATACCTCCAACAGCAGGTGGCCGATCAGGAACGTGGTGTAAGAGCGGTAGGCGGCCACCGCGGCGCTGTCATCGAAACCGTAGGAGATCAGGGTGTCGAGGAAGCTTTCCATCCAGCGCAGGCTGCGCAGCGGCGGTCGAACCCACGGGGCCTCCGGAGCCTGCGTGGCGACCAGCGGGAAAACCTCGGGATGGTCGAGCGCAATCTGGCGCACCCCGTGAGCCAAGCGCATCAGGTAGTCCTGCCAGCCGTCCTCTTGGCGCCGCGCGGCCAATTGATCGGAGTAGAGCCGCTCGATGATGTGATCGACGACGCCGGTCAACAGATCGCCGCGGCCGTGCACGTAGCGGTAGAGCGCCATGGCCTCGACCCCGCAGGCGGCGCCCAGCCTGCGCATGGTCAGCTTCGCCAGTCCGTGCTCGTCGATGAAGTCGATGGCCATCTCCAGGATCCCGTCGCGGCTCAACGGCGGCGAAGGACGCGCGCCCTCGGACGCGACGTCCACCTCGGGATCCACCAGATCACCTCTTCTCGCGCACGACGTGGCGTTTGGCGCCTTAGTTTACGTCGTAAGCCAGCTCCCAGACACAAAAGCGCCAGGTCTGCCGAGAGCGCCGGCCGGGCATCGCGGGCATAGGGTGGCATGCATGCCACACCCAGGACCCCTCTCAGGCAAGACCATGTTCATCTCGGGAGCCAGCCGCGGTATCGGGTTGGCGATCGCCAAACGCGCAGCCGCCGACGGCGCCAACATCGCGCTGATCGCCAAGACCGCAGAACCACACCCCAAGCTCGACGGCACCATCTATACCGCGGCCGCCGAGATCGAAGAGGCTGGTGGACAGGCCCTGCCTATCGTCGGCGACATCCGGGACGGCGAGTCGGTGGCAGGCGCTGTGGCCACCGCCGTCGAACGGTTCGGCGGCATCGACATCTGCGTGAACAACGCCTCGGCGATCAATCTCGGGTCGATACTCGAGGTACCGCTCAAGCGGTTCGACCTGATGAACGGCATCGAGGTGCGCGGTACCTACGCGGTGTCCCAGGCCTGCATCCCGCACATGATCGGCCGGGAGAACCCGCACATCCTGACGCTGTCCCCGCCGATCCGGCTGGAACCGCAATGGCTCACACCCACCGCATACATGATGGCCAAGTTCGGAATGACACTGTGCGCCCTGGGCATGGCCGAAGAACTACGCGGACACGGAATAGCCTCCAACACGCTGTGGCCGCGCACGATGATCGCCACCGCCGCGGTTCAGAACCTGCTCGGCGGCGACGAGGCGATGGCCCGCTCTCGCAAACCTGAGGTCTACGCCGACGCCGCCTACGCGATTGTGACCCAGCCCGCCTCCTCTTACACCGGCAACACGCTGCTGTGCGAAGACGTGCTGGTGGAGTCCGGCGTCACCGATCTATCGGTCTATGACTGTGTGCCGGGCAGCGACCTGGGTGTGGACCTGTGGGTCGATACGGTCAACCCCCCGGGGTACGTACAGCCCTAGCGTCGGCACTCGACGGCCCCGGGATCACCAGCTTGAAGCACGCCCCCCCTTGGTGGGGAACGCAGCTCAGCGTTCCGCCGTGCGCGACGGCAAGCGCGCGGGCGATCGGCAGACCCAGCCCGGCACCGCCATGGTCGCGATCGCGGGCGCTGTCCAGCCGTACCAGCCGATCAAAGATGCGTTCGGCATCCTCGTCGCGGACACCGCATCCGGTGTCGGTGACCAGCACCACGACGCCGTCATTGTCGACACCCTCGTCGCTTCGGACGTCGACGGTGATCTGCCCTCCAGGCAGGGTGTGACGGCGCGCGTTGTCGAGCAGGTTGGACAGAATCTGCGCGACCCTGGTCGGGTCAACCCGAACGGACACTGCGTCCAGGCCCGTGCGCACCAGTCGCAGTTGCGGGGCAAGCAACGCGGCCCGATCCAGCTGATGGTCGACGATCCCGATCAAGTCGGCGTCCTGGAGTTCCAGCGGCAGTCCCGCATCGATGTAACTCAGGTCCAGCATGTCGGTCACCAGCCGGGTAGCGCGCCGCGCCTCGGTCAACAACAGGCTGGCACGACGGTGCTGGCGGAGAACTTCGGGCTCGATCGTTTCCGCGCCCAGTGATGCGACGGCCTGCTGACCGACGTTGCCGGCGATCTGCTCCGCGGCGGCCTGCATCCCCGCGATCGGCGTGCGCAGCTCATGGGCCGCGTCGGCGAGAAACCGCCGCATCGCCGCCTCGGCACGCTGGGCCCGCTGCGCTGCGAGGTATGCCCGCTTCTCGGAGGCCTCCAACTCATCAAGCATGCCATCGAAAGCGTCTGCGGCCCTGCCCAGTTCGGTCTTCGGGCGGTCGGGGCGCAGGCGCCGACCGCGGTCTCCGGTGGTGATGTCACGAGCGAGGTCGGTGAGTCGGTCCAGCGGCGCCAGCAGGACGCGACTCCCCCCTGCCAACAGGATCGATGCGAGCACCAAGGTCGCCATGCCTGCTGCGATCATCAGGCTCCGCAAGCGGCGCAGCGTCTCGTCAGACTCAGTTGTGTCGACGGTCAGGATCACCCGGTCGCCGTTGGCCAGGGGGTGCACCACAAGCTCCGACGAGTGGAAAGGGGCCATCGGCAGGGCCGAGCTCGTCCCGCCGGTGCTCGCGTCGGGCTCGATCTCGGGGTCGCCGAAGCTGTCGCCGTCGGCAGTGACGACAAGCGCGCCGATCACGCCGACGTTGAGGTGATCCGACAGTTGTTCCGCAGAGATGCCCAGTGCCACAAGGGAATCAGCTCGATCTGCGGCGATCTCCAAGCGTTCATGCACGCTGCGGTTGGCGAGTGCACTCAAGCTGGCGTTGATCCCGATCCCCATCGCCACCATCGACAGCGCGAGCAGCGCCAACACGAGCACCGTCAGTCGGCGCCGCAGCGAGGGAGTTGCGGTCACAGGCCCGCCAGTTCCAGCCGGTAACCGATCCCCCGCACCGTGTGCAGGATTCGCGGACCATGCGACTCGAGTTTCTGGCGCAGCGCACTGATATGGGCCTGGACCAGATTGGGGTCGTACGCCTCATATCCCCACACCGTGTTGAGGATCTGTGCACTGCTGACGATGCGGCCACGTTGCTCGACGAGGTAGACCAGGATCCGCAGCTCGGTGGCGGTCAAGCCCAACGGCGCACCCGATCGAGAGGCCAGCCCGGCATCGACATCGATCATCAGGTCTCCGAACTGCACGGCGGCGGGCAACCGGCCTCTTCGACGCAGCACGGCCCCGACCCTGGACACCAGCTCGGCGAGTTCGAACGGCTTGACGACGTAGTCGTCGGCGCCGCCGTCAAGGCCGCGCAACCGGTCGGGCAGGCCGTCACGCGCGGTGAGCAACACCACCCCCACCTCACCCCAACGCAACACCACGTCCATCAACTCGAAGCCGTCGCGCCCCGGCAGCATGACGTCGAGCACCACCAGATCCGGCCGAAATCCATCGAGCACCGCTTCCAGGGACTCTCCGTCGGGCTGGGTTTCGGCCAGATAGCCGGCATCCGAGAGCGCCTCATTGACCATCTCGCGGATGGTCTCGGAGTCCTCCACCACCAGCACTCGTGGCCTCCCCACGCTGAAGGGCGTACCGCCGCGAGAGTCGGCGGATCGGGATTCTGACATGGTCCATTGATAACACCGTGGCGCCGCGAAGGGGAGATCCGCTAAGGGCATCCAGACCCCTGCGGCCGTCTTCAGGTTAACTTCAAGTTAACAGATTAGGTTCGTCGAGGCCGGGTGCGCACGGCGCCCCGGCGCACCGGCGGGAATCGGGGGAATTCCGAAGAGACGATGACGCCTACTACCAACAGGACTGTCTGACAATGGATTTCGCACTGCTTCCGCCCGAGGTCAACTCAAGCCGAATGTATTCGGGGGCGGGCGCCCGGCCACTGATGGCCGCCGCCTCGGCCTGGAGCGCTCTCGCCGCCGAGTTGAGCAGCATGGGCCTGGCCTACGACGCGATGATCGACGCGGTGCGCGCCGGCCAGGTGGAGCCCGGCGCGGCTGCGATGACCGCCGCAGCGGCACCCTTCGCCCAGTGGATGCACGTCACCTCCGCCCAAGCCGAACGCGTGGCATCGGCTGCCCGTTCCGCGGCCGCCGCCTATGACACGGCTTTCGCCATGACGGCGCCTCCCTCGATGGTCACCGCCAACCGCGCCCAGCTGATGTCGCTGGTGGTCAACAATTTCCTGGGCCACAACACCGCCGCGATCGCGGCCACTGAGGCCCAGTACTCCCACCTGTGGGCCCAGAATGGCGCGGCCATGTACGGCTACGCCGTCACCTCCACTGTTGCGGCACGGCTGGCCCCCTTCACCCAGCCCCCGCGCGCCGCCGGTTCGGTCCTGGCCGCGCCCTCTCTCGAGTTGGCTGACCGCCTGTACGACACGTTCGTCATCGCCGCTGCCGGCACTTTCGGTGTCGACCTGAGCGGTGCCGACGAGATCGCGAGCGTGCTGCTACCGGAGATGGCCCCGTCCCCCGCGTCGGCTCCGGTATGCGCCGAACGGGGCGAGGCGGCCACCCTCAATGGACTGTCGGTGCCCCGTTCGTGGGCCGCGGCGGTCCCGGCCACGGTGATCCGGCAGATCGGAGCGGCGTCGCCGAACGAGGAAGAGGCCGTCTTGCCGGCCGCCGCCGGGGCCCCGCACTACCCCTGGCACAGCCGCTGACGCGGCTCGCCGTTTCGCGCTGCCGGTGGGCGCAGCTAGAGCAGATAGCCCTGCTGGGGTTGGGGTGTGGCCGGCGCGATCAGCTCAGGTGAATTGTTGCGCACGCTGTTGACCAGAGTCGATACCTCGTGTGTCGCGATCCCGGTCACGTCCGGCGGCCGGGCCAGCAGCGTGGTGTCGATCGCGGAGTCCGGATCCAGCCAGCTTTGCCAACAGTCTTCGGGCAGCAGCAACGGCATCCGGTCGTGAATCTCGGCCAGTTCACCGACAGCCTCGGTGGTGATGATCGCGACGCTGAGCACCGTGGCCGAGAGCCGGTCAGGTCGCCAGATCGACCACAAGCCGGCCGCGAACAACATCGCGCCCTCGCCATGGATGTAGAACGGGGTCTTGCGGGCCCGTGATCTGGCCCCGGCCCCCGCCGGACCACCCGGTTCAGGCGCGGCCGCCCGCCATTCGTAATAGCCGTCCATCGGCACCAGGCAACGTCGCCGTTCCGCACTGGCGCGGTAGGCCGGCGACGTGGTCACCTTGTCGGCGCGGGCATTGATCAGCAAGGGGCCGCCGGGCGCGGGCGCACCACCGGGGCCGGGTTTCGCCCACGCCGGGAGTAGTCCCCAGCGCATCAGCCGCAGCCGCCGGGTGGGCTGGTCTCCGGCCTCGGTGTGCCGACTGACCACGGTGACGATCCCGTCGGTGGGAGCCACGTTGTAGTTCGGCCCGGTATCGGCACCGGCGGGGACTTCGTTGATCGCGTCGATCTGCGTCGCCAGCAGGGCCGGATCGGTGGTTATCGCGAAACGCCCACACATACCTTCATGGTGACAGCAGCTGATCGATCCGGGTGGCGGACACTGCCCAGAAGGGCATGTGCACCATGTTGTCTTCGAGCAACGGTTGCAGATGGGCGAACCGCTGGGCCAGCGCGCGAACCCCGGGCAGCAGGTCCTCACGCCCCATCGCCTCCATGACCGCGATCATCTCGGTAAAGGCGTTGGGGTCGAATGTGCCCTGGTAGGTCGTGGTCCCGACGTGATCGATGCGCCATCCCGCGGACTCCAGCAGCGGAGCGAACCGCTCGGGCGACATCCCGTCCAGCTGCCAGCCGTTGACGTTATGACGCCCCGCTTCGAACAAGAACAGCCGAGCCTGCGGTTTCGTCGCCCGATGCAGGTTGCGCGCATAGCGCAGCTGGGTCTCCTCGTCATCCTGGAACAGGTGGTAAAAGGCGCTGTCGACGACGGTGTCGAACCGGCCCTGGAATCCGGCGAGTTCAACCGCATCGGCCACCTGGAAGTCCACATGCACACCGGCCTGGGCGGCATTGCGTTGCGCCAGCGCGATGGTGGCCGGGGAATGATCGAGCCCCGTAGTTGAATAGCCATGGGCTGCATAGTGAATCGCGTGGTGGCCCGCACCTGTTCCCGGATCGAGGACCTCACCACGCAGCGCGCCATAGGCCACCAGTTGCTGCACCGCAGGCTGCGGACGGCCGATATCCCACGGCTCGGGAGGACTGGCATCGGGTGCGTCCTTAACCCCGGTATCACTGTTCATCGCCCACCACTGTGCGGCAGTCCGGTTAACGAAATCGGAACGCGCGGTGTACAAAAACCGACACCAGCTGCGGGGTGGCAAGATCGCCGCTGTGCGCCTCTCCGTCCTGGATCTCACGCCGGTCCGCAGCGACCAGTCCACGCCGGATGCGCTGGCAGCAACGCTGCGCCTCGCCAGGATCGCCGACGACCTCGCGTACACCCGCTACTGGGTGGCCGAGCACCACAATGTCGCCTCCGTGGCCGCGACCAGCCCGGCCGTCCTGACCGCGATGATCGCCGCCGCCACCTCGCGGATACGCGTGGGCTCGGGCGGGGTGATGCTGCCCAACCATGCACCCCTGGCGGTGGCCGAGCAGTTCGCCTTGCTGGAGGCCGCCCACCCGGGCCGCATCGACCTGGGAATTGGACGCGCTCCGGGGGCTGACCCCGTCGCATCCATGGTGTTGCGCGGCGGGCGCGGCGATCGCGACAGCCAAGCGCTCCAATCGTTTCCCGACAATCTCTCGGACGTGATCGCACTCCTGGGCAACGCCGGTGTGTCGGTGCAGCTCGCAGATGGCGCCTACGTCCTCAAGGCGACACCGAACGCGCTGACCCGACCGCGCGTGTTCCTGCTGGGGTCATCGATCGACTCGGCCCAGCTGGCCGCGGAAAAGGGCTTGCCCTACGTATTCGGACATCACCTTTTCGGCGAACAGACCGGCGAAGCCCTGGCCGGCTACCGATCGCGGTTCGTGCCGAGCGCGTTCGCCGACGAGCCGGTCGCGTTCCTGACCGTCAACATCGTCGTCGCCGAGACAGCGCAGGAAGCAACGACTTTGGCTCTTCCGCACCTACATCTGCAGTCCCGAACCGCCACCGGGCATCCAGCCGGCCCACTGGAACTTGTCGAGGACGCCGCGCGGGACGCTCTCACACCGCAGCAGCAGCGCATCGCGCAGGGCGAACTCGAGCGTGCCGTCCTCGGAACCCCGTCGGAGGCCCTCGCGCAGCTGCGCGACTTGGCCCAGCGATTCGGCGTCGACGAGTTGATGCTCAACCCGGTCGCTTCGGCCCACCGGGGCGCGGATCCCGCCCGCTCTCCGGGACGCGAATCCACGCTGCGGCTCTTAGCCGAAGCGGCATGGACAAAATGAACAACAGGTGACGGCAACCAACGTCCGGGAGCCGCTCGGTGAACAGTTCGGACATGTTGTCCAACAGTCAATGAACGACCGCTGGGAGTATCCGTACAGTCCGTTTTCTGGCTGGGTTAGCGGGCTTCGAACCGCATAGCGTCGGTGCCGCGCCCAACGGCGTTCGCGATCCGCGGTGCAGCGGTCGCGACAGTTGAAAAGACTTCGACGAGGAGCCGTCATGTCATTCGTCACAACGCAGCCCGAAGCGTTGCTGGCCGCCGTCGCCAACCTGCAATCCATCGGTTCGTCGATGGCCGCACACAGTGCCGCAGCCGCGGCGCCCACCACCGGTGTTGTGCCCGCCGCCGCCGACGAAGTTTCCGCCCTGACCGCCGCTCAGTTCGCGGCCCACGCACAGGCCTACCAGACAGTGAGTGCACAGGCGATGGCCATTCACGAGATGTTCGTGCACACCCTGAGCAGCGGGGCCAGCGCCTACGCCGCCACCGAAGCTGCCAACGCAGCAGCGACCGGTTAGGGCCCGAAGATGGATTACTTGTCGTTGCCTCCTGAGGTGACCTCCACCATGATCTACTCCGGCCCTGGCTCGGAGCCTCTGGTCGTGGCCGCATCGGCGTGGAGTGCGCTGGCCGCGGAGCTGAAATCCGCTGCAGCCGAATACCGTGCAGTCATCACCCGCCTGACTTCCGAGGAATGGCTCGGGGCGGCTTCGGCGTCGATGGCGACCGCGGCGGCGCCGTATGTGAACTGGATGGAGCTCACCGCGGCGCAGGCCGAGCAGGCCGCCGCGCAGAGCCGCACCGCTGCAGCGGCCTACGAGACGGCGCACGCCCAGACCGTTCCGCCGGTCGCGGTCACCGCGAACCGTGAGCTCCTGCACGAGTTGGTGGCCACCAACATCCTCGGGCAGAACACCCCGTCGATCGCGGCCACCGAGACCGAACACAGCGAGATGTGGGCACAGGACACGCTGGCGATGTACGGCTACCACGCCCAGTCCGCCGCCGCGACCCAGCTGACCGAGTTCACCTCGCCCCCCAACCCGACCAACCCCACCGGCGACGCCGCGAATACCAATGCGGTCGCGGCGGCGGCCGGCAGCGCTACGGCAACCCAAACGCCCACGGCGTCGAACACGTTGCAGGACCTGCTGAACTCGCTGTGGCCCAAGGCGGCCGACGGCACTCCTTATGGCGCCGATGACCTCCTCGCCGACCCGAACTACAACCTGTCCAACCAGCTGCTGAGCCAGGTGGTGACGAACTCGAACCTGCAGTCCAACAACATCTGCGCCGTCTGGCGTGGTGTCAGCGGTGTACTCGGGGTGCAGAAGCTGTTCGCCGACGGCGCGAAAGAAGCCGCGAAAGCGGCTCCAGCCGCGGCCTCTGCGGCCAGTGGAGCAGCCGCCGGAGCAGCGAGCGCGGCCTCGGGTGCCGCCGGCGCGATCGGCGGCCTCTCGGTTCCGGCGAGCTGGGTGCCGCCCCTGGCCGCGGCGTCCACGATCGGCCCGGTCTCTGGCGGCTCCTGGGTCCCGGTGGGGCCGGCAGCAGCGGCGGCACTCCCGTCCGCCAGTGGCATTCTTGGTGGGGCTCCGATCGCACCGCCGACGGGCATGCCGGGCATGCCGGGGATCCCGGCCGCCGGCGCCGCCGGCGCGGGCTTCCGGGGGTTCGGTGGACCCCGCTACGGAACCGCGCTGACCGTGATGCCTCGACGCCCCTTCGGCGGATAGCACCGAGACGACGATGATCGACTACGGGGCGCTGCCTCCGGAGATCAATTCCGCACGCATGTACGCGGGAGCGGGCTCCGGGCCGATCTTGGCAGCAGCAGGTGCCTGGGATGTGCTGTCCCAGGAGTTGACCATGACCGCGGCTGCGGTGGACATGACGATCGCCGACCTGACCACCGGTCCGTGGCGGGGGCCGTCGGCCACCGCCATGGTCGCGGCGGCCTTACCCTTCACCACCTGGTTCAAAGTGACCGCCGCGCAGGCCGAGCAGGCTGCCGTGCAGGCCAAAGCCGCCGCGGCCGCCTTCGAAGCCGCGTTCGCGATGACGGTGCCGCCCCAGGCGGTCCTGGCAAACCGGGCCCAGCTGTTGACGTTGGTCGCCACCAACTTCTTCGGCCAGAACACCCCCGCCATCGCCGCGACTGAGGCCCACTACTCGGCCAATCAGGCCGCCGCGACGCTGGTTTCGAGCCGAATGGCGGCCGCCGAGGCCGGCATGATGCCCCGCGGCCAGATGGCAGGGCTGGCCGGTCTGGCGGGACTTCCCGGTGCCAGCGCGGCAGCCAACAACGGGCCCACCGGGTTTCGTTTTGTTCCCCGATACGGCTACCGCCACCGGGTGATGAACAAGCCTCCCAGCGCGGGGTAAGTGCTGCTGGGCGGCCAGATCAGATCACGGCACCCAGCAGAGCCAAGGGCAGGATGCCCATGTTGAGCGCCAAGGTGGTGCCGAGAGCCTCCAGGAGATCACCGTCGGCCAGCTCGGCGGTGAAGACCTCGTAATTCACCTGGGGCAGATTGAACAGCAGCGCGGTGCCGACATCCACGAACGGAATGCCGGTATGGGGCGGGAAGTCGCCGAAAAGATCCTCGAGCGTGGGGAAGTAGGAGAAGAACTGCGCCGTCTCGCTGTCCGAGATGGCGTTGATGAATCCCTCCATCTCGGCGAAGAATGCTGGCGGCGTGCTGGTCGGCTGGAGAATCTCGCCGAAGAAGTCGGAGACCCCTTGCTGCCAGGCGTCGCTCAGGGCCTGCGGAAGCTCTTGCATGAGGGCCGCCAAGGTGGCCGAGTCCGGCAGAAAGCCCAAGGGCGTGGCGACATCGGCGGGGCCCTGGCTCCACCCGTGCTCGATGCTTCCATAGCCCAGGTTCACCAGGATGCGCATCACCGGTTCCAGCAGGTCGTAGAACGCCTGCCCACCACTGCCGAAGAACAACAGCGGGTACAGCAGCGGCAACCCTTCGGCCGGAATCATGTAGTAGTCGGTCAGTGAGTCCGCCGATGCGGTCGGGAGCAAGATCGCATCGGCGATCTGGTCGTCCGTCAGTCCCAGATACGTGGTGTGCTGGAACGCGATGCCGAAGATCGCATTGAGCACCGACAAGAAGTTGATCGGGTATTGCGGGAAGTCGGCGAAGCCATCGTATTCCCGGTTGTAGACCGCGCTCGGGTACAGGTCAGACGGCCCCGCTCCACTGAAGGTCAGCCCCAGGCTCGGCAGACTCACCGGCCCCAGCTCGGGCAGGTTGAAGCGCGAGAGCATGCCTCCGTTGGGCGCACTGACGTCACCGATCATCACGAAATGCACGTAATCGCTTGGTACACCGGCATCCGCGAGCTGGTATTGCACCATCGACTCGATGATGGCGCCCTGCGACCAGCCGAACACCACGGCGGGGTTTTCCGCGCTCAGATCGCCGTTCTGGTACTGAGCCATGATGGCCTCGTAAAGAACCTGCTGCCCCTGCGCGACCGAGTCATCAAGCGTCCCGCCGAACGGGCCCAGGAACGGGTAAAGCTGTTGGGGCATGGTCAGCACCTGCGTGGTGCCGGTGAAACCGAGCGGCTCAAGGTACATCGACACGGCGGCATCGACGTAGGTCGGGCCAGGGGTGGCCAGCCCGCTGCCGCCGATGATGAACGCTGTGCCGCCACCGAGGGAGGGCGCCGCCGTAGCGGTATAGGCACGCTGCACCACACCCAATGGGCTGATCCCCGACATCGCGGGCGTGGCAACCATCGAGCAGGCGCCAACCAGAACCACAGCCGTGGCCGAGCGTACGCGGCGAATGTGTTGCATGCCCCTGATGCTCCTTCACCCGGCCCGACGAGGCGGGCTTCCGGCGGTGCACTCAACCGCGCCAAAGCTGTTGAGAACCCATAATTTTCTTGAAAAATAACATAGAGGCAGCGTGGACCTGGGGCGTGTGCGCATTCTGCGCGCGCAGCTGCGACGCCTACACCCCGAGCTCTGGCGCCGCCCGCGACCGGCCCCCCATTCTCGGGGGTTGTACCGCGCGGCTCCGATCAGGCCGGCTTGGCCGGCTTGGCGGTGTCGGCAGTCGGATTCAGCTCGGCAAGAACATCGCCGAATCGACTGGCCACCACCGGAACCCAGATCTGGGCGCCTCGCTGGCCACACTCGTTGCTCTCCACGGTGGCCAACATCGCCCCGTGCAGAACACCGGGGATAGTCGGCTCCAGTGTCAGCACCTGTGTGGTGGTCTGACTGCCCTGCCGCCCGTCGACACCGACGCACGGAGCCTGCAAGGTCTGCGGGCGCGAACGCCACTCGGTACCGGTGAATTCGAGGACCAGTTCGTTGCCGCCCGAGGCCGTCTTGACGGTCTTGTGGTGGTCCTTGGCGTCCAGCATCATGGCCGACGCCGTGCAGGGGTCGGCGTCGCAGGATGACTTGACCGCCCACCAGGTACTGACGTTGGGAGGCTCGGGATTGGGCACGCCGTTGTACTTCTCCCCCGCCCGGTTCGCGTCGACCCGGAACGTCCCGTCGAACGCAGGCGCCTTGGGCGGTGGCGCCACGGCTGCCGCCGGCGCTGCCCCCGCGGCGACCGCTGCCGTCTCGACCGGCTCTTCGGCCAGCAGGCGCGGCACCAGGGCCGCCACCGATCCCACCACTGCCAGGCCCAGGGGGACCAGGACCGCAGGTCGGGCCAATTTCGACAACCTGCTCGGCGGGCGTGGCACGGCAGCGCGGGCAATGCCTCGCGCCATCGTCTTGGCGGAGTCCGAGTCATCGGCTGAGGCTGGATGAGCAAGCTGTTCGGCCAGTGCCGCAACGAAATCCGAGCAGTCCCGGAACCGTTCGGCGGGGTCTTTAGCCAGCGCCGCGGCGAGCACGTCATCGAACGGCTCTAGCTCGGGCCGCCGCTCGCTCAGCAGAGGCGGCGGGGTGTTGAGGTGATGACTGATCACCGTCACCGGATTCTCATGGTGATACGGGGGCGTTCCGGTCAGCATCTGGAATGTCGCGGCAGCCAAGGCGTACTGGTCGGCACGTTCCAGACCTTCGGCGCCCATCAGCTGTTCGGGCGCGGCATAGGCGATGGTGCCGATGGCCAGGTTGCTCGCGGTCAGACCACTGGGTCCACCCATTTGCCGGGCGATGCCAAAGTCAGCCAGCACGGCGGTCAGGACCTCGTCGCCGTCCTCGGTCACCAAGATGTTGCTGGGTTTGACGTCGCGGTGCACCACACCATGGTCGTGGGCGTAATCCAATGCTTCGGCAATGCTCTGGACGATCGGAATGACGACGTGGGCCGGCATCCCGGCCGGGTACTTGCGGGTGATCAGCTCCCCCAGCGTCTCGCCTTCGATGTAGTCCATCGAGAGCCACAGCCGGCCGCGGTACTCACCACGGTCATGCACGCGCACGATATTGGGGTGCACCAGCACCGCGGCAGCTTCGGCCTCGCGCCTAAACCGCTCCTCATAGTCGTCGTCGGCGCTCAACGAACGGCGCAGAATCTTCAGCGCCTCGCGGCGAGGCAGCCGGGGATGCTGGGCAAGGTAAACCTCACCCATGCCGCCAGCACCCAACAACTTCAAGATGGTGTACTCAGCGAAAATCGAGCCCGCCGCCAGAGCCATGCCGCAGACAGTAGTGACCCTGGGTGAACAGTGGGGTGATACCAGGCAGCCAGCCGGCAAAGAACCCTTCACCTCTCCTTCGTCGAGGCTCGCTGAACCGCCGGTACCAGCTCCGGGACCGCACGCTGGCAGGATGAGACCGTGACAACCTGGCCGGCCCCGACACCCACCGCTCCCATCGATGCAACGGTGGCCGTGCCCGGCTCGAAGTCGCAGACCAACCGGGCGCTGGTGCTGGCCGCATTGGCCGCAGCCGGCGGCAGTGGCGTCTCCACGCTCTCCGGCGCGCTACGCAGCCGCGACACCGACCTGATGCTCGACGCACTGCGCGCCCTGGGCCTGCGAGTCGAGGCGGTGGCCCATCACGTCACCGTCAGCGGCAGCATCGACCCCGAACCGAACATCCGGCTGAACTGCGGCCTGGCGGGCACCGTGCTGCGATTCGTCCCGCCGTTGGCCGCGTTGGGCGAGGCGACGGTGACGTTCGACGGAGATGAGCAGGCCCGGGCACGTCCGATAGAGCCCCTGCTGGAGGCCATGCGCCACCTGGGCATCGCGGTGGACGGCGAGGGACTCCCGTTCGGAATCCGCGGCACCGGCTCCGTCCGCGGCGGCACCGTGGCTATCGACGCCTCGGCGTCGTCGCAGTTCGTCTCCGGTCTGCTGCTGGCCGCCGCGGCGTTCGACGAGGGGTTGACCGTGGTGCACACCGGGGACAGCCTGCCGTCCGCCCCGCATATCGCGATGACGGTCGCGATGCTCCGCCAGGCCGGAATCGAGGTTGATGACAGCTCCCCGAACCGATGGCGGGTCAGCCCGGCGACGGCGACGGCACGCGACTGGGAGATCGAACCGGACCTGTCCAACGCCACCCCCTTCCTGGCGGCCGCGGTGGTCACCGGAGGACGCGTTCGGATAGCCGGGTGGCCAGCCGTCGGCGTGCAGCCCAGCGAAGACATCATCGAAGTCATCGGCGCCACCGGCGCCCGGATCACCCAGACCGCTGCCCACCTTCAGGTCCAGGGTCCCAGCAGCTACGGCGGATTCGACGTGGATCTGCAGGCCGTCGGCGAGCTCACCCCGACGGTGGCCGCTCTGGCCGCACTGGCGACGCCGGGTTCGGTGTCTCGGCTCAGCGGCATCGCGCACCTGCGCGGGCACGAGACCGACCGATTGGCGGCCCTGACCACCGAGATCAGTCGACTGGGGGGCGATGCCGTGGAGACCCCTGATGGCCTGGTGATCACCGCAACCTCGCTGCACGGCGGGACGTGGCACTCCTACGCCGACCACCGGATGGCCACCGCCGGTGCGATCATCGGCCTGCGCGTTCCCGGCGTGGAGGTCGACGATATCGAGACCACCGCCAAGACACTGCCGGCGTTCCCCCGAATGTGGACCGACATGCTGGCCGACGCGGGGGCCGACGCTTGAAACCGGAGGACTATGACGAATCCGACGTCAAAGTCCGCTCCGGGCGTGGCTCGCGGCCGCGCACCAAAATCCGACCCGAGCACACCGACGCCCAATCGGCCATGGTGGTCAGCGTCGACCGCGGACGCTGGGGATGTGTGTTGGACAGCTCCGACGGCGCGGCCGATCTCCAAGTAACCGCGATGCGCGCCCGCGAGCTGGGTCGCACCCCGATCGTGGTCGGAGACCGGGTCGACGTGGTCGGCGACCTGTCCGGCCGGCCCGACACCCTGGCCAGGATCGTTCGCCGCAGACCGCGACGAACGGTGTTGCGGCGCACCGCCGACGACACCGATCCCACCGAGCGCGTCGTGGTCGCCAATGCCGACCAGCTGCTCATCGTGGTCGCGCTCGCCGATCCTCCACCGCGCACCGGCTTGGTCGAGCGCGCACTGATCGCCGCCTACGCCGGGGGCCTGGCACCGATCCTGTGCCTGACCAAGACCGATCTGGCGGATCCGGACCAGTTCGCCGGCCAGTTCGCAGACCTGGACCTCACGGTGGTCACCGCAGGCCGTAACGACCCCCTCGATGCGGTCGCGCCCCTGCTGGAGTCCCAGGTCACCGTCCTACTGGGCCACTCCGGCGTCGGCAAATCAACGTTGGTGAATCGCCTTGTCCCCGAAGCTGACCGCGCCGTAGGACGGGTCACCGACATCGGCCGGGGACGGCACACCTCCACGCAGTCGGTCGCATTGCGGCTGGCGGGATCGGGGTGGGTGATCGACACCCCGGGGATCCGCTCGTTCGGCCTGGCCCACATCGCCCCCGACGATGTCCTGCTGGCATTCTCCGACCTTGCCGAGGCCATCGGGGACTGTCCACGCGGCTGTGGCCACCTGGGCCCGCCCGCAGATCCCGAATGCGCACTGGACACGCTGACCGGTGCTGCGCAAGGCCGAGTCGAAGCCGCACGGCGACTCCTTGCGGTGCTGCGCGAGAGCTGACCCCCGGTTCCCCCGCCGCTCCGGCATGGCCAAATCGGCCACCGAGACGCCGTGACGGCGGGCGCCAGACGGTGAACGGCTGGGGGCCAAAGTGAACATCAGGCGTCCTCGAATTTACGACTTAGACCCGCCGATGAACATTGACTCCGTACCGGTGAACAGATCGTGCGCAGCTTTCCCGACCCGGGGTTCGCTACCTACGCTGGCAGTGTCCTGGAGAGAGGTCCTAGCAAATGCCTGTAACCCCTTGCAGGCAAGGAGGAGTTAGACGTGTCAACCGTTATCGCGCAGCCAGAGGTTCTGGCTGCCAGTGCCCGCGAGCTGCAGGCCATAACCTCGGACATGGCGGCGGGAAACGCAGCAGCCGCTGCCCCCACGACCCAGATAACCCCTGCAGGCGCTGACATGGTGTCCGTGATGACTGCCACCGCCTTCGCCGCGCACGCCGACCTCTACCAGCAGGTCAGCGCCCGGGCCACGGCCCTGCGGCAGATGCTGGAAACGGTGTTGAGCATCAGCGCTGGTACCTACGACGCCACCGAAGCCGCCAACGCGGCTGCGGTGTCCGTGAGCTAGGACCGACGCCATGGACTTCGGCACGTTGCCGCCTGAGATCAACTCAGCCCTGATGTACTCCGGCGCCGGCTCGGCGCCCCTGTGGGCAGCCTCCCGCGCCTGGGAAACCCTCGGCGCCGAGATCTACGCCACCGCAGCCAGTTACACCGCCGTTCTGACTGACCTGACCGCGGAATGGCAAGGTCCGGCTGCGGCGGCGATGGCGAAGTCGTTCGAGCCGCACCTGGAGTGGCTCAACCGGGCGGCCGCGCAGGCCGAGCAGATCGCCGCGCAGGCAGGCGCTGCGGCCGCCGCCCACGATGCGGCGTTCGCCGCGACGGTTCCGCCCGCGGTGGTCGAGGCCAACCGCGAGACGCTGATGTCGTTGATGGCGACAAACGTCTTGGGGCAGAACACCCCGGCGATCGCGGCCACCGAAGCCGCCTACGGCGAGATGTGGATCCAGGACGCCGTCACCATGTACGGCTATGCCGGACAGTCGGCGGCCGCCTCGCAGCTCACGCCGTTCAGCGCGCCGGCGCCGACCGTCAACCCGGCCGGAGTGGCAGCCCAGGAGGCCGCCGTTGCCGCCGCCGTGGGATCAGCGACCGCGACCGATGCCGACACGCTGGCGTCGCTGATCTCCTCGCTGCCCAACCAACTGGGCGCCCTCGCGGGCCCGGGTGCCACGAGCCTGCTCGAAGATCTGCTGAACCCGATCACCTGGAATGGATCGACCATCACCTTCAACGGACTGTACGGCGACTTGATGCGGGGCCTGACCGGGTCAGCAACGCTGAGCGCGTCCAGCCCGTTCGACGCGTTCATCCGGATGGTGTCCCCGATCCGTCTGTTCAGTACGGCCTTCAAAGACATCGACGGCCTCTCGCATTCGCTTCTCCCCGCCACCAAGGCTGTCGAGAAGGTCGCCGAGGGTGCCGCCAAGGCAGCCGAAGGCGCCGCCAAGAGTCTGGGTGCCGGAATCGCGGGCACCATCGGGCACGCCTCGCTGGTCGGCCCGCTTTCGGTGCCGCAGACCTGGGCAGCCGCCCTGCCTGCGGCGGCCGTTCACTCCGCCCCGGTCCAGCTGGCCAGCTATGTCGGTTCCGCTGGGGCCGCCGCGGGCGAAGCCGGCCACAGCGCCCTCGGCGGGATGCCGATGGCCGGCGCCGGTGGTGGCGGTCGCGGCGGGTTCGGCGCCTTTGGCACCCCCCGCTACGGGTTCCGGCCGATGATGGTCGGCCGTCCACCCGCTGGAGGCTGACCCGGGGATTGCCCCCGGCCTGAGACCGGTACGTTTCCCTCGCATATGCCGCGCCATGATCCGCTCTGGCGCGGCATAGCCATTTCTGGGATAAGCGGAGGACCCCGGCCGCTCAGGGATCAGGCAGCCTGATTCATCCGCTTGTCGCGACGCCATCCGCGGACCGCCGAGATAGCCGTCTTGAGACCCCGACGGCGGCCGGTCACCGGGTCGACCCGACTGAAACCCGGCCCCAGCTCGGCGAACATCTTCTCGCTGCGGGTCTCGGGCGCATCGTCGGCCGTATCGCGCAGGAAGCGATCCGGCAAGGAGAGTTTGGCGATCGTGCGCCACGTCTTGGCGTACTGCACCAGAAATGGCCCCGAGGTGTAGGGCAGGTCGTAGCGTTCACACACCTCGCGCACCCGCGCCGCGATCTCGGGGTAACGATTGCTGGGCAGATCGGGGAACAGGTGGTGTTCGATCTGGTGCGACAGGCTGCCACTCATAAACCGCATAGGCTGCCCGGCATCGATGTTGGCGCTGCCCAGCAGCTGCCGTAGATACCACTGCCCCTGCGACTCGCCCACCATGTCGGTCTTGGTGAATTTCTCTGCGCCGTCTGGGAAGTGACCGCAGAAGATGATCGCGTTGGCCCACAGGTTGCGAATCACATTGGCGATCGCGTTGGCCTTGAGGGTAGAGGCGAACGTAGCCCCGGGTGACAACGACGTCAGGGCCGGAAAGGCGACATAGTCCTTGAGCACCTGGCGGCCGGCTTTGCCGCCGAATTCGCGGAGCCGTATCAGGCTCTCCTGACGGTCACTGCGCCCCTTGAAGATCTTGCCGAGTTCCAAGTGCTGCAACCCGACTCCCCACTCGAATCCGATTGCCAACATGGCGTTGTAGAACAGATTGAACAGGTTGAAACGCTTCCAGGGCGTATCGCGAGTGACGCGCAGCAGGCCGTAACCGACATCGTCGTCCATGCCGAGGATGTTGGTGTACTTGTGGTGCGCGAAGTTGTGGGTGAAGCGCCAGTGCTTGGCGTAGCCGGCCATGTCCCATTCCCAGCCGGTGGAATGGATCTCGGGATCGTTCATCCAATCCCACTGGCCGTGCATGACGTTGTGGCCGATCTCCATGTTCTCCACGATCTTGGCCACGCCCAGAGTCGCGGTGCCGGCCCAGCGTGCCCAGCGCCGATTGCCCGCCGCCAACAGCAGCCGGCCGGTCACTTCGAGCGCCCGCTGGGCGGCGATGGTGCGATGGATGTACCGGGCGTCGCGCTCTCCGCGGTCGGCTTCGATGTCCCGGCGGATGGCATCCAGTTCCGCGGCGAGGTTCGCCACATCGGCGTCAGTGAGGTGTGCGAACACCTCGACGTCGGTTACCGCCATCAGACCGCCTTTCGTGAACGCGTATCGTCCATACGTACGCTATGCACCTACGCTATCGTAACCTACGACTCCGTAGGTTACTAGCGGGTAATGGTCAGGCGTCTAGTTCGCAATCGCCGGCCGCGGCGCTGACGCACGTCTGCACACGCGTGCCCGGCTCGTGATCGACACCGGTGCGCAGATCGCGCACCTGTCCGGCGACCAGCATCACCACGCACGACTGGCAGATACCCATGCGGCATCCGAAGGGCATCGAGACACCGGCGTTCTCGCCGGCCTCGAGCAGCGTCGTTGCGGCATCCGCCGCCACACTCTTGCCGCTCGCGGCAAAGGTGACCGTGCCACCACCCTCCGCCACCGCCGTGCGGGCCACGGCGAATCGCTCCACGTGCAGCTGGTCGGCGATGCCGGCGGCAGCCCAGACACGCTCAGCGTCGGCCAACAACGCCGCCGGTCCACACGCCCACGTCTGCCGCACACGCCAATCAGGTACCTCGCCGTCGAGTACCTCGGGCCCGCTCAGCTCGAGGCGGCCCTGGTCACGAGTGGTACGCAACAGCAGCCGGTAGCCAGGGTGCTCACGGGCCAAGGCGGCGAGCTCATCGGCGAACAGCGCGTCGGCCGCCGTGGGCGCCGAATGCAGGTGAACCACATCGGAGATGGCGTTTCGGCGGGCCAGTGAGCGCAGCATGGCCATGATCGGGGTGATCCCGGATCCCGCGGTCACGAACAGCAGCGCAGCCGGGGGCGGTTCAGGTAAGACGAATTCGCCCTGCGGGGCAGCCAGCCGCACCACGGTCCCCGGCGAGACGCCGTCCACCAGATGGCTGGACAGAAATCCCTCCGGCATCGCCTTGACGGTGATCGAGATGGTGCGCGCACCGCGCAGCGGCGCAGATGTCAGCGAATAGGACCGCCAGCGCCACCGCCCGTCGACTCGCAGACCGATGCCGATGTACTGGCCGGCCCGGTAGTCGAAGTGAAAACCCCAGCCGGGCTTGATGGTCAGCGTCGCCGAATCCTCGGTCTCACGCCGAACCGCCACCACCTTGCCGCGCAGTTCCCGCGCCGACCACAACGGGTTGGCCAGCCGCAGATAGTCGTCGGGCAGAAGCGGAGTGGTGATCTGTGTTGCGAAACGACGCACAGCATTCCAGCCGGGATGGCGATCGGACCCCACTGCAGTCGGCCGCCTGGTATCACCGATCTGCGCGACGATCGCCGAATGCTTCTTGCTCACGAAAACTTCCCCGCCCACTACCGAAGGTTGACAAACCTACGGTACCGTAACCTTACCCAGGCGGCATCACAGCAGGTCAAGCAGGAACGGCAGCTCTTGAGTCGCGTACCAGGCCAAGTCATGGTCTTGGGCATCACCGACCGTCAGCTCGGCGTCCTCGTCCCCCAGATCGGCGTCGTCGATCACCGCCAGGGCGGCCCGCACCGCCGGTTCGGCCGCACCGTTGTCCACATAGGCCGCGACCACATCCGTGATCGCCACCGGCCCCGCCAGCCGAACCACCGCGGCATCCAGGTCCGGCCGGACGGTAGCCCCGTCGACCTCGGCCACCAACACCGCACGGCGAGTCGGCAGGTTCTCATCGCTCGAAGCGGGGTCCGCTCCCGCGAGCAACCGCAGCGAGGCCAGCGCCGCCTCCCCGAGTGCGACTTCGCCCAGCTCGTCATCGTCGCCGTGGGCATAGGACTCGCGCAGTGTGGGAGTCACCGCAAACGCCGTCCCGCTGACCGGACGCAATGAACCGTCGGCGACCAGTTGGGCCAGCATGGCCAGTGTCGCCGGGATATAAACCCGCATGCGCCAGACCTTAGTCCGCGCGGTCGGGAGACCGGCGAAGCCGCGAGAGCCAGTGGGTCACGCGTCGCCGAGCAGCGTGGCGGCGTAGTCATCGACGTAGCGATAGAGGCTGCGATCGGGACGCTCGTAGAGCCCGGTGACCACGGGCTTCTTGGGCAAGCTCACGCGCCGGCGCTCCACCTCCCGATAGGGAATCGAATCCAGCAGGTGCGCCATCATGTTCAGTCGCGCGTGCTTCTTGACTTCCGACTCGACCAGATACCAGGGACTGGCCGCCGTATCGGTGCGTTCCATCATCTCGTCGCGCGCCCGCGAATAGTCCTCCCAGCGGCGCAACGCCTCGATGTCCATCGGTGACAGTTTCCACTGCCGCAGAGGATCGTTGCGCCGCTTGCGGAATCGGCGCAACTGCTCGGCCTGCGAAACCGAGAACCAATACTTGCGCAACAGAATTCCGTCGTCGATCAATAGTTGCTCGAAAACCGGTGCCTGCTTGAGGAATTGCGCGTGCTCCTCCGGGGTGCAAAAGCCCATCACCTTTTCCACCCCGGCCCGGTTGTACCAGGACCGGTCGAAGAGCGTGATCTCGCCGCTGGCGGGCAGATGTTCGACGTACCGCTGGAAGTACCACTGGCCTCGCTCACGTTCGGTGGGGGCCGGAAGGGCGGCGATACGCACCGTGCGTGGGCTCAGGTATTCGGTGATCCGCTTGATCACGCCACCCTTGCCTGCGGCGTCGCGGCCTTCGAAGATCACCACCACCCGGGTGCCGGTGGCTCGGACCCACTCCTGAAGTTTCACGAATTCGCTTTGCAGGCGCAGGAGTTCCTTCTCGTACACATCGTCGGCGAGGCGCCGCGTGGCGGCTTCGAACTCGTTGTCGCTCACTGTGCTGCCTCCAGTAGTTCGGCCAGCGCCTCATCCAACAGTGCCGAGACCATTCCTACGTCACTCATGGCTTTGCGGTCGGCATTGACGCCGAAGTAGAGCGTGCCGTTGTATGACGTCACCCCGATGGCCAGTGCCTTGTTGGGCAGCAGCGGCGGCACACTGTAGGTCTCAAGCAGTTTCGCTCCACAGACGTAAAGCTGCCGCTGAGCACCCGGCGCATTGGTGATCAGCAGGTTGAACACTCGCCCGGAGAAGCCCGCGAACGCGGTCGCCGCCCGCACGCCCATGGCGTGCAGGGTCGGTGGAGCAAAGCCCGCCACCGTCAAAATCGTGCGGGCGTCCACCAGCCCGGTCGAGGTGGGATGTGATTCCGTGGCGTAGGCGATCTGCGAGAGTCGGACCACCGGATTCGGCTCTCCGACAGGAAGATCCACCAGGAAAGGGGTGACGGCACCGATCGGCTGGGCAGCGGAGTCCAATTCGTGGTCCGGGTACACCGACAACGGGGCCAGCGCCCGCACGGTCCGGGTCGGCCCGACCGGCTCGCCGCGCGACAGCAGCCAGTTCCGCATCGCGCCGGTGATCACGGCCAGCACGACATCATTGATGGCACAGTCGTAACGGGCCCGCACCGTTCGATAGTCCTCCAGTGCCCCATGCGCCACGGTGAACAGCCGATTCTGGGACACCTCGGTGTTCAATGGGCTCTGCGGTGCGGTACCGCGCGCGATGGTCCGCGCCGCATCGAACGCCTTGCGGCCCACCCACGTCAGCGGACTGCCGATGGTCGATCCGACCGCCTGCAGCTGGGTCCGGGGAGCAGCGACCCAGTCCCCCACCGCGCCGAGCACCAATTCGACGGCCCCGGGCTCATCACGGGGCACCCAGATGTCTTCATCGAACGGCGGTGGGCGTTGCGACCGATCGACCAGAACGTGCCCCATGGCGGGTGCCGCCATGCCGTTGACCAGGGCCTGGTGCGACTTGATGTAGATGGCGATGCGGTTGTCGGCCAACCCCTCGATCAGATAGACCGCCCACAGCGGTCGTGCCCGGTCCAACGACTGTTGACTCAACCGGGCGACCAGTTCATGCAGCTGCCGATCACTGCCCGGGGAAGGGACCGCCAGATGACGCACGTGATAGGTGATGTCGAACTCGTGGTCGTCCACCCACACCGGGCGCGCCAGGCCCATCGTGACCTGGCGGATCTTTTGGCGGTAGCGCGGGATCTGCGGCAGCCGCTGCTCGACGGTCTCCAACAGCTTGTCGTAGCTCAGCCCGCCCCGAGGGTTGCGCAGGATGAACAGCGACTGCACATACATCGGCGTCGTCGTGTTCTCCAACCGGTAGAACGACGCCTCCGACGCCGACAGCCGGTTCACCATCGTGGCTTGCCCTCCCTGCTGACTCGATCCGGGCCGGCGCTGATGCAGCCCCGGATCGGAGAAAAACACTGCCGCTCACGGTAGCCCGCCGCTGCGCCGTCGCGCAGGCGGATACGCCGCGCCCGCGACTGTGCAATGATCGCCGCACACGCCTGCCACTCTCCTGCAGGACCGTCGCCCATGACCGTCATTGGAGAGCTGCCGTGCCCACCGAACCCTCACCACACCTGAGCCCGACCGTAGCGCCGGTCATCGACTACGAACCGCCCGCACGCGCAACGGTGCCACACCGGCCCACGCCCGCACCCCTTACCCCGGCATCCGGGCGACCCCGCGCGGGGCATGCCAGGCGACCGCGGCCCGACAGGTACCTCCGTAACCCGCTACCGCCCCGGTTGCAGTCCGCTGCGGCATTCGCCGATGCCGCCCTGCGCCGCGTCCTGGAGGTCGTGGACGGGCGCCGGCCGTCGACTCATCTGCTCCCGCTGCTGGCCGCAGGACTGGCCGACACCGTGACCGCGGCGCGTTCCCCGACGTCGGCAGGTCGGGCGGAGCCGGCAACGTTGCAGCGGGTCCGCGTGCAACCGGTCGGCTCGGGCGAACCGACCACCGCGGTGGAGGCGTTCGGCACCTACCGCCGGGGACGGCGCACGCACGCCCTGGCCTGCCGCATCGAGTCGGTGCCCCGGCCCGGCCCCGGCACAAGTGGCACCGCCTGGCGGATCGTGGCGCTGCACATCGGCTGACTGCTCCGGGTCCCCGGTCGCCGGCAGGGCTCAGTTCTTGCGCGGCACCTTCGGCAACCGGCTACCCCGGCCCTCACGACGGGCTGCTTCGCGGCGCTCGCGGCGAGAGGTGCCGGCGGGCTGCAGGTCACCGCCGCCCCGCACCGTGGCAGAACCGTCCTCGTCGGGACCCGAATACGTCAGCCCCGCCGCACCGTCGGCCCCGTCCGCTCCGTTGGCGCCGTCGACGCCCTTGGCGCGCAGCGCAAACTCCGCCAGCCCTTCGGGGGCGTCCACGGGCGCCACCGACTGCTTCGGGACGGCCTCGACGGCGACATTGAACAGGAATCCGACCGATTCCTCTTTGAGCCCGTCGAGCATGCCGCGGAACATGTCGAAGCCCTCCCGCTGGTACTCGACCAGTGGGTCACGCTGCGCCATCGCCCGCAGGCCGATGCCTTCCTTGAGGTAGTCCATCTCGTAGAGGTGCTCACGCCACTTGCGGTCCAGAACACTGAGCAGGACGCCGCGTTCCAGCTCGCGCATGGCTCCGACTCCGGCGGCCTCGTCGACCTGGGCCTCACGCGCCGCGTACGCATTCTCGGCGTCGGCGATCAGGGCTTGCAGCAGTTCCTCGCGGGTCAGATCATCGGCCTCGCCGATGTCGTCGGCGTGCAGCAGTTCGTGATAATCGATGCCCACCGGGTACAGCGTCTTGAGCGCGGTCCACAACTGTTCGAGATCCCAGTCTTCGGCGTAGCCCTCGCCGGTGGCGCCGTCGACGTAGGCGGTGATCGTGTCGACGAGCATGTCGTGGGCCTGCTCGGCGAGGTTCTCACCGTCGAGGATGCGGCGGCGCTCGGCGTAGATCACCTTGCGCTGCTGGTTCATCACCTCGTCGTACTTGAGGACGTTCTTGCGGATCTCGAAGTTCTGCTGCTCGACCTGGGTCTGGGCACTCTTGATGGCCCGGGTGACCATCTTGGCCTCGATCGGCACATCGTCGGGAAGGTTCAGCCGTGTCAGCAGCGTCTCCAGGGCCGCACCGTTGAACCTGCGCATGAGCTCGTCACCCAGTGACAGGTAGAACCGTGACTCGCCCGGGTCGCCCTGACGCCCGGAACGACCGCGCAGCTGGTTGTCGATGCGGCGCGACTCGTGGCGCTCGGTGCCCAGCACGTAGAGACCGCCGGCCGCGATCACTTCCTCGGCCTCGGCCGCCGCTTCGGCCTTGATCTCACGCAGCGCCTCGTCCCAAGCGGCCTCGTACTCATCCGGGGTCTCCACCGGGTCCAGCCCCTGGCTGCGCAGCCGCTGGTCGGCCAGGAAGTCGACGTTGCCGCCGAGCACGATGTCGGTACCACGGCCGGCCATGTTGGTGGCCACCGTGACCGCGCCACGGCGGCCCGCCTCGGCGATGATGTGCGCCTCACGCTCGTGCTGCTTGGCGTTGAGGACGTTGTGCGGGACGCGACGCTTGGTCAGCTGCTTGGACAGGTACTCCGAGCGCTCCACGCTGGTGGTGCCGATCAGCACCGGCTGGCCCGCCTCGTAACGCTCGGCGACGTCGTCGACGACGGCGAGGAACTTGGCTTCCTCGGTCTTGTAGATGAGGTCGATCTGGTCGATGCGCGCCATGGGCTTGTTGGTCGGAATCGGCACCACACCCAGCTTGTAGATCTCGTGCAGCTCGGCGGCCTCGGTCTCGGCGGTACCCGTCATGCCGGCGAGCTTGTCGTAGAGCCGGAAGTAGTTCTGCAGGGTGATGGTGGCCAGAGTCTGGTTCTCGGCCTTGATCTCCACCCGCTCCTTGGCCTCGATGGCCTGGTGCATGCCCTCGTTGTAGCGACGGCCCACCAGCACGCGGCCGGTGAATTCGTCGACGATGAAGACCTCGCCGTTGCGGACGATGTAGTCCTTGTCCCGATTGAACAGCTCCTTGGCCTTCAGGGCGTTGTTGAGGTAGCTGACCAGTGGGGAGTTGGCGGCCTCGTAGAGGTTCTCGATGCCGAGCTGATCCTCGACGAACTCCACCCCAACCTCATGCACACCGATGGTGCGCTTGCGCAGGTCCACTTCGTAGTGGACGTCCTTTTCCATCAGCGGCACGATTCGGGCGAACTCGCCGTACCAGGTGGAGCTGCCGTCGGCCGGCCCCGAGATGATCAGCGGGGTGCGGGCCTCGTCGATCAGGATGGAGTCGACCTCGTCGACGATGGCGAAGTTGTGCGGACGCTGCAC
This sequence comes from Mycolicibacter arupensis, assembly GCF_002086515.1. Taxonomy (GTDB): domain Bacteria; phylum Actinomycetota; class Actinomycetes; order Mycobacteriales; family Mycobacteriaceae; genus Mycobacterium; species Mycobacterium arupense. The sequence continues at coordinate 159,472 of NZ_MVHH01000001.1, forward strand.
CAACTGGTCCAGCGAGTGCGCCATGTTGTCGCGCAGGTAGTCGAAGCCGAACTCGTTGTTGGTGCCGTAGGTGACGTCGGCGTTGTAGGCGACGCGTCGCTCATCTGGGGTCATCTGCGACAAGATCACCCCGACCTCCAGGCCGAGGAATCGGTGCACCCGGCCCATCCACTCGCTGTCGCGTTTGGCCAGGTAGTCGTTGACGGTGACGACGTGCACGCCCTTGCCGGAGATCGCGTTGAGGTAGGCCGGAAGCACACAGGTCAGGGTCTTGCCCTCACCGGTCTTCATCTCGGCGACGTTGCCGTAGTGCAACGCCGCGCCACCCATCAGCTGGACGTGGAAGGGCCGCTGGGTCAACACCCGCCAGGCGGCCTCACGCGCCACCGCGAAGGCCTCGGGCAGCAGGTCGTCGAGCGACTCGCCGCCTTCATGGCGGGCCCGGAACTCGTCGGTCTTTGCCCGCAGCTCCGCGTCGGTGAGCGCTTCGACATCCGCGGAGAGGGTGTCGATGTAGTCCGCGACCTTTCTGAGCCGTTTGACCATGCGGCCTTCACCAAAACGCAGCAACTTGGACAGCACGGCTATGTCCCCTACTCAGTCTTCGGCATTACGAGCGCCACCCATGGTAGGTGACACCGGCGCCGAGGGCGGCAGTGCGCCGCCAACGCAGTTCGGAAAGGCAGTGGCCTCAGACCAGTCGGATCAGCCCGTAGTCGTAGGCGTGCCGCCGGTAGACCACTGATGGTTGGTCGGACTCTTTGTCGTGAAACAGGAAGAAGTCGTGACCCACCAGCTCCATCTCGTAGAGCGCGTCGTCGACTGACATGGGTGTGGCCGTGTGTTCCTTGGTGCGCACGATCTGGCCGGGCTCATGCTCGTGGCCGTCACCGTGTCCGGTTGCATCGCGGTGATCGGGTTCGGCGGTGCCGTCCCGGTTGAACGCGCTTGCGAGGAACTCCGGGTCCAGGTTGGTGATACCGGTGGCCTCTGCCACCGACACCGGCGTCTTGTCACCGTAGGAGACGTTGCGCCGGCCCTTGTCACGGCGCAACCGGCTCTCCAGGCGGTCGATCGCCGCCTCGAATGCGGCATAGAAACTGTCCGCACGGGCTTCACCACGAATGACCGGGCCGCGACCATGAGCGGTGATGTCGATCTGCTGGCAGGACTTTCGCTGGCGGCGATTGTTGGCGTGCTTGAGTTCGACATCGAACAGGCGGATAGAGCGGTCGAGGCGCTCCACGCGAGCCAGCTTCTGTGCGACGTAAACCCGGAAATGGTCTGGAATCTCGACGTTACGGCCCTTGACCACGATCTCCGCGCCCGCCTCATCGGGCCGGTCCTGAACATCGACCGAAGCCGCACTGGTCTCCACAAATTGACTTGCCATGCCCGACACTCTCCTATCGTCTCGACCACGTACTCACAAGGTCCACCGGCCCTTGATGACGACCGTAGCCATGCCGCCGGATACGTGCCACTGGTTTGGCACACCCATTTGGCACAGGCTCATACCGAAGCGATCACGAGCGCTGCCGACACCGGCACCCGGGCATGCCGCAGCACCCGCACCGACTCCGCCAAAGTGGCGCCGGTGGTGACCACGTCGTCGACCACCAGGACGTCGCCCATAGCCACCCACAGATCCGCCCGCGGGCGTCGGCGCAGCACCACCTGACCGGCAACGTTGCGTTCCCGGGCGCCACTGCCCAGACCGACCGAATCACGCGCCAGGGCGCGCATCCGCAACACCGGTGCCACGGTCACGCCGCGGTGGCGATGCGCCACCGCGGCCGCCACCCGGGTGATCGGATCGCCACCACGGCGCCGGGCGGCGCTGCGGCGGGTGGGGGCAGGGATCAGCGTCAGCGGCGTTCGGACGATCTGCCAACACAGCAGGCGCTGCACCGCGGCGTCCAGCGCCTCTGCCAGCGGCACGAGCAGATCGGCGCGGCCCCGTTCCTTGGCCCCGACGATCGCTTGGCGGCGGGCCCCGGCGTAGCGGCCCAGCGCGAACACCGGCACCTGCGGGTCCAGCCGCGGGGTGACCACCCGCGGTTCGCCGGGCCCGATGATCAACTGCGCCGAGCAGACGGCGCACCACCGGGTGCTGGGCGCGCCACAACCCCCGCACTGCAGGGGTAGCACCGCATCAAGCACACTCCGAGATGCTGCCCCCAGCCTCTGACATATCGGCCCGGCCGGCTTCTTACTCCCCCGCCAGGTCCGCCGACAGGTCAGCGACCGCCGCCCCATCCGGAACCCGCACCTCCTCGATGAGCTCGGGCCGGTCGTCGAATTCCAGGCGCAGCGCCCGGCAGATGGTGGCGTGCATGTCGTACATACACGTGATGTAGGTCAGTTCCATGATCTCGCGGTCGGACAGGCTCTCCTTGAGCACCGCGAACACCTCGTCGGGAACCCGCCCGCCGTCGTAGACCAGGGCATCGGTGTAGGCCAGCACCGCCCGCTCGAGCCTGGAGAAAGCGTCGCTGATCTGCCAGGACGGCAGCGCGGCGATCTTGTCTTCGGACATTCCCAACGACCGCATCTGTTTGCAGTGTTGCGAGAACACGAACTGGCTGCCGCGGGCATAGCCCGCGCGGGCCTGGCCGAGCTCGCGCAGCAACGGGTCGAGCGAGGCGTTGCGGTAGAGCGCGAATCCGCGCACCGCGTGGGAGAACACCTGGGGCGCCTGGGCGAACACCGTCCACCAATCCCCGGGAGTGCCGTGGATGGTGCGATTCCCGCCGGGCTGCGCCGCGGCGACATCGGGGTCCAGCGGGTCTACACCCGCACCGAACAACCGGTCGTAGAAGAACAGGATCTGCTCGTCGGTCACTTCAGCGCGCGGAATCTCGCGGAGTCGGGGCATGGGTTTAGTCCTTTCTGGCTCGCGGCGCGGGCTGTTATTACGGTATGTCGTACCCATGCGTCAAGGGGTATTTGGTCCACAATGAAACTCACTCCAGGCCCCAAATTCACGCGGGCACTGCTAGTTTCGAGAACTTCCATCCTCGATACTGTTAGCGTCCGTCCATGAGCACCGATGTGACGCCAGTGGGCGTGCCCACCGCCGGATCCGGCCGTGCCGGAGCACTGGTCGGCAAGGGCTGGGCGCAGGGCGTGGCCCTGGTCATGATCTTCGGCTTCCTCGTGATGGGCATCCTGGCCTATCGCACCTACACGGCGTCAATGCCCCTGCCGGACAGGGTCGTTACCGAATCCGGCCAGGAGCTGTTCGCCGGCGATGACATCACCCACGGCCAGCAGCTCTTTCAGGCCCGCGGCCTCATGCAGTACGGCTCAGTGCTGGGCCACGGCGCCTACCTGGGGCCCGACTACACCGCCGAGTACCTGCGATTGGCCACCGAAAACGTCGCCGCTCAGTTCACGGCGTCGGGCGTCACCAATCCACACGACGAGGTGGTCGCCGAGTTCCGGACCAACCGCTATGACGCCGGCACCAAGACACTGGTGTTCACCGACAGGCAGGTCCGGGCGTTCAACGACATCGAGGAGTACTACGCCGGCTATTTCGGCGAAGCCTCCACCAAATACGGCCTGCTGCCGCACATGATCGCCGAGTCAGGTGATATCCGCGATCTGACCGCGTTCTTCGCCTGGACCGCGTGGGCGGCGACCGCTGATCGGCCCGGCCACGACTACAGCTATACCAATAATTGGCCCTCGGAACCTCGCGTCGACAACGGACCCACCGGATCGGTGGTGGTCTGGTCGGTGCTGTCACTGATCATGCTGTTGGGCGGCATCGGAATCATGTTCACCGTCTACGGCCGCTGGAGTCAGAACATCGGCTGGCACGGCACAGAGATGACAAAACTGCACTTCCGCCAGCCTGGCGAGGTGGCGCTGACCCGTTCGCAGCGCGCCGCCGTCTGGATCTTCGCGGTGGTCGCGGTGCTGTTCTTGGCCCAAGTCCTGCTCGGCGGCGCCGTAGAGCACTACCGGGCGGATCTGTCGGAGTTCTACGGGATCGACCTCGCGAAGATCCTTCCCTACAACCTCGCCCGAACCTGGCACCTGCAGCTGTCACTGTTCTGGACCGCCTCGGCGTTCCTCGCCGGTGGAATCTTCTTGGTGCCCTTCATCACCCACCGAGAACCGCGTGGCCAATCACTACTGGTCTACGGGCTGCTCGGCGCCCTGGCGGTAGTGGTCTTCGGTTCGCTGACCTTCGAGGCACTGTCGATCTTCGGGGTGATCAAGCCAGGCACCGTGTTCTCCCAACAGTGGGAGTTCCTGGATCTGCCGCGCCTGTTTCAGGTGCTGCTGATCGTCGGCCTGTTCTTGTGGATCGTCATCATCTGGCGCGGCATGCGCACGAAGCTGGCCACCACCTCGAAGATGAACCTGCCCTGGATGTTCTTCTTCACCGGGCTGGCAATCCCGACGTTCTACGCCGCCAGCTTGCTGGCCGGCAGCGAGACGCACTTCTCCGTCGCCGACTTCTGGCGGTTCTGGATGGTGCACCTGTGGGTGGAGGACTTCCTGGAACTGTTCACCACCGCGATGGTGGCCTACATCTTCGTCCAGCTCGGAGTGGTGCGCGAGCGAGTCGCGTTGCTGGTCATCTTCCTCGACATCATCCTGTATTCGGCCGGCGGCGTGATCGGCACCATGCACCACCTGTACTTCTCCGGCACTCCGGTGGAACACATGGCGCTGGGGGCGTTCTTCTCGGCAGCCGAGGTGATTCCGCTGACCTTCCTGACCGTGGAAGCCTGGGCGTTCCTGCAGCTGGGCGCCCGGCAGGAAGCCGGCGAGCAGAACAATTTCCCAGCCCGCTGGGCGGTGATGTTCCTGGTAGCCGTCGGGTTCTGGAACTTTCTAGGCGCCGGAATCTTCGGGTTCCTGATCAACCTGCCGGTGGTGTCGTACTACGAGATCGGCACCGCACTGACTGCCAACCACGCACACGCCGCGATGTTCGGTGTCTACGGCATGCTGGCGGTCGGCCTGGCGATGTTCGCCTTCCGTTACGTGATCCCAGCGGACCAGTGGCCGAACAAGCTGGCCCGGATCTCGTTTTGGGGCATGAACATCGGCCTGGCATGGATGGTGTTCGTCACCCTGTTGCCGCTGGGAGTGCTGCAGTTGTTCCACTCGGTCAACGCGGGCTACTTCGAGGCGCGTTCGCTGGGTTACATCACCCAACCCGGCAACGCGCTCCTGGAATGGATGCGGCTGCCCGGGGACGCGATCCTGATCGGCGCCGGGGTGGTTCCGTTCGTGTGGATCGCCTGGATTGCACTGCGCAACTTCCGCTCCGGCGAAACCGTAGACGAGCTGCCGGACAACCCACTCTACGTCGAGGAACCGGCAGACTCTGCGGCCGCAGGCAAGGACTGAGTATGAACGGGCCGGCGACATGGGTGTGGCTGGTTGCCGGCTACGCCCTGCTGCTGCTGGCTTTCGCCTGGGGCTTCGACCGGATGGCCCAGCGGACCTCCGAGCGTGCTGCGCAGTGGCGCACCGGCAAGTTCGTCTACCACGACGACCATGATGCGTGGAAGTGCCCGCAGGATCAGTGGCTGTGGCCCGCTTCATTCGACCCGGATAATCGCGTGATGCGCTACCGGGCGACGCCATCGGTGTGCAATGCGTGTCCGGTCAAACACACCTGCACCACGTCGCCCCACGGCCGGGAGATCAGCCGAGCGGTCGACCCGTGGCCGCACTCGGAGACGGGTCGATTTCATCGAGGCATAGCCTGTGCCGTAGCAGGTTTCGGAATCATCCTGCCAGTAGCGACATTGTTCGTGAACCATTCGGCCGCCGAAGTGTTGGTGCTGGCAGCGACGATCCTGGCGGTAGGGGCGGGTAGCATCCCCTTGCTGCGACACCTGTGGAACACCCCGGGTAACGCCCCCGATGACCGGCCACACCGATCGGTCGCCAAAGATCAGGAGTTGAACGTCGAAGCCGCAATCGACCGGTACTCCACCCGGTGGGGCGGCTTTTCCGACGACGTGTCGAGCAGGAGGCGGTAGCTCAAGTGAGCGAAGGACTGATCACCGTGCTTGCGCTGTCCACCGTGGCACTGGCCGCGCTGGCATATTTCGCGCTGAATGTGGTGCGCGAATACGAACGCGGCGTAGTTTTCCGAATGGGGCATGCTCGCCCGCTCTACCAGCCAGGCCTGAAGTTCATTTTCCCGCTGGTGGACAGAATGATTCGGGTCGATCAGCGGGTTGTGACACTGACGATTCCCCCGCAGGAGGTGATCACCCGCGACAACGTTCCGGCCCGGGTCAACGCTGTGGTGATGTTCCAGGTCACCGACCCGATCAAGGCGATCATGGAGGTCGAGAACTACGCGGTGGCCACCTCGCAGATCGCCCAGACGACACTGCGCTCCCTGCTGGGCAGGGCGGATCTGGACACACTGCTGGCGCACCGCGACGACCTCAACGCCGACCTGCGCACGATCATCGACAAACAGACCGAACCGTGGGGCGTCCAGGTGCGGGTGGTCGAGATCAAAGACGTGGAGATCCCCGAGTCGATGCAACGCGCAATGGCCCGTGAGGCCGAGGCCGAGCGGGAACGCCGGGCGAAGGTGATCAACGCCCGCGGCGAGCTACAGGCCTCCGAGGAACTCAGCCAGGCCGCCGAACGGCTTTCGCAGAACCCGGCCTCTCTGCAACTGCGTTACCTGCAAACGCTTTTGGAGCTCGGTGCCGATCAGAACTCGACGGTGGTCTTTCCGCTACCGGTAGACATCATCACGCCTTTCCTGGGTGCCGCGGCGCAAGCACTGCGACCGAAGAAGCCAACCTAGCGCGCCACCATTCCACCGTCGGCGTGGATGGTCTGACCGGTGATGTAGCTACCGGCATCGGACACCAGAAGCAGCACTGGTCCGACCATCTCGTCGGGCTCGGCGATGCGCCGCTGCAGGGTGGCGCCGGCCAAGGCCGCAACGAACTCCGGCGGATTGTTGCGCACCATGTCGGTATCGACCGGGCCAGGGGCTATCGCGTTGACCCGAATCTGCGACGACGCGAGCTCGGCCGCCATCGACCGGGTGAAGGAGACCAGGGCAGCCTTGGCCGCCGAGTACATCGACGTCGCCGGCGAGAAGACGAAGGCACCGGCCGACACCACATTGACGATCGCGGCGTGCTCACTGTTTCGCAGGTGCGGCAGCGCCGCCTGCACCAAGAAGACCGGCCCCTGCAGATTGACCGCGAACGATTTGTTCAATGCCTCCGGGGTGATCTGGCCCAACGGCAGCGCCAGCGCGTTGGCCGCGTTGTTGATGACGATGTCCACGCCGCCGAACCGCTGCACCGTGGCGTCGACCAGATGCTGGATCGCATCGACATCACCGAGGTGGGTGGGTACGCCCAGAGCCTGGGCGCCGGCCTGGCGCAGTTGCTCGGCGGCGCGCTCACAGGCGTCGCTCTTGCGGCTGGCCACGACCACGTTGGCACCGGCCGCCGCAAGCCCGTGGGCTATCGACAGCCCGATGCCGCGCGTGCCCCCTGTCACGATGGCGGTGCGTCCGCTCAGGTCGAATAACGCGGTGAGAGCAGACCTGTCCACGGCGATCTCCTTGTCTTGGCAAAGCCGCATGAAGCGTAGTTCACCGGCGCGGACCGAAGCGGCGCCGGATCGGGGCTTTGGACCCTGTGATTCCGCGGGCCACGCCGTTACCGTGGGCAATGCCAGCGTGCACCCAGCCACGACGGCTCCGGCGAGAGGACGCGATGTGGTCACGGTGTTTCTGGTGGACGACCACGAAGTTGTCCGCCGCGGCCTGATCGACCTGCTGGGCGCCGACCCCGAACTGAACGTGGTCGGTGAGGCAGGTTCGGTGGCCGAGGCCCTCGCCCGCATACCGCCGCTTCGCCCGGACGTCGCGGTGCTCGACGTCCGACTGCCGGACGGTAATGGCATCGAACTGTGCCGTGAGCTGCTGTCGCGCCTGCCCGACCTGCGGTGCCTGATCCTGACCTCGTTCACCTCCGACGAAGCCATGCTTGATGCCATCCTGGCCGGCGCCAGTGGCTACATCGTCAAAGACATCAAGGGCATGGAGCTGGCCCACGCAGTCAAGGAAGTCGGCGCCGGACGCTCCCTGCTCGACAACCGAGCCGCGGCCGCCCTGATGTCCAAACTGCGCGGCGCCGCCACCAAGCCCGACCCGCTGTCCGGCCTGTCCGAGCAGGAGCGCACGCTGCTGAGCCTGTTGGCCGAAGGCCTGACCAATAAGCAGATCGCCGACCGAATGTTCTTGGCGGAGAAGACCGTCAAGAATTATGTGTCACGACTGTTGGCCAAGCTGGGCATGGAGCGCCGCACGCAGGCCGCCGTCTTCGCCACCAAGATCGAGCGCTCGCGGCATGACTGACGACGCGTCTTCTGAGCACGCATACCCCTTGCGCGACAAGTTGTCTCAATTGCGGCTCGGCGATCTCCTGGCCGGAGTTCAGGATCGTGTTGAGCAGATCGTTGAGGGCCGTGACCGCCTCGACGGGCTGCTGGCGGCCATGCTGGTGGTGACCTCGGGCCTGGATCTGGACGCCACGTTGCGTTCGATCGTGCAGACCGCGACCAACCTGGTGGACGCCAAGTACGGCGCATTGGAAGTGCATGATCGCCACCGCCGCATGCAGCAGTTCGTCTATGAGGGCATCGACGACGAAACATTCGCCCGAATCGGGCGGCTGCCCCAGCAGGTCGGAGTGGTCGGCCTGCTGATCGACGAGCCACAGATCCTACGGTTGGACGACCTCTCCCAACATCCTGCGTCGATTGGCTTTCCGCCGGACCACCCTCCGATGCGGACATTCCTGGGCGTGCCGGTGGGGGTGCGCGGCGAGGTGGTCGGCAACCTGCACCTCACCGAGAAGGCCAACGGGCAGCCGTTCAGTGAGGACGACGAGGTGCTGGTGCAGGCGCTCGCCGCCGCGGCCGGCATCGCCATCGCCAACGCACGCCTGTACGCCCAGGCCAAGGCACGACAGTCCTGGATCGAATCCACCCGCGACATCGCGACCGAACTGTTGTCCGGTACCGACCCCACCACGGTGTTCCGGCTGATCGCCGAAGAAGCCGCCAAGCTCACCGGCGCCGAGTCGGCGCTGGTCGCCATACCGATCGACGAGGACGACCCCGAGGCCGAGGTCCGCGACCTGCTGGTAGCCGAGACCGTCGGCACGGCAATGGGTTCGATCGCCGGAGAGACCATCGCGGTCAGTGATACCGCGGTCGGGCAGGCGTTCGCGCAGCGCGAGCCGCGCCGGGTCGAACAGCTGAAGTTGAGCGGCGTCGATGTCGCGGGCCCGGCACTGATCCTGCCGCTGCGGGCCACCGACGCGGTGGCCGGCGTCGTGGTCGCGATGCGACACCCCACCGCGGCCCCGTTCAGCACCGAACAGCTCGACATGATGGCCGCCTTCGCCGATCAGGCCGCGCTGGCCTGGCAGCTGGCCACCACCCAGCGCCGCATGCACGAACTCGATGTGGTGACCGACCGGGACCGGATCGCGCGTGACCTGCATGACCACGTGATTCAGCGGCTCTTTGCGGTCGGATTGTCGTTGCAGGGCACCATTCCCCGCAGCCGCGACGCCGCCGTGCAGCGTCGACTATCCGACGCGGTCGATGATCTGCAGGGGATCATCGGTGAGATCCGCACCACCATATTCGACCTGCACGGCGCGTCCGCGACGGTCACCCGGCTGCGGCAGCGACTGGACAACGCCGTGGCCCAGTTCTCTGGATCGGGGCTGCACACCACCGTGCAGTTCGTCGGCCCGCTCTCGGTGGTGGAGCCGGCCCTGGCCGATCACGCCGAAGCGGTGGTCTCCGAAGCCGTCAGTAATGCGGTCCGGCATTCCGGTGCAACCACTTTGACCGTCCGGATCAAAGTCGAAGACGACCTGACCATCGAGGTGACCGACAACGGCCGCGGAATGCCGGACGTCGTCACCCGCAGCGGCCTGACCAATCTGCGCCGCCGCGCCGAGGAGTCCGGCGGAACGTTCAGCGTGACGTCAGCCCCGACCGGCGGCACCGTGCTGCACTGGTCGGCGCCGCTTCTCTAAGCCGTTTCGTGTGCCGATCCGACGCCCATCGGCAGATGCCAGGTGACCGTGTCGTTCAGCGACCTTCGCGGAGTTGCCGGTAGCGGGTCGGCGTTGATCGGGGCCCAGCCCACCCGCAGCAGCATCTGCGGATAGCCGCTGGTTCCGAAGACGTCACGGCGAACTGCCGCACGGGTTTCCGTGATCTCCAACGGCTCGGTGACCGGACAGCTGGCCAGCCCCAATGCCGTCGCCGTCAGCAGCACCACACTGGTGGCCTCCCCCGCGCGCAACTGCGCCAGCAGATCATCGGACTCGGTGCCCAATGCCAGGATCACCGCACGATCGTCGTCGGGCGCGGCCCCGGGAGGCTGGTCCAGCGCCGGGCCGGCGAAGAGCCGTCCGGCGATCGCAGCACCGGGATCCGGGGCGGGAATGTTGCGCGCCGGCACCCCGGCCACCGATCCGTAACGCCCGCTCCACGCCGTCAACTCAGCCAGATAGTCGTAGTCCGTTCGGTGTTGGAACACCGCGCGGGCCACCACCGCGTTCAGCCGGTCCAGCGCATCGACTCGTCGCAACATCACCCCTGCGCGGGCTGCCCGGGCACCCATCAATGCGATGTCGGCATCGGCCACCGGCCAGTCACTGAAATTCCGACGGTCAGTGCGCCGCCGCGGAATCGCTGCCGCCAGAACAACGTCGGCCTGCGCGAGATCATCTTCCGCGCCTGGCGAGCACAGCTCGATCGACGCCAGGTGTTCGGGTCGAGCCGGGTCGGGCAGTCGGTGCACCCTGACCCGCTGTCCCAGTGCGGCGAACGCCACCACGCAGTGGTGCAGTGCCGCACCACAACTCAAGATCATGCCCCGCCCGTCAGGATCGACGTTGCGCAGCTGCAGATCAGGTTCCATATAAAGATCAACCCGCGCAGACGACGGCGTCAGCTCCGCCCGCCACCGCCACGGCTGGGAATTGTGCACCGATGGCGCACGCGTCGCCAGCAACAGCGCGGTTCGGACGATCTCGTGAACCGGAACCCCATGCGGGTCAACCGCGGTCTGCTCCGCCACGATCGGACCCCTCTCTGGTGCCGCGGACCTCAGCCGAATTCTCGCTGAGCCCAAGAGAACCTGTCTCCGCAAGGATCCTCTGAACAGGCGGGCCCCAACAGGGCAGGAAGACCCGCACCTTGGCCGTGGACTCGGGACTTCTGGCCCTGCCTGCGCCTCCCGGGCGGGAGCGCGATATCAGCCCGGCAGTACGGGCACGGCGCCGGTCACCATGAACGGCCCCAGCGGCGCCCAGCCCTGCTCCTCCTCGGCCGCCGCAGACGACAACGCCAGCACCCCGCGCGGGTCGGCCACATAGACCGTGGACGGGTCCGCGACGATCGTCGACACCGGCAGCTGCAGATTGCCGCTGGGCGCGTCGGAGTTCACCCCGTCGATGTTGACGTAGGACACCGGATGTTTCGGATCGGACCTGCTCACCACGATGTCGTCGCCGGTGCGCCATGCCAGCGACACCACCGAGGTACCGAGCCCGAATCCGAGCCGGCGGGGATAGTGCAGCACGAACTGGCCGCCGGGCATCTGCTCGACGCCCGCCAGAATCACCTGGCCGCCGATCACCATGGCCGCCCGCGTGCCGTCGCGGGACAGCTGCAATTCGCTGATCGGGCCGGGGAACCGCGCGGAGACCGCCCCGGAGTCCACCGGGATCCGGGCGGGGCGCCCCGAGGCCACTTCCTGGATGGCCCGCAACACGTTGTTGCCGTCGACCACCACCCACACCGCCTCGTCCAGCGACCAACTCGGCCGTGACAGCGTGTGCCCCTCGGCCGCCTGCACGGCCTCGCCACCGAGGTCACCGATCCACAGGGTGGCCTCCGGGTCGCCGGGGTGCACCACCACCGACGCCACCTGGCGTCCGGTGCGCGACAACGCCGATGACTCCTGGTCCGGCTCCCGACCGAACGCCCCGGGCACCCGGTTGGCCTGCTGCCCGTCCAGGACGAGCAGCGATCCACCGACCAGCGCGTGTACGCCGGCGCCTGCGCCGTCGGAGGCACCGGGATCGGTGGTGGCCACATCGGAAGTCGTCCAGCCATCTGGGAACCGGTCGTCCAGCGCGGCGCCGTCGGCGTCGATCACATAGGGACCCTTGATGTCGGCTCGGGCGAACGTCCAGATCAATTGCGCGGCAAGCAGTTGCCGGGTGTTGGGATCGGTGGCCGACAGACTGTCCAGGTCGACCTTCGCGCCGCCGTAGCCGCGACCCACCCCGCTCTTGCCACCGTCGGCGCGGGTCACCGGACCGCGCAGCCGCACGGGCGGCGCCAGCAGATTGCGGACGCCGGCCATCTCCGGCCGTGGTCCGGCGATCAGCTTGGACACCAATTCGGTCGCCAGCTGATCGGGGTCGGACACCGCGACATAGCGGGGATCGGGAACCACCGTCTTACCGGTCGGGTCGACGAAGTAGAGCGTGTTGCGCTTGTAGGTGGCCTGGAACTGCTGCCAGTCCAAAAACACCCCGTTGGGCAGTCGGTCGATGCGCCAGCCGTCTGAGGTCTTGAGCAGTTCGATCGGCTCCGGCGCCGGCAGCGCACCCTCGGCCGTCTCGAACACGCCCATATCCGACAGCGACCCCAGCATGTCGGCACGCATGGTGACCGCGACACGGCCGGCACTGCGGGTCTCGACGAACACCACGTTGTCGATCAACAGGGCGCTGCCGGCGTCATCCCAGGAGTCGGAGGCCTCTTGGGTGAGGAACTGGCGGGCCGCCCGGTGGCGGTTCGCCGGGTCGGCGGTCGCCTTGAGGAATTCGCGCAACAGCACCTCGGGATCCATGCCCGGTGTGGGCTTGGGCAATACCGAGGGCGGTGGCGCCTCCACCGTGCCGACCGCCTGCGGCGCCGACGTGGTGGGGACCCCCGCGCACCCCGAGAGTCCGGCAACCAGTCCCGCCACGGCCAACATCACCGCCGCGCGGCTGCGGCGCATCATCCGACCCGCTCGGCATGCTCACGGGCCCGCTGACGACGTTCCCGGCGTTCGGCGGGGCTTACCGGTTTCATCGGCAGCGGGCTGGTGGTGACCTTGTGGCCGCGCACCAGCGGCAGGGTGAGCCGGAAGCACGCCCCCTTGCCCGGTTCGCCCCAGGCCTCCAGCCGGCCCTGGTGCAGGCGGGCGTCCTCCACGCTGATCGCCAGTCCCAGCCCGGTCCCGCCCGAGCGCCGCACCCGCGAGGGGTCGGCACGCCAGAACCGGCTGAACACCAGTTTCTCCTCGCCGGGCCGCAACCCCACCCCATGGTCGCGCACGGTGACGGCGACCGTGTCGTCATCGGCGGCCATGCGGATCACCACCGGCCTACGCTCGGCGTGATCGATGGCGTTGGCGATCAGGTTGCGCAGGATGCGTTCCACCCGGCGCGGATCGACCTCGGCGATCACCGGATCACCCGGCATGTCCACCTTGAGCTGGACTCCGGCCTCAGCCGTCAGGTGACCCACGTTCTCCAGCGCACTGTTGACCGTCGCGCGCAGGTCCACCGACTCCACGGACAGTTCGGCCACCCCGGCGTCATGCCGGGAGATCTCCAACAGGTCGTTGAGCAGTGACTCGAACCGGTCCAGCTCACTGACCAGCAGCTCGGTGGAGCGCCGCAGCGAGGGCTCCAGATCTGCACTGTGATCGTGGATCAGGTCAGCGGCCATCCGCACCGTGGTCAGTGGGGTGCGCAGCTCGTGGCTGACATCGGAGGTGAATCGGCGCTGCAGGTTGCCGAACTCCTCAAGCTGGGTGATCTCGCGTGACAGGCTCTCGGCCATGTCGTTGAACGACACCGCCAGCCGGGCCATGTCGTCTTCGCCGCGCACCGGCATACGTTCGGACAGATGCCCCTCGGCGAACCGCTCGGCGATCCGTGAGGCCGACCGCACCGGCAGCACCACCTGCCGTGACACCAGCAGCGCGATACCGGCCAGCAGCACCAGCAGCACCAGACCGCCGGTGGCGATCGTGCCCCGCACCATGCTGATCGTGTTGCGCTCGGTGCCCAGCGGATAGATCAGATACAGCTCCAGGTTGGTGATCCGCGATGTGGTCGGGGTGCCCACCACCAGAGCCGGCCCGGAAAACCCCTCTACGTGCACGGTCGCGTACTGGTAGCTGACCTGACCAGCCTTGACGAACTCGCGCAGGGCGGCCGGAACCTGATCGACCGGCCCGGCGGCGGTCGCCGCTCGCGGCCCCTCACCGGGAACCACCAGCACCGCGTCGAAAGCACCTGCGGTTCCGCTGCCCGCGGCGGGGTCGGTCTTGGACATCAGCGTGTTGCGCGCCAGTTGCAGGCTCGATGACAAGGAACGAGCCTCCTCCCCACCGACGATGCCGCCGGCGGTGACCCGCGCACGGACGATCTGTTCGGTGGCCGCGCGGACCTTGACATCGAGCACCCGATCGGTGATCTGGCTGGTCAGCACGAACCCGAGGCCGAGGATGACCGCTGCCGACATGCCCAAGGTGAGCACCACGACCCGCAACTGCAATGAACGGCGCCAGGCAACCTGAACCGCGCGGCGCAGTGTGTTCACACCGAGCAGCAGGGGACCCGAACGCCGGGGGCGTCGTCTGGAGCTGAAGATCACGCACGCTCCCCGGTCAGGATCACGGAGGTCCGGCCTTGTAACCCACTCCTCGCACCGTCAGCACCACAGTCGGGTTCTCCGGGTCCTGCTCAACCTTGGCCCGCAGGCGCTGGACGTGCACGTTCACCAGCCGAGTGTCGGCCGGATGCCGGTATCCCCAGACCTGTTCGAGGAGCACCTCACGAGTAAACACCTGCCGCGGTTTGCGTGCCAGCGCCACCAACAGGTCGAACTCCAGGGGGGTCAAGGAGATCTGCTCGCCGGCCCGACTCACCTTGTGCGCGGGCACGTCGATGTCGATGTCGGCGATCGAGAGCATCTCGGCCGGTTCGTCGTCGTTGCGGCGCAGCCGGGCCCGCACCCGGGCCACCAGCTCCTTGGGCTTGAACGGCTTCATGATGTAGTCATCGGCGCCCGACTCCAGCCCGAGCACCACGTCGACGGTGTCGGTCTTGGCGGTGAGCATCACGATCGGCACACCAGAGTCCTTACGCAGCACCCGACAGACGTCGATGCCGTTCATGCCGGGCAGCATCAGGTCCAGCAGCACCAGGTCGGGCCGAAGCTCATGGACCGCGGTGAGCGCCTGGGTGCCGTCACCGACGACCGCGGTGTCGAAACCCTCCCCACGCAACACGATGGTGAGCATCTCGGCCAGCGACGCGTCGTCGTCGACGACAAGAATCCTTTGCCTCATGGCGTACATGGTGTCACCAGAACGAGACAAAACGCTGCTAGCACACGCGCGTTTCGCGGAGTTACCCGCGCATCTGTGCAGTCAGATCGGCCGCCAGGCCGGCCGCGTCGACCGTGGGACCGACCACGCGCCAGCATCCGCCAAAGCCCGCCTGGGCCAACCCGCGGTAGACCGCGCCGGTGCGGCGCTGCAGACCGTCGTCGCGCTCGTAGCTGTCCCGGGCGCGAGCGGCATCGGCGTCTTCGCGATGCCGGGCCCGCTGCGCAGCCAGCTCGGCCGGAACGTCGAGCAACACCTGCCAGTCCGGTGTGGGCAGCCCGAACCGGCCGAATTCCAGTTCCCGTACCCAGTCCACCACCGCACCGTCGGCCTCCTGGTGCAGCCGAGCGGCGCTGTAGGCGGCACTGGAGGCGACGTACCGGTCGAGGATCACCACGTCGTGCCCGGCGAGCAGGGTGGCGATCTGATCCTTGGCGCCGGCGCGGTCCAGGGCGAAAAGCATCCCCATGGCATAAACCGAAGCAGCCAGGTCCCCGTGCCCGCCGCGTAGCGCTTCGGCGGCCACATCCGCGGTCACCGACACACCGTAACGTGGGAACGCCAGCGTGGCGACTGTCCGGCCGTCACCTTCGAAGGCCGCGCGCAATCCCTGGGTCAGGGTGTTCTTGCCGGCGCCGTCAACGCCTTCGATCGCGATCAGCACGCGCCGAGCCTAATCCGCCACCGCGAGCGTGAAGTTGGCTTCACGCTCGATGGTCGACGGTGAACCCAACTTCACGCTCGGCGAGGGAGCCGAGATCAGTACCGGTAGTGGTCCGGCTTGTAGGGACCCTCGACGTCGACACCGATGTACTCGGCCTGGTCCTTGGTCAGCTTGGTCAAGGTGCCACCGAGGGCCTCGACGTGGATCCGGGCGACCTTCTCGTCGAGGTGCTTGGGCAGGCGGTAGACCTCGTTGTCGTACTCGTCGCCCTTGGTCCACAGCTCGATCTGCGCAATCACCTGGTTGGAGAAGCTGTTGCTCATCACGAACGACGGGTGTCCGGTGGCGTTGCCCAGGTTGAGCAGCCGGCCCTCGGACAGCACGATGATCGACTTGCCGGTGTCGGGGAAGGTCCACACGTCGACCTGCGGCTTGACGTTGTCGCGGACGGCGCCCGAGCTCTCCAGGGCGGCCATGTCGATCTCGTTGTCGAAGTGACCGATGTTGCCCAGGATGGCCTGGTTCTTCATCGCCTTCATGTGCTCGAGGGTGATGATGTCCTTGTTGCCGGTGGTGGTGATGACGATGTCGGCCTCACCGATGGCCTGCTCGACGGTCTGCACGTCGTAGCCCTCCATCAGCGCCTGCAGCGCGTTGATCGGGTCGATCTCGGTGACCGTGACCCGCGCACCCTGGCCCTTGAGCGAATCCGCACTGCCCTTGCCCACGTCGCCGAACCCGCAGACCAGCGCCTTCTTGCCGCCGATCAGGGCGTCGGTGCCACGGTTGATGCCATCGATCAGGGAGTGCCGGCAGCCGTACTTGTTGTCGAACTTGGACTTGGTGACCGAGTCGTTGACGTTGATCGCCGGGAACACAAGTTCACCCGCGGCCGCCAGCTGGTACAGGCGCAGCACGCCGGTGGTGGTCTCCTCGGTGACACCCTGGACCGATTCGGCGATCTTGGTCCACTTGGTCTTGTCGGTCTCGTAGCGCTCGCGCAGCCTGGCCAGGAAGACCTTCCACTCGTGCGAGTCGCCCTCTTCGGCGGGCGGAACCACGCCGGCCTTCTCGTACTGGGCGCCGCGCAGCACCATCATGGTGGCGTCACCGCCGTCGTCGAGGATCATGTTGGCCGGCTCGCCATCCCAGGTCAGGGCTTCCTCGGCGCACCACCAGTACTCCTCAAGGGTCTCGCCCTTCCACGCGAAGACCGGGGTGCCCTTGGGCTCCTCAACGGTGCCGTGCGGCCCGACGACGACCGCGGCGGCGGCGTGGTCCTGGGTGGAGAAGATGTTGCACGACGCCCAGCGGACCTCGGCTCCAAGGTCGACCAGGGTCTCGATGAGCACCGCGGTCTGGATGGTCATGTGCAGCGAACCGGTGATCCGGGCGCCCTTGAGCGGGTTGACCCCGTGGTATTCGTGACGCAACGCCATCAGGCCCGGCATCTCGTGCTCGGCCAGCCGGATCTCCTTGCGGCCGAACTCGGCCAGCGACAGGTCGGCGACCTTGTAGTCGATGCCGTTGCGGCTGTCCGCGGTCAAACTCATCAGTACGCCCCCGTTAGGTTCGGTGAATTGGCTCCGATACAAGCTACCGGCGCAGGCCGGAGTCCGCTCGGGCGGGTCATTCGGCGTCGACGACGCCGTAGGTCTGTGCTGCCGGGGTGAACAGTCGAGCCAGGTCGGCCGCCACGTCGTGGTCGGATTCTGGAGGCATGGAGACATAACTCATGGCGAGCCTGACGACGGCGCGGGCCAAGATTCCGGCGTCGTCTTCGCTGACCTTGACCCAGCTGTGCATGAACGACGAGGTGAGCCGCTGCGAGCTGCGGGTGATGATCGGACCACTGTCGGTGGTGATGATCTGCAACAAGTCCGGCTTGGCAGCCCCGGTCAGCAAAGAGATCACCAACGGGTCGGCGGCCGAGTCAGAGAAGAAGGTCCGGAACCCCTCCAGGAACGCGGCGTGGATGTCACCGACGTTGTGGGTCATGGCGTTCTCGACGGCGTCGACCAGGCGGTCGGCGAGCCGGACCGCATAACCCTGCGCCAGGCCCTGTCGAGAGCCGAATTCGTTGTAGATGGTCTGCCTGCTGACCCCGGCCGCCTCCGCGACCGCCGCCAACGTGATCGAGGACCAGTCCCGCCGGGTGAGCAACTCCCGCATCGCGTCCAACACCGAATCACGCAGCACCGCCCGTGATGCCTCGGCATAGGAAATGCGTTTCACCGTGGTCACGTTAGCGCCTGCCGCTCCGCGTTCCGCGGATCCGTATAACTTGAGTGCACAACGCACTCAGGGATGGGCACGACCGCGATGACGACTGCAGGTTCGGCCGGTGGTTCGCGGCCGCGTACCGCCGTTCGGGTCCGCGACTACGCGACGGGCCTGGCCTTCGCCCACCTGCTGACCAGTCTCGAGGCCATCGCCGTGGTGGTCTCGCTCAACGATGAGAGTGCGGTTGGCCCTAACAGCCTGCTGCACTGGCCGAACCTTGCCCTGGTCACGGCGCTGGTGGCGTTAGGGACGCTGACCGTCGCGATCGCCGGAGCCGTGAGTATCGCCCCGTCGGTGCGCTGGTACGCGGCCGGGCAGATGCCCGATTCCCGGCAGTGCCGGGCGGCGATCAACATCCTGCGGCGCCAGTCGCTGATCGTGTTCGGAACGTGGGTGGTGAGCGGGGTCATCGCCTTGGCCGTATTCCACTCCCACAACGTCGGGCTGATCGTGTTGCTCAGCACCATCATCGTCTTCGGCGGGACGGCGTCGGTGAGCACCAGCATGCTGTTCACCCAGCGCACCTTCCGCCCGATGATGGCACTGGCCTGGCAGGGTTCGGGCATCCGCGTCGCCGCACCGGGTGTGCTGACCCGACTGGTGACCATGTGGTTCGTCACCTGCGCGCTGCCATCCTTGGCCATCGTGACGTTGATCGTCTGCCGCCGGATGGGATGGATCATCGACCCCAGTTCATCGGTGGAGATCCCCGTTCTGGTGTTGTGCGTGGTGGCGGTGCTGCTCGGGGTCCGCGCCATGATCCTGGTGGCCCGGTCGATCTCCGATCCGGTCGGCGAAGTGGTCAACGCGATGGCCCGGATCGAGCGCGGCCAATTGGACACCGCGGTCGGCGTCTACGAACACTCCGAAATCGGCCGGCTGCAGGCCGGGTTCAACCGCATGGTGGCCGGCCTGGTCGAACGCGACCGGCTCCAAGACCTCTTCGGCAGGCACGTCGGCTCCGATGTGGCCCGGTTGGCGGTGGAACAGGACCTGGCACTGTCGGGCTCAGTACAGGAGGCGGCGATTCTGTTCATCGACCTCGTGGGGTCGACCGAGCTGGCGGCCACCCACCCGCCGGACGAAGTCGCCGGGGTGCTCAACGACTTCTTTCGCATCGTGGTGGACACCGTCGACGCCCAGCGCGGCTCCATCAACAAGTTTCAGGGCGACGCGGCGCTGGCGGTCTTCGGCGCCCCGGTGCCCTCCGAGGATGCGGCCGCCCAGGCGTTGGCAACCGCCCGCATCCTGATCAATCGGCTACGACGGCTGCCGTTGGTCGACTTCGGCATCGGAGTCTCGGCGGGGCGGGTGTTCGCGGGCAACATCGGCAGCGAGAACCGCTACGAGTACACCGTGGTGGGCGACGCCGTCAACGAAGCGGCACGTCTGGCCGATCGCGCCAAGAGTGTCGGCACCCGAGTGCTGTGTTCGCAGACCGCGCTCGACCTCGCCGACGACGACGAACGGGCGCACTGGATGAACTACGGTTCGGCGACGTTGCGCGGCCGCTCTCAGCCCACCGAGATGTCTATGCCGCTTCCCCAGCCTGACCGGGGGTGACCTGGGTTCGAGGCGCGTGCCAGACTCCGAACATGGCTTTTGAGATCACCCGTCCGCAGATGGAAGGCAACATCGCCGTCGGCGAGGGCCGTCAGCTCGGATTCGCCGAGTTCGGCGCCCCGCAGGGCCGCGCGATGTTCTGGCTGCACGGCACGCCAGGCGCCCGCCGGCAGATTCCCCTCGAGGCGCGGGTGTACGCCACGGAAGCCAATATCCGCCTGATCGGGGTGGACCGGCCCGGTATCGGTTCCTCGACGCCGTTTCAGTACGAGACGATCTCCCAGTTCCCCACCGATCTGCGCACCGTGGCCGACACACTCGGGATCGACAAGATGGCGATCATCGGGCTGTCCGGCGGGGGCCCCTACACCCTGGCGTGCGCCGCGGCCATGCCCGATCGGGTGGTGGCGGCCGGCATTCTGGGCGGAGTCGCCCCGGCGGCGGGCCCCGACTCCATCGACAGCAACCTGATGAAACTGGTCCGGCTGGCCGAGCCGGTGCTCGATCGCGCCGGGCGGCCCATCAGCGTGGTGGCGGCCGCACTGATTCGGATGGTCCGGCCGGTGGCCTCGCCCGCCCTGGAGCTCTACGCTCGGCTCTCCCCCGAGGGTGACCGCGAGATGCTGTCCCGCCCGGAATTCAAGGCGATGTTCCTCGATGACCTGCTCAACGGATCCCGCAAGCAGCTCGCCGCCCCGATCGCCGATTCCGTTCTGTTCGCCCGGCCCTGGGGATTTCGCCTCGGCGACGTGCAGGTGCCGGTGCATTGGTGGCACGGCGACGCCGACCACATCATCCCGTTCTCCCATGGCCAGCACGCGGTGTCGCTGCTCCCCGACGCGCGGCTCTACCCGATGCCCGGCGAGAGTCACCTGGCCGGCCTGGGGCGTGCCGAGGAGATTCTGCGCACCCTGCTTGAAGCCTGGGACGCCGCGACCGAGTCCACGCCCTAGCCGCACCACGCCGATTCGGGCCTGATCGCCGGGCTCGCCCTTTCCCATGCCCCATGCCGGTCACGCAAGTCCGGCGACGAACCGGCGTGGCGTCGGCCGCCCCTGCCGAGCGAGGCATGCTCAGACATCTTATTGACAATGATTTTCATTACCAATAAGCTTTTGCACAGCTGACTCGCAGGGACCGAAGGAGCCGCCGTGACCTGATCCGAACTTTCGCACCACGCGTTCTACCCCGTCACGGACCGGTTCTCACCGACATCCACACTTCCCGGCGTCTCCGCCACAGCGTTCGACCGGAATGACGCTTCCGCAGGAACCAATCCTGCTGTGAGATAAGCCTTCCCGTCGTCTCTTCGCAGCTGCCACTTCGCGCTTTGTTGACCCGCGCCGCCGATTGACCTCATCGGCCGGCGTTGTTTGCGCATGGGCTCAACCGGCGGAACAACCACACTCAACTGGAGGAACACCCATGAATACTCAGCACAATTCGCGGCGGCGAGCCCGCGCACGCCGCGCAGCAGTCGGCACCGGCAGCGCGGTCGGAGCGTTGATGACCTTCACCCTGGCGCCTATAGCAGCCGCACCCCAGGCGAACGCCGACGTCGACTGGCTGGTGGATCTCTTCGACGTCAGCGCTGCATCAGCCGACATGGCGGGCCCTGCTGCCGCGGGCGACTTCTATGCCGGTGTCCAGGACTTCATCACCGACTCCGCCAGCGCCGATCTCCTGAACTTCATCAACGGCTTTGGACTCTACGAAGCCCTTTTCGGCCGGCTCTTGGTGGGCAACGGTCTCGATGACTTCACCGGCACCAACACATCGTTGTTCGGCTGGCTGCCCGGCATCGGGGACCTCGGCGACGGCGGATTCCTCTTCGGTGACGGAGGTGCCGGCAGCGACGCGACCTACATCGACAACGTGCTCATCGCCGCGGGCGCCGGCGGCAATGCCGGAATGATCGGCAACGGTGGCATCGGCGGTGCCGGGCTGGACGCCGGCTATTACGGCGGGGACACCCTGATCGACGCCACCGCCGGTGGCGTCGGCGGCTCCGGCGGCTGGCTGCTCGGCGACGGCGGCAACGGCGGTGTCGGCGGCGCGGGCTGGAGCGGCATCTTGACCGATGGTTTTGACGGCAGTTTCGGCGCCACGGGCGGCGCCGGGGGTAACGCGATCTTCATCGGCAACGGCGGAGCCGGAGGCAACGGCGGGGCAGGCGGAGCCGGCAGCGCAGGCACCGCCGCCCTGCTGGAGCAGATCGGCGGCAACGGTGGCAACGGCGGAGCAGGTGGCGCCGGTGGAGCCGGGGGGCACGGCGGCAAGTTCTTCGGCGACGGCGGGGACGCGGGCAACGGCGGCGTCGGGGGCGCTGGTGGCGCGGGCGGCCTTGGCGCCGACAGCATCGCGCACGCGCACGACCATGAGCACTACGTTCACGAGGCCACCGAAGGCGGAATCGGGGGCATCGGCGGCAACGGCGGCGCGGCGGGCAGCGCAGGACTGGTTCGCGCCCTGTTCGGTACGCAGGGCAACGCAGGCACCGCAGGAGCCGCCGGTGACGGTGGCGCAGGCGGCAACGGCGGCAGCGGCGCGATCAACGATGACAGGTTCGTCTCCTCTGGCGCGGCCGGCGGCGCAGGTGGCGCGGGCGGCAACGGAAGCATCGGCGGGGCAGGCGGCGCGGGCGGCAACGGCGGCGCCGGCCTCAACGGCGGCGCAGGCGGCGCGGGCGCCGACGGCGGCAACAGCACCGTCGCCGCGGGCGGTACCGGCGGTGCAGGCGGCAACGGTGGCGGCGGCTACGTCCTGGGCGGCGTAGGCGGCGCAGGCGGGGCGGGCGGAGCCAGCACCACCGGCAATGGCGGCCAAGGCGGCGGCGGCGGAAACGGCGGCGGCTCAGCCGGCGAGAGCATCACCTTGCCGGACAGCAGCGTGGTCTACGGCGCCGGCGGCCAGGGTGGGATCGGCGGAAACGGCGGCGACAACACCAACGGCCATGGGGCCGGGGGCGACGGCGGAGCCGGCGGCAGCGGAGGCAGCGGCGCCCGCGACGAGTACGACGCACTGCTGGCTCCCGGGGGTGACGGTGGCGCCGGCGGCAACGGCGGCGCTTCCGGGAATCTGACCGGTGACGCCGGTGCCGTCGGCGGTGCGGCCGTCGGCGCGACCGGCGGCACGGGAGGCACCGGCGGAATCGGTCATCCGCACGACCACGACCATGACCACGACGGTGACGGTGACGACCACGACCACGACCACGACCACGACCACGACCACGACCACGACCACTAGCGCCCGAGTGATCGGGCAACAGTGATCAGGTGAGGCGCTCGATTGGGGTCGCCCAGTCGAGCGCCTCACTGCGTGCCATGATCGGCACATGTCGGTAGTGCTGGTGCATGGGAACCCGGAATCTGAAGCGATCTGGAATCCCTTGGTGCAGGCCCTGAATCGTGACGATATCGTGCGGCTCTCGCCGCCGGGTTTCGGTGCCCCACTGCCGCAAGGCTTTTCCGCGACCTACCTGGCCTACCGCGACTGGCTCGAATCGGAGCTGGAAGCCCTGAGCGCCTCGGGTGAACCGATCGACCTCGTGGGGCACGACTGGGGCGGCGTACACGTAGTCAACGCGATGATGCATCGACCCGAACTGGTGCGTAGTTGGGCCAGCGACATCATCGGAGTATTCGATCCGGACTACGTCTGGCCCGAGACTGCCCAGATCTGGCGGACACCGGGAGCGGGTGAGCGGCTGGTCGAGAACATGCTCGGCGGGACCGTCGCCGAGCGGACGGCTCTGTGGTCGGCCACGCTGCCGCCGGACATCGCCAGGTCCCTCGCCGAGGCGCAGGGCCCGGAGATGGGGCGTGCCACCCTGTTGCTGTACCGCTCGGTGGAGGGCCCCGGCGCAATGGCGGAGACCGGCGGCGGACTGGAACGCGCGCGCGCCCGTCCAGGCCTTTCGCTGCTGGCGACCGCCGACCCCTACGTGGGCTCTGAGAGCATCCGGCGCCGCTGCGCCCAGCAGGCCGGTGCCCGTACCGCGGAGCTCGAAGGGCTCGGCCACTGGTGGATGACCCAGGACCCGGTGCGCGGGGCCGCCGCGCTGACGTCCTTCTGGAAGGCCGTCGCCGCGGCGTCGTGACTCAGTTGGTCGTGCTCAACCGGCTCTCGATGAAGTGCGGCAACCGGAACCGGCGCGGACCATGGACCACCGTCGCGTTCTGTGCAGCCCCACCGTTCTGAGCGGCGGTGTATGCCGCGGAATTGCCGGTGACGTGCAATATCTGACCCCGCCACGTGATGTCGGCTTCTCGGTAGGCGTCGATCAGGGCGCGCTCCAGCAGCGCGTCGGCTTCGGCGATCGACAGCGCCGCCAAAGCGACGAATTCCCCGTCACGCGCATCGAGGCGCAGCGTGGTGGGACCGGTCTCCACCAAGTCGCAGTTGGCCCGGATACTCAGTTCGGCATTGGCGCGTGCCAGTCCGGCCAACGCATAGGCGGCCAAGAGAACACGACCCGCCTCATCCCCGTCCGGCCCGCAGTCGAACCGCAGTTGCCGCAGTGCGGCGAAGCTGAGCACCTGGGTGCGGATGATCCGGCTGCAACAGACCCCGACATCAGATGCCGTGCGGGAATCGGCGGGTGCGCCATCGACCACAACGCCGATGATCTCGCCAGACAGCACACCCCGGAATCGACTCTGACCCGTGCCCAAGGCCGCGTCGATCGCACCGAAGATCAGGCTGCCGGGGCTCAACTCCAACAGTGCACGGGCATTGTCGGGGGTGCTCTCGCGCGCCGAACGGTACGCGGGGTGTGCGATGGCAGGCTTGCCG
Source organism: Mycolicibacter arupensis (assembly GCF_002086515.1). GTDB lineage: Bacteria > Actinomycetota > Actinomycetes > Mycobacteriales > Mycobacteriaceae > Mycobacterium > Mycobacterium arupense. The sequence continues at coordinate 184,236 of NZ_MVHH01000001.1, forward strand.
TCGATGGATCCGGTCAGGAAATGTCCGTCGAAAATACGCTGCGGCAGTTCAAGATCGGTGTAGACCAGCCGGCCGCCCTCATAGGAGACCTCGATGCGGGGCACCCTGCTCAGCAGCGGGTGCTGATCACGGACGCTCCGTAGAATCGCCGCTTCGACGCGCTGGACCTGGCTGTGGTTGTCATCGATGAGCGCCGTCGCCGTCGGCTCCCCGTCGATCAGCCGCGTCTCCGCGCCCGCGCCGCCGCGCCCTGCGCGATGCACGGGGCTGATCGCGGCGTGCGGCCCACCGGCCGGCGCCAGCTCGGTGGAGACGCTCAGCGTGCTACCACCGCCGGCCTGACACGCCGCGGCGAGCTGGTCAAAGGAGAGTGTGGACAAATCGGTCAACCTTTCTGTTCCACCGAGTGTGGCACAGGCGTGCGATCCAGATCCGGCTCGAGATAGATGACCAGCGCTGCGGGGACGGCCGCGCGGATGTTGGCTTCGGCCGCATCGATGGTGGCCGCGACGCCGGCCAAGTCCAGCCTCGGAACCAGCGCGATCTTGGCTCCCACCAACATCTCATCCGGGCCCAGGTACTGGGTGCGGATGTGGATCAGGCGGGTGACGTTCTCGGTCCCCTCCAACGCCGCGCGAATGGCGTGGTCCTCGGCGGCCGTAGCCCCCTCACCGATCAGGAGGCTGTGCATCTCGACCATGAGGAAGACCGCGACAGCACCCAGCAGGGCGCTGATGCCCAGGGTGCTCACGCCGTCCCACACCGGATTTCCGGTGAGCATGCTCAGCCCCACGCCTGCCAATGCCAGCACCAGGCCGATCAATGCCGCGGTGTCCTCCAACAACACCACCGGAAGCTCGGGATTGCGGGACGTGCGCAGAAACCGCCACCAGCTTCCCGGTCCCTTCAGCGGCCGTGACTCCTTCACCGCGGTCCGAAAACTGTAGGTCTCCAGCCCGATCGCCACCACCAGGATCGCGACGGCGACCACCGGGGAGCTCAACTCCACCGGATGCCGCACCTTCTCGTAGCCCTCATACAGCGCGAACATCGAGCCCAGGCTGAACAACACCAGGGCCACGACAAACGACCAGAAGTACCGGCTGCGGCCGTGCCCGAACGGATGCAGGGCGTCGGGCGCCTTGGCGGCGGCGCGCTGCCCGAACAACAGCAGCGCCTGGTTGGACGTATCGACCACCGAGTGCACCGCCTCGGCGAGCATTGCCGCACTGCCGGTGATCACATAGCCGGTGAACTTCGCCACCGCGATGCCCGCGTTGGCCGTCAGGGCCGCGATGATGGCCCTGGTACTACCCGACGACGACACTCCTAGAGCCCTATCGTCGCCCGAAACAGGACCGCTGGTCTCTGTGCGAGCAGCCGGATCGGCCCGTCGTCGCAGGGCACCCAGGCCGATTCGCCCCGGTGCAGCGTCAACGTCTTGGACTTGGCGTGCACCGTGATCGAGCCCTCGGTGCACAGCAGGATCTGGGGACCCTCGTGGCGCGCGGGCGCGTCGACCTCGTGACCGAGATGGTCACCGTCCACCGTCAGTCGCGACAGCGCAAACTCCTCGGCCGGTGTCTGGTAGACCAGCTCGAGCCCGTCGGTGTAGGTGGCCGGGCGCAACGCCTCCTCCGTGGTTGGGGTGAAGTCCAGCACCCGCAGCAACTCCGGGACGTCGACGTGCTTGGGCGTCAGCCCACCGCGCAACACGTTGTCGGAGTTGGCCATCACCTCCAGTCCGACGCCGTGCAGGTAAGTGTGCAGGTTGCCGGCCGAGACGAAAATCGCCTCGCCCGGCGCCAGCGTGACCCGGTTCAGCAGCAGCGAGGCCAGCACGCCGGCGTCGCCCGGATAGCGCTCACCGAGTTCGAGCACCGTCTTGGCCTCGGCGGAGAACTCGCCGGCGTCGGAACTGAGGTACTGGATGGCGCCTTCGAGCACCGCCGGCACCAGCACATCCAGATCGGGCTGGGGCGCGGTGATCCAGGTGGTGAACAGTGCCCGCAGACCGTCGGCATCGGATTGGGCAGGCGCCGAATCACTGCCGGACTGGCCACCGAGCAGGGCGATGAATGGATCCAGATCCGATACCGCCAGTGCCCGCAACAGCTCGATGGTGCGGGCCACCGGACGGAACCCGGCGAGCGCCTCGAATGGCTGCAATGCCACCAGCAGTTCAGGCTTGTGACTGGTGTCGCGGTAATTGCGAATGGGCGAGGACACCGCGACCCCGAGCCGCTCCTCGCGTTCGTAACCCTCGATCGCCTGCATAGCGCTGGGATGCGCCTGCAGCGACAGGGGTTCGTCGGCGGCCAGGACCTTGACCAGAAACGGCAGCCGGTCACCGAATCGGGCCTGTGCCACCGAGCCCAGCTGGCCCTCCGGGTCCTGGGTCAGCACGTTGAGCAGCGACACCTCACCGGTGTCGGTGTCCAGACAGGCCGGGTCCCCCGGGTGCGCGCCCAACCACAGCTCGGCCTCCGGATGCGCCGCCGGAACCGGCCGCCCGGTGAACTCGGCGATAGCTGTCCTCGAGCCCCAGGCGTAGGTCCGGATCGCACCGTGTAGTTGTTCCACTGTCCGTCAACCCCGCAGAAGTCGCACGTAGGCAGCGGCCATCTCCAACCGCACGGCCAACACCGCAAGTTGTTGTTCGGCCCTGACCGAGCCGGCCGGAGCAGGACTCTCCGTCGGCACCGCAAACTCCTCCGCAGCGCCCGGTACCACCGGAACATCCCCGGCTGCGATGAGGTCGACGTCGCCCAAGCCGTTGATCCGGGCCGCGACCACCGTCCGTTCCTCAGCCAGCGTCAGCGCCAGCACGCGCAACCGGTCGCCGGCCGGACCGTCGATCTGGTCGTCATGAAAGATGTCGGCGACGTCGCGACCCACCGCGGACCGCGCGCGCAGCGCGCTCACGGCATCGGACAGTCCGACCGCCGCCACTGCGCTGCGGCCCACCCGCAGCATCGTCGCCGACCCATGTCGGGCCAGCGCCAACGTGGCCGCACAGTCACCGGCCAGCGCCACCTCACGGCCCACGATACGGTCCGCGAGCAGCTTCGCCGGGTTGGTGAACAGCTCACGTGCGGCGCTGTTGCGCAGCGCCTCGGCGTCGAGCTCATCGGCGAGCGCACCCAGATCCACGGGTGACTCCCCGGCCGCCCCCAGCGCGTCCAGCACCGCCAGTCCGGCGGCAAAGTGACGCAGCAGGCCAAACTCGGGGCGGATCGCGATCCGCGGTTCCAGCACGACGGCCCGGCCGGCCGTGGCGTCGCGCAGCGGACCTTCATAGGGGGCGACCACCACCACGCGCGCCCCCCGACGCACCCCGGCTGCGGCGGCGGCGACCAGCGCCGGATCCCCCGGGTCATCGCCGGCCACGATCAGAACGTCCAGCGACCCGATCCAGGCCGGCGCCTCCGCGGCCAGCACCAGGGGTGCCCGAGCGGCATCGCCACGCACCGCAGTCAGCAAAGACCCGGCCGTGGCCGCTGTTCCACGGGTGGACAACCAGATCACCGACCGCGGCGGGTAGTCCGCGCTCTCACTGCGCACCGCGTCCAACGCACCCTCGTCGACTGTCGCTGCAGTCGCACGCACCTGCGCCCCCGCCATCGAGGCGGCCCACAGCGCACCGTCGTGGTCAGCGGCCAGCAAGGCCTCGGCGTCATCGAGGTCGACGGTGGAGAAGGAGCCCGAGAAAGCGGTCACGGCCGCGGAGTCTCCGCGGCATGCTGTTCGATCTTTTCGGCAACCCGGGCCACCACCGCGTCCACCGCGGCGGCGTCGGGTGCCTCCACATTGAGCCGCAACAACGGCTCGGTGTTGGACGTGCGCAGGTTGAACCAGCTGCCCGCGCCCAGATCCACGGTCACACCGTCAAGGTTGTCGACGGTCACCTTCTCGCCGAACGCCGAGACCACGGCATCCACAAGGAGGGACGCATCGACTCCGTCCGTCAGGGTGAAGTTGATCTCTCCCGACGCCGCGTAACGCTGGTAGTCGGCAGTGAGCTCCGAAAGGGGCCGGGACTGTTCACCGAGGGCGGCCAGCACATGCAGGGCTGCCAACATGCCCGAGTCGGCACCCCAGAAGTCCCGGAAGTAGTAGTGCGCCGAGTGCTCCCCACCGAAGATGGCGCCGGTCTTCGCCATCAACGCCTTGATGAAGGAGTGCCCCACCCGCGACCGCAGCGGGGTCCCGCCGCGTTCGGCCACCAACTCGGGCACCGCCCGCGAGGTGATCAGATTGTGGATCACGGTGGCCCCGGGTTCGCGGGCCAGCTCGCGAGCAGCCACCAGACCGGTCACCGCAGACGGCGACACCGGCTCGCCCCGCTCGTCGACCACGAAGCACCGGTCGGCATCACCGTCAAAGGCCAGCCCGATATCGGCACCCTGCTCGCGCACGAACGCCTGAAGGTCCACGAGGTTAGCCGGATCCAGCGGATTGGCCTCGTGGTTGGGGAAATTGCCGTCGAGCTCGAAGAACAACGGCAGCACCGTGATCGCGCCGACCGAACCGAACACCGCCGGCGCGGTGTGGCCGGCCATTCCATTGCCGGCGTCGACAGCAACCCGCAGCGGACGCAGCCCGGAGATGTCGACCAGGGAATGCAGGAATGCCGCGTAGTCGGCCAGCACGTCGCGGTCGGTGATGCCGCCGCGCGGCCAGGTGCCGTCACCGGCCGGGTCCACCCCGGCGATCAACTCATCGCGAATCCGGTCCAGACCGCTGTCCGCACCCACCGGTTTGGCCCCGGCGCGGCAGAGCTTGATGCCGTTATAGGCCGCCGGGTTGTGGCTGGCGGTGAACATGGCGCCCGGGCAGTCCAACGCCCCGGAGGCGTAATAGAGCTGATCGGTGGAGGCCAGGCCGATCCGGATCACATCGAGGCCTCGGGCCCGCACCCCTTCGGCGAACGCCGCCGACAGCGGAGGCGAACTGTCCCGCATGTCGTGGCCGATCACCACCTGGCGGGCGCCTTCCTCGGCCATCAGGCGGGCAAACGAAAACCCGACCTCAGCAACGAGGGATTCATCGATCTCTGAACCGACCAGGCCACGTACGTCGTACGCCTTGATCACACGGTGGACAGCCGCAGCGGGCCGAGACATGGGAAGGGCTCCTGACGAAGTGGACTTGAGACACCCAAGCCTAGCCCGGAACCTGCGCTCAGTCCGACGGGTCGGGCAACACGCGCAGGTGGCCGCGCCGGCGACCGTTGGTCTTACCAGGTGGACCAGCGGGTGCCAACAGGCCGCCACCAGGCGCAGCGGCCGGTGCGCCCCGGTTCGACGAGTCGACCGGATTGGTCTGCGGGTACCACCCGTTGGCGGGAGCCGCTCGTCCGGATTCACTTTCGCGGACAGCCTCAGCCAGCGCGATCAGGTCATCCTCTTCGGGCGACACCCAGGGGCCGGGGTGGCGGACCAGCTCCCAACCCCGCGGGGCGGTGATCCGGCCGGCATGGCTGAAACACAGGTCCCAGGAATGCGGCTCGGCGGCCGTCGCCAACGGACCGACCACGGCGGTGGAGTCCGAGTAGACAAACGTCAGCGTCGCCACCGCATAGTGCGGACACCCTGGCCTGCAGCAGCGGCGGGGAACGTTCACGCGGTCGAGGCTATCGTGGCCGCGCGCCGCGACGCCGCCGGACACGCGCAAGCGACAGGCACCCTATGCACAACCGTTACCATCGTGGGCGTGATCGCCACGCGTCGGCATTGGCGCGGCCGTGAGGCCCGCGGACCGTTGTTGCCGCCGACCGTGCCGGGGTGGCGCAGTCGCGCGGAACGCTTCGACATGGCGGTGCTGGAGGCCTACGAACCCATCGAACAGCGGTGGAAGCAACGGCTGGCCGCCCTTGATGTGGCCGTCGATGAGATCCCGCGGATAGCCGCCAAGGATCCCGACAGCGTGCAGTGGCCCCCCGAGGTGGTCGCCGACGGACCGATTCCTCTTGCCCGATTGATACCTGCCGGGGTCGATGTTCGCGGCAACCCCACGCGCGCCCGGATCCTGCTGTTCCGCAAGCCAATTGAGCAGCGCGCAAATGACAGCACTGAACTCGATGACCTATTACACGAGATCTTGGTGGCCCAAGTGGCCACCTACCTGGACGTCGAACCGAACGTCATCGACCCGACGATCGACGACTGAGTTCGCGCAAGAGCATGCGCGCCAGCGGCGCGGTCGGCAGCGAGCTCAGATGATGCCGCGCTTGAGGCGACGGCGCTCCCGCTCGGAGAGCCCGCCCCAGATGCCGAAGCGCTCGTCATGCGCCAGGGCATACTCCAGGCACTCGCTACGCACCGAGCAGCGCTGGCAGATCTTCTTGGCCTCGCGGGTAGACCCACCCTTCTCCGGGAAGAAGGCTTCGGGGTCCGTCTGCGAGCAGAGCGCACGGTCTTGCCACTGCTCGTTGGTGGCCGTCGCAGGGTCGAACGAGTCGAACTCGTCGTAGTCCTCAGGTTCGGGAACCAGACTCAGATGCGGCCGACTAGGCATCACCTCGAGCCCGCTCGGCGCGGCCAATTCGGCACCGGCGTGCGACACGCCCCCCATCACGCCCCAAAGGTGCTCATAGGACATGCTCCGCCTCCTCACCTGTAGAGCGATACTGATATGTCTGCCGAAAAACGAGATGCTGACCGTCTCAATTCGAACATGTGATCGAATCTCGGTCTGCGACACCGAAATCGGCTGGCCAACCGGGAAATGACACTAGTGTGATTAGACACGGGTTGCCCCAGCCCGGTCAAGCCGAATGGCGAAATTCCTTACCATCTCGTGATCGTTTTCCCACGCGTCCGTTATCGGCGAGTCCCTGTCATCTACCCCACATAGGACCGTCGGCGTGTCCTACCGCACTGCCGCGGCCCCCTGACGGCGGTCCGCCACAACGACCATAGCGGCGCCAAAGGTACTGTCGTGCGCTGTGAAGGTCACCGTTCTCGTCGGGGGGGTAGGCGGCGCCCGATTCCTGCTCGGCGTCCAGAAACTGCTGGGTTTGGGCCAATTCGCCTCGTCCTCGGCCGACGCGGACGCACCCGCGCACGACCTGACCGCGGTGGTCAACGTCGGCGACGACGCCTGGATGCACGGCGTGCGCATCTGCCCGGACCTCGACACCTGCATGTACACCCTGGGCGGGGGTGTGGATCCCGAGCGCGGCTGGGGCCACCGGGACGAATCCTGGCACGCCATGGAGGAGTTGGCCCGCTACGGCATGCAACCGGACTGGTTCAGCCTCGGCGACCGTGACCTGGCCACCCACCTGGTCCGGACCCAGGCGCTGCGGGCCGGTTATCCGCTGTCGGAGGTGACGGCCGCCCTGTGTGAGCGCTGGCGGCCCGGAGCGCGGCTGCTGCCCGTCACCAATGACAGCTGCGAAACCCACGTCGTGATCACCGATCCCGAGGACGACACGCAGCGAGCGATCCACTTTCAGGAGTGGTGGGTGCGCCACCGCGCCCAGGTGCCCACCCACGGATTCGGCTTCGTGGGCGCGGAGAAGGCATCGGCCGCACCAGAAGTCGTTGACGCCATCACCGATGCCGATATCGTGCTGCTGGCCCCCTCTAATCCGGTGGTGAGCATCGGCGCCATCCTGGCCGTCCCGGGTGTGCGCGCAGCGCTGCGTTCGACGGCGGCGCCCGTCGTCGGGTACTCCCCGATCGTCGCTGGAAAGCCATTGCGCGGCATGGCCGACATCTGCCTGAGCGTGATCGGCTTGGATTCCACCTCGCGGGCCGTCGGCGAGCACTACGGCGCACGCAGCGGAACCGGGATACTTGACTACTGGCTAGTACACGAGGGTGAAGACATCGGAGACGAAATCGCCGGCGTGACCGTGCATGCCGCCCCGCTGCTGATGAGCGACCCGGCGGCAACCGCCGAGATGGTGCGCACCGGAATGGATCTCGCGGGCGTGCGATGAGCGAACACGGCAGCGCAGCCAAAGTCGAGATACTGCCCGTAAGCGGCCTCGGCGAATTCCGGCCGGGCGACGATCTCGCATCGGCACTGGCGCAAGCGGCGCCCTGGCTGGCCGACGGCGACATCGTGGTGGTGACCAGCAAGGTGGTCTCCAAGTGCGAGGGTCGCATCGTGCCGGCGCCGCACGACGCCGAGGCGCGTGATGCCTTGCGGCGGCAACTGGTCGAGGCGGAGGCGGTGCGGGTGCTGGCCCGCAAAGGCCGCACCTGGATCACCGAGAACCGCATCGGACTGGTGCAGGCCGCAGCCGGTGTGGACGGCTCCAATGTCGGATCCGACGAGCTCGCGCTGCTGCCGGTTGATCCAGACGGCAGCGCGGCGCAGTTACGCGCCGGGCTGGCCGAGCAGCTGGGCGTGGACGTGGGCGTGCTGATCACCGACACCATGGGCCGAGCCTGGCGCAACGGCCAGATCGATGTCGCGATCGGTGCGTCTGGGCTGACGGTCCTCAACGGCTACGCCGGCGCCCACGACCGGCACGGCAACGAGTTGGTGGTCACCGAAGTCGCCGTCGCTGACGAACTGGCCGCTGCCGCCGACCTGGTCAAAGGCAAACTCACCGACGTGCCGGTGGCCGTGGTACGCGGAGTCCACAGCCCCGACAACGGTTCCACCGCGGCGGCATTGGTGCGCTCGGGCTCCGATGACTTGTTCTGGCTAGGCACCGCCGAAGCCATCGAGGCCGGACGAGCCCAGGCTCAGCTGTTGCGCCGCTCGGTGCGCAGCTTCACCAGCGAACCTGTTGCCGAACAACTGGTCACCGACGCCATGGCCGAGGCCCTGACCGCTCCGGCGCCGCACCACACCCGCCCGGTGCGGTTCGTCTGGCTGCAGACTCCGCAGGTGCGCAGGCGACTGCTCGATGCCATGGCCACCCAGTGGCGGGCCGACCTGACCGACGACGGCAAGTCCCCGGAAGCAATCGAGGCCAGGGTTTCACGCGGCCGGATCCTCTACGACGCACCCGAAGTCGTCATACCGATGATGGTTCCCGACGGAGCACACCACTACCCCGACGCGGTCCGTACCGCGGCCGAGCACACCATGTTCACGGTTGCTGTCGGCGCCGCCGTCCAGGGCCTGTTGGTGGCGCTGGCGGTCCGGGGTGTGGGGAGCTGCTGGATCGGGTCGACCATCTTCACTCCGGCCCTGGTGCGCGCCGAACTCGACCTGCCGGCCGATTGGGAACCTTTGGGCGCCATCGCGATCGGCTATCCCAGTGAGCCGCCCGAGCCGCGTCCACCGGCTGAGGTCGGCGAGCTGCTGGTGCGTCGATGAGTCTGCACGACTCCGCTGTCGCGACGCTACGCTCCTGGACCGCACCGGATTCCGCACAGGATTCACTGCGGCACGCCGTCCTGGCATTCTTGGATGCGCGCAGTGACGCCTGCCGGCGCGAATGCGTGCCCGGCCACATCACCGCATCCACCCTGGTGCTGGACCACAGCGGCGGGCAGGCGCTGCTGACGCTGCACCCGCGCGTCGGGCGCTGGCTGCAGCTCGGCGGGCACTGCGAGGACACCGACGCCGATATCACCGCCGCCGCGCTACGCGAGGCCACCGAGGAGTCCGGGATCGTCGGTCTGCGACTGGAGCCGCAGCTGGCGGCCGTTCATGTGCACCCGGTGACGTGCTCGCTGGGGGTGCCGACCCGCCACCTCGACCTGCAGTTCGTGGCGCGTGCCCCGGCCGACGCGCAGATCGGGATCAGCGAGGAATCGCTGGCCCTGCGCTGGTGGCCGGTGGACGCGCTGCCACCGGATGCCGACGACGCCTTGGCGCATCTGGTGGCGCGAGCGGTCGGGTAGACCCCTTACGGGGAGTCGGTCACTCGTGTCCAGGGTTGGCAGTTGTGCGACTCAAAGGCCCTGACCGTCTCCGGAATGCTGGCATACATCGGGCCGATCGACGTGTTCGCCTGCACCACATGGTCTTTGGTCGCATCCGGCGTGCTGTAGGTGAACCACGAGCACATCGATTCCTGGGTCGGCACATCGTTGATCCACACGCCGAAGGCCGAACCCGACCCGCCCGTGTGGTACAGACCCGGCGCGATATCGGCGTCGACGCGAAAGACACCGTCACCGGGTATCGGATCCAGCGGATCCGCCCCCGCCGACGGTGCCACGGCGAGCGCGACAGCGCACGTGATCAAGACCCTGGTGATCATGGCTATGACTATCCACCGTTGACTCTGCGTCTAGGGCGGAAAAACGCGAGAAGGGTGCGGCGTGAGCGCAGAGTCAACGCGCGAGGCGGCTCACACGTCGCTGGAGTAGCGGATTCCGCAGTCCGGAATCGACACCCCGGGCCAGACGCGGGCCCCCCGCAGCAGCTCACAGCGCGCCCCGATGTCGGCGCCGTCGCCGATCACCCCGTCGCGGATCAGTGCCCGCGGGCCGATCCGGGCGCCGAAGCCGATGATCGAGCGTTCGATGACGCAACCGGCCTCGACCTTCACCCCGTCGAAGATCACCGCGCCGTCGAGCCGAGCCCCCGGACCGATCTCCGCGCCCCGGCCCACCACGGTCCCGCCGATCAGCACCGCACCCGGCGCCACCGAGGCCCCATCGTGCACCAGGGACTCACCACGTTGTCCGGTCAGCGCGGGCGACGGCGCGATGCCGCGCACCAGGTCAGCCGAACCGCGCACGAAGTCCTCCGGAGTGCCCATGTCGCGCCAGTAGCTGGTGTCGACGTAGCCGCAGACCTTCACCCCGTCCGACAGCAGCGCCGGGAACACCTCGCGCTCCACCGAGACCGGCCGCCCACGCGGAATGGCCTCGATCACTTTGCGGGACAACACATAACAGCCGGCATTTATCTGGTCAGTCGGTGGGTCCTCGGTCTTCTCCAGGAATGCGGTGACCCGGCCGTCACGGGTGGGGACGCACCCGAAGGCCCGCGGGTCACCTACCCGCACCAGGTGCAGGGTGGCCTCAGCGCCGTGCTCGCGGTGGTAGTCGTATAACTCGGTCAAGTCCGCCCCGGACAAGACGTCGCCGTTGAACACCATCGCCGTGTCGTGGCGCAGCTTTGCCGCGACGTTGGCGATGCCGCCGCCGGTGCCCAGCGGCTCCTCCTCGGTCACGTAGTCGATCTGCAGGCCCAGCGCCGACCCGTCGCCGAACTCCTCGGAGAACACCTCCGGCTTGTAGGAGGTGCTGAGAATGACGTGCTGGACTCCGGCGGCGGCGATCCGTGACAGCAGATGAGTCAGGAACGGCAGACCCGCGGTCGGCAGCATCGGCTTGGGCGCGGACAGCGTCAGCGGCCGCAGCCGAGTCCCCTTGCCGCCGACGAGGACGACCGCGTCGACTTCGCTCAGTGTCACGGTTGCCCCTTCGTCAGTTTGCGGCGAGCGTTGCGCACCGCCAGATGTGAGCGCACTGCCAGCGCACCCCGCATGCTCCAGCGCAGCGGGGCCCGCCACCATCCGGTGTGCCGGTCGGCCAGGTAGGTGTAGGTACTGCGGTGGTGTGCCGCCAGGTTGCGCGCCGGGTCCTTGCCGGTGGCGTGACCCTTCTGATGCAACACCTCGGCGGAGGGCACGTAGACGTTGAGCCAGCCTTCCTTGGCCAGCCGGTCCCCCAGGTCGACGTCCTCCATGTAGAGGAAATAGCGCTCGTCGAAGCCACCGATCGCGTCGAACGCAGCCCGGCGTACCAGCAGGCAAGCCCCGGACAGCCACCCCACCGGGCGTTCGCTGGGTTCCTGGTGCTCCTGCCGATAGGCGCGGCTCCACGGGTTGTTGGGCCACACCGGGCCGACGACGGCATGCATTCCCCCGCGGATGAGGCTGGGCAGATGCCGCGCCGAGGGATACACCGAGCCGTCGGGGTCCCGGATCAGCGGGCCCAGCGTCGCCGCATTCGGCCAACGGGCAGCGGCATCCAGCAGGGCATCGATACTGCCCGGCCCCCACTGCACGTCGGGATTGGCCACGATGAGAAATTCGCTACGGGGGGCATCCTCGGTGTCCAGCTGCGCCACCCCGGCGTTGACCGCGCCGCCGTAGCCCAGGTTGGCCCCGGTCCGCAGCAGGTGCACATGGGGATACCGCTGCACGGCCTCCTCCGGGGCACCATCGGTCGATCCGTTGTCGGCCATCACCACGCGAACCGGGCGATCGGTTGCCAGCGACAACGACGCCAGGAAGCGATCCAGATGCCAACCCGGCGAATAGGTCACCGTCACCACCGGTAGCGCCTCACTCACGGCGTAGAGGTTATCTGGCCAATGCCGCAGACAGTGCATCGCTCCACCGGCGCAGCGGCTGCAGGCCGGCCCGCGCCGATTCAGTTCCCGAGAGCGCGGAGTAGGCGGGCCGGGCCGCCGGGCGGGGATGCACGGCACTGCTGACCGGGCGAACCCGGTCCGGATCGGCGCCCACCGCGGCGAACACCGCCCGGGCTTGTTCGTACCGGCTCGCGGCCCCGGCGTTGGCGGCGTGCACCACCCGGGCGCGTGGCGGTGCGGCCGCCAGCGCCAGCAGCGCATCGACGAGGTCACCGACATAGGTCGGGGACCCGATCTGGTCGTCGACCATCTCCACGTCGCCGTCACCAGCGGCCTTCTCGCGCATCGCCGCCACGAAGTCGGTGCCACCGGGGGCGCCGGTGTATACCCACGCGGTACGCACCACCAGGGCGTCCGGCGAGGCCGCCAGCACGGCACTCTCACCGGCCAGCTTGGTGCGGCCGTACACCGACAGCGGGCGGGTGGCATCACCGGTTTCGTACGGCCGCGGCGCGGCCCCGCCGAAGTCGCCATCGAAGACGTAATCGGTGGAGATGTGGATCAGCCGCGCACCGGCACGCCCGCAGGCGGCCGCCAGGTGGCCTGGTCCGGCCGCGTTGACGGCGTGGGCCCGCTCGGCATCGGCCTCCGCGGCGTCCACCTGGGTATAGGCCGCGCAATTGATCAGCACGTCACCGGCGCGCACGTCGATGCGATCCACCGCGTCAGGATCGGTGATATCGCACTGCGCCGAGGTCAGCGCCAGCACGTCGGCACCCGCGTCAGCAGCACGTTTGGCCAGGAAAGTTCCGACTTGGCCGCCGGCTCCGGTGATCACGATCCGCATGAGCGACGAGCTTATGCGGCGGCTCCAGCTTCACTAAGCCACCGGACCCAAACGGCGGCTCCAGCTTCGCCTCTCCTTCGTCGAGGCTCGCTAAGCCACCGGCCCCAAACGGCGGCTCCAGCTTCGCCTCTCCTTCGTCGAGGCTCGCTAAGCCACCGGCCCCAAACGGCGGCTCCAGCTTCGCCTCTCCTTCGTCGAGGCTCGCTAAGCCACCGGCCCCAAACGGCGGCTCCAGCTTCGCCTCTCCTTCGTCGAGGCTCGCTAAGCCACCGGCCCAGCACTGGCACGCCGAAGTCGGCTACCGGCGATACGGCAGTTACACAAGTAATCTGAAGTGATGCCTGTGCAACGTGTGATTCGTGTGATCGCCACGGTGGCAGCCGTCGCCATCGTCCTGGGCACCGGAGTCGCCTGGAGCCAAGTCCGGTCCTTCGAGGACGGCATCTTCCACGTCTCATCGCTGGCCCTGGGTGACGGCGGATCCGACGGAGCGGTCGACATCCTGCTGGTCGGGATGGACAGCCGCACCGACGCGCACGGCAACCCACTGACCCCCGAAGAGCTGGCCGCACTGCGCGTCGGGGACGACGAAGCCACCAACACCGACACCATCATCTTGGTCCGGATCCCCAACAACGGGAAGTCCGCCACCGCGATCTCGATCCCCCGCGACTCCTACGTGGCCGCACCCGGGCTGGACAAGACCAAGATCAACGGTGTGTACGGGGCCACCCGGCTGGAGACCGCCGACGCACTCGTCGAATCCGGGATGGACCCGATCCAGGCGCAGGCGCGCGGCACCGAGGCGGGACGTGAGGCCCTGATCAAGACGGTGGCCGATCTGACCGGCGTCACCGTCGACCACTACGCCGAGATCGGACTGCTGGGATTCTCGCTGATCACCGATGCCCTCGGAGGCGTCGACGTATGCCTCAAGGAGCCCGTGTTTGAGGAGCTCTCCGGCGCGGACTTCCCGGCCGGCTGGCAACGGCTGGGCGGCGCCCAAGCGCTCAGCTTCGTGCGGCAGCGCCACGAACTTCCCCACGGCGACTTGGACCGAGTCCGGCGCCAGCAGACGGTGATGGCGTCGCTGGCCCACCAGGTCATCTCCGGCAAGACACTGTCGAGCCCGGGCACCCTCTCCCGACTGCAGGCCGCAGTGCAGCGTTCGGTGGTGCTCTCCGCCGGGTGGGACGTGATCGACTTCGTCACCAAGGCCCAAGACCTGGCGGCGGGCAAGGTCGCCTTCGCGACCATCCCGGTGCTCGAGGAGGCCGGGTGGAGCGACGACGGCATGCAGAGCGTGGTGCGGGTCGACCCCAACCAGGTTGCCGACTGGGTGGCCGGCCTGCTGCACGATCAGGACGAGGGCAAGACCGAGCTGCTGGCTTACAGCCCGGAGAACACCACCGCCAGCGTGCTCAACGACACCGACATCAACGGCTTGGCCGCGGCGGTCTCCGGCGTGCTCAACGCCAAGGGCTTCGGGACCGGCGCCGTCGGCAACAACGAGACCGAGCACGTGACCACCAGTCAGGTGCAGGCCTCCTCGGCCGAAGACCCCGGCGCGCGCGCGGTGGCCAGGGACCTGGGTGGACTGCCGGTGGTGGCCAACGAGTCCGTTCCCAGCGGCACGGTGCGCGTGGTGCTGTCCAATGACTACACCGGCCCCGGATCGGGCCTGGGCTCCGGCGATCGCACCGAGGCGGCCGGCATCTCCAGCTACGACGAAGACGACGCGCCTCAAATCCCGGTTGCATCACCGATCCTGACCGCAGGTTCCAACGACCCGCAGTGCGTGAACTAACGTCGCTGCGGTGACCAACCTCAGCTCGGCGATCCTTGATCCGATCCTGCGCGCCGACCCGGTGGGGCCACGAATCACCCACTATGACGACGCGACCGGGGAACGCATCGAGCTGTCCGCGGCGACATTGGCGAATTGGGCAGCCAAGACCGGCAACCTGCTGCGCGACGAGCTCGGCGCCGGCCCGGGCAGCCGCGTCGCGGTGTTGTTGCCGGCGCACTGGCAGACCGCGGCGGTGCTGTTCGGCGTGTGGTGGATCGGCGCCGAGGTGCTGCTGGACGCGCCGGACGGCGACGCCGACGTCGCGCTGTGCACAGCCGACCGTCTCGACCAAGGTGATGCAGCGGTGGCAGATCGCGGCGGCGAAGTGGTGGTGCTGTCCCTGGACCCGTTCGGCAGGCCCGCCCCGGACCTGCCGGTGGGCGTCACCGACTACGCAACGTCGGTGCGCGTGCACGGCGACCAGCTCGTGGCCGAACGGCACCCCGGCCCGGCCCTGGCCGCCGCCTCCGCCGACGACGTATTGGCGCGGTGCCGGAGCTTCGCGGCAGCAACGGGTCTGACGCCATCGGATCGGGTGTGGTCCGACCGCGGCTGGGAGACCCCGGCTGAGTTGATCGAGCACATGCTGTCGGTGTTCGCCGTGGGTGCGTCCCTGGTACAGGTCGCCAACCCCGACCCCGACCTGCAGGAGCACCGCCGGGCCAGCGAAAAGGTCACCCGAACGCTGGACTGAACCACCGACCCGCCCGCGAGTCGGACCTCCACGACACGACACGACACGCCCATTTCTCGTCGCCGGATTCCGGCTGGGCGCCCGCCTCCGCACCACACCGCGCCCCGCTATTCATGCATAGATGCTTATATGCTGATACTCTTGCCCGCAAGTACGCGCCCAGGAAACGAGGAGAAGGCTCATGGCAGTGCAGGGATTGCTGGCTAAAGCGGCGTCAACGGTGTTCACCGGGCTGGTCGGTGTAAGTGCTTACGAGGTGGCCCGACGGGCCCTGGCGAAGGCTCCGCTGCATGAGGCCGCGGTCACCGCCACCGAGTGGAGCCTGCGTGGCACCCGCCGGGCCGAAGAGGTGGCCGAATCAGCCCGGCTGAAGGTCGCCGACGTGGTCGCCGAGGCCCGGGAGCGCATCGGCGAGGAGGCCACCCCGCCGGCCGCGGCCGTCGCGCACGACCACGACCACTGACCGCCCGGCGCCGACGATGGGAAGCCCAACGATGACACGCAACGGCGCCGTGGCGACCGTGGCCCCCGATGACGAGCTGACCGTCGTCTCCGACGCGGCCGGCCGGATGCGGGTACGGGTCGGATGGGTACGCGGCGATTCGCGACGTGCGGTGGCCGCCGAGGAAGCCGCCGGACGAGTCAACGGTGTGCGCACCGTGCACGCCTACCCGCGCACCGGAGCCGTCGTGGTCTGGTATTCACCGCAACGCAGCGACACCGCGGAGATCCTTGCGGCGATCGCATCGGCGGCCACCGTCGCCACCGAGCTGATCCCGGCCCGCACTCCCCGCTCGGCCGACGTCCGTAACACCGATGTGCTGCGCATGGTGATCGGCGGCGCCGCGCTGGCGCTGTTGGGAATGCGCCGTTACGTCTTCGCCAGACCGCCGCTGCTGGGACCCAGCGGCCAGCTGGTGGCCACCGGCGCCACGGTGTTCATGGGCTACCCCTTCCTGCGGGGCGCGCTGCGCTCGATCCGGTCCGGCAAAGCCGGAACCGACGCGCTGGTGACCGCCGCAACGGTGGCCAGCCTGGTCCTGCGCGAGAACGTGGTAGCGCTCACCGTGTTGTGGTTGCTCAACATCGGCGAGTACCTGCAGGATCTGACGTTGCGCCGCACCCGCCGCGCCATCTCCGATCTGCTCCGCGGCAACCAGGACACGGCCTGGATCCGGCTGGCCGACGGCACCGAAGTACAGGTGCCCATCGACACGGTGCAGATCGGCGACGAGGTGATCATCCACGACCACGTGGCGATCCCGGTCGACGGCGACGTCGTCGACGGCGACGCGATCGTGGACCAGTCCGCGATCACCGGCGAGACCCTGCCGGTCAGCGTGGCCACCGGCGCGGGCGTGCACGCCGGTTCCGTGGTGGTACGCGGCCGACTGGTCGTACGGGCGACAGCGGTGGGCACCGAGACCGTGATCGGCCGGATCATCAGCCGCGTCGAGGAGGCCCAGCACGACCGCGCACCGATCCAGACCGTCGGCGAGAACTTCTCCCGGCGCTTCGTTCCGGCGTCGTTCCTGTTGTCGGCAGCCACCCTGGTGCTCACCGGCGACGTCCGCCGCGCGATGACGATGCTGCTGATCGCCTGCCCCTGCGCGGTGGGCCTGTCCACCCCGACCGCGATCAGCGCGGCGATCGGCAACGGCGCTCGCCGCGGAATCCTGATCAAGGGCGGATCGCATCTGGAGCAGGCCGGCCGGGTCGACGCGATCGTCTTCGACAAGACCGGAACGTTGACGGTGGGCCGCCCAGTGGTGACCAACATCGTTGCCATTCATAAGGATTGGCAACCCGAGCAGGTGCTCGCCTACGCGGCCAGCTCCGAGTTGCACTCGCGCCACCCCCTGGCCGAGGCGGTGATCCGATCCACCGAGGAACGCCGCATCATCATCCCACCGCATGAGGAGTGCGAGGTCCTGGTCGGTCTGGGCATCCGAACCTGGGCGGATGGCCGCACCTTGCTGCTGGGCAGCCCGAACCTGCTGCGTTCGGAGAAGGTCCGCATTTCGAAGAAGGCGGCGGACTGGGTCACCAAACTGCGCGCTCAGGCCGAGACTCCGCTGCTGCTGGCGGTCGATGGCGTCCTGGTCGGTTTGATCAGCTTGCGCGACGAAGTCCGCCCCGAGGCCCGTGAGGTGATTGAGGAGCTGCGCACCAAGGGAATTCGCCGGATCGTCATGCTCACGGGCGACCACCCCGAGACCGCGGCGGCGGTGGCCGGCGAGCTCGGTATCGCGGAATGGCGCGCCGAGGTGCTACCCGAAGACAAGCTGCAGGTGGTCCGCGGATTGCAGGACGAGGGCTACGTGGTGGGCATGGTCGGCGATGGCGTCAACGACGCGCCGGCGTTGGCCGCCGCCGACATGGGCATCGCGATGGGGCTGGCCGGCACGGACGTGGCGGTCGAGACCGCCGATGTGGCCCTGGCCAACGACGATCTGCGCCGACTGCTCGATGTCCGGGATCTGGGCGGCCGGGCCGTCGAGGTGATCCGGCAGAACTACGGCATGTCGATCGCGGTCAATGCGGTCGGCCTGCTGATCGGTGCCGGCGGTGCGCTGTCGCCGGTGCTGGCGGCGATCCTGCACAACGCGTCGTCGGTGGCCGTCGTGGCCAACAGCTCGCGATTGATCCGCTACCGGCTGCAGACAGAACCGTTGGCGTCTGCACCTGTGGTGCCGTAATCTGTTCCCCGTCCCGACTGTTCCTGTCGAGCACCACCACCAGCTCCAGGGCAGTCGGGACTTCGCGTTCCTGCCCCAGTGTCTGCCGGCTGCCCCGAGCAGGGTTCAGCAGCCGCAGCCCTCACCGCGCCATGAGCGGAAACCCTGCCACACCGAAACGCCCGCCACCCCCAGGCCGATCAGCGGGTCCAGCCACCAACCACCGGCCCACTGCGTGGCGAGCGTGAGCCCGACCAGCACCGCGGCGGCCTGGATGGCACACAGGTAGTTCTGCACTCCCTCACCGACCGTCGCCGCCGAGCCCAACCTCGTGCCGAGCCGTCGCTGGGCACGGCCCAAGATCGGCATCACCAGAGCGGCGGCGGCCGTCACCGCAATGCCGATGGCGGTGCCCTCACTGCGCTGGTCTCCGAAGAAGTGGTGCACCGACTCCGCCGCGATATAGGGGGCGTTGATCCAGAACGAGATCGCGACCCCGATCTGGGCGCGCCGCTCGGCGGTCTCGGACAGCGTGCGAGCACCGGTGAACCGCCAGATCACCACGGCACCGGCCAGCGCCTCGGGAATAGCGCCCAGGGCCCAACCGGTCAGCGCGATCGACCCTGCCGCCAGACCCTGCCACAGGCCCATCACGCCTTCCACCGAGACCAGCACCAGACTCACCCAGGCGAGCCGACGGGCCCAGATCGCCGCACGGCGCCAGCCCTCATCTCGAACCACTGGAACGGTATGGGCGTGCCCGGCGTGATCATGGTCGTGCGCATCGTTCACCGGCTCGGCGATGCCCGTTGCAGGCCCCACGACGCGACTGTCCACGGAAAAAATGCTACCTGCCGTTTCAGTGAGACAGCCGTCACAGCGGCCGCGGCACCGGTCGCCTAACTGTCGGTGTCTACCTTGACCACCCGGTCATTGCCGCGGTCGGCGACATAGACACCGCCGTGCTTGTCGACCGCCACATCCAGCGGAGCGTTGAGACCGGTGAACGGGAGCACCACGGGGATCGCGGCCCCGGCTGCCAGTTTCACCACCTTGTTGCGGTTGTGTTCGGTGACGTAGACGTCACCGGCCTCGTCGACCGCGATACCCCACGGCGCGACGATGCCGGCGAACGGCAACACCACCTGTTCGCCCGAGGCGGCCACCAGTTTGAGCACCCTGTTGTTGCCGGTATCGGTGACGTAAACGTTGCCGGCGGAGTCCACCGCCACCCCATCGGGCTTATTGAGACCGACGAACGGCACCGTGGTCTGGACGTTGGAGACGGCATCCAGCCGCAGCACCACGTCGTTGCCGCGGTCGGCGACGTAGACGTTGCCCTCGGAGTCCACCGCGACACCGTCGGGGTCGTCCAGGCCGGCGAACGGCAGCACCGTGTGGGTGTTGGAATCGGCGCCGAGTTTGACCACCCTGCTGTTGACGTCGGAGAAGTACACGTTGCCGGCGCTGTCCACCACCAGACCGCGCGGCTGGTACTGGTCACTGAACGGCATCACCGTCGAAGCGGTCGAGTCGGCGGCCAAACGGACGACCCGCCCATGCATGCCCTCGCTGGCGACGTAGACGTTGCCGTCGCCGTCCAACGCCACCCCGCCGGGTGAGAGTCGGTATTCCAGGTCGGTGAATGGCAGCACATCCTGGGGTGGCGCGGCGACGGGTGTCGCCGACGAGGGCTGCGACGCCAGGTGCCCAATGCCGGCGATGACCGTGACCACCGCGACCGCGGCGGCCGCCACCAGCACCGGTTTGCTGGGCCGTCGCCAGCGCCGGGACGGGGTGGGGATGGCCGGAGGCGTGTGCAGATCGCCGCGCAACAGGGGCGACATGGGAAACGGTGCCGGGGCGGAGCCGCCGAGGCCGGCTTCCCATGCGGCACCGAAACCCGCTTCCGCCGGCGTCCAGCCCGCTCGGCTGACGCCTGCCGACAGTGCAGTGCCGCCCCGGAACTCGAGCCGGGGTTCGGGCTCCAGGCCGCCTGGCAAGTGCAGTGCAGGCTCGCCGCGTCGCAGAATGCGCGAGACCTGGTGACGTTCGGGCTCGGTCAGGGCGTGGTAGGCCGCGGCCGCCAGCTCACCGGCGCTGCTGTAGCGCTCCTCGGGTTTGCGCGCCAGCCCGCGGGCCAGCACGGCGTCGATGGCCGCCGGAACGCGCCCGGGACGCAGCCTGCTCGGCTGCGGCAGCTCTGCGGTGCGGCGTTCTTCGATCGCCTCGTCGACCGTCTGGGCGGAGAATGGGGGCACCCCGCTGAGCGCTTCGGCCAACACACAGGCCAGCGAATAGATGTCGGCCAGGTGCGTGACCTGTTCCCCGGTGAGACGCTCGGGCGCCATGTAGGCGAGGGTTCCTGCCGACGGCTTGGCCCGCGCACCGGGTTCGGCGAGTGCCGCTGCCACCCCGAAATCCACCAGGTAGGCCAGGTCGTCACGGGTGACCAGGGCGGTGGCGGGTTTGACGTCGCGATGCACCACATAGGCGTTGTGCGCCGCATCCAGCGCCGCGGCGAGCTGGCGCACGATGGCTACGGCCCGTGGCGGGCTCAGCGGACCGGAGTCCGCCAACACCGTCGCCAGGTCGGTGCCGTCGATCAGGCCCGTCTCCAGGTAGAGCACCCCGTCGATCTCCCCGTAGGCCCGGATGGGCACCACGTGTGGCTCGGTCAGCTGACCGGCTGCCTCGGCTTCGTCCTCGAGCCTGCCGCGGAACGCCGCATCGGCGGAGAGTTCCTCGGAGATCAGTTTGAGCGCCACCGTCTCGTCATGGCGCGTGTCCTCGGCGAGGTAGACATCACCCACGGCATCGTGGCCGAGCAACCGCCCCAATTGGTACGGGCCGAATCGCGATCCGGTCCGCGAACCCGGTTCGGGCTTGTTCACCGACGACACTCCCTTCGACCACAGTGCCGCGCACTGCGGCGAAAGATTGGCTACCAGACTAACCGGCAACAACGCCGCAAACGGTCACGAGATCGCGTTCGCCGCCGTCAGAACCCGGGATGAGAAGGAAGCCGGCAGCGGAATGGAGCCGTACTGGTCCAGGCCATCCTGGCCAGGACCGATCGCGGCCTGCAAGAACGCCTTGACCGCCGTGCCGGTCGCGGTGTCGGGGTATTTGGAGCAGACGATCTGGTAGGTGGCCGACACGATCGGATACGCGCCGCGGTCGACGGGCCGGTACAGCGAGGCCGCATCGAGCACCAGGTCGTTGTTCTGGACGGACTCGGACAGGAATTTTGCGCCCGCGATGGTCTTGCCCACCGATTCCGCGGAGATCGCCACCGGCGCTGACCCGGCGGCGCTGATGACCTGTGCGATGGGCAGCTGCTTGCCCACCGCATAAGACCACTCGGTGTAGGTGATGGAACCCTCAGTGCTCTGCATCGCTGACGCGACGCCGTTGTTTCCGGTGGCGGCCTCGCCGATGCCGCCGTTGAACATGTCGCCGCCACCGGCAAACCATGCGCCCTCAGAGGCGCTGTCGAGATACCGCTGGAAACTGGCGGTGCTGGAGGCTCGGTCGCCCCGGTAGACCACATGAATGGGCAGCGCAGGCAGGGTGACGCCGGCGTTGAGCGCCTTGATCGCGGGGTTGTCCCAGCTGCCGATGCTGCCGTTGAAGATCTTCGCCAGGGTGGGCCCGTCCAGGCTGAGGCTGTCCGCCCCGGTGATGCGGTAGGTGACCGCGATCGGACTGAACACCACGGGCAGATTCCAGGCCGGCGATCCGCAACGTTCCGCCGCCCGTTCCGGCTGTGTCTTCGCGGGATCCAGGGCCACCTCGGAGCCGGCCAGATCGAGTTCATTGGCGATGAAGTCGTCCACACCGCCCGCTGAGCCGTCGGCGACGTAGTCCAGCGTCTGACCCGGGCAGGCCCGGCTGTAGGCGTAGCCGAACTGCTCGATCGCCCTGGTCTGGGCGGTCGAGCCTCCAGCGCGCAGCTCCCCCTTACCCCCGCAGTCCACCCCCGCCGACGGATCGGCGGAGGACACCAACTGCGTGGCGCTCTCGCCGCAGGCCGAGACCATGAGTGCACCGATCGTAAGTAGCGCCGCAAGTACGGTCGATCGGCCGGATTTCACAGGACGAGACTGTACCGCGACCGCTCGGCTATGGGCCCGGTACTGCCGGTTTGAGCGCGGTCAGGCCGACGCGGTTCCGGGTCCGGTGAGGAGCATCCGTGCGCTGGTCAGCGCGGCCAACAGCACGGCGACACAGGTCAGCCCGTCGTCCTTGAGGCCCCACTTGACCGCCACCAATGTCGCGGCACCCGCCACCACAAGCAGTAGTCCCGCGGCGGTGCCGCGGCCCGGGGTCGCAACGATCGGAGCGTCCCAGCCGCGTAGCGGGTTGTTCTCCAACCCCCGCAGCACGGCGAACAGCCCACCGACCGCCGCTGCCACCAGGATCAGCTGCGCGACGCTGATGAGCGCGAAGTGCGGATGTCCCGGGTAGCGGGCCCGGCCCAGCCGGTCAAAAAGCAGGTGAACGCCCAGCAGCACCGGAATGTGCCAGAGATACAGCGTCATGGCTCCTGAGTTGCCGACCGCTGTCAGCCACCACACCCGGGGCCGGTGCGCCCATCGGGTGATCGCCGGCGCGGCGCAGATCGCCAGGGTACTCAGCACGATCGCGTGCCCGGCCAGCAGCAGTGACGGCGGATTGGTGTTGGACAGCTGGTGATCGCCGGTACCCACCATGCTCAGTTGATAAGGCCCGAGGGCCACCAGCGCGACATCGATCATCAGTAGGAACAGCGCCACTGCCAGCGCCGTGCGCCGGGGCAACAGTGTCCGCCGGTAGGCGACCCCGAACATGGCCGGGATCAGCCAGACGATGAGATTCAGATAGCCGATCGGTGCCAGCGTCGGGTGGTGCAACCGAACCGCGTCGACCGTCGCGATCACCGCATAGACGGCGGCGACGCCGACGAGAAGCATTCCTGCGGTGGTGATCCGATACAGCACCGGCATCACGGCCAGCACCAGAACGTAGGCACCCAGGAACCACAGCAGTTGAATGCTTACGCCGGCCACCGGCTCGTAGACGTGTCGGGGCAGCAATGGCCGCAGCACGGCCAAGGTCACGGCCCAGAAGCCCAGGTAGAAGAACACCGGCCGGAACAACCGGGTGCAGCGTTTCATCAGCCAGACACCCCACTGGCCGCCCGGCCGCCAGGTGGTGAGGCAGGCCGCCGCACCGGCGAAGAAGAACAACGGCATGACCTGGAAGACCCAGGTCAATCCCACCAGTGCAGGTGTGGCGGTCAGCAGGTTGTCCCAGATCAGCACCCCGTCGCGGATCACGCTGGTGGCCATCACCGTGTGCCCGGCGACCACCCCCAGCAGCGCGCTGATGCGTATGACGTCCAGAGCACGGTCACGCCCGACCGGCGTGACAGCGTCCAGTTCGGCGGGTTCGGGGAATCCCAGCAGTGTGGTGATCATCGGCTACCGCTCGTCCTGCTGCGCCAGGCTGCGCGCGTACCCGGTGCCCATGCCCAGCAGCAGCAGGCCCGCGACGATGAATGCCGCGACGCGGAACATGCCGTCCAGGGTGCCCAGATCGAACAGGAACAGCTTGGCCGTGGCGGCTCCGGTAAGCGCCAAACCGGCAGCGATCGCCCAGGTGCGGGCGCCGCGGTCGGCCAGCCGCAACGCGTGGCGCAACAGCAGGGCCGCCATGGTGATCCAGCACAGGGTGGCCGCCATGTGGCCGGTCAGGAAGCCTGCTCCGGTCCCGCCGATCGCGACGCCGGCGGTGACGGTGAATGCGGTGACGCCATAGCCGATCAGCCCTCCGCCGGCCACCGCCAGGATGGGCGCATTGGCCGGATCGGTGTTCTCGGCCACGGCGTAGGCGCGGGCCACGGCGACCACCAGCGCGATCACCAGCAGGCTCGCAACCAGCGTGGCGACCGTGTCGGCAACCGGTAGCTGCGTGGGGGTGATCAGATTCCCGGGGGCGGCGTAGTCGAGGTAGACGATGCCCCCCGCGAAACCGAATCCTGCTGCGGCCCAACGGGCCACACCGCTGCGGCGTCCGGCGATCGCGATCAACACGGCCATACCCAGCAGTACCGGCGCCAGCACAGAGCCGTGGAAGGCCGTGGTGACTGCGATCAGTGCGGCGACCGCGGACAGCGCGGCGAAGACCTGCACGGCCACCGGCTGCAATGCCCGGTGAGCCACCACCACGACGAGCATGAGGAGCGACAGCGCCCCGGCCAGCATGCTGGCCGATACCCGGTCCAGCGCGGCGCCAGCCGCCAGCGCCGGCACGGTCCCGGCGGCGGTCAGCAGCGCGATCGGGCCGGGCCTGGCGCTGGTCGGCAGTACCAGCAGACCGCTCAGGACGGCCAGAATCGCAGCCACCGCGCAGGCACCACCGATCAGCAGCCGGTGGTCATGGCCGCTGCCGGCGACCAGCGCGGCCAGCAGGGGCAGCGTCGCGGCAGCGATGCGGGCCCCGAACATCCCGGTCCAGTCCTTGCCCAGCTGAATCGGCAGCGCCGTCGCCGACAAGGCCAGCAGGAAGCCAATCAGCAACAGGTCCACGTCACCGGTGAGGACCGGCGCCAGACCGATGAGCGGTACCAGCACCAGCACCGCGAGGTGCTCAGAGTCCCAGCGCCTCGCCGCGACCAGTCCGGCCCCACCGACCACGGCCGCAACCACCAACCCGACGGCCGCCGGAACCCACTGGTAGTAGGCGGTGATCGCCACGATGTCCAGGTAGGCCGCGGCGATCCCGGTGGCCCCCAACGCGATGGCCCCGGTCCGTCCACCCGGGCGGCTGTGCAGCCGACAGGCGGCTCCGACCAGCACGGCCGACAGCACGAAGCCGCCCGCCACCCGGATCTGGGGGCGCAGGATGCCGGCCTGGGCCGCCAGTACGAGCAGCAGCACCACCCCGACGAGTGTCACCGTGACCCCCGCGACGGCCAGCAGTTTGCCGATCCATCCCGAGTCGCCCACGGTGACTGCAGGTTTCGGTTCTTCCCGACTTGACGGTGACGCCGGTCTCGACGGCACGGCCGGGGCCGTCACCGGATGCACGGGGCCAGGGACAGGCGGCGGGAGGCTCGGCGCGCTGAGCTGGCGATCCAGTTCGGCGAGTTCAGCCGAGACTCGGTAAAGCTGCCACGACACCGCGTGGCATTCTGCGGTAAGCCGGGTGAGAACGGCACGTGGTTCGGTCACGCCGGCAACGTTGCCGCACGGCGGGTGAAATCGGATGAGTAGGACTACTCGACTTTGCCCCTCAGCTGTCCAATCCGTGTTCGATGGCATAACGGGCCAGTTCAACGCGGTTGGCGACCTGCAGCTTGCGGAACGTCGCCTGGACGTGATTCTCCACGGTGCGATGGCTCAGACTGAGCCGCTGCGCGATCTGCTTGGCGGACAAGCCCTTAGCCACGTGGCGCAGCACCTCGGTCTCCCGCTCGGTCAGGGCGGGAGTGGCCGGACCGGCATCCGGGCTGCGCTCGAGGCGGCGATATTCGCCGAGCACCAGTCCGGCCAGGCCCGGGGTGAACACCGCGCGCCCAGCCGCGGTGGCGTGTACCGCGTCGGTCAGCTCCTCGCGTGAGGCACTTTTGACCAGATAACCGGTGGCACCGGCCTTGACCGCCTGCAAGACGTCGTCGCGTTCGTCGGAGGCCGACAGCACCAGCACTCTGGACTCCGGCGAGACCGCCAGGACCGCCGTGGTGGCGGCCACCCCGTCGCCGTCGCCCAGGCGCATGTCCATCAGCACCACATCGGGTTTGACGACCGCGGCACGGCGACGTGCGGTGTGGACGCCGTCGGCGGTGGCGACCACGGTGAACCCGGAGTCGGCCAGATCACGGGCTACGGCGTCGCGCCAGATCGGATGGTCATCGACCACCATCACCGTCGGATGCTCAGTTCCCACTCGGTTCCCTCCCCGACCTCGGTGTGCAGCACCGCACTGCCGCCCAAGGCGACCAGCCTGCCCACGATCGACTTCGACACCCCGACGTGGCCTTGGCGTGCGGCCTCCTCCAGTCGGCCGGCCGCTATCCCCACGCCGTCGTCGCGCACGGTGACGGTCACCGTCTCGCCCAGGTCTTCACACAGCACGAAGGCCCGCGCCCGCGGGCCGGCGTGGGCTGCGACGTTGTCCAGGGCATTGCCCACGGCCGCGTCGAGCTCGGCAGCCGTCCGTGCGTCCAACAGCACCGCGGTGCCGGGCAGACTGAGCGATACACGTTCTCCGGCACGACGGTTCAGCAGGGCCCGCAGATCCGTGTCACCGGAGTCCGAGTGCAGGTCCCCGGAGCTCACCAGCCGGCGAAGCGCGCGTTCCTGCTCGCCGGCGAGCTCAGCCAACTCCGCCGCAGCGCCGCCCATTTCACGACCACGTCGGGTCACCAGCGCCAGCACTTGGATGACTCCGTCGTGCACATGCCGCGACAGCCGCTCGCGTTCTTCGG
The DNA here is from genome assembly GCF_002086515.1 of Mycolicibacter arupensis. Lineage (GTDB taxonomy): Bacteria > Actinomycetota > Actinomycetes > Mycobacteriales > Mycobacteriaceae > Mycobacterium > Mycobacterium arupense. The sequence continues at coordinate 211,026 of NZ_MVHH01000001.1, forward strand.
TTGCCGCCGCCAGCCGGGTCGCCCGCTGCAGGTCGTCGTGGGCCCGCCGCGCGGTCTGCGCGGCCATGCCGACCGCCAGCCCCAGAGCCAGTTCGACGATCATCGTGGCGTTGCGGCCGAAGTTAAGACTCACGTAGCCCTTGAGGAAGGCGCTGGCCGCGGTCACCACGGCCGCGGTCGCCATCCCGCCGGTGGAGCCGAACTGGAGCGCGGCCGACACGGTGGCATTGCTGGCCCACAAGGTCGTCGGCCAGGACTGGTTGTCCAGTTCCCACTGCCGGGAGGCCACCACCTCGGTGGAGAGCATGAGTGCGACCACCACCACGATCTCGGCGATCACCCACGACGGGCGGCGGGCGAAGCCGCGCAGATACCCGACCCCGCACAGGCCGCTGAAGCCGATCAGGACCGCGAACAGCAGCCAGGCCAGCCCGGGACGACGCAGGTCGTCGTTGATCGCGAGCTGAAATCCCAGCGCATACAGGCAACTGAGCAGCCGGAACACCTGGGCGGCCCGCCACAGCGGGGCCACCGGGTCCAGATCGCGGACGGGGTTCACACGAACTGCCAGGCGGCGCGCGCGATCGCCAACTCCTCATTGGTGGGCACCACTAGGACGGTGGTGGGCGACGCCTCGGTGGAGATGATCCGAGCCCCCTTGCCACTGCGGTTGCGCTCGGCGTCCACCACTATGCCCAGCCCGTCCAGGCCCGCCAGTGCGTCCTCGCGCACGCTCGGCGCGTTCTCCCCCACCCCTGCGGTGAAGGCGATCGCATCGACACGGCCCAGCACCGCCAGGTAGGCGCCCACGTATTTGCGCAGCCGGTGGATATAGACGTCGTAGGCCAGCGCGGCGGCCTCACCACGCGCGCCGCCTGCGCCCCGCAGCTCCAACAGTTCCCGAAAGTCGTTGACCCCGCACAGGCCTTTGAGTCCAGAACGCCGGTTCAACAGCTCGTCGAGCTCGTCGACGCCCAGTCCGGCCGTGCGGTTGAGGTGGAACAGTACCCCGGGGTCGATGTCTCCGCTGCGGGTGCCCATCACCAGGCCCTCCAGAGGGGTCAGTCCCATCGATGTCTCGACGGCCACGCCGCCCCGTACCGCCGACGCCGACGCGCCATTGCCCAGGTGCAAAACGATGACGTTCAGGTCACCCGGATCACGGTCCAACAGCGTGGCGACTTCACCGGAGACGTATTCGTGCGAGGTGCCGTGGAATCCGTAGCGACGGATGCCGTAGTGGGTCGCGATGTCATGGTCCATGGCATAGCTGGCGGCAGCGGCCGGCAGCGAGTGGAAGAACCCGGTGTCGAATACCGCCACGTGGGGGACGGCGGGAAAGTCCTTGCGGGCCACTTCGATCCCGATCACATTGGCGGGATTGTGCAGGGGCGCGAGCTCAGACAGCCGTGCCACCTCGGCCACCACCTCATCGGTGATCAGCGTCGGGGCATAGAACAGGTTGCCGCCGTGCACCACTCGATGCCCCACGGCCCGCACGGCGGCAAGATCGATGCCGGAGTCGATGAGCTGTCGATGGATCAGGCGTAGGCCGGCTGCGTGGTCGACCACTGGACTGTCCGGCTCGCCGATCTGTTCCACCAGGCCGGACAGGGGCGCGGTGCCGGCCACCGGGTCGACCAGCTGGAACTTGACCGATGACGAGCCCGAGTTCAGTACCAGCACCAACCCGGGTGTGGCCGCGGTCATCGGGCCACCTCCTGCGCCTGGATCGCGGTGATGGCCACGGTGTAGACGATGTCGTCGACCAGCGCTCCCCGCGACAGGTCGTTGACGGGCTTGGCGAGGCCCTGCAGTACCGGGCCGATAGCGATCGCGCCGGCGCTGCGTTGCACCGCCTTATAGGTGTTGTTGCCGGTGTTGAGGTCTGGGAACACCAGTACGGTGGCTCGGCCGGCCACCTTCGACTCCGGCATCTTGACCGCGGCCACCCCCTCGTCGACCGCCGCGTCGTACTGGATCGGACCGTCAGCGAGCAGGTCGGGCCGACGCTGCTGGACCAATTGCGTTGCGGCACGGACCTTGTCCACTCCGGCGCCGGATCCGGATTCACCGGTGGAATAGGACAGCAGTGCCACCCGCGGTTCTATGCCGAACGCGGCAGCGGTGGCGGCCGAGGAGATCGCGATGTCGGCGAGTTGCTCGATGGTCGGATCCGGTACCACCGCACAGTCCCCGTAGGCCAGCACCCGATCCGACAGGCACATCAGGAACACACTGGAGACAGTGGAGACCCCGGGTGCGGTCCGGATGATCTCGAAAGCCGGCCTGATCGTGTGGGCCGTGGTGTGCGCGGCACCCGAGACCATGCCGTCGGCGAGCCCAAGGTGCACCATCATGGTGCCGAAGTAGGAGATGTCGCGCATGATCTCGCCGGCACGCTCTTCGGTCATGCCCCGGTGGGCACGCAGCCGGGTGTACTCGGCGGCGAATCTTCCCTGCAGTTCACTGCTCGCAGGATCGATCACCCGCGCAGCGTCCAGGTCGACGCCCAGTTCGGCGCCGCGCCTGCGCACCGCACCTTCCACGCCCAGCAGGGTCAGATCGACGATGCCGCGAGACAGCAACCGTCCGGCTGCCAACAGAATTCGGTCGTCGGTTGCTTCCGGCAGCACGATATGGCGACGATCGCGCCGGGCCCGTTCCAGCAACCGGTATTCGAACATCTGCGGGGTGACGACCGTCGACTGCGGAACCCGGAGCCGTTCGGCCAGTTCGACGCCGTCGACGTGCGCCGCCATCAGCGCGAGTGCGGTGTCGATCTTGCGCAGCGCACCGACGGTGATCTTCGATCCGGTGTTGGACACCATTTCGGCGGTGTCGTAGGTGCGGTGGCTGGTGGCGATCAAGGGCAAGGTGGGGCGCAGGCCCTTGACCAACTTGTCGATGGCCGGGTGCGGCAGCAGTCCGCCGTTGAGGATGATGCCGGCGAGGGAGGGAAATCCCTGTGCCTCGTGGGCGTTCACCAAGGCCAACAGCACATCGGAGCGGTCGGCCGGCACGATCACCACTTGGCCTTCGATCAGCCGGTCGAGGATGTTCTCGGCGGTCATGCCGCCGACCATGACGCCGAGAACTTCGCGTCGCAGCAACTCCGGGTCGCCGCTGTAGACGGTGCCGTCCAGCGCGGTGCAGAGTTCGCCCATCGTCGGAGCCGACAGCAGAGCAACCTCGGGAACCGCGAAGGTCGGGATATCGGCGCCGGCCAACGTCCCCGCGATCGCCCGGGTGATCTCGGTCAGCTGGTCCGGGTCGCAACGGTTGGCGATCACCGCCGCCGTACGTGCGTGCACCGCGGCCACTTCGGCCAGGCACCGATCGGTGATCTCCGCAATGGCCTGGGCGTCGCGAAGGTGGCCGTTGACGGCGAGCACCAGTGGCGCCCCCAGGTTCACCGCAATACGCGCGTTGAAGCTCAGCTCGCTCGGATTGACGATGTCGGTGTAGTCGCTGCCGACCACCAGCACCGTGTCGCAGCGCCGGGCGACTTCGTGGAACTGCGCGACGATCTCACTGAGCGCGGCGTCACGGTCGGCGTAAACCTGCTGGTAGGTGACACCGCGGCAGGCGTCGTGACGATCCACCGTGGCGGTGGCGTGCGCAAGCAGTAACTCGAGCAGCTCGTCGGGTTCGTCCAGCGATCGCACGACCGGGCGGAAGACGCCCACGCGCGCCGACGAGGCGGCCAGCTGGTTCAGCAGCCCCAGTGCCAGGACGGACTTTCCTGTGCCGCCCTCGGCAGCGGCGAGGTAGATGCTCGAGGCGTCCGCGTTGCCTTCTGACATCGGCTCAGACCACGGCGATCCGGTCCAGCGCCGCAGTCAGTCGCGCCACCGTTCCCTCGATGTCAGCGAGCTTGTCCAGACCGAACAGCCCCAACCGGAACGTGCTGAACGCCGCCGGCTCGTCGCATTGCAGCGGCACTCCCGCTGCGGTCTGAAGCCCCTGTGCCACAAACTTCTTCCCGCTCCGAATATCGGGGTCGGTGGTGTAGCTGACCACCACACCGGGAGCCTCGAACCCCGGCGCTGCCACACTCGGGAAGCCCCGTTCGGCCAACAGGGCCCGTACCTTGCGCCCCAGGGTGAACTGCTGTTCGCGCACCACCCCGAAACCGAGCTCGCGGGTCTCGGCCATGGCGTCGCGCAGGCTCCTGATCACCCCGGTCGGCATGGTCGCGTGGTAGGCGTAGCCGCCGTTCTCATAGCTGGCCATGACGTCGCGCCACTTCTTCAGATCCAGCGCGAAGCTGGTGCTCTGGGTGCCTTCCATGACCTCCACGGCGCGGCGCGACAGGCAGACCATGGCGCAGCCCGGTTCGGAGCTCCAGCCCTTCTGCGGTGCGGTCACCAACACGTCGACGCCGAGGGCCGCCATATCCGTCCAGATCACTCCCGAGGCGATGCAGTCCAGGACGAACAGGCCGCCCACCGCCGTTGTCGCCGCGCCGACGCGCGCCAGGTAGTCGTCGGGAAGGAGGATGCCGCTGGAGGTCTCGACGTGGGGCACACACACCACCGCCGGCCGGGTCCGGGCGATGACCGCCTCGACCTGCTCGACGGGCGCAGGAGCCCATGGCGCCTGGTCCCCGTCGCCGGTCGGGCCTGCCTTCAGCACGGTGATGCGGTCGGTGATCCGTCCGGTCTCCAGGATCTGGCTCCACCGGTAGCTGAAGAACCCGTTCCGCAGCACAAGTACCTCAGCGTCGGTGGCGAACTGGCGCGCGACCGCCTCCATGCCGCACGTCCCGTTGCCGGGCACCAGCACCGCCGCATCCGCATGGTACACCTCGCGCAGCATGGCCGAGACATCGTTCATCACGGTCTGGAAGCAGGTGGACATGTGATTGAGCGCCCGGTCGGTGTAGACGACGGAGTACTCCAGTAAGCCGTCGGGGTCGACCTCGGGCCGTAGTCCTGCCATCAAGCCTCTCCTAGGTGAGTCGGGCAGCGCCGATTGCCAATCTTAGGGCTGCGGGGGTGGGCAGTTCGCCGATGCGCGTGACCGATATCAGCCGATCTGCACATCGGAGACGGTGCGACCGCCCAGCCACAGCCCCAGCGCCTCGGCGGTGCCGATCAGGTGGGCCAGCACGTCACGCGGCGCCCAGGCCGAGCACAACGTGGTGCCGTGGTCGAACTCGGCTTCGGTGAGCCCTTCGACGGTGTCGACGAACCCATGCCGCGCCGTGCGGATGGTGTCGAGTCGCGCGGTCATCGCCTGGGCGTCAGCGCAGGAGGTGCCGGCTCATCACGACACGCTGGATCTGATTGGTGCCCTCATAGATCTGGGTGATCTTGGCGTCACGCATCATTCGCTCGACCGGGAAGTCGGTGGTGTAGCCGGCCCCGCCGAACAACTGCACCGCATCGGTGGTGACCTCCATGGCGACATCGGAGGCGAAGCACTTCGACGCCGCGGAGATGAAGCCCAGGCCCGTCTCACCCCGCTCGGCGCGAGCCGCCGCCGAGTACACCATCAGCCGCGCGGCCTCCAGCTTCATCGCCATGTCGGCCAGCATGAACTGCACACCCTGGAAGGTGCTGATGTTCTTTCCGAACTGCTTGCGGTCCTTGGTGTATTCGATGGCCGCGTCCAGCGCGCCCTGAGCGATACCCACGGCCTGAGCACCGATCGTGGGACGAGTGTGGTCCAGCGTGCGCAACGCGGTCTTGAACCCGGTCCCCGGCTCGCCGATGATCCGGTCACCGGGAATCCGGCAATTCTCGAAGTACAGCTCGGTGGTCGGCGAGCCCTTGATCCCGAGCTTGTGCTCCTTGGGACCGATGGTGAATCCCTCGTCGTCGATGTGGACCATGAACGCCGAGATGCCGTTGGCGTCCAGGTCCGGGTCGGTCACGGCCATCACGGTGTACCAACTGGACTTGCCGCCGTTGGTGATCCAGCATTTGGAGCCGTTGAGGATCCAGTCGTCGCCGTCGGCCTTGGCGCGGGTGCGCATCGCCGCGGCGTCGCTGCCGGCCTCGCGCTCGGAAAGCGCGTAGGAGGCCATCACCTCGCCGGCGGCCAGGCCAGGAAGCACCTGGGCTTTGAGTTCCTCCGAGCCCGCCAGGATCAGCCCCATGGTGCCGAGCTTGTTCACCGCCGGGATCAGCGACGACGAGGCGCAGACGCGGGCCACCTCTTCGATCACGATGCAGGCCGCCACCGAGTCGGCACCCTGCCCGCCGTACGCCTCGGGGACGTGTACGGCGTTGAATCCGGAGGCGTTCAGCGCGGCCAAGGCCTCTTCGGGGAACCGGGCCCGCTCGTCGACGTCCTTGGCGTGGGGAGCGATCTCCTTCTCCGCCAGCGCGCGGATGGCCGCCCGCAACTCGTCGTGCTCCTCGGGGAGCTTGAACAGGTCAAACGATGGATCTCCGGCCCACCCAGCCATGACAGCCTCCTAAGCTACTCGCCGGTAACTTTACCTTGAAGCATCGCGTCCTTCGCAAGCACGCTCTGCTCCAGCTGCACCTGAAAATCCGCCATCCGGGCTCGCAACACCTCGTCAGCCGATCCCAGAATACGCACTGCCAGCAAACCGGCATTCCGGGCGCCGCCAATGGAAACAGTGGCCACAGGAACACCTGCAGGCATCTGCACGATCGACAGCAAAGAATCCATGCCGTCGAGCCGGGCGAGCGGGACCGGTACCCCGATCACGGGCAGCGGTGTGGCCGAAGCCACCATGCCGGGCAGGTGCGCGGCGCCGCCCGCCCCGGCAATGATCACCTCGATGCCCCTACCGGCGGCGTCGCGGGCGTAGTCGAACATGCGCTGCGGAGTACGGTGCGCCGAGACCACGCCGACCTCGAACCGAACGTCGAACTCGGCCAGCGCGAGCGCCGCCTCTTCCATCACCGACCAGTCACTATCACTGCCCATGATCACGCCGACCCGGGGACCGGGCTTGTGCTCACTCATGCGGATCCCATCCATTTGTCACTTAGTGCCGTTCCTCCTCGTCGCCGGCACGCCACTGCCCGTGCGACAACCAGTGTGCCGCGCCTTCGGCGCGCTCGCGCAGCTTCACTGAGTCCTTCACGTCCCCGCCGAGGAAGTTGATGTGGCCGATCTTGCGGCCCGGCCGTTCACCTTTGCCGTAGAGGTGGACCCGGGCGTCGGGATACCGAGCGAACAGGTGGTGCAGCCGCTCGTCCATCGTCATCGCCGGGGCCTGCGGGGCGCCCAGAACATTGGCCATCACGGTCACCGGTGCCACCGGCGTGGTGGCGCCGAGCGGATAGTCCAGGACCGCGCGAAGATGCTGTTCGAACTGACTGGTGACTGCGCCGTCCATGGTCCAGTGCCCCGAGTTGTGCGGCCGCATGGCCAACTCGTTGACCAGCAGCTCTCCCGCGACGGTTTCGAAGAGCTCGACGGCCAGCACTCCGACGACACCCAGTTCGTCCGCCAGGTTCAGGGCCAATCGTTGAGCGGCCAAAGCAGATTCGTCGGAAAGATCTGGCGCCGGGGCAATCACCGTCACACAGATTCCGTCCTCCTGGACGGTCTCGACCACCGGCCAGGCCGCGCCCTGACCGAACGGTGACCGGGCGACCAGCGCCGATAATTCGCGGCGCATCACGACCCGCTCTTCGGCCAGGACCGCCACCCCGGCACCCTGATACTCGGCTACCACCGCACGGGCGGCCGAGAGGTCATCGACGAGCGACACCCCGCGACCGTCGTAGCCGCCCCGGACCGCCTTGACCACCATGGGGCCGCCGGTCAACACGGCGAACTCCTCGAGATCCTCGGGGGTCTCGATCGCGGCGAACCGCGGTACCGGCGCCCCCAGTGCCGCCAGCTTGCGGCGCATCACCAGCTTGTCCTGAGCGTGCAGCAGCGCCGCCGGCGGCGGCGCCACGGAGACACCCTCGGCGATCAGCTGGTCGAGCAGCTCCCCCGGGACGTGCTCATGGTCGAAGGTGAGCACCGTGGCCCCGGCGGCGGCCCGGCGCAGGTCATCGAGATCGGTGTGCGATCCGATCACCACGTCCGGGGTGACCTGGGCGGCAGGTTCGTCGGCCGCAGCCGCCAGCACCCGCAAACGTTGTCCGAGCGCGATCGCCGCCTGATGGGTCATGCGAGCCAGCTGGCCACCTCCCACCATGGCGACCAAGGGAATGCGTCCACCGTCTGGCGGCGTGGCGGTTGGGGGGTTCGGCACGGGCAATATCGTGTCACGTCGACCCGACGGGGTCGTTATGCAGTCGTTAGGCGCAGATGGGCCCGAGTCCGTACACTGGCAACTTGTGTCTTTTACCGACGCCACGATCGCCCGCCTGCCGCGGGTGATCCGTCCGCTGGCCGAACGCCATCACGAGTTGATCAAGTTCGCCATCGTCGGCGCAACCACCTTCGTCATCGACTCGGCGCTGTTCTACACCCTCAAGCTGACGATCCTGTCGCCCAAGCCCGTCACCGCCAAGGTGATCTCCGGGATCGTCGCGGTGATCGCCTCCTACATCCTCAACCGGGAGTGGAGCTTCAAGGACCGCGGAGGCCGGGAGCGCCACCACGAGGCACTGCTGTTCTTCGGGGTCAGCGGCGTGGGCGTGCTGTTGTCGATGGCGCCGCTGTGGTTCTCCAGCTACGTGCTCGGGCTGCGCGTCCCCATGGTGTCGTTGACCGTTGAGAATCTCTCGGACTTCGTCTCGGCGTACATCATCGGCAACCTGCTACAGATGGCGTTCCGGTTCTGGGCGTTCCGCCGCTGGGTTTTCCCCGACGAGTTCGCCCGCAGCACCGCCAACGCACTGGACGCAACGCTGGAAACCGGTGCACTGGCCGAGGCCATCGAGGACGTCTTGGAAGGTGGCCCGGACACCGGCGTGGTGACGCTGTTCAGGCGCCCACCGAGCCATCAGCCCCGAGCGGACGGACTGTCGAAGACCTCGTGATAGAGCAGGGTGTGGACCTGCTCTACCCGAGGAATGTCGTAGAACTCCAGTGGCTCCTGTGACGCCGACTCGATGATCAGCGTCCCCGTGCGCAGGATCCGGTCGATGAAACCGTGGACGAACTCCACACTGTTGATCCGGGACAGGGCGATGTCGAGTCCGCTGCGGGTCAGCAAACCGTGCCGGAACATCACCCGCCGGTCGGTGACGACGAAGTGCGTCGTGAGCCAGCTCAGGAACGGCCAGACCGAAAGCCAGCCGACGATCACCAGCCAGATCACCCCGATCACCGCGAACACCACGTTCTTGGCGGTCTGATCCCAGGCCCGCGGGTTGACGAAACCGGCGGCGAACGCGGCGAAGGCGGTCGCCAGCAGCAGCGCCAGCACCGGCAGAATCAGGCGTTTGACATGCGGATGGCGATGCAGCACCAGCTGCTCGTCCGCGGCCAGCACGTTCTCCGGGTAACCCACTGCAGCCGCCTAGCCGTTGCGCCGCAGCCGAGTGACGTCACCGGCCGACACCGTGACGGTGGTGTCGCCGGTGTTGATGACCAGGCGGCCCGTGTCATCGATGGCCTCGGCCACCCCGATCACCTGGTGGCCTCCGGGGATGTCGGCACGGACCTGAGCCCCCAGCGTGCAGCTGTGCCGCCGATAGTCCGACACCAGCGCGGCATCGGCGCCACCGGCCGCGCGCCAGGCCGCGATCCGATCCGCCAGGTGTCGCAGAACCGCGCCGGCCCAGACGGTGCGGTCGATCACCGCGGATCCGAGCATCGCCAAGGAGACGGCAGCTGGGTCAGGGGCCTCCTGCGCGGTCATGGTCACGTTGAGACCGAGCCCCACCACGATCCGCTGCTGCGGCGCGGCCACCTCGGCCAGGATGCCGGCCAGCTTGCCGTCGCCCGCCATAACGTCATTGGGCCACTTCAGGCCGACCTCGATGCCCGATACCTCGGCGATCGCGTCCGCCACGGCGACCCCGGTCGCCAGCGTCAGCCAACCCCAGCCCGCAGTCGGCACGGTGTCCGCGGCGACGCCCACCGACAGGGCGAGCTGGCTGCGCTGCGGCGCGCTCCAGTGCCGACCGTGACGCCCACGACCGGCCGTCTGATGCTCAGCCAGCAGCACCGCGCCGTCGATGTCCTCGCCCTGTGCCGAGCGGGCCAGCAGGTCGGCATTGGTGGAGCCGGTTTCGGTCACGACATCCACCGCACGCCAGCCTGTGGGACCGATCAGCGCAGCGCGCAGCGCGGCGGCGTCGAGCGCGGGTCTGTCCATGGCGGTCAGCTTACGACCGGGCGGGGTTCCGCAGCGGCACCACACGTTCTAGGTTGGCATCATCATGGGCCGATTTCGCGCCGACGGTGCAGACATTGACAGCGACTACGACGAGCACGGTGTGCGCATCACCCCGCGCAAGGGCGAAGCCGCCGGAATGCGAGCGGTGCTGGTCTCGCTGCAGCGCAGCCTGAGCCAGATGGGGCTGTGGCGGACCGGTGCCGCCTGGGCGCGGCTGAATCAACGGCACGGGTTCGACTGCCCCGGCTGCGCGTGGCCGGAGGAACACGGCGGGCGCAAGATCGCCGAATTCTGCGAGAACGGCGCCAAGGCCGTCGCGGAGGAGGCCACCAGCCGCGTCATCGGGCCGGACTTCTTTGCCCGTCATTCGATCGACGAGCTGTCGGACAAACCGGAGTACTGGCTGTCCCAACAGGGCCGCCTCACCGAGCCGATGGTGCTTCGCCCGGGCGATGACCACTACCGGCCGATCAGCTGGGACGGCGCCTATCGAATGATCGCCACGGAGCTGCAGGCCCTGGACAGCCCCGACCAGGCGGTTTTCTACACCTCGGGTCGCACCAGTAACGAAGCCGCCTTCGCCTACCAGCTGATGGTTCGCAGTTTCGGCACCAACAACCTCCCCGACTGCAGCAACATGTGCCACGAATCGTCGGGGCAGGCGCTGGGCGAATCGATCGGGATCGGCAAGGGCTCGGTCACCGTCGATGACATCGAACACGCCGACCTGATCCTGATCGCCGGCCAGAATCCCGGCACCAACCACCCGCGAATGCTGTCGGTGCTGGAGAAGGCCAAGGCCAACGGGGCACAGGTGGTGGCCATCAATCCGCTGCCCGAGGCCGGACTGATCCGCTTCAAGGATCCCCAGAAACTCAATGGCGTGCTCGGCCACGGCGTCCCGATCGCCGACGAGTTCGTCCAGATCCGTCTCGGCGGCGACATGGCGCTGTTCGCCGGACTGGGCCGACTGTTGCTCGAAGCCGAGGAGCGCGCGCCCGGCACCGTGGTCGACCATGCCTTCGTCGATGCGCATTGCGCCGGGTTCGACGAGTACCGCCGCCGCACGCGCGAGGTGGATTGGGAGGTGGTGGCCGCCGCGACGGGAGTCGGGCAGGCTCAGCTGCACCGCGTCGCCGAGATGCTGATGGCGTCGCAGCGCACGGTGTTGTGCTGGGCGATGGGCCTGACTCAGCACCGTCACGCGGTGGCCACCATCGGCGAGGCCACCAACGTGTTGCTGTTGCGCGGCATGATCGGCAAGCCCGGCGCCGGGGTCTGTCCGGTGCGGGGGCACTCCAATGTTCAGGGCGATCGAACGATGGGCATCTACGAGCAGATGCCCGAATCGTTCCTGGCCGCTTTGGATAGCCACTTCGGCATCGTGAGCCCGCGCCGACACGGCTATGACACGGTGGACGCCATCCGGGCGATGCGCGACGGCCGAGCCACGGTGTTCATGGCCATGGGCGGCAACTTCGCGGCCGCCTCGCCGGACACCGCGGTCACCGAGGCCGCACTGCGACGCTGTGCACTGACGGTGCAGGTGTCCACCAAGCTCAATCGCAGCCACCTGATCCATGGCAGCAGCGCCCTGATCCTGCCGGCCCTGGGCCGCACCGACCGCGACGTCCGCAACGGACGCAAAGAAGTGGTGTCGGTGGAAGATTCGATGTCGATGGTGCACCTGTCACGGGGCCGTCTGCGCCCACCCAGCGACGAGGTTCGCAGCGAAGTGCAGATCGTCTGCGAGCTGGCCCGCACCGTCCTCGGACCGGAGCATCCGGTGCCCTGGGAGCGCTTCGCCGCCGACTACGACAGCGTCCGCGATGCGATCGCGGCGGTGGTTCCCGGCTGCGCCGACTACAACCGCCGGGTCCGCCAACCCGATGGCTTCCAGCTGCCCCATCCGCCGCGTGACGCCCGCGAATTCCCCACGCACACAGGCAAGGCCAACTTCGCGATCAATCCCCTGGAGTGGGTCCCGACGCCGCCCGGGCGGCTGGTGCTGCAGACCCTGCGCAGCCACGATCAGTACAACACCACCATCTACGGGCTCGATGACCGCTACCGCGGGGTGACGGGCGGCCGCCGGGTGGTGTTCGTCAACCCCACCGACATCGGCGCACTGGGGCTGTCCGACGGCGACCGCGTGGACCTGGTGTCGGAGTGGCGCGACGCCGACGGCCGGTTGCAGGAGCGGCGCGCCGACGATTTCCTGGTGGTGGCCTACTCCACACCGGTCGGCAACGCGGCGGCTTACTACCCGGAGACCAATCCGCTAGTTCCGCTGGACCACACCGCTGCCAAGTCCAACACGCCGGTATCCAAGGCCGTGGTGATCCGACTGGAGCCGGCGCGGGGCAGGTGACTCGCCTAACCGATCCGGTCGGGCGATCCGTTGGCCCACACTTTAAGATCGTTTCTTATGACCAGTGTTACTGAGCACTCCGGTGAGGCCCACGTAGAGGCGCAAGCCGAGCATGTCGTCGACATCCACACCACCGCGGGCAAGCTCGCCGACCTCAAGCGTCGGACCGAGGAGACCCTGCACCCGGTCGGCGAGGCCGCCGTGGAGAAGGTGCACGCCAAGGGCAAGCTGACCGCGCGCGAACGGGTCTACGCCCTGCTCGACGAGGGCTCGTTCGTCGAGCTCGACGCACTGGCCAAGCACCGCAGCACCAACTTCGGCCTGGCCGACAAGCGCCCGCTGGGCGATGGTGTGGTGACCGGATACGGCACCATCGACGGCCGCGAGGTCTGCATCTTCAGCCAGGACGCCACGGTGTTCGGCGGCAGCCTCGGCGAGGTCTACGGCGAGAAGATCGTCAAGGTGCAGGAGCTGGCCATGAAGACCGGCCGGCCGTTGATCGGGATCAACGACGGCGCCGGTGCCCGCATCCAAGAGGGTGTGGTCTCGCTGGGTCTGTACAGCAAGATCTTCCACAACAACATCCGCGCCTCCGGCGTGATCCCGCAGATCTCGCTGATCATGGGTGCGGCCGCGGGCGGTCACGTGTACTCCCCCGCCCTGACCGACTTCATCGTGATGGTCGACCAGACCAGCCAGATGTTCATCACCGGTCCTGACGTGATCAAGACCGTCACCGGTGAGGAGGTCACCCAGGAGGAGCTGGGCGGCGCCCACACCCACATGGGCAAGTCAGGCACCGCGCACTACGTGGCCTCCGGCGAGCAGGACGCGCTGGACTACGTCCGCGACCTGCTGAGCTACCTGCCCCCGAACAACTACGCCGACCCGCCGCACTTCCCGGTGCCGGCCGCCGAGGGTTCCATCGAGGACAACCTCACCGCCGAGGACATCGAGCTCGACACGCTGATCCCGGACTCGCCCAACCAGCCGTACGACATGCACGAGGTCATCACCCGGATCCTCGACGACGACGAGTTCCTCGAGGTCCAGGCCGGTTACGCGCAGAACATCATCGTGGGCTTCGGCCGCATCGAGGGGCGCACCGTCGGCATCGTGGCCAACCAGCCGACCCAGTTCGCCGGCTGCCTGGACATCAACGCCTCCGAGAAGGCCGCCCGGTTCATCAGGACCTGCGACTGCTTCAACATCCCGATCGTGCTGCTGGTCGACGTGCCCGGCTTCCTGCCCGGCACCGAGCAGGAGTACAACGGGATCATCCGCCGCGGCGCCAAGCTGCTCTACGCCTACGGCGAGGCCACGGTCGCCAAGATCACCGTGATCACCCGCAAGGCTTACGGCGGCGCGTACTGCGTGATGGGTTCCAAGGAGATGGGCGCCGACGTCAATGTGGCCTGGCCTACCGCCCAGATCGCGGTGATGGGCGCCTCCGGCGCGGTCGGGTTCGTCTACCGTCAGCAGCTCACCGAGGCCGCAAAGAGCGGTGACGACGTCGACGCGCTTCGCCTGCAGCTCCAGCAGGAGTACGAGGACACGTTGGTCAACCCCTACGTCGCCGCCGAACGGGGCTACGTGGATGCGGTCATCCCGCCGTCGCACACCCGCGGCTACATCGCGACGTCGCTGCGGTTGCTGGAGCGCAAGATCGTCCAGCCGCTGCCCAAGAAGCACGGAAACATTCCCCTGTGAGCGGAACGAGCGGAGGGAGCGCAGCGATCGACGCGAGTGACGCGAGCAGTGCAGCTCCTGTGAGCCACGAGAGCGGAGCGAGCTTGTGAGCGAAGAGACCGAAGCGACCACGGCGGTCGACGAAACTCCGGTGGCCACCGAGCCACACATCAAGGTGCTGCGGGGCAACCCCAGCGACGAGGAGATCGCGGCGCTGGTCGCGGTGCTCGGCACCGCGGGCGGCGCGGGAGCCGAAACCGGTTCGCGGGACCGCAACCTGTGGGGCCACCCGGTGGATAAGCTGCGGATTCCGGTGTTCAGCTGGCAGCTGATCACTCTGCGGGAACGCACGCATATGCGCCGGTGACCCGTCGGTGACGCGACTGGTCCTCGGCTCGGCCTCCTCAGGCCGCCTGGCGGTGCTGCGCGGCGCCGGACTCGACCCGCTGGTGGTGGTCTCCGGCGTCGATGAGGACGCCGTGATGGCGGGCCTGCCCGCAGGCTCCGGCCCGGATGTTGTGACCGAGGCATTGGCGGTGGCCAAAGCCGAGCAGGTTGCCTCCGTCATCACTGCACCGGTGAGCGCCGATTGCGTTGTGATCGGCTGTGATTCGATGCTCTACATGGCCGGCAAGCTGTGCGGCAAGCCCCCCACCGTCGACGAGGCCCGCATCCGCTGGCGCGAGATGGCCGGCAATTCCGGCCAGCTCTACACCGGACACAGCCTGATCCGGTTGCGTGACAACGAGATCACTGATCGCCTCAGCGAATCGGCCGTGACCACGGTGCGGTTCGGCCGGCCCGATGACGACGACTTGGAGGCCTATCTGGCCAGCGGGGAGCCGCTGCGGGTGGCCGGTGGATTCACCCTGGACGGGCTGGGTGGCTGGTTCGTCGACGGCGTCGACGGAGACCCCTCCAGCGTCATCGGCATCAGCCTGCCGATGGTGCGCCGCCTGCTGCGCCGGGCCGGCCTGTCGGTCGCCGCACTGTGGAAGTCCAATCCCGTCTGACCCTGCGCGGCTGCGCTTGCCGAACGGATTTCCCGGCACAAGTGGCGCAACGGTTACCGACCGGTAGGCTCGGCTTCGTGCCAGTGCCTGCCGATCCCACCCCCGCCCTTCAGTCCTACGCCCACCCCGAACGACTCGTGACAGCCGACTGGCTGGCGGGCAATCTGGGCAGGCCCGGTCTCGTCGTGGTGGAGTCCGACGAGGACGTGTTGCTCTACGACATCGGCCACATTCCCACCGCCATCAAGATCGACTGGGTCACCGACCTCAACGATTCCCCGGTCCGCGACTACATCACCGGTGAGCAGTTCGCCGACCTGATGAACCGCAAAGGCATCTCCCGCGACGACACCGTCGTCATCTACGGCGACAAGTCCAACTGGTGGGCCGCCTATGCGCTGTGGGTGTTCACCCTGTTCGGCCACGAAGACGTGCGGCTGCTCGAC
Source organism: Mycolicibacter arupensis (assembly GCF_002086515.1). Taxonomy (GTDB): domain Bacteria; phylum Actinomycetota; class Actinomycetes; order Mycobacteriales; family Mycobacteriaceae; genus Mycobacterium; species Mycobacterium arupense. The sequence goes on from NZ_MVHH01000001.1 coordinate 226,779, forward strand.
GGCGGGCGCGACCTGTGGGTGTCCTCGGGCCGTGAGACCACGCTGGATGTGCCGTCGAAGACCACGACCGGCTACCCCGTCGTCCAGCGCAACGACGCCCCCATCCGGGCCTACAAGGACGACGTGCTGGCCAGTATCGGCCAGGTGCCGTTGATCGACGTTCGCTCTCCACAGGAGTACACCGGCGAGCGCACTCACATGCCGGAATACCCGGAGGAGGGTGTGCTGCGCGGGGGCCACATCCCCACCGCGGTGTCGGTCCCCTGGAGCCGGGCAGCCGACGATGCCGGCCGCTTCCGCAAGCGCGAGGAACTTGAGGCGCTCTACGGGTTTCTCCAGCCCGGCGACAAGCCGATCGCTTACTGCCGCATCGGGGAACGCTCCAGCCACACCTGGTTCGTGTTGACCCATCTGCTCGGGCTGGACAACGTTCGCAACTACGACGGTTCGTGGACAGAGTGGGGCAACACGGTTCGCGTGCCGATCGTCGACGGTCCCGACCCCGGACAGCTCGCCGGGGCCGCGAACAGCTGATGGGCCTCCCGGAGGGATTGGCGCAGGTGGCGTCCGACTTCGCCGAAGTCGAGGGCCAGGACAAGCTGCGACTGTTGATCGAATTCGCCGACGAACTGCCCGCACTGCCCGACGACCTGGCCGAATCGGCCATGGAGCCGGTACCGGAGTGCCAGTCGCCGTTGTTCCTGCATGTCGACGCTACGGACCGAGAACGAGTGCGGCTGTACTTCAGCGCGCCGCCCGAGGCGCCGACGACGCGTGGCTTCGCATCGATCTGGGCCGCCGGCCTTGACGGCCAGCCCGCCGATGTCATCTTGGGCGTGCCGGAGGACTTCGCATCCCAGCTGGGCCTGGCCGCGCTGATCAGCCCGCTGCGACTGCGGGGAATGTCGGCCATGTTGACGCGCATCAAGCGGCATTTACGCGCCGCATAAGGGGCACCTGGAACTCGTTCAGCGGTCGCGCCTTACACTGCCTGAAGCTAGATTCTTAAAGACCTTTCTTAAACATGCCATCAGGAGGGCCAGTGGCGAACCATGCCAGCTCGAAGATCTCCAAGGTGCTCGTCGCCAACCGCGGAGAGATCGCAGTCCGGGTGATCCGCGCCGCGCGTGATGCCGGATTGGCCAGCGTGGCCGTGTACGCCGAACCCGACGCCGACGCACCGCACGTCCGGCTTGCCGATGAGGCCTTCGCCCTGGGTGGGCAGACCTCCGCCGAGTCGTACCTGGTGTTCGAGAAGATCCTCGACGCCGCGGCCCAGTCGGGCGCTAACGCCATCCACCCGGGCTACGGCTTCCTTTCGGAGAACGCCGACTTCGCCCAGGCCGTGCTCGACGCCGGGCTGATCTGGATCGGGCCGAGCCCGCAGTCGATCCGCGACCTCGGCGACAAGGTCACCGCACGCCACATCGCTGCCCGCGCCAAGGCCCCGTTGGTGCCCGGCACCCCGGACCCGGTCAAGGACGCCGACGAGGTGGTGGCCTTCGCCAAGGAGTACGGCGTCCCGGTGGCGATCAAGGCCGCGTTCGGCGGCGGTGGTCGCGGCATGAAGGTGGCCCGCACCCTCGAGGAGATCCCCGAGCTGTTCGAGTCGGCCACCCGCGAGGCCATTGCCGCCTTCGGCCGTGGCGAGTGCTTCGTGGAGCGTTACCTGGACAAGCCGCGCCACGTCGAGGCCCAGGTCATTGCCGACCAGCACGGAAACGTCGTGGTCGCGGGTACCCGCGACTGCTCGCTGCAGCGCCGCTTCCAGAAGCTGGTCGAGGAGGCCCCGGCGCCGTTCCTGACCGACGCGCAGCGCAAGGAGATCCACGAGTCCGCCAAGCGGATCTGCAAGGAGGCCGGCTACTACGGCGCAGGCACCGTGGAGTACCTGGTCGGCCAGGACGGGCTGATCAGCTTCCTGGAGGTCAACACCCGACTGCAGGTGGAACACCCGGTCACCGAGGAGACCTCGGGTATCGACCTGGTCCGTGAGCAGTTCCGGATCGCCAACGGTGAGGCCCTGGACATCACCGAAGACCCGGCGCCGCGCGGTCACTCCATCGAGTTCCGCATCAACGGCGAGGACGCCGGCCGCGGCTTCCTGCCCGCGCCCGGACCGGTGACCCGCTTCGACCCGCCGACCGGCCCCGGCATCCGAATGGACTCCGGCGTGGAGACCGGTTCGGTGATCGGCGGTCAGTTCGACTCGATGCTGGCCAAGCTGATCGTCACCGGCGCGACCCGGAGCGAGGCCTTGGAGCGCGCCCGGCGCGCCCTGGACGAGTTCCACGTGGAGGGGCTGGCCACGGTCATCCCGTTCGACCGTGTGGTGGTGCGCGACCCGGCGTTCGTCGGCGACGAGAACGGCTTCACCGTCCACACCCGCTGGATCGAGACCGAGTTCGAGAACAACATCGAGCCCTTCACCGGCGGTGAGCCTCTCGACGAGGACGACGCCGCGCCGCGGCAGAAGGTGGTCGTCGAGGTCGGCGGTCGCCGGCTGGAGGTGTCCCTGCCGGGCGATCTGGCCCTGGGCGGCGGCGGTGCCGCCGGCGCGATCCGCAAGAAGCCCAAGGCCCGCAAGCGTGGCGCGCACGGCGGTGCAGCAGCATCCGGCGACGCCGTGACGGCGCCCATGCAGGGCACCGTGGTCAAGGTGGCCGTCGAGGAGGGCCAGGAGGTCGCCGCTGGTGACCTGGTCGTTGTCCTCGAAGCCATGAAGATGGAGAACCCGGTCACCGCGCACAAGGACGGTGTCATCACCGGGCTGTCCGCTGAGGCGGGCTCGGCGATCACCCAGGGCACCGTGCTCTGCGAGATCAAGTAACGGTCCCATAGAACCCGTCGAGATCAACGCCGGCCCGTGGTATCTGCGGATGCCACGGGCCGACGATCGGGTCGATGACCGCCCCAGCCTGGCCGACCTCGGGGAGACAGATCCGGACTACGTCGCCAAGGCCGAAGCCGGCTGGGCCGAGGACTGGCGATATTTATGGGCAGTCTGCGAGCCGACCACCGGCGAGCTCTTGGCGGAGGTGGCGCTGAACCCAGGTTCCGGTGAACTCGGTGTGCGGCACCGGCCGGGCCACGCCGAGGCAGGCCGCACCGGAGCTGAGGCGGTGGGCCGATTCGCGGTCGCAGCGCTAGGACTGACCCCGGCGACGGCCTTCGCGAACGGTCCGGCTACGGCCGACGAAAAGCCATGCGACGCCGCCGATTGCCAGGGCTAGGACCGCGATCCCGAAGCCCAGCGTCCAGCTGGCGTCGTGTAGCGCCGCCGCGCTCATAAAGCCCACCAATGCCAACGCGGCCAGCACCAGCATGGCCAGCCCCGGCAGTTCGCGGCGGTCTTTGAACACCAATCCGGCGCGCGGATGCGTCGTTCGCCGGCGATCGACTCCTTCATCGGTATCGCTCATGCGCTTTCGGGTACCCGCGGCACCGGCCCCCGAAACACCGTTACCGCTATGACGCTGCGTCACGCAGCGCCGCCAACAGCGGTTCCGCGGCCTCCTTGAGGAACGCCTCCTGCGTCTCTCCCCCGACTTGAATCAGCGCGATGTCAGTGAATCCCGCTTCGCGGTAGGCGCCCACCGCATCGACGATCGCGCCCAGATCCGGTCCACAGGGAATCGCTTCGGCAACGTCGCTGGGCTGGACGAAGCGGGTGGCCGCGGCGAACGCCGCCGGTGTCGGCAGCTCGGCATTGACCGACCAGCCGCCGCCGAACCAGCGGAACTGTTGGTGGGCGCGTTGGATCGCCGTGTCACGGTCGGGGTCCCAACACACCGGGAGCTGGCCGATGACGCGGCCGCCCTCGGCCAGCCCGGCCGCCTGGCGTGCGGTGCGCCAGGACTGAACCAGGTCGCTGTCGGGCTGTACTGCGATCAGGTGGTCGGCGGCCGCGGCGAATCTGTCGATGCCCTCTCCCCCCGACATGGCTACCGCCAACGCAACCGGTATGCCGGGAAGGTCCCAGAGCCGCGCCTGGTCGAGCTGGAAGTACTCGCCGTCGTGGTCGACCGTCTCGCCCATCAACAGCTCCCGAATGATCTTGATGGCTTCGCTGAGCATGGCCTGCCGGCGCCGGACGTTCGGCCAGCCCGTCCCGGTGACGATGTGCTCGTTGAGGTTCTCCCCACTACCCAGCCCCAAGGTGAATCGCCCCTCGGCCAGGATCTGCAGGGTCGCCGCCTGCTGAGCCACGACCGCGGGGTGGTAGCGCATGGTCGGGCAGGTCACGTAGCTGTACAGGTCGATGTCGGCGGTGGCGTACGCGACGGCGCCCAGCACCGTCGCCGCGTGGGGGGCATGGCCCTGCGCGGTCAACCACGGCGAGAAGTGATCACTACACACTGCAAAATCAAACCCGCGCTGCTCGGCGGCAACGGCGTGGCGGACAAGGTCGGTGGGCCCACTCTGTTCGGTCATGAGGGTATAGCCAAGGCGTGTCATGGCAGCGTGGTTACCCAGCACTCGATCGGTGAAACGGTGCGGCGCCGTTTGGCTCGCCCCCCGCACGGGGTAACCGCGGGTGTGCCCATCGCAGCGATCACCACCGAGCCCCGCCTGCCCGTCGCCTGTGGCCCGTTGTCGACGGCGGTCTGCGAGGTGCTGACCCTGGACCCGGGCACAGCCCCCGGGCACCTGCCGCCGATCGCCGGCACCGACCCCTACGGCCGCGACCTGCAATTGGCGTTGTACGTCTGCTACGAGCTGCACTATCGCGGGTTCGCCGGCGTGGATCCGGACTGGGAATGGGACGTTGGCCTGCTGGCGTTCCGCGCAAACCTGGAGCGAGCGTTCCTCGACCGCGTCCGCCAGGACGTCGGGGCAGTACCGCGGTCGCGGTCGGCGAACGACGAGATGGATGCTGCGGCCACCGAGCCGGTGCACGGCACGGGCCCCTCGTGGCATCTGCGGGATCACGGCACCTGGGATCAGGCCCGCGAGTACTTCGTCCATAGGTCGCTGTATCACCTCAAGGAGGGCGACCCGCACGCTTGGATCATCCCGCGCCTGACCGGCCAGGCCAAGGCGTCGTTTGTCGCGGTCGAGTTCGATGAGTACGGCGCCGGCCAGGGGCGCAAGGTGCACCAGCAACTGTTTGCCGACCTGCTCACCGCCGCCGGCCTGGATGCCGGATACCTCGCGTACCTGGACGTCGCTGCGGCCGAGGCGCTGGCGGTGGTGAACCTGATGTCGCTGTTCGGGTTGCACCGCCGCTGGCGGGGCGCGGCCGCGGGGCACTTTGCCGCCACCGAGATCACGTCACCACCGGGCTCAAGCCGACTGGTCACGGCGCTACGGCGGATGGGCGCGCCGGCTGCGTGCGTCACCTTCTACGCCGAGCACGTCGAGGCTGACGCGGTGCACGAACAAGTGGTGCGCGCCGATGTCATCGGGGACCTGTTGCACCACTGTCCGCATTTGGAGACCGATGTCGTGTTCGGTATGCGTGCTCACGCTGCGGTGGAGAATCGGCTTGCAGAACTCATGACCTCGGCCTGGGCGAAGGGCCGCTCGTCACTAGTCACGCTGTGAGACTTAAGGTTTCACTGGGATTTTCCCCAATTGTCGGCGTTTTCTTTGCCAAGTGAATCACCGTTGGGTAACGTCTGGTTTCTCCGGTTGAGCTCACAGCCGCAGCAGAACGTCTCCGGGTCACGTTGCCCGGAACAGATGTGCTGATGTCATCCAGCAGTACGATTCGTCGCCTGATGGAGTGAGAATATGACGAGTAGCAGAATCGCCGAGATCGCTGTCGCCACCCCTGCCACCGAAGCCACCCAGGCTTGGCGCAGCCACACCGCCAAATTCACGGTCCATTGGGGCCGGGCCGGAGCTGTGGTCGCCGTCGACGGAGAGATAGACGCCGCCAACGCGAGCGCATTCGCCGACTACGCCAAGCAGTGCGCTGACTGCTGCGAATGGCTGGTGGTGGACCTGTCTGCGCTGACTTTCATCGGTACCGAAGGGTTTTCGGCCCTCCAATCGGTCAGCGCGCAGTGCGCCAGCGCCCAGACGCAGCTGAAGGTGGTTCCCAGTACGGCACTGCGTACCCTGCTGCGGATCTGCGACCCACAGGCTCGGCTTCCGCTGGTGGAATCACTGTCGGAAGCCCTGGCCGACGTGCAGCGCCTCGGTCGGCCGCTTCGCCTGGTGCCCTGACGTCACGCTGGGACCGCGTTCTTCGACAGTGCCGTAGCGGCCGTCGGGGTCCACAGGGCCACCACTACCGCGTCGTGAAAGCGCGGTCGACGGTCACGCTGCCACATTGTTCCTCTCGTTCGTATGGCGAAGTCCCTTCGTGGGTATCCCAGCCGGGACATCCGCCAACGAAGGAGCAAGTGTGAGAACACAATCAGCTGTGCTGTTCGACGTCGACGGCACGCTGGTCGATTCCAACTATCTGCATGTGCACGCCTGGCGGCGGGCATTCGCCGATCTGAACATCGAGGTGGAGTCGTGGCGCATCCACCGCGCGATCGGTATGGACGGATCCAAGCTGGTTGACCTGCTGTCCGACGGCGCGCCCGACGCGGTCTGCCGACAACTCAAAGACCTGCATTCGCAGTATTACCTGGGGTCATCGGAGCTGCTGTCACCACTCCCCGGCTCGAGGGATCTCCTGGAACGCATAGCGTCCCTGGGCATTCCGGTGGTGCTGGCAACCTCGGCGCCCGAAGACGAGTTGGCGATGCTGCGCAGGGTGCTGGACTGCGACGACCTTGTCACGGCGGTTACCTCTTCGGCCGATGTTGACGTCGCGAAGCCGCATCCGGACATCATCGAGATTGCGCTGGAGCGGATTGGCGCCGTGGCACAGCGGGCGGTCTTAGTCGGTGATGCGGTCTGGGATATGCAGGCAGCCGTGCGCGCCGGGGTCGCGTGCATCGGGGTACTCAGCGGCGGCGTCTCACGCGGGGAGTTGGAGTCCGCAGGCGCGGCTACCGTTTTCGACAATGCCGCCAACCTGCTGAACAGCATTGACGACACCCCGATCGCCACACTGACGACGAGATAGCAGACCGGCACCTGCGGTAGACCGCCAGGTGCTCCCGTGTCTTTGCTAGCGCCCCCGGACCCGGCGGTTGTGCTTCTTGATGGCTGTCACGAGTTCGGCCTTGCGCATGGTCGACCGCCCGTGGATGTCGAGCCGGCGCGCAACATCCAGCAGGTGCTGCTTGCTGGCGTTGGCGTCGACCCCCTCAGCGGAGGGCCCGCTGTTATTCGGGCCGCCACCCTCGGCACGTTTGTCCGACGGGCCAGGCTTGGCCTTCGCCTCCCAGTGGTCGCCGACTTTCTCGAAGCTGTGTTTGAGGGCCGCATAGGCCACCCGGTGGGCACGTTGTTCACTGCCGTATTCCTTGGCGGCCGCATCGTGGGCCTCGGCAAAGGTGCGTTGTGCTTTAGCGCTGGAACGCTGCAGCGTGGTGGGCAACTCGCTGCGCTTGGGTGTGCCGCTCTTCGACATCTTGGGCATGAGGCCTCCTCGTGAACGTCTCGATCGGACCTGGATACCCGCCCGGCATACCAGCCAATCCGGGGAGAACTGTGGCCGCCGAGCCGGCCTTTTCTCAACTCTGAGGTTTCAACTGCGATCGCAGCGGGAATGAATGCGTTCACAACACGAATGGAGGACGCATGCGGATCGGTGGATTGGCCGGACCTATTGTGCTGCTCTGGTTGGTGATCGGCATTTTCGCCGCGTGGCAGCGCGACTACTTTCACGGGAGCCAGACCAGCTGCGCAAGTGCCGGGACCATCGCCGTGACCGTTCTAGCCGGCCCACTGAACTATGCCGGCGTCAAACCAGTCGTATCGGATTGCCATTTGCCGCAGCCTTCATCGTTGGATGCGGTCGGTTTCATTGTGTGAGGGAAGGGATTAGAAAATGATTGGCCTCGGGGTAGTTCTGCTTATTCTCGCGCTCGTATTCAAGATCAACGTTCTGTGGACTGTCGGCGTCATTCTGCTGGTGGTCGGTGCCGCATTGTGGATTCTGGGCGCGATCGGACGCCCAGTTGCGGGCCGCCGCTACTGGTACTGATCACCCCCGGGCGCGCCACCCGTCATCGGATCGGGCCGCTGAAATCTTGATCTGGGCCCGTTCTGGGACCGCTCATGTTGGAGGACGGGGGCAGATGCGATGGCCGTCGCCGCAGGGGAGGATCGGGACTCCTTCAGACACATCGCGCTGACCTACGGATCACCACAGGAATACCTGGATTATCTGGTGACGTTCGTCGGCGATGGTGTGGCCGAGGGCGTCCCGGTCTTGATCGCTGTCCCCGGGCCCAGTCTTGCGCTGCTGCGCAGCGCCCTGTCCCCAGGCACCTTCGACGCGGTGACCGCGGTCGACATGAGCCGGGCCGGACGCAACCCCGGCCACATCTTGGGAGGGGTATTCGGCGCCTTTGCCGCCCGGCATCGGTCGAGCCCGGTGAAGATGGTCGGCGAACAGATCTGGCATGGCCGATCACCGCAGGAGTATTCGGCCTGCCTCCAGCATGAGGCACTGGTCAACGAGGCCTTCGCCGGTCGCGACCTCACAGTGGTCTGCCCCTTTGACGCAACGCATGTGGACTCAGCGACCCTCGTGGACGCGGAGATCACCCACCCACGCGTAAGCCGGGGCGGGCGTGGAGATCGCGCCAGCGCGACGTTCGCTCCCCAAGCCGCGTGGGAGCGCTGCAACGAGCCGCTGCCGGGCAACCCCACCGCGGCGAGCTACGCCGTACACCGCCTCGCCGACCTCGCCGGCGCACGACAGTTCTGCGCCAGATACGCGCGATGGTTCGGGCTGACCGCCGATGCCATTGCCGATCTGCAGTTGATCGTCAATGAGCTGGCGACCAACAGCCTGCAGCACGGACGCAGGCCGATCACCCTGCTGCTGTGGGAATCTGCGGGCCAGCTGGTGTGCCAGGTGCGCGACGCCGGGCACCTGACCGACCGACTTGCCGGACGGCGGCCGATCGTGGGCGACGTCGATGACGGTCGGGGCCTCTATGTGGTCAATGCGACCGCTGATCTGGTGCGTATCCACGCCGCGCCGACGGGGACCACCGTGCAGGCGCATCTGCGGATGCGCCGCTGAGCGCGGACGGGCCGGCGAGGCAACGCTGCGGGGAGAGCAATGGACCGCTGCGTTACCTCGCCGGACCCCTCGGTAACGTCGCGCGCTTGCACACTGCTTGTCCGCCAGGCCGTGGCAATACGCGTTTACCGCCGCATGTCGTGCATCACCGTGGAACATCACCTCCTTCGCTTGGTACGTGCGCGATCAGTACGCCGCACCCGCCCACGTCGGTCAGGCGTTGATGACCCGATCGCCGTGACCGCTGGCGACCTTGATGCGGCGCGGCTTCGCCTTCTCGGCGACGGGAATGGTGAGGCGCAACACGCCGTCGTGGTAGCTGGCCTGGATCTGCTCGGCGTCGAGGGTGTCCCCGAGGAAAAGCTGCCTGCTGAACACGCCGCGGGGCCGCTCCGCGGACACCATCTCGCGGCTCTGATCCAGCGCCGGACGCCGGGCATGCACGGTCAGCACGTTGCGCTCGACGTCGAGATCCAAGGAATCCTCTGCCACGCCGGGGAGGTCGAACTCGACGATGAACTGGTCACCGTCACGCCAGGCGTCCATCGGCATGAGCGCCGGTCGCGCCGCGGTACCCGACACCTGCTGGGTCCAGCGGTCGAGATCACGGAACGGGTCGGTACGCATCAACATCATCTCCACCTCCTAGCTTTTCGGCAGATCATCTATGCCTGCCGACATAGATTTTTATATAGCACCAGTGGTAGGTTGATGCAACAGGTGGCGGCAACGAATTTTCGATGAGCGAAGGCGGCGCACAGGTGGCACCAGACAGCAACACCCGATCCGGGCTCGGGGTCTACGGGATCTCGGTGGCGGCCGAACTGTCCGGAGTCGGGCAGCAGACACTGCGTCTGTACGAGAGTCGCGGGTTACTGACCCCGGCGCGCACTCCAGGGGGAACGCGCCGCTACAGCGATGACGACATCGCTCGGCTACGACGCATCACGGAGCTGGTGGGCATCGGTATCAACGTGGCAGGTATCGGCCAGATACTCGGCCTGGAAGCCGACAATGCCCGATTGGTGTCCGACAACACCCGGCTGCAATCCGATAACAGCCGGCTGCGATCGGATAACTCGCAGCTCAAGACCGATTACGCCCTACTGGCTGACGCCCGGAAGGCCTCGGGCCGGCCGCGGCCGCGCGGTTAGCCCGAGTCGGCGGCATCCACCTGCACCTGCCGGGACGGACCGCAGCGCCGCCGGTGACTGGTGTCGCACAACGGATAGTTGCGGCTGCGTCCACACGTGCAGATGGCCACCATGAACCGCTCGGACTCGACCACGCCGTCGGGTGTCTCGATTCGCACCGGCCCCGCGACCAGCATCGGGCCGTTGCGCACGATCTTCACCACCCGATGCTCTGACGCAGTCATGGCTTGTCCGCCCTGATCACCACCAGCTGTTCCACCCGACAGCCGTAGGGCACCTGGCCGGTCGATTCCAGCCAGCCGGCATGCGCCAAGAGCACAGGCCCGAAGGGGATGTGCCGAACGGCAGCCACCTCGGCGCTCAGCCCCACCGCACGCAACGACGCAAGGGAACGCGCGACACCGGCAAGAGCGGACTGCACCAGCAACAGGGAACCCCCATTGGCCAGCAGTGACGCCGCAGAGCGGCACAGCGGATCCAACACAAGCCGGCCGTCCGCTCCGCCGTTCCATGACCATTCCGGGCCGCCGGCCGGCCGTACGGGAGCACCGTGGCTCGGCGAAGGCACGTAAGGCGGATTGGCTACCACCAGGTCGAAGGGAGCGTACCGCAGCGCGTCGTCCCAGGGCCCCTGCCGGACGGTGATATTGACGCCGACAGCGCGAGCGTTGTCACGCGCACACCGGACAGCTCGCGAGCAGATGTCGATTGCGGTGACACCGGCGGCACCCAGCTCGGCCGCCGCGATGGCCGCGACTCCGCTGCCGGTACAGAGGTCCAGCACCCTGGCGCGGTGAGCCAGACCGGTGCGCTCGATGGTTTCGATGAGCAGGTGCGAATCTGCTTGCGGGGCATAGACACCGTCGTGGCGCGCCGACCGGTGCGGTCGCGCTGCTGGCAGGCCAACGATGGTCATGAGCGGTTGACCGTCACTTCTGCAGAAGATGTCACGCGACATCGAATACCCGGGAGCAGCAGCGTCAAACACTGCGCCCCAAGCGATCTCCGTCCAATCACGCGAAGCGAGCCCGCAACGCCGCTGGGCCCGATCCGAAGGATCGGGCCCAGCTCGGCTGCAAGGGTCAGGTGTTGCTCGTCCAGATCAGTACATCCTGAACTCCGTCGTTGTAGACCACGCCGTCCGGCGCAGGGCCCGTCACGTCGAAGTAGATCTTGCCGTTCGCCGCCGTGCCCTGGGCGATCGGTGCCGGACTGATGCCGCCAGGCGTCGGGACCGTGTTGACCACCCGATAGGTGTCACTGTTGGCCGCCCTGGCGTTGAAGTCAGCGACCACCGGTGTCACGGTGCCGCTGTCGGCACGAGCGGTGACGTCGGCTTGATACAGCTTGCCGCGCGGTTGATAGCCCGGAATGGTGACGTTGGCCGGCTCCAGATTGCTCACCGTGTAGGACGTCACCATCGGCCCGTCATTGAGCTGCGATGGCGTGCCGAACGGCTGAACCGCCGGCTCGGCCAGCGCGGTTCCGGCGGCAAAGAGACCTAGCGCGGCGATTCCGGCCGCGCCCGCGGCCGTCTTGACCGCAGTTGTGGAGAGCTTCATCTCTGACTCCTCCGATTCTTTTCGATACGTGGCGGCGGTCCGCTTCTCTGGAACTTGGCCGCGCGTCTCAGAGCACTTACCCCGTGCGCCCGAAGGTGAAACCTGGTGGTGGTTGCGCACAGTGGGGAAATTGTGGATAGTTACGCCAACCTCGGGCGTTCAGCAGACAGCGCCGGTCCGGATCGACCTTGCATCCATTCCTGCGTTTCAGACCGCGGCTCGCCCACCGGCCAAGGGATCAACTCATACTGTGCGGGTGCGAGAAGGCGGGTTTGCGGTGATCGAGGATCTCAACGCTGAATTTGCGGGGCACACGGGCAACGAAGCCGAGGCACACAGCGGCCTGGACCTGGTGGTCGGTCACGGCGAACCGCAGCGAGTGGGCCGGTTCCGGTACTGGCTGGGCGAGCAGCGCTGGGAATGGTCGGACACGGTGGCCCGCATGCACGGCTACGAGCCGGGAACCGTCGCGCCGAGCACCGAGTTGCTGCTGCAGCACAAGCATCCCGAGGACCGCCCGCAGGTGGCCGAAGTCCTGGAGCGCGTGCTACGGGGCGAGCCATTCAGCAGTCGGCACCGGATCATCGACACCGGGGGGCTGGAGCACTGGGTGATCGTCGTCGGTGACCGCATGCTCGACGACGCCGGGGTGGTCACCGGAACGGCCGGCTTCTATGTCGACGTCACCGATGTGTTGCAGGCCGATGTCAGCGCCGCGGTCTCCGAGGTCGCCGAATCTCGCGCGGTGATCGAACAGGCCAAGGGAGTCTTGATGGTCGGCTACGGCATCTCCGCTGAACGGGCGTTCGACATCCTGGTGTGGCGTTCGCAGGAGACGAATGTCAAGGTGCGCGACTTGGCCACCCGATTCGTGGCCGCGTTCACCGGCAGACTCCCCGCCGAGGTGCTCTCGGACCTCGACCACACCCTGCTGACCGTGACCTGAGCCCAGCCCCGGCCTGAATGATGCGGTTCCGATAATCCTCCGACCCCCGTTGCACGGCAACCACATGGGCACAAAGGTATGGCGCACAACGCCGATTCAAAGAAATGCTCAATTTAATTTCAGGAGTTACACATTCGCCCAGGTAGGACACCTCTGCCGCGGGATCAACTTCATTTCACGCACGAACGAAAGCGGTGCAAACCGTCTTTAACGTAAAGTGTCGCAAGCGAATTCACTAGGTCACCCAGCGCCGTTACCGAATCGTTGCAGTATCGGCGTGAACGGCGTAGGTTCGTCTCTAGGTTGAGTTAACAGCCACCCGGAAGACGCGTCACCCACGCTAGCCAGGGGGCATATTCCCTGCATCTCATCCGTGAAGGTGTAACTCGCATCGACGCGCCACAGTACGAGTTTCGACTGATGGAGCAATGCAATGCCAATTCTGAAAACCGCTGGATCACTGCATTCGGCCTCTCGCTCACACTCCCCTTCCCCCGCTGATACGTGGAGTAGCCACGCCGCGCAATCTGTGACCCACTGGGGACGCAGCGGCGCGGTGATCAGCGTGGAGGGAGAACTCGACGCCTCCAACGTCGGCGACCTGGCCGACTACGTGCAGCGCTGCGCGTACTACTGCGATTGGCTGGTCCTCGACCTCAGCACGCTGGATTTCATTGGCACCGTCGGCTTTTCGACGCTGAAGACGATCGCCGACCGGTGCGCTGAAGACCGGATCTACTGCACTACGGTTCCCGGCGCCGCGGTTGCGCGGCTGTTGCGCATCTGCGATCCCGACAACATGCTGCCGACCACGCCGTCACGAGCCGACGCACTTGCCGGTGCGCAGGTCTTCCGCCCGGTCCGCTGACCGCACACACCGGCCCCGCCAGCGTCTACCCGACTCGTCCCTGCAGCTGATGGAATGCGAAGTCGGCGCCGTGCTGAACCATGGTCGGGTCGTCTCCGGCGTAGCTGTCATGGGCGGCAAAGTTCATTCCGTCGGAACAGACGGCATCCTCAGGAGCACACACCTGCAGCGTCTTCGCCTGGTACAGCGGACCGATGACGATCGTGGGCTCGTTGAGGAAGTTCATCGCCCGCTCGTTGGGCATCGAGAACAACACCACCGCGGCCACATGGTCGGCGACCTCGGGATCTAGTGGCTTAGGCACGGTCGCGGGGTCGACGCCGTCGGGCACCTGAGCCGACGTGACAAAGCCCATGACCGCGGCCCCTTGGGAGTAGCCGCCGAGAACCATCTTGGTGGTGGGACAGGTAGTGGCACGGGAGAGCACGTGCGCCCCCGCATCCCGGATGCCGTCCACTCCGGTGTCCCACTGGTCGCTGGCGGGGTAATCCACGGCGTACACGGCCGGGCTCCTTCCCATGCGCGTGGTGAGCGCACTGAGGAACGCCTGACCGGTCGGCCCCACGCCCGGAGGCTCACCCGTACCCCTGGCAAACACCACCTCGGTGTCGGGACAGGGCGGCTCGGCCCCAGCAAGGGGTACCGGACCCATCAGGAAGGTGGCGCCGGCGAATGCCAGGACCGCCACCGAACCGAAGGAAGCGAGATTGTTACGAACAAGCATGTCCATTGAGGTGCCCGCGCCGACGATGACTCAAACCGCCTCTTGGGATTATCTCGCCGGCCCGACGGGTGAGCACACGCTCAGTACCAATAGCGCCTGCCGGCCACCGGGCGACCGAGGGCTCCCAGCAGCCAGAACACCGCTCCGACCACCAGTAGGACTATGCCCATGGCCCACAGGACATAGATGTTGAACACCATTCCCAATATCAGCAGCACGAGCCCGACGCCGATCATGAGCCGAGCCCCAGAATCATCGTGTCGAACGCTCGGTCCAGCGTCCAGGTGCGGGAGCCCGCGAACGCAGGCAGCGCCAATGTCGTCTGTGCCATCGCACAGGGATACCCCGAACGGCTGGGGGCAAAACTCGCCGGCACGTCATGCCACCACGCTGATGTGCCGGCCTCAGTCAGCGTCGAAAAGCGATCACCAGTGCCAGCAGATCGGCCGCCAACAGCGCCCACCCCGCGGCCGGTACCCACCACCCGCGCCGTCTGCCCGCGGTGAAGAACGAGGCCAGGATGGTCAGCGCAGCGATGAACGGCGCTCCGTAGTACAGCGCGGCGAACACCGCTCCACTGGGGCCGACGTCCGGGCACTCGGCGGTGCTGCACGCGGCGGTGCTCATCATCGCAGCCGTCGCGAACACCATTACCAGGGCCGCGCCGGCCGCGGTCAGCAGAGCAGCGGCCCAGTTGACCCAGAGCCGGGCGCGGTGGTTGCTGGTCTCGACCGGGACCGGCATGGGCTCAACCATCACGACCTCGTTGCGGGTCCTTGGTCCGCCACTGGTTGGTGTTGGACACCTCGCCAGGCAGGACCAGCGCACCGAAGTCGTCGCACGCCGGCGCGGTCCCGACGATGGAGAGCCTGCATCTGACCCACGGTAGAGGCCAGCACGGGGTGCGCACCAGACATGAGATCTCCCTTCGGTGCAGCGGACCGATTGGTTGGTTTCGACTGCTACGTCGACAGATGCCTGCCCAAAGACGTTGCAATCATTGGCGACTCACCCTACAAGGGCGATCCGCCACGGTGGCACCAATCTAGTCTTGCCACTTTCTCCTGGGGTGAAACCACCGTTTGCCACCGGCCTGCCACGGGTATGCGTTGTCTCGTTGTGATGAGGCAGATCCTTACCGCCGCAGTCGCGTCAGGATGCACACTGTTGTTCACACCGGCGAGCGGCGAGGCGGCCGCCGCCGGGTGCACCGATATCGCGGTGGTGTTTGCGCGCGGCACCGGAGAAGCTCCGGGCGTCGGTTGGATGGGTCAGCAGTTTGTCGACGCGCTGCGATGGCGCACCTGGGGGCGCGGGCTGGATGTCTACCCCGTGGACTTTCCCGCCGTGCCCGAGTTCGCGCCCTCGGCCGTCGGCGTCGCCAATGCCGCCAACCAGCTCCGCGATCTGTACACCAGGTGTCCAAGTACCCGACTCATCGTCGGCGGATACTCGCGTGGCGCGGCACTGATCGGATATGTCACCGACCCGGAATCGGCCGGTGAGTTCGGGGACCCACTGCCTCCCGAGGCGGCCAGTCACATCGCCGCCGTGGTCTTGCTGGGCAGACCCTCCGCTGCCTTCTTGAGTTCAATCGCGGCGCCACCGCTGTCAATCGGACCGAGCTACGCCGCCAAGACCATCGACCTGTGCGCGCCCGGCGATCCGGTCTGCTCGGCAGGAGACAATGGGGCCGCGCACAGCGCATACGCGGCAAATGGCATGACGGGGCAAGCCGCTGACTTTGTCGTCGACCATCTGCGGCCACCTGAAACCGTTCCGGGACAGCCGTTCTAGCCAGCGTTGGCGGCCCGCCCCGTCCTCCGGGAAGTACAAGAACTAGCGCACCGACGGAAACGTTTCGGACGTTGCCGGAGGGGTACAGATTCGAGCATGACGTCGTTGTGGCTGGCCAACAGGATTGCAACAGCGCCGGACTCGGGCCGCGCTGAGGATCTGCCCGATCACGCCGACGTGGTGGTGGCGGGCGCGGGCATCACTGGTCTGATGACCGCGGTGCTGCTGGCTCGAGCGGGCCGCCAGGTGTTGGTGTTGGAAGCCCGCACCGTTGGCGCCTGCGCGACCGGAAACACCACCGCCAAGATCAGCCTGCTGCAGGCCACCCAGCTCTCAAAGATCTTGGCCAAGCAGGGCAAGGACCTGGCCGCTGCCTACCTGGCCGGCAATCGCGCCGGGCAGGAGTGGCTGCTGGAATTCTGCGCCGCCTCCGGGGTGCCGGTCCAGCGCGAATCCGCCTATAGCTTCGCCCAGTCCAAGCGCGGGGTGGCCGCGGCCCGCGCCGAGTTCGAAGCCTGCCGAACGCTGGGGCTGCCGGCCACATGGGAGGCACATGCCGACACGCCGTTTGATTACTACGGCGGGGTCCGCCTAGAAGAACAAGCTCAGTTCGATCCGATGACCTTTCTCGACGCGCTCCGCGCTGAGCTGGGCGAAAACGGCGGACAAGTGCTGGAACACACACGCGTGCAGCATGTTTCCAGCAGCCACCGCACCCTCCGCCTACGCGTGGACAGCCCCCGTGGGCAGGCCGAACTGCGGGCCGCTCAGCTGGTGCTGGCCACCGGGATACCGGTCCTGGACCGCGGTGGATACTTCGCCCGAGCCAAGCCCAGCCGCTCCTACTGCATGGCATTCGAGGTACCCGGCGACATCACCCGGCCGATGATGATCTCCACCGACACACCGACCCGGTCGCTGCGCTACGCCCCGTCCGGCGACTCGCGACTACTGCTCGTCGGCGGGGGCGGGCACACCGTGGGCCGCGAGAAGCACCCCGGCGAAGCGCTCGCAGAACTGGAGTCCTGGACGGTCAGGCACTACCCGGGAGCAGTCCGAACGCACCTCTGGTCGGCCCAGGACTATGCCCCTGTAGACGAACTTCCCTTCGTCGGCCCTCTCCTTCCCGGTAGCGAGACCATCTATGTCGCAACTGGTTTCAACAAATGGGGCATGACGAATGGGGCAGCCGCGGCACTGGCGTTGTCAGGCCGCATCCTCGGCGCGCGACCAAGGTGGGACCAAGCGTTTACGAGCTGGCGCACCGGCGAACTGCGCGGCCTGCCCACGGCCATGGCCGCCAATCTTGCGGTCGGATTCCATCTGGCGAAAGGCTGGATCACCCCGGCGGTCCGCCTAGACGGCGGCCACCACGGAAGCGATAACGGTGTGGTCAGCGGACCACCTTGGCACCTGCAGGCTCAGTGCCAGGTGGACGGTGTCGAGCACCGGCTCTCCCCGGTCTGCCCGCACCTCGGCGGCATCGTGAACTGGAATGAGGTCGACCGGGCGTGGGAGTGCCCACTGCATGGTTCGCGTTTCGCGCCCGACGGAAGCCTGCTGGAAGGCCCGGCCACCCGCGGCCTGACCGCCGGCACCTGAGCCGCTACTGCAACTGATCGCGAAGCCTGCCCAACGATTTGGCCAGCAGTCGGGACACGTGCATCTGTGAGATTCCGACCCGGTCGGCTATCTGTGTCTGAGTCATCGACTCAAAAAACCGCAGGACAAGCACGGTGCGTTCGCGCTCCGGCAGCGCCTCCAGCAAGGGCCGCAACGCCTCACGGTCCTCGATCCGGTCCATTCGGGTATCGACATCGCCGAGAGTGTCGGCGATCGAGCGGGCGTCGTCTTCGTCCGAGCCTCCCCCGCCGCCGTCGATCGACAGAGTGTTGTAGGAACTGCCCGCCACAAGCCCTTCGACCACCTCCTCACGGCTCAACTCGAGCTCCGTGGCCAGCTCGGAGGCGGTGGGCGCGCGCCCTAGGCGCTGCGAGAGTTCCGCGGTGGCGACACCCAGGCGCAGGTGCAGCTCTTTGAGCCGGCGCGGCACCTTGACCGACCAGCTGTTGTCGCGAAAGTGGCGGCGGACCTCGCCCATGATCGTTGGGACCGCGAAGGAGATGAAATCCGAGCCGGTTTCGACGTCGAAACGTGTGACGGCGTTGACCAGGCCCACCCTCGCCACCTGAACCAGATCGTCACGCTGCTCTCCACGCCCCTCGAACCGGCGCGCAATGTGGTCCGCGAGCGGGAGACACCGCTCCACGATCTTGTCCTTGCGGTTTCGAAAGTCGACCGAATCGGTGTCGTACTCGGCGAGCTCACGAAACATGTCGCCGACGTCGGCGTACTCCGATCCGGACTGTGAGCCGCTGCGCGCGGCGCGCGGACTCACCGCCCGGAATCCGCCCGGCGGGTCGTCAATGTCACCCCGAAGACCTCCCCCGCACCATCGGTTTCGGGCCCCTCACGGAACGCCTCGACCTCGTCGACCAACGCGGTGAGCACGTGCCAGCTGAAGCTTCCCGGAACCAGCACACCAGCCGCGGTGCCCGGTGCCGACGCCTGGACCGTCACGTACTCGTCGTTCGGGTCGACGACGACCGTCAGCATCGCGCCCGGCGCGGCACTGCGAATCAACTGTGTGCATAGTTCATCGATCGCCAGCCGCAGGTCTGCGACGGTGTCGACATCCAGATCCTCATACGTGGCGACGGCACCGACCAACATGCGGATCACCGCCAGACTTTCCAGCCTGGGCGTCACCCGCAGTTCGACGGCCCGTTCGCTGCAGGCGCGCCGCGCCCGATCACTGTCAATATCGGTCATGAAGCCTCCCGGCGAAATCGGACCGAGACTACTGCTGCGCGTCAATCGGCTGCCCACCACCCTGGCATGCAGGCACCCACACGCATTCCGCCCTCACCCGACGACATCACCATGGCATGCCGGCTGCCGGGAGATCAGTCATGGCAAGTCTGTACCCACTCTCCGATGAACTCAATCACCCCAGACCTATGATCGGAACGGCGGTCATCAACAAGACCACCAGCATCAAGGTCAGCAGGAACCACCCGGCGCCCTGCCAGCCCCACCAGGTGCCCTGCCGACGCCAGACCCGATAGGTGCGGCAGAACGCCCGCAGGCCCCCGCCGGCCAAGATCGCCGGAGCTCCGACCGCCAGCACCGTCCGACACGGCCTCCCACACGTCACGGTGGCCGACCCCGGGTCACAGGAGCCCGTCCACAGCAGCGCCATCACGACGAATGCCACTGCTGCGGCGCCGGTGGCAGCGGCGAAGTGGACGGCCGCACGTACCTGAGGATCTTCCTGCCCCAGGCGGTCGCCACCGGGAGTGGCGCCCGCTCGCATCCGTGGTTCCACATCTCCACCGTCCGCGCTGATGAACTCTGCGTCAAGGCGATTCGACACCGGCATCAACGTTTGGGCGCTCGACGGGCCGGGAAGCCTTGCCGTTGTGACGGGCTCTAGACCGCATGGGTCTGTCACCGCCACGAAGGGAGGACAGATGTCCGACGAGAAACGAAGTGCCACCGAAGACGGCGTCCGAGGTGCCGTGGAAGGTATCAAAGGCAAGGCCAAGGAAGTGTTCGGAGCCGTGACCGGGGACGACGAGACGGTACGCGAGGGCCGAGCGCAGCAGGACAAAGGCGAGGCAGAGCGCGACGCCGCCAAACATCAAGCCGAGGCCGAATCGGCCAGGGCAGCCGCTAAGGCGGCTGAGGCGCGCGAGCAGTCGCACCAGTAACCCGAGGGGAGGGCAGGCCCGGTCCGCCACGCGGACCGGGCCTGTCGCTACGGTGCCGCCGATTACATCCGCGGCACATTGGGTACTAAAAGCGTTGAGACGGAGACGTATCCACGGTTTGGAGTCAGGCGATGGAGATCCTGCTACTGACAGATCGCGACGAGTTCGCACAATCGCTGTCGGGTCTGCGTGCCTTCGGGCATTCCACCACCCGCGGCCCGCTGGCCGTGAACACGCGCGCGAACTGCGGACTCGCCGAGGCCGTTCTGGTAGACGGCAGCTCCGAGGAAGCCGCCGCGCGTGAGAGCTGCCGCAAGCTCGGAGCCTGGGCTCCCTCGGCTGCTGTACTGGCGGTGGTGGCCACCGAAGACTTCTCCGCGGTCGGTCTCGATTGGCACGTCGACGATGTCGTAGTCGCGACCGCCAGCCCCGCCGAGGTGAATGCGAGGCTGCAGTTGGCACGGGCACGCCGACACGAATTCGATCCGAACACACTGCAGTTCGGCCCCCTGGTGATTCGCCCAGACAGCTTCACCGCATCGCTGTCGAATCGAGAACTTGATCTGACCCTCACCGAGTTCAAACTCCTGCACCACCTGGTCCGCCATGCCGGTCAGGCGTGCAGCAGGACACGGCTCCTTCAAGACCTGTGGTCGGGCAAGGGCAACCGCCGCAAGATCGACGTACACGTCCAGCGGTTACGCGCCAAGCTTGGCAGCGAGTACGAGTCGATGGTCGACACCGTCCGCGGGGTCGGCTACATGGCTCCGCAGCCGCCCCAGACGCCGTGGGCCGTCGCCAACTGAAGGGTCAGAACAGCGCCAGCACGGTCAGCAGATCGGCTGCGAGCAGTGTCCAGCCACCGATCCACACCAGGAACCCATGACGGTGGGTGGCGAAGAAGAACGCCAGAAATAGTGTCAGCGCGGCAATTCCCGCTGCGGCGTGATAGAGCACGGCGAACGACGACCCACTCATTGCGAGACCGGGGCAAGACGACGCGCATGCAGCGGCGCCCGAGAGCCTGCCGAGAGAGAACGCCATCGTCAACACCGCTGCAGGAGCTGTGAGCAGCGACAACGTCCAGTTGATCCACGTCCAATCTCGGACCGGCGTCTGCAGATCTGCCGGCACCGCCGCATCCTGCACGGCGTCCGAGAAGATCGGCCCCATGGGTCGCACTCCGTGGTCCACCATGGCCTTCAGTCCCTCTCCACTCACCGACCCCGAATACCCCTGGGCAGGCCGGCCAAACCCGCTGACCGGCTACCCGCCCCCACGGCGGCTGAGAAATTGGCACGATGGCTAGATGAGCTCCGAGCACGCCGAACCGATGACACGGTTCTCGGCGTTGACCCGGGACTGGTTCACCGGCACCTTCAGCGCACCGACACCGGCACAGGAACAGGCCTGGTCGGCGATCGCCGACGGCCACAACACCCTCGTGATCGCCCCGACCGGATCGGGCAAGACGCTGGCGGCATTCCTGTGGGCGTTGGACCAGCTCAGCGCCCAGCCGACCACCGCGCCGCGCAACAACACGCGGGTCCTGTACGTCTCACCGCTGAAGGCCCTGGCCGTCGATGTCGAGCGCAACTTGCGCACCCCCTTGAACGGCATCGCCCGCATGGCCGCACAGCGGGACCTGCCCGGCCCTGACATCACCGTCGGCGTGCGTTCGGGTGACACGACACCGGCACGACGCCGAGAGCTGATTGCCACACCGCCCGACATCCTGATCACCACTCCCGAGTCGCTGTTTCTGATGCTGACCTCGGCAGCCCGGGAAACCTTGACCGGGGTAGGCACCGTGATCGTCGACGAGGTGCACGCCGTGGCGGGAACCAAACGCGGGACACACCTGGCCCTGTCGCTGGAACGCCTCGATGCGCTGCTCCCCCGCCCCGCCCAGCGGATCGGGCTCAGCGCAACGGTGCATCCCGCCGACGAGGTCGCCCGATTCCTGTCGGGGCAGTCCCCGACCACGATCGTGGCTCCCCCGACCGCCAAGACGTTCGAGCTGAGCGTGCAGGTCCCCGTTCCCGACATGGCCAACCCGGCCGAGGGGTCGGTCTGGCCGGAGGTGGAAGAGCGCGTCGTCGACCTGATCGAAGCCCACCGGTCCTCGATCGTGTTCGCCAACTCCCGGCGGCTCGCCGAGCGCCTGACCGGGCGGCTCAACGAGATTCACGCAGAACGCTGCGTCGACACCGAGGATGCGGCGGTACCGCTGGCGCGGGCACACCACGGCTCGGTGTCACTGCAGACCCGAGCCGACGTCGAAGAAGACCTCAAAAGTGGGCGGCTGCGCGCGGTGGTGGCGACCTCGAGCCTGGAACTGGGCATCGACATGGGCGCGGTCGACCTGGTCATCCAGATCGAGGCGCCACCCTCGGTGGCCAGCGGCCTGCAACGCGTCGGCCGTGCCGGCCACCAGGTGGGCGAGATCTCGTCGGGCGTGCTGATTCCCAAGCACCGTACCGACCTGATCGGGTGCGGTGTCACCGTGCAGCGGATGCTCGCAGGTGCGATCGAGACGCTGACCGTGCCGGCCAATCCGCTCGACATCCTGGCCCAGCACACGGTGGCCGCCGCCGCCCTGGAGCCACTGAACGCCGAGGCCTGGTTCGACACGGTGCGCCGCAGCGCCCCGTTCGCGACCCTGACGCGGGGCGTGTTCGAGGCGACGCTGGATCTGCTCTCCGGTAAATACCCCTCGACCGAATTCGCAGAGCTGCGGCCGCGGCTGGTCTACGACCGCGACAACGGAATTCTGACCGCCCGGCCGGGTGCGCAACGGCTCGCCGTCACCTCCGGCGGAGCCATCCCCGACCGGGGACTGTTCGCGGTGTATCTCGCGGGCGCGGAGAAGCCCTCCCGGGTAGGCGAACTCGATGAGGAGATGGTCTACGAGTCGCGTCCCGGCGACGTGATCTCCCTGGGGGCCAGCAGCTGGCGGATCACCGAGATCACCCATGACCGGGTGCTGGTCGCCCCGGCGCCCGGCCAGCCGGGCCGACTGCCGTTCTGGCACGGCGACGGCGTGGGACGACCCGCCGAGCTGGGCGCGGCGTTGGGCGCCTTCACCGGAGAATTGGCCGGCCTGGCGCCCGACGCGTTCGACAAGCGTTGTGCAGGTTTGGGTTTCGACGACTTTGCGATCGACAACCTGCGACGACTGCTCGACGACCAGCGCGCCGCCACCGCAACGGTGCCCACCGACACCACACTGCTGGTGGAGCGGTTCCGCGACGAGCTCGGCGATTGGCGGGTGGTGCTGCACTCACCGTACGGACTGCGCGTACACGGGCCGCTGGCCCTGGCCGTGGGCCGCCGGCTGCGTGACCGCTATGGCATCGACGAGAAGCCGACCGCCTCCGACGACGGCATCGTGGTCCGGCTGCCCGACATGACGCCCGACGGCGATGCCGGGCCCCCTGGCGCAGACCTGTTCGTGTTCGACGCCGACGAGATCGAGCCGCTCGTCACCGCGGAGGTGGGTGGCTCAGCACTGTTCGCCAGCCGATTCCGCGAGTGCGCGGCCCGGGCACTGCTGCTGCCGCGCCGACACCCCGGCCGCCGGACACCGTTGTGGCAGCAACGCCAGCGCGCCGCCCAGTTACTTGATGTCGCACGCAGATACCCGGCCTTCCCGATCGTCCTGGAGACCGTGCGGGAGTGCCTGCAGGATGTCTACGACGTCCCCGCGTTGACGAGCCTGATGACACAGATCGCCCAGCGCCGGGTGCGCGTGTCGCAAGTCGAGACGGCCACCCCGTCGCCGTTCGCGGCGTCGCTGCTGTTCGGCTACGTCGGGGCGTTCATGTATGAGGGCGACAGCCCGCTGGCCGAGCGGCGCGCGGCAGCACTCTCGCTGGACCCCACCCTGCTGGCCCAGTTGCTGGGCCGGGTCGAGCTGCGCGAGCTGCTTGACCCGGCGGTGATCACCACCCTGACCGCGCAACTGCAGCACCTCACCCCCGAGAAGGGCGCCCGCGATGCCGAGGCGGTCGCCGACCTGCTTCGGCTGCTGGGCCCGCTCACCATCGAGGAGATCGGCGCGCGGGCCGCCGGAGCGGACGTGGGTGGCTGGCTGGAACACCTGCTGTCGGCCCGGCGGGTGTTGACGGTGGCGTTCGGCGGGCAGCGCTGGTGGGTCGCCATCGAGGACATCGGCCGGCTGCGCGACGGGCTCGGCGTAGCCGTACCGCCGGGAGTTCCAACGGGATTCACCGAACCGGTGGCCGACCCACTGGGTGAGTTGCTCGGCCGCTTCGCCCGCACCCGGGGTCCGTTCACCACCGGGCACGCAGCGCAGCGATTCGGGCTGGGTGTGCGGGTGGCGGCCGATGCGCTGGGTCGACTGGCGGCCGACGGCCGGGTGATGCGCGGTGAATTCACCGACTTGACGCAGTCTCCCGGCGAGCAGTGGTGCGACACCGAGGTGTTGCGGATCCTGCGACGCCGCTCGCTGGCCGCACTGCGCGCGGCCATCGAGCCGGTATCACCGGCGGCCTATGGGAGGTTCCTGCCGGCCTGGCAGCAGATCGGTACTCCGGGCGCCACCGCCAGCGGCATCGACGGGTTGGCCGGGGTGATCGAGCAGCTGGCCGGCGTGGCCCTGCCCGCATCCGCAGTCGAACCGCTGATCCTCGGTCCACGGGTGCGCGACTACTCACCGGCCATGCTCGACGAACTGCTGGCCTCCGGGGAGGTGCTCTGGTCGGGCGCCGGAGCTCCCGCCGGCAGTGCCCCGGCAAGCGACGGCTGGATCAGCTTTCATACCGCCGATTCGGCTGCGCTGACGCTGGCGCCCGGGACACCCATCGAATTCGGCGACACCCACCGGGCCATCCTCGACACGCTCGGCGGCGGCGGAGCGTTCTTCTTCCGACAGCTGTGCGGGGACGCGAGCGAGTCGGAGTTCACATCCGCACTGTGGGAGCTGATCTGGGCGGGCTGGATCACCGGCGACACGTTCGCTCCGGTGCGGGCGGTCCTGGCAGGAACCCGGCGCACCACCCCGGCACACCGCACCAGACGCCCGCCTCGGCTCAGCCGCTACAGCGTCGCACACGCCACTGCCCGCACCGCGGACCCGGCCGTCGCCGGACGCTGGTCAGTTCTGCCTGCGCCTGAACCCGATTCCACGCTGCGGGCACACCACAGCGCCGAACTTCTCCTACACCGTTACGGGGTACTCACCCGCGGCGCCGTCGCCGCAGAAGCGCTGCCGGGCGGGTTCGCTGCCGCCTACAAAGTACTGACGGCCTTTGAGGAGGCGGGACGCTGCCAACGCGGCTACTTCATCGAGTCGTTGGGCGCCGCACAGTTCGCGCGGGCCTCCACCGTCGATCGGCTCCGGGGCTACCTCGACGGCGTCGACCCGGCCCGACCCGAATTCCACGCCGTGGCCTTGGCCGCGGCCGACCCGGCCAATCCCTACGGGGCGGCATTGAGTTGGCCGGCCCATCCCGGGACCGCGCGGCCGGGGCGCAAGGCGGGCGCGCTGGTGGTCCTGGTCGACGGCGAGCTGACGTGGTTCGTCGAGCGTGGTGGCCGATCACTGCTGAACTTTGCCGCCACCGCCGAGGCGCAGAACGCCGCCGCCGGGGCACTGGCAGGCCTGATCGCCGACCGGCGAGTCGACGGCATTCTCATCGAACGGATCGACGGTGCAACGGTTTTGGAGGTTCGCCAATCCCCCACCCTCGACGCGCTGATCCAGGCGGGGTTCTCGCGCACGCCGCGTGGATTGCGGATGCGCTGATGCCCGAGGGAGACACCGTCTTCCACACCGCGACCGTGCTGGCCGACGCGCTGTCGGGCAAGACACTGACGCGCTGCGACATCCGGGTTCCCCGCTACGCCGAGATCGATCTGACCGGCGCGCGGGTGGACGAGGTGCTCAGTCGAGGCAAGCATCTGTTCATCCGCGTCGGGTCGGCCAGCATTCACTCGCATCTGAAGATGGAGGGCAGCTGGCGCATAGGCCGCCGCCTGCCCGACCACCGGGCGCGCATCATCGTGGAGGCCGGTCAGATTCGTGCCACCGGCATCGATCTGGGAACGCTGGAGGTGCTGGATCGTCGCCTCGACACTGCCGCGGTGGCTCACCTGGGACCCGACCTGCTCGGGGACGACTGGAATCCCGAGGCGGCCGTGGCCGGACTGATCGCTGATCCGCAGCGCCCGTTGGCGGCAGCTCTGCTGGACCAGACCGTGATGGCCGGAATCGGCAACGTCTACTGCAATGAACTGTGCTTCGTGATGGGCCGACTGCCGATCAGTCCCGTCGCCGAACTCACCGATCCTTCTCGACTGGTGTCGCGGGCGCGGGAAATGTTGTGGGCCAATCGCCTGCGCCGGACCCGCTGCACCACCGGTGACACCCGGCCTGGCCGCCACCTGTGGGTGTACGGCCGGGCCGGTCTGCCATGCCGCCGGTGCGGTACCGCGATCAGCGAGGATCGCGCCGGTGACCGGATCCGGTTCTGGTGCTCAACCTGCCAGCGCTGAACACCATTCCCGTCACCGTCGCGCGAAGCTCACGGCCAGCCGCCGCAGCCGACCCCGGGAACGCAGCCGCCGCCACCGCCGGGACCGCCCCAACCGGTGGGCCCGCCGGGAATGCTGCCACTGCCACCGCCGGGGCCACCGCTGCCGGTCGGCCCACCGGGAATCTCGCCGCCGCCGCCATTGGGGCCACCGCCACCGGTCGGGCCACCGGGAATCGCACCGCCGCCCCCACCGGGACCACCACCTCCGGTGGGACCGCCGGGTTCACCGGGCTCACCGGGACCGGGCTCACCGGGCACCGGCTCAGGGGCGACTTCGGTGGTGGTGGTGCTCGTGGTTGTCGTGGTGGTGCTCGTGGTGCTCGGCGCCTCTTCCTTGGTGCCGCTGCAGCCGGCTGCCATCAGCGCCATCGCACTGCCGATCACCGCGATCGTCATCTTGCTGTGTGCCTGCATGAGAATCAGACTCCCCTCTGCTCTGGGTCGTGACTTCCTGTACCCCGGACAGTGGCCGCCGAAACCCGCACGGGCGGCTGCCCCTCGGCGTCGAGATCGCGGGCGCTGGAAAAGCTGCGTGACCGGCCGGAAAACGGGTCCTCAAACTCCAGCCGGTGGGCCAGCAGCCGCAGCGGCTGGGAGAAGTCGTCGGGGGCGACGTCGAGAACCCGCGGATAGAGCGGGTCACCGTCGATCGGCAGGCCCAGGGCGGCCAGGTGCACGCGCAGTTGGTGGGTGCGCCCGGTGCGCGGGTTCAGCCGGTAACGGCCTTCGCCGAGGTACTCCACCAGTGTCTCGGCGTTCGGCTCGCCCTCCTCTTCACGCGCCTGCAGGCAGCCGCGCTGCTTGACGATCCGGCTGCGTAACAGCCGGGGGAAATCCCCGGTGGGCTGCGCCGAGGACCGTGCCAGGTACTGCTTGCGCACCACACCCCGGGCGAACAGGGTCTGATAGGCCCCGCGCAGCTCTCGGCGCGTGGTGAACACCAACACGCCGGCGGTCAGTCGATCCAGCCGGTGCGCCGGACTGAGCTCCGGCAGGTCCAACTCGCGCCGCAGCCGCACCAGCGCGGTCTGAGCCACGTGGCTGCCTCGCGGCATGGTCGCCAGGAAATGCGGCTTGTCCACCACGACCAGGTCCTTATCGCGGTACAGCACCGGCATCTCGAAAGGCACGGGGACCTCCTCGGGCAGATCCCGGTACATGAAGACATGGCTCCCGGCCGGCAGCGTGGTGGTGTCGTCGACGGGCGCCCCGGTCGCGGTCACCACCTCCCCGGCGGCCACCTTGGCCGCCACAGCGGCGCCGAAGCGGGTCCGCAGCTCGGCCGCCACCGGGCCGCCGTGCAGGCGAAGCCGGGCCGGGCCCAGTCCGTCGCGGACCGGCAGCGGCGCGGGGCGCCGACGCGTCATCGCGGCTGCCCCTCGGGATCGGGGGCGTAGCTGCGGTCACGAAGGATCAACAGTGTTGCCGCCAGCGACGCCGCGACCAGGGTGCCGATCAGCACGCCCACCTTGACGTGTTCCTGGCGGGTGGGATCGGCGAAGGCGAGGTCTCCGATGAGCAGCGCGATGGTGAAGCCGATCCCGCCGAGCAGAGCCAGCGCCACCACGTCGATCCACTTCAGGGAGGTGTCGAGCTCGGCTCGAGTCAGTGCGGCGGTCAGCGCGGCCGCGCCGCTGATACCGACGACTTTGCCGACGACCAGGCCGGCGACGATGCCGAGAGCGACGGGATCACGCAGGGCCGTGGTCAATCCGGCGAGCCCGCCGAGGGTGACCCCGGCCGCGAAGAACGCGAACACCGGCACGGCGACGCCCGCCGACAGTGGACGCATCCGGTGCTCGAGTTCCTTGGCCTCCAGCCGGCGCCGCTGCCTCGGTCTGCCGTTGCGCGGAGCCCGCACCGGAACCGTCAGGCCGAGCAACACCCCGGCGATGGTGGCGTGCACCCCGGATTCGTGGACGAAGTACCAGGTGGCCGCCGCAAGCGGGAGCAGCACCGCGGCGTTGCCGAGGCGTCGCGCCGCCACCGCGAACAACACCAGCGGGACGCCGGCCAGGCCGAGAGCGACGAGGTCGAGGTGCCCGGTGTAGAACACCGCGATCACCGTGACCGCCAGAAGGTCATCGACCACGGCCAGGGTCAGCAGGAAAGTGCGCAGCGCCGAGGGCAGATGCGAGGAGATCACGGCCAGAACAGCCAGCGCGAACGCGATGTCGGTGGCGGTGGGAATGGCCCATCCCCGTAGTGCCCCGTCTCCGGCATGAAGGGTGAACGCGACGTACACCGCTGCGGGCACCACCATCCCGCCGACGGCGGCGACGACGGGAAGCACCGCGCGACGCGGGTCACGCAGGTCTCCGGCCAGCACCTCGTATTTGAGCTCCAGACCGACGACGAAGAAGAACACCGCGAGCAGGGCGTCGGCGGCCCAGGCCGACAGGGGAAGGTTCAGCCCCCAGGCAGTGGGGCCGACGGCGATGGCCCCCAGCCGGAAATAGGCCTCCGCCCACGGCGAGTTGGCCCATCCGACGGCGACGGTCGCGGCCACCAGCAACAGTGCGCCCCCGACGGTCTCCTTGCGGAGCACATCGGCGAGTCGGCCGGCCTCGGTCGACGACGCGTGGCCGAACAGTGGGGAGCGACCAGCGTTCACCGAGACGACAGCACTCAGGTCAGCGGGATCGGTTCGAGTATTTCCGCCCGTGCCTCGGGGGCGCTGGCACGCAGCGCATCCGCCGACGCATCGTCGGGCTGCTCCTGCGAGAGGATCTCGGCCTCCACCCGAGCCAGGTAGTTGGCCACCTCGCGATCGATGGCGGCCTCGTCCCAGCCGAGCACCCCCGCCATCACCTCGGCGACCTCGCGGGCGCAGTTCACGCCGCGGTGGGCGTATTCGATGGAGATCCGGGTCCGCCGGGCCAAAACATCCTCCAGATGCAGGGCGCCCTCGGCGAAGGCGGCGTAGGCGACTTCGACCTTCAGGTAGGTGGGCGCCTCGGCGACCGGATCCAACAGATCAGGCGCCTCGTCGGCCAGCGCCAGCACGTCATGGATCAGCGAGCCGTAGCGGTCCAGCAGGTGCCGCACCCGGTAGGGGTGCAGGCCCTGCTCGGCGCCGACGTGCTCGGCCTGGTTGATCAGCGCGAAATAGCCGTCGGCCCCCAACAACGGGACCTTTTCGGTGATCGACGGTGCCACGCGCGTCGGGATGTATTCGGCGGCGGCATCGATCGCATCGGCGCCCATCACCCGATAGGTGGTGTATTTGCCCCCGGCGATGGCCACCAGACCCGGCGCGGGAACGGCCACCGCGTGCTCCCGCGACAACTTGGAGGTGTCGTCGTTCTCCCCCGCCAGCAGCGGCCGCAGACCGGCGTACACGCCCTCGATGTCGGCGTGCGTCAGCGGGGTCGCCAGCGCGGTGTTGACGTGGGTCAGGATGTAGTCGATGTCGGCCTTGGTGGCCGCCGGGTGCGCAAGATCCAGGTTCCAGTCGGTATCGGTGGTGCCGATGATCCAGTGCGTGCCCCACGGGATGACGAACAGCACCGACTTCTCGGTCCGCAGGATGATCGCCGCTTCCGAGACGATCCGGTCCCGGGGCACCACGATGTGTACGCCCTTGGACGCGCGGACGTGGAACCGGCCGCGCTGGCGCGACAATGCCTGGATCTCATCGGTCCACACCCCGGTGGCATTGACCACCACGTGGCCACGGACCTCGGTGATCGCGCCATCTTCGGAATCGCGGACGCGCACCCCGGTTACCCGGTCGCCTTCGCGCAGCAGCGCGACCACCTGGCTGGAGGTGCGGATGACCGCCCCGTAGTGCGCCGCGGTGCGCGCGACGGTCAGGGTGTGACGGGCGTCGTCCACCACGGTGTCGTAGTAACGGATGCCACCGATCAGGGCACTGCGCTTGAGCCCCGGACACAGCCGCAGGGCGCCCGCCCGAGTCAGATGCCGTTGCGCAGGAACGGATTTCGCCCCACCCAGTTGGTCATACAAAAAGATTCCGCTGGCCACATACGGCCGCTCCCACCACCGCCGGGTCAGCGGATACAGGAAGGGCAGGGGCTTGACCAGGTGCGGGGCCAGCGTGGTCAGCGACAACTCGCGCTCGTGCAGCGCCTCGCGTACCAGGCCGAACTCCAACTGCTCGAGGTAGCGCAGTCCACCGTGGAACATCTTCGAGCTTCGGCTCGAGGTCCCCGCGGCGAAGTCACGCGCCTCGATCAGCGCCACCTTGAGGCCGCGGGTGGCGGCGTCCAGAGCGCAGCCGGCGCCCACTACACCCGCGCCGATCACCACTACGTCGAACTGCTCACTGCCCAGTTGTTCCCAGGCTCGTGCTCGTTGGTCCGGTCCCAGCGTGCTCACGTGTGCCAGGCTACGTGGCTTTGCCGCCCGACCGGGTGTGACGCGCGCTTCACCGGGGCGGCTCAGTCCAGGTCGTCGTGCGTCATCAGCCGGCGCGCCGCCTCGGTGAGCGATCCCGACAGGGACGGATACACGGCCAGCGTCTGCGCCAGATCAGCCACGGTGATCCGGTTCTGCACCGCCAGCGCAATCGGCAGAATCAGCTCCGACGCGATCGGGGCCACCACCACCCCACCAATCACCGTTCCGGTCGCCGGCCGGCAGAACAGCTTGAGGAACCCGTAACGCATCCGGCTCATCTTGGCTCGGGCGTTGGTCTGCAGCGGCAGCATGACGGTGCGGGCCGGCACGGTGCCGTCGTCGATCTGGGACTGCGGCACTCCCACCGCGGCGATCTCGGGGCGGGTGAACACCGCGGCCGCCACCGTGCGCAGCCGAATCGGTGCCACCGCGTCGCCCAGCGCGTGATACATCGCGATGCGCCCCTGCATGGCCGCCACCGACGCCAACGGCAGCAGGCCGGTGCAGTCGCCGGCGGCGTAGATCCCGGGTACCGAAGTCCGCGAGACCCGGTCCACCTGCAGGTAGCCGCCCGGCCCGAGCGCGATCCCCACGCGCTCCAAGCCCAGTCCGGACGTGTTGGGTACCGAACCCACCGTCATCAGTGCGTGGCTTCCAAACACGGTGCGGCCGTCGGCCATGGTGATCAGCACCCCGTCCTGGTGGCGGGTCACCGACGCGGCGCGCGCATTCTTGACCAGGGTGACGCCCCGCTCGGCGAACACGGTCTCCAGCACCCGGGCGGCGTCGGGGTCCTCGTGCGGCAGCACCCGATCGCGGCTGGCCACCACCGTCACCTTCACCCCGAGTTCGGTGTAGGCATTGGCGAACTCCGCGCCGGTGACGCCGGAACCCACCACCACCAGGTGCTCGGGCAGCGCGTTCAGGTCATAGAGCTGACGCCAGGTCAGGATGCGTTCGCCGTCCGGTTCGGCACTGGCCAGGGTGCGCGGGCTGGCACCGGTGGCGATCAACACGACATCGGCGTCGAGCAGCCGTTGCGTCCCGTCATGCTCGGTGACCCTGATCCGGTGATGGGCCAGGCCGGTCGCGGAGTCGATCAGCTCGCCGCGGCCGGCGATGACCTCCACCCCGGAGTTGATCAGTTGCGTGCGGATGTCGTGGGACTGCGCCGAGGCCAGCGATTTCACCCGCTCGTGGATCTGGCTCAGCTCGATCTCGGCGTCGGTGAAGTGGATGTCGAAACCCAGGTGGGGGGCGCGGCGCAGCTCAGTTCGCACCCCGGACGAGGCGATGAAGGTCTTCGACGGCACACAGTCCCACAGCACACAGGCGCCGCCGATGCCGTCCGCGTCGACCACCGTCACCGAAACGGCTTCGGGGCCCTTGGCGGCCGCGACCAAGGCGGCCTCGTAACCGGCGGGGCCGCCGCCGACAATCACGATGCGCGTCGAGGGAGAAGTCACAGCGACTAACCTATCTGCAGCGCGACGTTTAAGATTCTGCCGTGCCGCTCTACGCCGCCTACGGGTCAAACATGCATCCCGAACAGATGCTTCAGCGGGCCCCGCACTCCCCGATGACGGGCACCGGCTGGTTGCACGGCTGGCGGCTGACGTTCGCCGGCGAGGACATCGGCTGGGAGGGCGCCCTGGCGACGGTGGTGGAGGATCCCGCTTCGAGCGTGTTCGTCGTTCTCTACGACGTGACGCCCGAGGACGAGAAGAACATGGACAGCTGGGAAGGCTCGGAGTTCGGCATCCACAAGAAGATCCGCTGCCGGGTGGACCGGGTGGACGGGATCACCTCCGACCCGGCCGACAGCGAACCGGGCCCCGTACTGGCTTGGCTGTATGTGGTGGACGCCTGGGAGCGTGGACTACCCTCCGCCCGATACCTCGGCGTGGTGGCCGAGGCCGCCCAGATCGCCGGCGCGCCAGAGGAATACGTGCGCGACCTGCAGACCCGCCCGGCCCGAAACATCGGCCCCGGGTCGCCCTCAGGCGACCGCTAGAGCAAACCGGCCTGCTCGACGACGCCGGCCATCACCCGCACACCCACCGCCAGCGCCCGCTCGTCGAGATCGAACGTCGGCTGGTGCAGATCCAATTGCGGACCGGTGCCCGGCCACACCCCGAGTCGGCCCATGGCGCCGGGCACCTGCTCCAGATACCAGGAGAAATCCTCGCCACCACCGGATTGCTGCGTCTCGGCCAGCACGTCGGGCCCGATGGCCTCGATCGCGTGGGTCAGCATTCGCGTGGAGAGCACCTCGTTGACCACCGGCGGCACTCCGCGGTAGTAGTGCAGCGTGTGCTCGATGTTCAACGGCGCCAACAGCGAGGCCACCGCCTCCTCGACGATGCCCTCCATCGCCACCCAGGTATCCCGGCTGGCGGTGCGCACCGTTCCGGCCAGCCGCCCCGACTGCGGTATGGCGTTGGCGGCGGCTCCGGAATTGACGGCCCCCCACACCATCACCGTGCTGTTGCGCGGGTCGATGCGCCGCGACAGCACTCCCGGCAGCCCCGTGATCAAGGTGCCCAGCCCGTAGACCAGGTCCGCGGTCAGATGCGGACGCGAGGTATGACCGCCGGGTCCGGTGACCATGATCTCGATGGTGTCCGCCGCCGACGTGATGGGCCCGGCGATGGTGGCGACCCGACCGACCTCCAGCCGGGGGTCGCAGTGCAGCGCGAAAATCCGGCTGACCCCGTTCAAGACGCCCGCGGCGATCGCGTCGATCGCTCCACCGGGCATCAGTTCCTCAGCGGCCTGGAACACCAGCCGCACGCCGACGGGCAACTCCGGGGCCGACGCCAGCGCCAGCGCCGCGCCCAGCAGAATCGCGGTATGCGCGTCGTGACCGCAGGCGTGGGTCACCCCCGGCACCAACGACGCGTAGGGCGCCCCGGTCTGCTCGGTCATCGGCAGGGCATCGATGTCGGCCCGCAGCGCCAGACGAGGCCCGCCTTCTGGCCCGAAATCACAGGTCAAGCCCGTCCCGCTGGGCAGGACCTTGGGATTGAGGCCGGCGCTGGCCAGGCGTTCACCGATGAATTGAGTGGTGGCGAACTCCTGGCGGCTCAACTCCGGATGGCGGTGCAGGTGCCGCCGCCATGCCACCAATTCCTCGGCATGGCCGGCCAGCCACGCCTCGACGGCGTGCGACATGGGGGCTGGAGACATTCAGGCAGTATCCCATCGCGGCACGCGACTAAACTCAGGACCTGTGACGGTACCGCTGGCAACGCAGGCGGCGGCGGTGGTCGCCCAGCGCACCGGCGTGCAAACGCACGACGTCGCGGTGGTGCTCGGTTCTGGGTGGGCACCCGCGGTGGCAGCTCTCGGCGCCGCGACCGCGAGCCTGCCGATGGCCGAGCTGCCGGGGTTCAGCGCACCGACCGCGGCGGGCCACACCGGCGAGCTGGTGTCGGTACGGATCGGCACGCACCGGGTGCTGGTGCTGGCGGGTCGCATCCATGCCTACGAGGGCCACGATCTGGCCGACGTGGTACGTCCGGTGCGCACCGCGGTCGCCGCGGGAGCCACCACCGTGATCCTGACCAACGCCGCCGGCGGACTGCGGACCAGCTATCACGTGGGCCAGCCGGTGCTGATCAGCGACCATCTGAACATGACCGGGCGCTCCCCGCTGCAGGGTGCGCACTTCGTCGACATGGTCGACGCCTACACGCCAGCGCTGCGCGCACTGGCCCACCACGTCGACCCCTCGCTGGCCGAGGGCGTCTACGCAGGAATGGCCGGCCCTCAGTACGAGACCCCCGCCGAGATCAGGATGCTGCGCACGCTGGGCGCTGACCTGGTGGGCATGTCGACGGTCCACGAGGCGATCGCCGCCCGAGCGGCCGGCGCCCAGGTCCTGGGACTGTCGCTGGTGACCAACCTGGCGGCGGGAATCACCGGCGAACCCCTCAGCCATGCCGAGGTGCTGGCCGCCGGACGCGAAGCGGCCGCGAACATGGGGGCACTCCTCGCCGAAGTGATCAGCCGGCTACCGGCACCTCAGTAACTGACACCGGAGCTGTGGCGCATCCGCGGCCACATGGCGGCCCAACTGCCCCGTGGCTTCTCACACAGGTAGATCTTCGCCGAGCTTTCGCCGTTGTGCACTCCGGCGGGGAAACGGATCGAGTTCAGGTAGCCGACGTGGGCCCAGTACTGGCTCAGTCTGGGGACGGGGAACCGCCCGACGCACAGCACCGTGGCCGGGCTGCCCGTAGGTGGCCCCCACAGGGCGTAGCTGCTGTCGCCGCTGACCACCGGCCGGGTGACGCCGGCCGCCGGCCCGAGGACCCGCAGCGCCGAGGCCTCACCATAGTTGCTGGTGAAGATCGGCACGTCGCTGGGCAGTGAAGCAGCGGCAGCGGCCACCTCATCGACGAACTGGGGCCAGCCGTAGGTCTCCATCGGAATGGGGTTGACCTGCCGTAGCGCCGTTGCGGTGGTCGGCGGCAGCACCGGCAGGCAGAACACGACCGCGCCGACGAACGACGCACCCAGCGCCGCCGCCCAGCCCAGCGGCGCCCGGTCGGACCACTTGGTCTCGATGTGGACCGCGCCGGCGGCGAAGAGCGCCGCGAGCACCGGCCCGGCGTAGTAGCAGCGGCCTCCGGTGATGACGCAGAGCACCAAGACCACCGCCGGCACCACCAGGATCCAACGGTCGTCCCGGCCCTCGTCGGCCACCAGCCAGCGAGCTCCGATCACCCACAGCAGCACCAGCAGCGGGCCGGCGTACAGCAGCAACAGCAGAGGTAGCTGGGTCAGTGATCCCAGCGGGCCGCCCATGCGCACCGACATGGCGTGGGCGAACGTCAGATTCGGCCAGCCGTGTGCGGCGTTCCAGATGAGGTTGGGGACCGCCATCACGATCGCCGTGGAGGCGGCCAGCCACGGTCCCGGCGAGCGCAGCGTGTCGCGCCGGAAGATCACCAGGCCGACCCCGATGCCGATGAGCAGCAACGCGACGGTCTGCTTTGCCTCCAGCCCGATCCCGGCGACCACACCGGCCGGCAGCCAGGCCACCGTCGTTCCGATCCGCAGCGCCCGCGTCACCAACAGCAGCACCGCGATCCAGACCAGCTGGTCGACCACGGTGGTCCCGAAGAACATCGCGGCACCCATGAACAGCGGGCTGGCCGCCACCGCGGCCGCGGTGATCCCCTGGGCCACCCGCCGTCCGCCGAACTCCGCCGCCAGCAGCGCCGCCAGCGCGATGCAGCCCAGGTGGATCGCGATGGCCAAGAGCCGCAGCCCCGGCAAGCCGCCCACGGCCGCCAGCCGAGCCAGCAGTGGCACCAGTGGCGGATGGTCGAAGTAGCCCCAGGCGGGGTGCTGACCGCAGATCACGTAGTAGAACTCGTCGGGGTGCCAGCCGTAGTTCATGGCAAAGACCCCGTGCACCGCGGCGGCGATGGCCATCACGGCGGCCACAGGCAGGAGCGAGTGGCGACTCACCCACGAGTCTGTGGATTCCGGCCCCGGCACGGCTGTGGAGCGAATCACCGGCTCTCCATCGTCAAGCGGTACAGATCCGAGCATGGTAGCAACTAATTGACACTGCTTGCCCCGGCGACCGCCCGCCGTCCCGCGCCTACAGATCAGTACGGAACGCCGGAGCTGTGCCGCATCCGCGGCCACATCGCGGCCCAGCTGCCCCGCGGGTGCTCACACAGGTAGATGTGGGCCCCGTGCAACCCGTTGTGTACCCCGCCGGGCAGTTTGATCGACGCCAGGTAGGTGACGCTCTCCCAGTACTGGGTGAGTTTGCGGACCGGGAATCTCCCCACGCACAGCACGGTGGCGGGGCTGCCTTTCGGCGGGCCCCATACGGCGTAGTTGCTGTCGCCGCTGACCACCGGACCAGTGATGCCCGCCGCCGGCCCGAACAGTCGCAGCGCGGAGGCCTCGCCGTAGTCCCCGGCGAAGATCGGCACATCGGCGGGCAACGTCGCCGCGACAGCCGCGACTTCGTCGACGAACGCCGGCCAGCCGTACGTCTCGAGTGGAATCGGATTGATCTTGCGCAACGAGTCGGCGGTCGTGACGGGCAGCATCGGCAGGCAGAGCAAGACCGCTCCGGCAAACAGCCCGACAAGCGCGGCGGCCCAGCCCGGCGGTACCCGGTGGGGGTTCGCCCCTTCGATGCGCATGGCACCGGCGGCGAACAGCACCGCGAACACCGGTCCCACGTAGTAGCAGCGGCCACCGCTGATGACCACCAATGCCACCACCACCACCGGCACCACCAGCATCCAGCGGTAGTCCGCTCCCGCCGGGGAGGCCAGCCAGCCGATGCCGATCAACCACAGGACGATCAACAGTGGCCCGGCGTAGAGAAAGACAAGTAACGGCATCTGGGACAGCGAACCCAGCGGGCCGCCCATGCGTACCGACATGGCGTGGGCGAACGTCAGACTCGGCCAGCCGTGTGCGGCGTTCCAGATGAGGTTCGGAGCCGCCAGCACCGCCGCGACCGCGCAGGCCCCCCAGGGCCCCGTGGTGCGCAGCGCATCTCGGCGGAAGATCGCCAGGCCGACCCCGATCCCGATGAGCAGCAAGACGACGGTCTGTTTGGCCTCCAGCCCGATCCCGGCGACCACACCGGCCGGCAGCCAGGCCATCATCGTTCCGATCCGCAGCGCCCGCGTCACCAACAGCAGCACCGCGATCCAGATCAGCTGGTCGACCACGGTGGTCCCGAAGAACATCGCGGCACCCATGAACAGCGGGCTGGCCGCCACCGCGGCCGCGGTGATCAGCTGGGCCACTCGCCGTCCGCCGAACTCCGCCGTCAGCAGCGCCGCCAGCACGATGCAGCCCAGGTGGATCGCGATGGCCAGCAGTCTCAGTCCCCACAAGCCGCCTACGGCAGCCACCCTGGCCATCAGGGGCACCAGGGGCGGATGGTCGAAGTAGCCCCAAGCGGGGTGCTGACCGCACACCACGTAGTAGAACTCGTCGGTGTGCCAGCCGTAGTGGGTGGCGACCGCCAGGTGCACGATGGCCGTGACGGCGACCACGACGGCCACCGGCATCATGCTGCGCCAGTTCACCGGCGAGCAGATTGAGCGTTTCGCCAGTAAGGACGTCACATCGGTCACCGGTACTCCATGGTCGGGTGGACGCAAACCGGGGAAGAGTAACAAGTAGTTGATATTGGACGCGACGTCGATTGCCACAATTGGCACAATTGGCAGGTGACTCCCAAGGAATGGATCGCGCACGATCCCGACCCGGTGACCGCCGCGGAGCTCAGAGCATGCAGCCCCGACGAGTTAGCCGTCCGGTTCGCGGCACCGCTGAGGTTCGGCACCGCCGGGCTGCGCGGTCCGGTGCGCGGCGGGCCCGATGCGATGAACCTCGCCGTGGTGCTGCGCGCCAGCTGGGCGGTGGCCCGCGTTCTGTCCGCCCATCAACGCACCGGGTCGACGGTGGTGGTGGGCCGCGACGCGCGGCACGGATCGGAGATGTTCGCCACAGCGACGGCGGAAGTGTTTGCCGCAGCAGGCTTTTCGGTGTTGCTGTTACCGGATCCGTCGCCGACACCGGTACTGGCATTTGCGGTGCGCCACACCGGCGCAGCTGCCGGGGTCCAGATCACCGCCTCGCACAATCCGGCCGCCGACAACGGCTACAAGGTGTACTTCGACGGCGGCATCCAGATCGTCTCGCCGATCGACACCGAGATCGAAGACGCCATGGCCGACGCTCCCCCAGCCGACACCATCGCCCGGCGCCCCGTCACCCCGACCGGAGACGAGCTGCTGGCACGCTACATCGCACGGGCAGCCACGGTGCGCCGCAGCCGCACCGGGGTTCGAGTAGCACTGACACCGCTGCACGGTGTCGGCGGAAAGGTGGCGGTGGCGGCCCTGCGCGCCGCGGGCATCACCGACATCCACACGGTGGCCGCCCAGTTCGATCCCGACCCGGAATTCCCCACGGTGACCTTCCCCAACCCGGAAGAACCCGGCGCCACCGATGCGCTCTTGGAGCGGGCCACCGAGGTCGACGCCGACATCGCGATCGCCTTGGACCCCGACGCCGACCGATGCGCCGTCGGCATCTGCGGCCCGCGGGGCTGGCGGATGCTGAGCGGCAACGAAACCGGTTGGCTGTTAGGCGACTATCTGCTGTCGCAGCTGCCCGCGACACGCGCGGGCGCCGCCGTGGTGGCCAGCAGCGTGGTCTCGTCGCGCATGCTGGCGCGGATCGCGCAGCACTACGGCGCTCGACATGTCGAGACGCTGACCGGCTTCAAATGGCTGGCGCGCGCCGACATGCCGCCCGTCGGGCCGCCAGGTGCCACGCTTGCCTACGCCTACGAGGAGGCCATCGGCTACTGCGTCGACCCAGAGGCGGTGCGGGACAAGGACGGTATCAGCGCAGCGGTGCTGGCCTGCGACCTGCTGGCGGCGCTGCGGGGTCGAGGCAGCTCGATTCTGCAGGCCTTGGACGGGCTGGCCCGGCGGCACGGTGTTCATGTCACTGACGCCGTGACACGCCGGGTCGGGAGTCCGGCCGAGGCGGCCGGTGTGATGGCCCGGCTGCGTTCCGATCCGCCGGGCGAACTCGCTGAATTCGCCGTGACTGCAAGCGATCTACTGCACCGCAGCGGGCCGACCACCGATGCCCTGGAGTTCACCGGCGAGCGGGCCGGCACCACGGTACGGGTGGTAGTCCGTCCGTCCGGGACCGAACCGAAGCTCAAGTGCTATCTGGAAGTCACCCGGCCACCGTCGGATGACCTCGCCGCGGACCACGCCGAGGCGCAGCGGGTGTGCCAGGCCGTCGCCGATGTGGTCCGCTCCTGGTAACGCCCGATCGCTCCATCAACTACCAGCCGCCACACCCGGCTCAGCTGGCACCAACCCGACCGTATGTGATGATTGCCCGCCTTTGAGCGACAACGGGAGTCGGCGGGGCCGAATCCAGCAACGCAAGAAATGTTTGTCGCTCAAAGGCGGGCAACAACCACACACGCCCGCCGGTCGCCGCATGAGGGTAGAAAATCGGTAGCCGGTATGACGGCAGAGAATTCAGCGCGGCCCGAACTGGCGGTCGCCGGCATCTCCCAGTCCCGGAACGATGTAGGCGTTCTCGTTCAGTCCGTCGTCCACGGTGGCGGTGATCAGCCGCACTCCCGGTGCCGCCTGCCCGAGCGCCGCCACCCCCTCCGGAGCGGCCACCACGCACAGCACGGTGATGTCGGTCGCGCCGCGTTCGCACAGCAGTCCCAGGGTGTGCACCAGGGAACCACCGGTGGCCAGCATCGGGTCGAGGACCATGACCGGTGTGCCGCTGAGGTCGGCGGGCAGCGATGCCAGATACGGCACCGGCCGGTGGGTGGCCTCGTCGCGGGCCACACCGACGAAGCCGACATTGGCCTCGGGTATCAGTGCGTGTGCGGCCTCGACCATGCCCAGACCCGCGCGCAGCACCGGTACCAACAACGGGGGCTGCGCCAGCCGCGCCCCAACGGTTTCGGTCAGCGGGGTGCGCACGGTGATC
This sequence comes from Mycolicibacter arupensis, assembly GCF_002086515.1. Classification (GTDB taxonomy): domain Bacteria; phylum Actinomycetota; class Actinomycetes; order Mycobacteriales; family Mycobacteriaceae; genus Mycobacterium; species Mycobacterium arupense. The sequence goes on from NZ_MVHH01000001.1 coordinate 267,168, forward strand.
TCCACGCGGGGCGCCTCGCGGGTGGCTTCATAGACCAGCATCCAGGTCAGGTCGCTCAGCGCCGACCGGAATACCGCGTTGCCACTGCTCTGGTCGCGCAACGTGGCCAATCGGGCTGCGGCCAGCGGGTGATCGACCACGCAGACATCCACGCCTGGGACCCTACGGGTCATGCGCCGAGGAAGTTGAGGATCTCAAAGACCACCCCACCCATCTCCAGCACCGGAGCAAGCGAGATAAGCGGTTCGCCGTTGAACACCGCGTCCGGGCCCAGCCAGTCGGCGACATTCAGCGACACCGCCAGCTCGTTCCAGGCGTCGAGGATGTACGCGTCGACGTCATTAGTGACGCGATAGCCGGTCAGCAGTGCGTCGACGAAGCCATCCGACAGCGGGCTCAACCCGCCGAAACCCAAGAGATCGTTGACCGGGTCGACGAAGCTGCGCACCGCGGCGTACTGCAGCCCGGCGAACATCTGCAGCGGGTCCATTCGCAGCAGCAAACCCGCGACGTCGGAACCGTCAGCCAATTCGCCACTGGCGTTGACCGCCCAGGGCCCCACGGCGTCAGTTCCGTTGACGCCGACGAACGGATTGCCGGGATTGCCGTAGCCCCAGTCGATTACCAGCTTCAGCAGGGGCGCCAGCGCGTCACCGATGACCTTGCCGACGTCACCGAGCTGGTAGATGGGCCACAGCAGCGGCAGCTGTTGGGGAATCAGGTAGAAGTCGGTGTCCCCGATGCGGCCGAGGTCGATGGTGTCGGCCAGGTTGTCGAAGTCGATGTAGGAGAAGTGCACCGTCGCCGTACCGATCAGCGCGTTGAGCATGGCCAGCAGGTTCGTCGGATCCTGCGGGAAGTTGGCCAGGCCGTCGTATTCGCCGGTGTAGATGTCGGTCTCGAATCCGCTGGTCGGCGTCGGACCGATGCTCAGCGGGATGCCCAAGAACGGCAGGGTGACCGGCTGGTCGCTCAACAGCGGATAGGCGGGAAAGCGGGTCAGGACGCCACCGAGCGGGTTGCTGGGATTGCCGATCAGCACGAAGTTGAGGTTGTCCGGGTCGTAGCCGCCGCCCGGCGGCTGGGCGAGCAGGTCGATCATCAGCTGGGTGGAGACGGTGGCGCTCTGCGAGTAGCCGAACACCGTGACTTGTGAACCGTCTTCCAATTGCGGCACCACCGCGGCCCGCAAGATCTCAGTGCCGCTGGCTATCGATTGAGCGAACGTCAGTTGGGGATTCGGCGGGGGCAGACACACCAACGGGCAGAACTGGTTAGGGGTGACCAAGGGCTCGAATGTGGAGCCGGGGAAGGTCGGTTGCCCCGGGAACCACGGCGAGGCCGGCTGCAGGAACAAGTCGAGCACCGCATCCATGTAGCCGCCGACCGTGGGGTCGGGAATGCTGGTCGGGCCCATGATCCAGCCGTCACCGGCCAACAGCTCGACATCGTGCCGCTCCTGCAGGCCGGCCGATGCCACGTCCGGCCCGCAGGTCGCCGCCAGGACCGAGGCCGCCGCAATCAGCACCGCCCCCAGCGGCCGCCGTGTATGCATCGATCAGAGGTCGATGCCGAGGTAGTTGAGCAGGCTGAAACCCACGCCGACCAGGTCCAGCACCGGCTGACCGGAGATCAGCGGCGCCCCATTGAAAATCGCGTCAGGGCCAAGCACGTCCAGGACGTTCCATTCGGTGGCCAGGTCTTGCCACCCGTTGAGCAGCATCTGGTCCAGGTCGATCGTGAAGTTGTAGCCGGTGAGCAGTGCATCGATGATGGACTGCGACAGCGGAGCCAGACCGGCGAAGTCCAGCAGGTTGTTGACGGTGTTGGCAAAGCTCTGCACACCGGCGTATTGCATGCCGGCCAACATCTGCAGCGGGTCCATCCGCAACAGGAATCCTGCGACTCCGGTGTCCTCGGACAGTTGGCCGGTGGCGGTGACCGCCCAGGATCCGGCCGCGCCGATAGGGTCCACACCGTTCACGGTGATGCCGGCGTCGGGGGCACCGGGGTTGCCGTAGCCCCAGTCGATGGCCATCTTCAGCATGGGCGACAGCGCGTCGCCGACGAGCTTGCCCACATCTCCCAGCGCGTAGAGGGGCCCCAGGATCGGCAGGTGAGCGGTGGGCAGCATGTAGAAGTCGTTCGACCCGATCGAGCCGAGCTCGATGACGTTGGCGAGATTGTCGTTGAAATAGGCGTTGTGTACCGCCGGGATTCCCATCAACGCGTTGATGACCGCCAGCAGGTTGAGCGGGTTCTGCGGGAAGTTGGACCACCCGTCGTATTCGGTGCTGTAGATACTGGCCGCGAAATCGGTCGGACCCGCGCCGATGCCCACCGGGATGTTCAGGAACGGGATGTGCTGCATGTTCCCATCGAGCCCGTCTGCGAAGTGCAGCCGGCTCAGGATGCCGCCGATCGGACTGTTGGGGTCTCCGATCAGCACGAACTGCAGGTTCAGCGGGTCGTAGGAACCGCCCGGCGCGTCAGCGAGCAGGTTCTGCATGGCCAGCGTGGAGACGACGGCGCTCTGCGAGAAGCCGAACACGGTGACGTTCTCACCGGCCTCCAGTTGCGGGCGGATGGCGCCTTCGAGGTTGGCGGCGCCCTGGGCCAGCGAATCGGCGAAGTTCAGCTGGGGAACGGGCAAGGGCTGGCAGACGATCGGACAGAACTGTTCGGGGGTGATCAGACCGTTGGGTACGTAGCCCGGGTAGGTGGCCTGTCCGGCGAACCACGGAGTCGTCGGCTGCAGGTAGAAGTCGAGCACCGCGTTCATGTAGTTGCCGAGGTTCGGGTCCGAGGTGCCGGTGCCGCTCATGATCCAGCTCTCGCCGGCGAGCAGCGCGACATCGGCGATCATCTTGTCGACCCGCGACGCCAGCGCCGGACTCAGCAGCGACGACATACCCAGTAGGACGGCGCACAGCGCGGCCAGCAGCGTGGCCCCCAGCGGATGAACTCGCTTAGCCGTCATCGCAGACCTCCCGGGTCGTCTGGAATTTGTGATCGGCGATCACATAATCCACCTGACAAGATCACATTAATCTATTAGGCAGATTTCAGTGTTGACCTTCTTTCAGAAAACACGTGTTGTCAAATCGAAGACAGTCGATCTGCCGTTTGCTGAAACCGCCGGCCGGATGAGGGGCGCCGGTTCCGTCATGATCAAGCCCTGCCAGGGCTCACGCCCCCGGCGGGAACCCTAGCCACCCGATGACCCGGGCAACACAAATTTCTGAGTTCTTCCCACTGCGATGCGGTGGCGCCGCGCCGGTCCCGGTGCTGATCCCGGCGCAATCCCGGCTTCAGGGCCGCCAGCGTGCATCGTTATTGTTTGCGCCATGGCAGCTGACCTCGTACCGATCCGCCTCACGGTGACCGCCGGCGACCGCTACACCCTCTGGGCGCCGAGTTGGCGCGACTCCGGCGATGAGTGGCAGGCGTTTCTGGGCAGGGACGAAGACCTCTACGGCTTCGCCACCGTGGCGGACCTGGTGGCGTTCGTACGCGTCAACGCCAACAACGACCTGGTGGACCACCCGGGCTGGCCCCAACTCGTCCAGGCCAATGCCCACAAACTCGAACCGGCCATCGACGACGAGTACGACCTGATCGCGGTCGAGGAACTGCTGACCGAGAAGCCGACGGCACAGTCCGTTGCGGAAATTGCCGCCGCATTGGAGATCGTCTCGGCGATCGGTTCGGTGTGCGACCTGCCCGCGGTGACCAAGTTCTTCAACGGCAATCCCAACCTGGGATGGCTGGCCGGCGGCGTCGACAACTTCACCGGCCGGGCCGGCCGCAAGCGCTGGGATCTGATCGCCGAGGTCATCGGTCGCAACTGGGGCAATGCGCTCACCGCGGTCGAAGAGATCATCACGACGCCCGACGTCGACGCCGCCGCGGCGTCGCGGGCCGCCGAGGAGCTGGCCGCGGATGCTCCCGCCGAGCCGGAGCCGACTCCCGCGGAGACCGACGAAGCCGAGGACACCACCGGCACGGACGCCCAGGACGAGGAGGCGGCGGCGGTCAAGACCGGCGAGCGCGCCGCAGGCGACCGGGTGGTCCTCGGTGGTGACGAGGACTTCTGGACCAAGGTGGGCATTGACCCGATTCGGATCATCACCGACAACGGCACGTACTTCACGCTGCGTTGCTATCTCGGAGAGCAGCCGGTGTTCCTGGGCCGCAATGGCCGGATCAGCGTCTTCGGCTCCGAGCGCGCCCTGGCCCGGTATCTGGCCGACGAGCACGACCACGACTTGTCGGATCTGAGCACCTACGACGACATCCGGACCGCCGCCACCGACGGTTCCCTGTCGATCGACATCACCGAAGACAACGTCTACGTGCTGTCGGGAATGACCGACGACCTCACCGACGGGCCGGACGCGGTGGACCGCGAGCAGCTCGACCTGGCCGTCGAGTTTCTCCAGGATGTCGGCACCTACGCCGAGGACGGCGTGGTCGCTGAAACACTCAAGCCCGAGCGTCCGCTGGGCCGCATGGTCAGCTACGTGCTCGACCGGGAATCGGTGGGCGAGCCGCAGCGGCCATTCGCTCCGGCAGTCAAAGAATGGGAGCAGCTCGAACAATTCGTGCAGTCACGGCTGCGGCGCGAGTAGCTCTTTGCCGATCGCCACGTCACTTCGGTGAAGGTGGCGCCTGACGTCACGCAGCGCGACATGCCTCGTACTGCGGAAATTCATTTCGAATTGCGGCAATCATTTGCTCATTTCACTGTCGACTCGTGATATTCGCGACTAACATCTGGCCCGGTAACACTCGGGCCGAGCCGTGCGGTTTGCGGGGGCCTTCCAATTCGAAAGGACTACACATGCGCAAGGCAACGCAGCGGGCCGCAGCAGTATCCGCAGCAGTTTTGGGAGTCGCGCTGATCGGCACGGGTTGCAGCAGCAGCACCAAGGACAAGACCAACGAGGCCCTCAGCTCGGCCAGCTCGGCTGCATCCGCGGCAAGCTCGGCCGCGTCGTCGGCCGGCTCCGCGATCTCCTCTGCGGTCAGCTCCGTGGTCGGTGCCCCCGACGAGGACGGCGCCGGCAGCTCCACCGTGATCACCGGTGCCGACGGCAAGGAGTACACCGTTTCGGGGCCGATCCTGGCCAAGCTCGACTCGCTGGACGCGGCCGCCAAGCAGGACTTGGGTGAGCCCACCGGCGCCGAGCAGAAGAACCCCGACGGCGGCATCTACCAGCAGTTCGACGGTGGCGTGATCGTTCACACCACGCGTTCGTACGTGGTGTGGGGCAAGATCCGCGACAAGTGGAATGAGTTGGGCGGCTCGCAGGGCAAGCTCGGCTACCCGACCAGCGACGAGACCACCAACGCTGACGGGTCCAAGCAGACCACGTTCGAACACGGCATCATCACCTGGAAGACCGGTGACGCCGAGGCCACTGTCACCGAACACTGATCCGCGATCGAAGGCCGGGCAGTCGCCAGCGCGATTGCCCGGCCTTCGGCGTTGTTCCTGGATCGAATCAGTCGATCAACGCCGCGTATCGCGGCTTGATCACTTCCTCGATGATCGCGACCCGCTGGTCGAACGGGATGAATGCCGACTTCATCGCGTTCACCGTGAACCGTTGCAGATCGACCCAGCCGTAACCGAACGTCTCGGCCAACACCAGCATCTCCTTGCTCATGGTGGTGTCACTCATCAGCCGGTTGTCGGTATTGACCGTGACCCGAAGTCGAGCGCGGGCCAACAGGTCGAAGGGGTGTTCGGCGATGCTGCCGACCGCGCCGGTCTGCACGTTGGAACTCGGGCACAACTCCAGAGGGACCCGCTTGTCCCGGACGATCGCCGCCAGCCGGCCCAGCCGCACCGCGCCGGTGTCGTCGACGGTGATGTCGTCGGTGATCCGCACCCCGTGCCCCAGCCGGTCGGCACCACAGAACGCGATGGCTTCGTGGATCGACGGAAGGCCGAACGCCTCGCCGGCGTGGATGGTGAATCGGGCGTTGTGGTCACGCATGTACTCGAAGGCGTCCAGGTGCCGGGTCGGCGGGTGGCCGGCCTCGGCACCGGCGATGTCGAAGCCCACCACGCCCTTGTCCCGGAACCGGATGGCCAGCTCGGCGATCTCACGCGAGAGCGCCGCGTGACGCATCGCGGTGACCAGGCAGCGCACCGTGATCTCGCGGCCGGCCACCGCCGCGTCGCGCTCACCGTCGGCAAAACCCGCCAGCACCGCGTCGGTCACCTCATCGAAGGACAGCCCGCCCTCGATGTGCAGTTCCGGGGCAAAGCGCACCTCGGCATAGACCACCGCGTCGGCGACGAGGTCTTCGACGCATTCCCGGGCCACCCGGTAGAGGGCGTCGGCGGTCTGCATCACGGCCACGGTATGGCTGAACGGCTCCAGATAGCGCTCCAGTGAGCCGCTGTGGGAACGGGTCCGGAACCACAGCGCCAGCTCGTCGGGGTCGGTCGCCGGGAGGGCGTCGTAGCCGACCTGCCCGGCGATGTCGACGACGGTGGCCGGCCGCAGGCCACCGTCGAGGTGATCGTGCAGCAGCGCCTTGGGGACTCCCCGGATGGTCTCCAGGCTGACCGGTGTGCTCATGGCTTCATCATGGGGTGGCCTCGATGATCAGGGGACGCCGGAGCGGCGGCGTGTCGCCGAGACGCAGCACGCGATAGCCGCCGTCGAGCTCGCCGCACGCCGGTGCGAGCCGCTCGGGCGTGTCGGTATAGAGGGTGAACAGGGCCTGCCCGGCGGTCACCGGCTCGCCCGGCCGCCGGTGGATCCGCACCCCGGCCCCGTGCTGCACCCGCTCCCCCGGCGTCGACCGGCCCGCGCCCAGCCGCCACGCCGCCTGCGCTACCGCCATCGCATCGATGTCGCCCATGACGCCACCCCGATCGGCCGTCACGGTCTCCGTGCACGCCCCCAGCGGCAACGGCACGCTCAGGTCTCCGCCCTGGGCGGCGACCATGGCGGTGAAACGGTCCATGGCGGTGCCGTCACGCAGGCAGTGGGCCGGATCGGCGTCGTGGATGCCGGCCAGGTCCAGCATCTCCTGCGCCAGCCGCACCGTCAGCTCCACGACATCGTCAGACCCGCCCCCGGCCAGCACCTCCAGCGCCTCGGCGACCTCGAGGGCGTTGCCGACCGTGGCCCCCAGCGGCGAGCTCATGTCCGTGAGCAGCGCACGGGTCGGCACCCCGTATGCCGCGCCCAGGTCGACCATCCTGTCGGCCAAGGCCCGGGCCTGTTCAGCAGACTTCATGAAGGCACCGGAGCCGACCTTGACGTCGAGTACCAGCGCCGCGGCCCCTTCGGCCAGTTTCTTGCTCATCACCGAGCTGGCGATCAGCGGCAGCGACTCCACGGTGGCGGTGATGTCCCGCAGCGCGTAGAGCTTGGCGTCGGCCGGGGCCAGGGCGCCCGCGGCGAATACCGCCGCGCCCACCCCGACCAGCTGTTCACGCAGCCGGGCCGTCGACAGCGTCGCATCGAAACCCGCGATCGCCTCCAGTTTGTCCAGGGTGCCGCCGGTATGGCCCAGGCCGCGACCCGAGGCACTGGGCACCGCGGCACCGCAGGCGGCGACGACGGCGACCAAAGGCAAGGTGATCTTGTCCCCGACCCCACCGGTGGAGTGCTTGTCCACCGTTTTCAGGGGCAGGCCGTCGCGGCGCAGATCGGTGAAGTCCATCTGCTCGCCCGAAGCGATCATGGCTCGCGTCCACCGGGCGGTCTCCTGCTCGTCCATCCCACGCAGGTAGATCGCCATCAGCAGCGCCGACATCTGTTCTTCGGCCACCCACCCAGCGGTGTAGCCGTCGATCAGCCAGTCGATGCCGGCGTCGGGCAGCCGGTGGCCGTCGCGCTTGGTGGCGATCAGCGTCGGGGCATCGAAAGGTGCAACGGCGCTGGTCAAGGCAGCGCCTCGGGCCCGAAGGCGTCCGGGAGCAGCTCGGCCAACGTCCGGGCCCCGGCCGGGTGGTCGATGAGCAGCTGCGCGCCCCCGTGTTCGAGCAGCACCTGCCGGCACCGGCCGCACGGCATCAGCAGGTTCCCGTCGGCGTCACCGCAGGACAGCGCCACCAAACGTCCGCCACCGGCGGCGTAGAGCCCGCAGACCACCGCGCACTCGGCACAGAGACCCAGCCCATATGAGACATTTTCCACATTGCAGCCGGTGAACACCCGGCCGTCGTCAGTCAACCCGGCCGCACCCACCCGCAGGCCGGAGTACGGCGCGTAGGCATGAGCGGAAACGTTGATCACATTGCGCCGCAACATATCCCAGTCTATTTGGTGGGACATTCAACAGATCTCCCGTCGATGTGGGCGCGCCGCCTGACCCCATCAGCCCGTCGGCAACGAACACAAATCAGCGTAGCCGCAGGCCCTGGCTACTCGCCGGTAACTTTTACGTGGTCGTGGGCACCCTGTGGATGGGTTTAGAGTCCTTGCCGAGGTTATTGACAGCGATGGCGTTGCGGAGCGACCGTACGCACGGTATATCCGGGCACAGCGGGCCGCCGCAGAAAATTTGGAGGCGCTGATGACGGCGACATCCGCCGATTCGGCTACGCCGGGCACGCGGAAGGATCCGACCCGGCTCCGGCGGCAGAGTCTGTACAAGGGCGACCCGGGAATGTGGGCGTTCGCGCTGCACCGGATCACCGGGGCGACCATCTTTTTCTTCCTGTTCGTCCACGTCTTGGACACGGCCCTGGTGCGGGTGAGCCCGCAGGCCTACAACGAGGTGATCTCGACCTACAAGACCCCGCTCGTCGGCCTGATGGAGCTGGGGCTGGTGGCCGCGGTGCTGTTTCACGGCCTCAACGGCGTCCGGCTGATCCTGATCGACTTCTGGTGGCAGGGCACCCGCTGGCACCGCCAGATGCTGGTGGCCGTCGGCGCCATCTGGCTCGTGGTGATGGTCCCGGTGATGGTTCGGATCGGCATGCACATGGTGGAGCGGTTCCTATGAGCACAACTGAGGTACAGGGCAGCAGGGGCCCGATAGCCCCGATTCTCGGCCCGGACCGGGACCGTCCGGCCAGCCTCGGCGACCCCCGGTCGCCGCAGCGGCACAGCGGGATGGCCAACTTCGAGAAGTACACCTGGCTGTTCATGCGGTTCTCCGGTGCCGCATTGATCTTCCTGGTGCTGGGGCACCTCTTCGTCATGCTGATGTGGCAGGACGGGGTGTACCGCATCGACTTCAACTACGTGGCGGAGCGCTGGCACCATCCGTACTGGCAGATCTGGGACCTATGCCTGTTGTGGCTGGCCGAGCTGCACGGTGCCAACGGCTTGCGCACGATCATCGGCGACTACACCCGCAGCTCCCGCAGCCGGTTCTGGCTGATGGCGTTGTTGGCGGTGTCGGTGATATTCACGCTGATGCTGGGCAGCTACGTGCTGCTGAGTTTCGACGCGAACATTTCTTGACGGCAGATTTCGGTAGCGAACGGGTGATATCGCGGTGATTCAAGAACATCGATACGACGTGGTGATCGTCGGTGCCGGCGGCGCCGGGATGCGCGCGGCCGTCGAGGCGGCCCCCCGGGCCCGCACCGCGGTGCTGACCAAGCTCTACCCCACGCGCAGCCACACCGGCGCGGCCCAGGGCGGCATGTGCGCGGCCCTGGCCAACGTCGAGGACGACAACTGGGAGTGGCACGCCTTCGACACGGTCAAGGGCGGCGACTACCTGGCCGACCAGGACGCGGTCGAGATCATGGCCAAGGAGGCCATCGACGCGGTGCTGGACCTGGAGAACATGGGCATGCCGTTCTCCCGGACGCCGGAGGGCCGCATCGACCAGCGTCGATTCGGTGGGCACACCCGCGATCACGGCAAAGCCCCGGTGCGCCGCGCGTGTTACGCCGCCGACCGGACCGGCCACATGATCCTGCAGACCCTGTACCAAAACTGCGTCAAGCACGGCGTGGAGTTCTTCAACGAGTTCTACGCACTGGACCTGGTGCTCACCGAGACGCCCAGCGGCCCGGTGGCCACCGGCATCGTCGCCTATGAGCTGGCGACCGGTGACATCCATGTCTTCCACGCCAAGGCGATCGTGTTCGCCACCGGCGGCTCGGGCCGGATGTACAAGACGACCTCCAATGCGCACACCCTGACCGGTGACGGACTGGGCATCGTGTTCCGCAAGGGTCTGCCCCTGGAGGACATGGAGTTCCACCAGTTCCACCCGACCGGTCTGGCCGGCCTGGGCATCCTGATCTCCGAAGCCGTCCGCGGTGAGGGCGGCCGGCTGCTCAACGCCGACGGCGAGCGGTTCATGGAGCGCTACGCCCCGACGATCGTCGACCTGGCCCCACGCGACATCGTGGCCCGCTCGATGGTGCTGGAGGTCCTCGAGGGCCGCGGCGCCGGACCGAACAAGGACTACGTCTACATCGACGTGCGTCACCTGGGCGAAGAGGTTCTCGAGGAGAAGCTGCCGGACATCACCGAGTTCGCCCGCACCTACCTGGGTGTGGACCCGGTCAAGGAACTGGTGCCGGTCTACCCGACCTGCCACTACGTGATGGGCGGGATCCCGACCACCAATACCGGTCAGGTGCTGCGCGACAACACCAACACGGTGCCGGGTCTGTACGCCGCCGGCGAATGCGCCTGCGTGTCGGTGCACGGCGCCAACCGGCTCGGTACCAACTCCCTGCTGGACATCAACGTGTTCGGCCGGCGCGCGGGTATCGCCGCCGCGGAGTACGCCAATGCCCACGAGTTCGTCGAGCTGCCGGAGAACCCCGCCGACATGGTGGTGGGCTGGGTGTCCGACATCCTCTCCGATCACGGCAACGAGCGCGTCGCCGACATCCGTGGTGCGTTGCAGCAGTCCATGGACAACAACGCCGCGGTGTTCCGCACCGAAAAGACCCTCAAGCAGGCGTTGACCGACATCCACGCGCTCAAGGAGCGCTACGCCCGGATCACCGTGCACGACAAGGGCAAGCGCTTCAACTCCGACCTGTTGGAAGCGATCGAGCTGGGCTTCCTGCTGGAGCTGGCCGAGGTCACCGTGCTGGGCGCGTTGAACCGCCAGGAATCGCGCGGCGGGCACGCCCGCGAGGACTACCCCAACCGTGACGACGTCAACTACATGCGCCACACCATGGCCTACAAAGAAGGCTCCGACCTGATCGCCGACATCCGGCTGGACTACAAGCCGGTGGTGCAGACCCGCTACGAACCGAAGGAACGGAAGTACTGATGTCCTCCTCAGCTGACTCCGGTTGCTGCTCGTCCGAGGGCGGATGCTGCTCACCAGGGCCGTCGAGTCCGGCACCGGCGGCGCTGGTCGACACTGCCCCGGCCGGTGACCCGCCACTGCCCGCGGTCCCCGAGGGCGCGCAGATGGTCACTCTCAAGATCGCCCGGTACAACCCGGAGAACCCCGACGCCTACGCCGCCACCGATGGCTGGCAGAGCTTCCGGGTTCCCGCACTGCCCACCGACCGGCTGCTCAACCTGCTGATCTACGTCAAGAGCTACCTGGATGGCAGCCTGACCTTCCGCCGGTCCTGCGCGCACGGCGTGTGCGGTTCGGACGGGGTTCGGGTCAACGGCAACAACAAGCTGGCCTGCAAGCTGCTGATGCGCGACATCCTGCCCAAGAAGCCGGGCAAGGAGCTGACGCTGACCATCGAGCCGCTGCGTGGGCTTCCGGTGGAAAAAGACCTCGTGGTCAACATGGAACCGTTCATGGATGCCTACAAGGCGGTCAAGCCGTACCTGATCACCTCCGGTAACCACCCCACCCGCGAGCACATCCAGAGCCAGACCGACCGGCACCGCTACGACGACACCACCAAGTGCATCCTGTGCGCCATCTGCACCACGAGTTGCCCGGTGTACTGGAGCGAGGGCGCCTACTTCGGGCCGGCCGCGATCGTCAACGCTCACCGGTTCATCTTCGACAGCCGCGACGAGGCCGCCGCCGAGCGCCTGGACATCCTCAACGAGGTCGACGGGGTGTGGCGTTGCCGCACCACGTTCAACTGCACGGATGCCTGCCCGCGCGGCATCGAGATCACCAAGGCGATCCAGGAGGTCAAGCGGGCGCTGATGTTCGCCCGCTGACCAGATCAGCCGAGCAGCCCCAACAGGCGCAGATCGCTGAGATATTTGCCGATGATCGGCGCCGAGATGTGCGGAATATCTTGGTCGGGGCCGATTTTCGCCGCCTGGACTGCTGCCCGGAACCGGGTGGCCGGCACCACAGATCCCGCGATGGGCGTGCGCGGGCGCCGATAGTTGCCCAGTAGCGGCAGCAGCGAGTGCTGGCGCAGCCGATCCGGCAGTGCCCGCAACGCAGTCTCGAAACGCTGCAGCCAGATCGCATAGTCGTCGATGCGCCGAATCGCCGGGTCGGCCGCGATCAGCCAGTCGGCGAACTCGTCGAGCCCGATGCCGTCGTCGTAGGGGTTGGCCACGTGGAAGGTCCGGTGGCCGGCGTCGCATTTCTCGCCCAGCGTCGACACCGCGTCGGCCACGAACCCCACCGGCAGGCCGTCGTAGTGCGCACGCTGCCGGTCACCGTCCGGGCCCCGTTCATAGAAGGAGCCGGGCACGATTCCGGTGAGTGCAAGGCTCAGGATCAGCCGGGTGAAGTTGTCCGGCAGGTTCAGCTGACCGGCGTAGGTGGTGTCGGCCAGGATCATGTCGCAACGGAACACCGTGATCGGCAGTCCGCACAGATCGTTGGCCTGCCGCAGCAGCACTTCACTGGCCCACTTGCTGTTGGCGTATCCGTTGGCGTGACCCTCGCCCAGCTGACGGCTCGGGCTGATGGCGCGGATGTCGGCATCCTCGGTGAACATCGCCGGCGGTATCTGGTCCCCGACCGCCACCGTCGACAGATAGACGTACGGCTTGAGCCGTCCGGTGATCGCGACCCGCAGGAGTTCGGCCGTGCCACGCACGTTGGGCACGAACAACTGTCGGTACGGGAGCATGTGGTTGACCAGCGCGGCCGGGTCGATGATCAGGTCGACGGTGTCGGCCAGGCGCTGCCAGGTCCTGGCGTCGACGCCGAGGCCCGGTTCACCCTTGTCGCCGGCGATCACTTCCAGATGCTCGGCGGCCAGCCGCTGATAGTGGGCCAGCAGGCCGGCGTCGCCGCTGTCGAAGACCTGGTCCAGCCGGGCACGGCCCTCAGCTGCGTCGCCGGCGCGCACCAGGCAGATCAGTGTGCCGCCGATCGGCGCCAACCTCTCCAGCCACTGCAGCACCAGATATCGGCCCAAAAAGCCGGTGGCGCCGGTCAAGAGCACGGTACGCACCTGCTCGGCCGGGCGCGGCAGGGTCGGCGCCGCCGCCAGGGTGTCGGCATCGAGGAACTTGTCCAACGCCAGATCGGCGGCGTGCAGTTCGGTGGCGTCGGGGCCGTGTACGCCGGCGTAACTGGCGTGCTGGGAGCCGGATTCGCGTTGCGCCTCGACGTAGCCGGCGATGGTGCGCAGATCGCTGGTCGGTCCGACGATGACACCGACCGGCACTTCGACCTTCACGATCTCGTGCAGCAGGTTGGACAACGTCAGCGCCGACAGTGAATCGCCGCCCAGGTCGGCGAAACGCGCCTCTGCGGACAACTCGGCGGCGCTTACCCCGAGCAACGCCGCGGCAGCCCGGATGACGGTCTCCTGCACCGACCGGTCGGAGGCCCCCTCGCGCAGCGCCTGCAGTTCGCGCGCCTGCCGCGCGGACACGTCGTCGTAGAGCCGTTCGAGCCGCTCGCCGTAGTGCTCTTTGAGCTTGGGCCGCGCCGGCTTACCCACCGCCGTCAGCAACCCGTTCTGCGCCGTGAACGGTTCTGTCTCGATGAGGAAGTCGCGTGGGACCTCATAGGACTGCAGCCCGGCGCGTTTCACAGTGTCCTGCAACGACTGCCGGATCAGCGATTCCAGCGTCCGCTCGTCGTGGGCGGCCAACGCTTCCTCGGCGGGAACCACGACCGCCACCAGATAGGAGCGGGCACTGTTGCCGTAGACGTAGATCTGGTGGATCAGCGGGCTGTCGGCGAACACCCCCTCCACCTTGGAGACGGTGACGAATTCGCCCTGCGACAGCTTGAGCACGTCGTTGCGTCGGTCGACGAAGGTGAACTCGCCGGGCGCCACTTCGGCCAGGATGTCGCCGGTCAGGTAGTAGCCGTCAGGGTCGAAGGCCTCGGCGGTCTTGTCCGGCCGCTTGTAGTACCCGGAGAACTGGCTGCTGGACTTGACCGCGAATTCGCCCCGAGGGTGCGGCCGGTCGGTGCGAAAGTAGCCCAGTTCTGGCACGTCGACGAGTTTGTAGTCGGTCACCGGCGGGCACTGCACCCGGCCGTCGACCATCAGCAAGACCGACTCGGTCGACCCGTAGGTCTCGGTCAGATGGATGGCGGTGAAGGCTTCCACCCAGGCCTTCAGTTCCGCCGAGATCGGTGCCGAGCCCGTCGACGCCACCACGTAGCGGGCACCGAGCAGGTCGCGGCGCTGCTGGGCCATCACCTGCTCTTGGACCGCCGCGCGCTCAGCTTCGTCGGTCACGCGCTGTGACACGGCGCGGCCGAACTCCTCGGACAGCATGTCCCAGACCCGGGGCACGAAGTTCAGTTGAGTGGGCCGCACCAGAGCCAGGTCGTCGAGAAAGGTGGAGAAATCGCGGGAGCTGACGAAATACGCTGTGCCGCCTGCGCCCAGCGTGCCGTAGAGCATCGAACGTCCCACCACGTGGCTCATCGGACGGAAGTTGAGCGTGATGCTCGGCAGGTCGTGGCGCAGTCCGGCCGGTGCGATGCCCCGCCAGGCCAGGGTCACCAACTGTTCGGAACACATGACGCCCTTGGGAGCCCCGGTACTCCCGGAGGTGTAGAGCACCGCGACCATCGGGTTGTCGGCCGGCGCATCGACTCTCGGTGTGGGCCGGTCTTTTCCGCGGTCCATCACCTGCGCCAAAGTCTCCACCACGGCCGCGCTGCCCGCCTGGGTCAAGCGTTGGCGCGCCGCGGCGATCGCGTCCCGGTGATCGTCGATCTGCGCGAGGTAGTCGAAGACGACGAGCCGCCGCAGTGCCGATGCGGTGGCGGCCACCTCCACCGCCTTGGGCAGGTCTTCTACGCTGACCGCCAGCACGGTCGGTTCGGTCTCGGCGATGATGTGCTGCAGTCCGGCGGCGGCCGTCGTGTACTGAACCGGCACCGCCACCGCGCCCAGCTGGACCAGTGCCAGGTCAACGATGGTGTAGTCCACGCTGGTAAAGCCGAGTACGGCGACCAGGTCCCCCGGCTGCACCGGGTCACCGGCCAGGCCTCCGGCCACCGCGTCCACACGCTTGGCCATCTCGCGGTAACTGATGGTCGTCATGCCGGGTTGAGCCTGCGCCGACGTGCGACCGGTCGAGGGGTCGGTGACCAGCCGGTAGTCGCGCTGCCCCAGCGCTGGGCGCTCGGCGTAGCCCTCGCAGACGGTGCGCACCAGCTCCGGCAACCTCAGTCCGGGACGGTCTATCTGGGCTCTGACCACGTCGCTGGGCCGGGCCGCGGCGAATTGCGGATCGGTGGCGTACAACTCGCTGATACGACGTGCCATCCACTCCGGTTGAGCAGCAGTCGCCATACGTCGTCACCCCTGAATCTGTCGGAAAAACCAAGCGGCCGTTGCCACCTCGACGAAGGGGGCAGACTACCGTCAACCCCGCCCGCCGGCAGGGCATCTCACACCGGACCGAGATTCGGTGCACGCGCCCGCCTCTTCGGGTTCCCCGCCCACCGCAGCGCCACACCGGCCGTGATAGACCACTAGGCATGCACTGGTACACCGGAAACACCGTCTATGACTCCGTCCTGACCGCTGCGTTTGCCTTCGCGGCCTTCGTGATCATCGGTGGTTTCTTCGGGCAGAGTTCCTACGGCCGGTTCTCCACGACCAAGCTCGGGCTGAACCTCAACCCGAAGTTCGGGTGGTGGTTGATGGAAATCCCGGCCACCGTGGTGTTTCTGGCCGCCTATCTGAGCGGGCCGGCCCGCTTCGAGCCCACCTCACTGGTGTTGGCCGGGATCTGGGCGCTGCACTACGCCAACCGCGGGTGGTTCTTCCCGCTGGCGATCCGGCAGGTACCGGGTAAGCGCAGTACCTTCAACATCTCGGTGGTGGTGATGGGCATGCTCGTCACGTCCATGCACGGGTTCCTCAACGGCGCACTGTTCAGCCACAACTACTTCGGTCGATACGGATCCGAGTGGCTGACCGACCCGCGATTCCTGGTGGGCCTGGTGATCTACCTGTGCGGCTTCGCACTGCTGGTCAACTCCGAGTCGATCGTGCGCAACCTGCGTGAGAAGAACAACCCCGGTGGCGCCGAATACCGGATCCCGTTCGGCGGCGGATTCCGGTTCGTCACCAGCCCGGCCTACCTGGGCGAGATGATCGCCTGGACCGGATTCGCGATCCTGACCTGGGCGCTGCCCGGCGTCGCCATCCTGCTGATCACCGCCGGCAACCTGATCCCCCGCGCCCTGGGCACCCACAAGTGGTACCAGGAGAAGTTCGTCGACTACCCGACCGACCGCAAGGCACTGGTCCCCTTTCTGATCTGAGGCCCGTCCTGACGTTCGCCGAGCGTGAAGCCACCTTCACGTTCGCCCGCCGAGCGTGAAGGTGGCTTCACGCTCGGCGGAGGGGTGCTGTCACACTTCGGCGGGCCGGCTCGTCTGACGGGTATGACTACCAAACCTCGAATCGAACCGCTGTCCCCCCGCAAGGCCAACCCGCTGGTGCGCGCGATGTACCGCTGCACCAAACGGCGCTTCGGAGAGGTACCGGAGCCCTTCAGCGTGATCGCACACCACCCTCGGCTGCTGCTGGCCAACGCCGTCCACGAGGGCATGCTGCAGTCCGCGTCGCGCACACTGCCCGCCACGGTGCGCGAACTGGCTGTGTTCTGGACCGCCCGTACCGTCGGCTGCTCGTGGTGTGTCGACTTCGGAACCATGCTGACCCGGCTGGAAGGGCTGGACATCGATCGGCTCAGGGACATCGACGACTACGCGAGCTCTCCGCTGTACAGCGGGGACGAGCGGGCCGCGATCGCCTACGCCGATGCGATCACCACCGACCCGCACACCGTCACCGACGACCAGGTTGCCGATCTGCGGCGCCGCTTCGGTGACGCCGGCGTCCTAGAGCTGACCTACCAGATCGGGATCGAGAACATGCGGGCCCGCATGTACTGCGCGCTGGGTATCACCGAGCAGGGCTTCAGCTCCGGGGATGCCTGCCGGGTGCCGTGGGCCTGAAGCGGTCACCGATGACGCAGTGGTGAGGCGCTGAACTTGTCGGGGTTGGCGATATCCCAGATCGCCACCACTCGTCCGTCTCGCACCGTCATCGCGGTGACGCGGGGCATCAGTTCGGCAAAGCCGTCGGTCTCGGGCGCACCCGGCGTATAGGCACCGAGTTCGCCGTTGACCAGGGCTAGCTGGTTGGCGCTGAGCAGCGTCGGGCCGTAACGGCGCGCCAGGCCAAGCAGGAATCGGGCCACGTTCTCGGGGCCGCGGATGACCCGCGCCGCAGTCGGGGCGCGGCGATTGGCATCGCCGGTGAACGTCACCTCGGGGTGCAGCACTGCCACCACGGCGGCCAGGTCCCCGGTGGCCATCGCGGCCATCAGCGCGCCGACCGCCTCGTCATGGCGCGGGTCGGGGGCCAGCGGCGGATCGGCTTGGACGGCCTTGCGGGCCCGCGATGCCAGTTGACGGGCCGCGGCTTCACTGGTGCCCAGTACGGCGGCCACCTCGCCGAACGGCATCGCGAAGCCGTCGTGCAGCACAAAGGCCACCCGCTGGTCGGGGGTCAGCCGCTCCAGCACCACCATCGCCGCGAACCGCGCCTCTTCACCGGCCACCACGGCCGACAGCGGATCGGAGTCTCCGACACCGGTGACCACGGGCTCGGGCAGCCACTGTCCGAAGTAGGACTCGCGGCGTCGTGGCGCAGAGCGCAGCCGGTCGAGACCCAGGCGGCTCACCACCGTGGTTAACCAGGCCCGCGGGTCGACGATCGTGTCTGGCTCGACGGCCTCAAAACGTAGCCAGGCATCCTGCACGATGTCCTCGGCGTCGGCGAATACGCCGGTGAGCCGGTAGGCCACCGCCAGCAGGTGCGGCCGCAGCGCCTCGAAGTCCTGCACCGACGCCGTCATCGCCACCAGCCTAGGCCTGCGCGCAAGGCGCTCGGTCCGACACAATGCAACAGTGCCCAAGCCGCCGATCGACCCCGTCCGCTGGCAGCCCCCGGGATCGCGGCCGCTGCCCCCGCCCGATCCCACGCCGGCACTGACGATCGTCGAGATTCCCGGCACCGCAGCCGAAGATGTCGTCGTGGCGGCCGACGGCACCATCTGGACGGGGGTCGAGGACGGCCGGATCATCTCCGTCGATCCGGCAGGCGGTGCGCCACGGGTGATCACCGACACCGGTGGGCGTCCGCTGGGCTTGGCCTTCACCCGCGACCACCGACTGCTCATCTGCGACAGCCATCGCGGTCTGCTGCGGTATGACCCCGGCACCGGCCAGATGGAGACCCTGGTGAGCGAGGTGGCCGGCAAACCGCTGACCTTCTGCTCCAACGCGGTCGAATCCAGCGACGGGACAATCTATTTCACCGAGTCCACCAATCGTTTCCACTACGAGCACTACAAGGGTTCGGTGATCGAGGCGCGCGGCAGTGGATCCTTGCTGCGCCGCGATCCCGACGGCTCGGTGAGCGTGTTGGCCGCGGGCCTGCACTTCGCCAACGGCGTGACACTGACCGCCGACGAGTCGGCGGTGGTGTTCGCCGAGAGCACCGGGCGGCGACTGTCCACCTACTGGCTCAGCGGGCCGCGCCGCGGTTCGATCACCCCACTGGTCGAGGAGTTGCCCGGCCATCCCGACAACATCTCCACCGGGCGCGACGGCCGGATCTGGGTGGCGATGGTCTCCGATCGCAATGCCCTGTCGGACTGGCTGAGTCCGCGCGCGCCGGTGCTGCGCCGGCTGCTGTGGCGGCTGACGCCGTATCGCTGGCTGCCCGACCCCGCCCCGGTGGTGTGGGTGGTCGCCTTCGATCCCGAGGACGGGCGGGTGCTCACCCAGTTCCGTGCCGAACACCGTGACTTCGGTCTGGTGACCGGTGTGGTGGAGGCCGACGGCCGGTTGTGGATGGGCCGGATCGCCGGGCCTGGGCTGGCGTATTTCCGGCTCTAGCCCCGGGCAGTAACTTCCGTCCCACCAGCCACAGCGTGGCTCCCCTATTTCACCGTGCCCGTGACTTACCCTGCACACACGATGACTTCTCTGCGTTCACTGTCTGCCCTGGTGGCGGCCGGTTTTCTGGTCGCCGCTCCGCTGGCCGCCCCTGCCGCCTGGGCGGACCCCACGCCGGGCCGGGGCGCAGGCACGGTCGGCTGCCCCTATCAGGTCAGCACCCCGCCCGCCGTCGACACCTCCGAGGTGCCCCAGGCCGGCGATCCCCCGCTGCCGCTGCCGGTCCCGGCCACCCCGGTCGGCGGCGAGGCCCTGGCCGGCTGCGGGATCGTGACCGCGCCCGACACCCCTCCCGTGCCGACGGAAGTCTCGGCCGAATCATGGCTGGTGGCCGATATGGACACCGGCGCGGTGATCGCCGCCCGCGATCCGCACGGCCGGCACCGACCGGCCAGCGTGATCAAGGTGCTGACCGCGATGGCATCGCTCAACGAACTGGACCCCCAGGCGGTCGTCGTCGGTACGCAGGACGACGCCAACGCCGAGGGAACCCGGGTCGGTGTGGGCCCCGGCGGACATTTCACCGTCAACCAGTTGCTGCACGGCCTGCTGATGGGATCGGGCAACGACGCCGCCCACGCGCTGGCCATGCAACTCGGCGGCTGGGATGTCGCGCTGCACAAGATCAACACCCTGGCCGCTCGACTCGGCGGCCGCGACACCCGCGCCGCCACTCCCTCCGGGCTCGACGGCCCAGGCATGAGCACCTCGGCCTACGACATCGGGCTGTTCTACCGCTACGCCTGGAACAACCCGGCATTCGCCAACATCGTCGCGACCCGCACCTTCGACTTCCCCGGCTACGGCGACACACCCGGATACGAGCTCGAGAACGACAACCAACTGCTCTACAACTACCCGGGCGCACTCGGCGGTAAGACCGGCTACACCGACGATGCCGGGCAGACGTTCGTCGGCGCGGCAACCCGCGACGGGCGCCGCCTGGTCGCGGTGCTCCTGCGCGGCACTCGCCAACCCATCCCCCCGTGGCAGCAGGCCGCCCAGCTGCTCGACTATGGATTCTCCGTCCCGCCTGGCACCCGGGTGGGCACGCTCATCGAACCGGACCCCTCGCTGGTGGCACCCCGCGCCCTGGCCGATGCCCCCAGCCCGCAGGCCATGATGCTGACGCCGTCGGACGACACCGTGCCGGTCCGGGTCGGGGTGGCTATCTTCGGGACGATCGTGGTGTTCGGGCTCATCATGGGAGCCCGGGCGGTGAACCGCCGCCCCGGACGGAGTTCGGCCTGGTGATCAAGGCGCTGCGCGCATTCGGCTGGCTCACCGGGCTGCTGTTGATCGGGCTCGGAATCAGCCGGATGGCGTTCTCGCTGGACTCCATTCCCGACGGCCAGGCCGTCAACGCCACGGTGGACAGCGAGACCCGCGCGGCCGGGGCACTGCTCATCGGCTTCGGCGTCGGCTACCTCGAGGCGTTTCGGCGCTCGCCCATCCCCGCCGGAGCAGTGCGCCTGCTGGCCGCCACCATGGCGCTGCTCGGGGTGTCGCGGCTGATGTCCATGGCCGACGTCGGTATGCCGCATCCGGCCTTCACCGCGGCGTGTGCCGTTGAATTCCTTGCTGCGGCGCTGACCTACTGGTATGCCACCCTGGCCGACCGGCACGACGCGGACGTTCGGTAGCCAACCGCATCCCCTACCGTGAGCCAGATGGGCCGTATCGGGGAACTGCGCCGCTCCTCGCCGTTGGCGCTGCTGGTGGGCCTGGCCGCCGCCAGCGTCGGGGTCATCTATGGCTACGACCTGTCCAATATCGCCGGCGCCCTGCTGTTCATCGAGCGGGAATTCGGGCTGTCGTCCGCGCAGCAGGAGATGATCGCCACCGCCACGGTGATCGGCGAGATCGGCGGCGCGCTGGCCGGCGGCTGGCTGGCCAACGCGATCGGCCGCAAACGTTCGATGGTCGCAGTGACCCTGGGCTACGCGGTTTTCGCGTTGCTGGGGGCGGCCGCCACCTCGGTGTCGACGTTGACCCTGGCGCGGCTGCTGCTGGGCATCACCATCGGAGTGTCCGTGGTGGTGGTCCCGGTGTTCGTGGCCGAGTCCGCGCCAGCCCACGCCCGCGGTGCGCTGCTGGTCACCTACGGGGTGGCCACCGTGATCGGGATCATCGCCGGTTATGTGATCGCCTATCTGTTGGCCGGTGCCGGCAACTGGCGGGCGATGCTGGGACTGGCCGCCGTCCCCGCGGTAGTGGTGACGTGGGTGTTGGCCCGCATCCCCGACACCGCCCGCTGGTACCTGCTCAAGGGCCGAGTCGACGAGGCGCAACGCACCCTGCGGCGCATCGAACCCGGCGCCGACGCCCAGCGGGAGCTGGCCGCGATCGGCGCCACCCTGGCCGAGGAGCAGGCCGGCGGGCTGGGCGTGCTGCGCGAGATGCTGCGGCGGCCCTATCTGCGGGCGACGGTGTTCGTGGTGACGCTGGGGTTCTTCATCCAGATCACCGGGATCAACGCGATCGTGTATTACAGCCCCCGGCTGTTCGAGAAGATGGGCTTCCACGGCGATTTCGCGCTGCTGATTCTGCCGGCGTTGGTGCAGGTCGCCGCCCTGGCGGCCATGATCGTCTCCCTGGTGCTGATCGACCGGGTGGGCCGGCGGCCGATCCTGCTCTCGGGTATCGCCGCGATGGTCACCGCCAACCTGCTTCTGGTCGCCGTCTTCGCCGCCGGCGAGGCCTTCGGTGGAGCGCTGGCAGCGGTGAAGTTCGGCGGGGTGCTGCTGTTCACCGTCGGCTACACGTTCGGCTTCGGCTCCCTGGTGTGGGTGTACGCCGGGGAGAGCCTGCCGGCCCGGATGCGGTCGCTGGGCTCCTCGGCGATGCTGACGTCAGACCTGGTGGGCAATGCGATCGTGGCCGCGGTCTTTTTGACCATGCTCACCGCACTGGGCGGCGCCGGGACTTTCGCGGTCTTCGGGGCGCTGGCGATGCTCAGCCTGGCGTTTGTGTATCGCTACGCCCCGGAGACCAAAGGCCGCCAGTTGGAAGACATCCGGTACTTCTGGGAGAACGACGGTCGCTGGCCCGCCCAGGAGGCCGGGGCCACGACCGCGGATCTGGAGGCGCCGGCATGACCGTCATCGCCGCGGGCACCGTCGTGCTCGACGGTCGGGTACACCGGCCGGGCTGGCTTGCGGTGACCGATGGGCGGATCAGCGACTGCGGCTCCGGGGCGCCTCCGGTATCCGCAGACGCCGCCTTCGCAGACGCCGTGGTGGTGCCGGGCTTCGTCGACATGCATGTGCACGGCGGCAACGGCGCCTCCTACCCCGATGATCCGGAGCGGGCGGCGGCCCTGCATGCCGCGCACGGCACCACCGGCGGGCTGGCGAGCCTGGTGACCGCTTCGCCCGAGGAGCTCGTGGCGCAGGTGCGCAACCTGGCCGCGGCGACTCGGCGCGCTGTGGTGGACGGCATCCACCTGGAGGGGCCGTGGTTGAGCACGGCGCATTGCGGGGCTCACGACCGCGGCCAGTTGCGCGCCCCCGAGGCTGCGGAGGTCGATGCCCTGCTGTCGGCCGGCGGCGGCGCGATCCGGATGGCCACCCTGGCGCCGGAACTGCCCGGCGCCATTGCGGCCGTCCGGCGGCTGGTCGACGCGGGAGTTGTTGTGGCCGTAGGGCATACCGACGCCGATTATGACCAGACGCAGGCCGCCGTCGATGCCGGCGCGACGGTGGGGACGCACCTGTTCAACGCGATGCGTGCGTTGCATCATCGAGATCCTGGACCGGTCCCGGCACTGCTGGAGGACCCCCGGGTGACCGTGGAGCTGATCGCCGATGGAGTGCACCTGCACCCGGGCGTCATCCGCCATGTGGTGACCACCGTGGGACCCGACCGGGTGGCGCTGGTGACCGACGCGATGGCCGCAGCCGGAGTCGGTGACGGCGCCTTCGCACTCGGTGGGCTCGATGTCGACGTCGACGGCGGAGTGGCCCGGCTGCGCGGCACCGCGACCATCGCCGGCAGCACCGCCACCATGGACCGGCTGTTCGCCACCGCGGTGCGACTGCTCGGTGCCGACGATGCGGCCCTGACCGCCGCTGTGCGCATGACCTCCTCCACCCCGGCGCGCGCCCTGGGATTGCATCGGTCCGGCGTCCTGGCGACCGGACGTGACGCCGACCTGGTTGTGCTGGATCGGGATTGGCGGGTCACGCGGGTCATGCGGCGCGGCAGCTGGCTCCGATAGGCTGCGGTGATGAGCGAACCGACCGTCACCCACGACAACCGGCAGTTCCAGATCACCGTCGACGGCGAACAGGCCGGGTTCGCCGACTACATCGAAGACGGCGATCAGCGGATCTTTCACCACACGGTGATCGACAAGGCGTTCGGCGGGCGCGGGCTGGCCAGCACGCTGATTCGCGCCGCGCTGGACGACACCCGCGCGGCCGGAAAGCGTGTGGTGCCGACCTGTTCGTTCGTCGAGGCGTACATCACCAAACACCCGGAGTACTCCGATCTCGTCGACCAGGGGACCGACTGATCATGACGCGTATCGCCCTCAACAAGCAGTCCACCTCGGTCCACCAGGCCTACCTCGACGCCGCGGCCGAGGTTCAGGCACGTGCCACAGACGCCGGTTTGTCCCCAACGGTCCTGGAGCTGGTCAATCTTCGGGTGTCACAGATCAATGGGTGCGCGTTCTGCCTGAACATGCACAGCAAAGCACTGCTGGAGGCCGGTGATACCGTGCAGCGGATCGCGGTGCTGCCGGCGTGGCGGGACACCCAGCTGTTCTCCGACACCGAACGGGCCGCCCTGGAGATTGCCGAGGCAGTCACCTGGATCTCCGAGGCGCACCTGGACGACGAGGAGTTCGGGCTGCTGCGCGAGCACCTCTCCGACGATCAGATTTCGCTGTTGGTCTGGGCGGCGATCACCATCAACGCGTTCAACCGGGTGTCGATCATGAGCCGGTTCCCGGTGCGGGCCGAGAAGTAGCCGCGTCGGTCGAGGTCGCCGCCCAGGCGGTGGCGAAAAGAATGAGCCGGGTGGTGACGTAGGCGAACACCAGCAGGCCCAGCACCGGTCCGAACACCGCCCCGGCCGGACCGTTGATCACCGACTGCAGGTACACCGATCCGGCTTGCTTGAACAGTTCGTACCCGACCGCGGCGATGGCACCGGCCTCCATCGCGCTGTCCAGGCTCACCGATTCCCTGGGCAACCGGGCGATCATCCAGGTGAACAGCAGCCATGACACTCCGGCCGCCATGGTCAGCGAAGCGACCCGCAGCAGCCCGCCCAACAACGTGAAGTCGGGAACCCCCATCCAGCGCAGCACATTGCGCATCAGCTTCGGGTCGGCCAGCGCCGTCAGTGCAATGGTGATCAGCATCGCCCCGAACGCCCACACCATCGCCAGCAGATCCGACAGCTTCGAGGAGACGAATCCCTGCTTCTCCGAACGGCTCTCCCACATCTCCGACAGTGCCTCGCGCAGGTTGGCCATCCAGGTCAGCCCCACCCAGCCGGCGGTCGCCAGTCCGATCACTCCCACCGAGGCACGGGAGGAGATCGCGCTGTCCATCAGGGTGACCAGCTCGGTACCGAACTCGCCGGGGATCGAGTGCTTGATCCGGCGCTCGATCTCATCGAGCACCTCGGGCCGGCGCGAGAGCAGGAAACCGCCAACGGAGAAGCCGACCATCGCCAGCGGGAAGAGCGCGAAGATGGTGTAGTAGCTCATCCCGGCCGCGAAGAAGTTGCCCTGGCGGTCGTCGTAGCGTTCCTGGGCCCGCACCACGTGATCGAGCCAGCCGTAGCGAGCGCGTAACCGGTCGATGATGCCCGGTTTCGAGGGTTCGGTCTGCTCGGCCACGGCCTTGTTCATCCCCGCGGCGGGAGGAATCCCACGTTGTCGTACACCCGCGCGAGCGTTGTCGCCGCCACCTCGCGGGCGCGGTGGGCGCCCTTGGCCAGCACCGCCTCCAGCTCGGCCTGGTCGGCGAGCAGTTCATCCACCCGCGCCTTGATCGGCGTGACGAATTCCGCGACGGCCTCGGCGGTCTCCTTTTTCAGGTCGCCGTAGCCGCGGCCGGCGTAGCCCGCCGCCAAGGCGCCCAGGTCCGCGCCGGTGACCGCGGCCTGAATCGTCAGCAGGTTCGACACCCCTGGCTTGGCTTCCGGGTCGAAACGGATCTCGCGGTCAGAGTCAGTGACCGCCGAGCGAATCTTCTTGGCGCTCTTCGCCGGATCGTCGAGCAGGCTGATCAGGCCGGCATCGGAGGCCGCCGATTTGCTCATTTTGGCCGTCGGGTCCTGCAAGTCGTAGATCTTTGCCGTGGCCTTGGGGATCATCGGCTCGGGTACGACGAAGGTACTGGGGAAACGGGCGTTGAAGCGCTGCGCGACGTCACGCGCCAGCTCCAGATGCTGGCGCTGATCTTCCCCGACCGGTACCACATCGGTGTCGTAGAGCAGGACGTCGGCGGCCATCAATACCGGGTAGGTGAACAGGCCCACCGTGGTGGAGTCGGTGCCCTGCTTCTGGGACTTGTCCTTGAACTGCGTCATCCGCGATGCCTGCCCGAACCCGGTGAAACAGCCGAGCACCCAAGCGAGTTCGGCGTGGGCGGGCACGTGGCTCTGCACGAAGACGGTGCTGCGCGCCGGGTCGATGCCCAGCGCCAGGTACTGGGCGGCCGTGACCAGGGTGCGGCGCCGCAGCGTCTCGGGGTCCTGCGGAACGGTGATCGCGTGCAGGTCGACGACGCAGAAGAAGGCCTCGTTGTCATCCTGCAGGGCCGTCCACTGCGCGACCGCACCCAGGGCGTTTCCGAGGTGGAGCGAGTCGGAGGTGGGCTGGGCGCCGGAGAATACGACGGGACGGGATCCGGGAGTGCTCATGATGACTCGATCCTGTCACGCCGTGGAGCACGGCGGCGCACCTGGTGGAAACGCCGGGACGCTGCCCACCGCTATCGTGCTTAACCGGAACCGATTGGGCAACGCCTGCGCCCGCAACCACCTGCAGGCGGCGGTCCGCGCCCTGCGGCCGGTCGGGCCACCCCCGAGAAAGGATCCACCGCTGTGAACCTCACCTATGACGACACGGTCGCCGTACTCGACCTCGGCGCCGACGAGAACCGATTCTCCCCGGACTTTCTCGACGAGATCAACGGCGTGCTCGACGAGGTGCTGGCCGCCAACGCCGCAGGCAAGGCCCACGGTTTGGTCACCACCGCGGGCGGCAAGTTCTACACCAATGGACTGGACCTGGACTGGCTGATGGCCAACGGCGATCGCACCGACTGGTACGTGGGGCGGGTGCACGCACTGCTGGCGCGGGTCCTGACCCTGCCCATCCCCACCGCTGCGGCGGTGGTCGGGCACGCTTTCGGGGCGGGCGCCATGCTGGCTCTGGCCCACGACTACCGCGTGATGCGCGCCGACCGGGGATTCTTCTGCCTGCCCGAGGTCGACATCCGGATTCCGTTCACCCCGGGCATGGCCGCCCTCATCCAGGCCAAGTTGACCCCACAGGCGCAGGTGGCGTCGATGACGACGGGTCGCCGGTTCGGCGGAGTGGACGCGCAGCGGTTCGGGATCGTGGACGACACCGCGGCCGAGGGAGCGGTGACCCCGGTGGCGACCGCCCTGCTGCGACCGCTGGCCGGCAAGGACCCGGGCACGTTGGGCGCCATCAAGGACACCATGTTCGGCCCGGCGGTGGCGGCGCTCGGCGGGTGACCCCACCAGCCCCCTGCGTCACCAGAGGGCGGGCGCATGGCGGTTGCCCGCCTCTGAGCGACAATTCAGTCCGTGCACGCCAAACCCGCCACCGGCAGCGCTGAGCTAACGGGTGTTGTCGCTCAAAGGCGGGCAACTCTTCTATGCCCTCCGCCGCGTGGCGGGTGCGACGAATGAGGACTTGACCGATGAGGACGAGGCCCGACCGGTGCCCAGGCGTGCTGCGCCCGTGGGTGGCCGACGACGGATTGCTGGTGCGGCTACGCCTGGTCGGTGGCCGGCTTCCGGCCGCCTCGCTGGCCCGGCTACTTGAGGTCAGTGCCGAGTTCGCCGACGGCTCGGTCTACCTGACCAAGCGGGCCAACCTGCAGCTGCGCGGGCTGGCCGATCACGGAGGTGAGCTTGCCCCCGACGCGGTGAGCGCTCTGGAGTCGACCGGGCTGGTGCCGTCGCGCAGCCACGAGCTGGTCCGCAACATCCTGGTGTCGCCCCAGACCGGCTCTGCCGGCGGGCGGGCCGACCTGCGCCCGGTGGCCGCACAGCTGGACGCACTGGTGTGTGCCGATCCACGCTTGGCCGCGCTGCCCGGGCGTTTCCTGTTCGTCCTCGACGACGGCCGCGGCGACCTGCTGGACCGCTCCACCGACGCCGGCCTGGTGGCGCTCAGCGACACGGCCGCCCAGCTGCGGATCGGTGAAGGCTGGGGCGCGGTGATCCCCATCGCGGAGTCCGCCGCCCGCCTTGCCGAGCTGGCGGTGGCGTTCCAGCAAGCCCGCGGTGCCCGCCCGGATGCGCCCTGGCATATCCGGGAACTCGCCGGGCCCCCGCCGTCCGTAGCGGCCGGAGCAGCCCCGGACCCCCGCATGCCGGCCCCGTCGGGTCCGTTACCGTTTGGCAGCGTGCCCGGCGGCACCCATGTGCGTGTGCCCGACGGCGTGCTCACCCCGGACCGCGGGCAAGCCCTGATGGAGCACGCCGAGCTGGTGGTGACGCCGTGGCACGGTGTGTTCATCCCGCAAGCCCAGGAGGCGAAACCGTGAGCAGGCCTACGCGCCCGTCTCGGCACTACGACTACATCGACGACGGTCCCGCCATCTACGTGGAATCGTTTGCGACCATCCGTCGGGAGTCCGACCTGTCGCACATCCCCGCGGGCGCCGAGCGGCTCGCGGTACGGATGATTCACGGCGCCGGCCAGACCGACGTCGCCCAGGACCTGCTGATCCACCCGGAAGCGGTACCGGCCGGGCGCGCCGCCCTCGACAACGGCGCACCCATCTTCTGCGATGCCCGCATGGTGGCCGTCGGGGTGACTGCCGGCCGACTGCCGGCCGGCAATGAGGTGCGCTGCCATCTGCGTGACGAGCGTGTGCCCGGGTTGGCGAAGGAATGGGGAACCACCCGCTCGGCCGCAGCCGTCTCCCTGTGGGGACCCGAGCTGGCCGGCGCCGTCGTCGCGATCGGCAACGCGCCCACCGCCCTGTTCCACCTGCTGGAGATGATCCTCGACGGCGGGCCGCGCCCGGCGGTGATCGTCGGCTGTCCGGTGGGCTTCATCGGTGCCGCCGAGTCCAAAGCCGCGCTGGCCGCGCTACACCACGATCACGGCGTAGACATCCCGTTTGTGACCGTGCGGGGAAGGCGGGGCGGTTCGGCGATCACCTCGTCGGCGCTGAACGCACTGGCATCGGACGCCGAATGAGGGGCACCGCATGACCGGCCGTTTTTATGGGGTGGGCCTGGGGCCCGGCGATCCCGAGCTGATCACCCTCAAGGCCGCCCGGATCATCGCCGAGGCCGACGTGGTGGCCTATCACGCGGGAGTCAACAAGTCCTCCTATGCCCGCACCATCGCCGCCGATCTGATCCGGCCCGGTGTCCTCGAAGAGGAGCTGCGCTACCCCGTCACCACCGGTGTCACCGACCACCCCGGCGGCTACGCCGGCGCGCTCGCCGACTTCTACGAGGCCTCCGCCGCGCGGCTGGCCGCCCACCTGGACGCTGGCCGCACAGTGGCGTTACTGACTGAGGGCGATCCCCTGTTCTACGGCTCGTTCATGTACATGCATGACCGGCTCTCGACCCGGTTCGCCACCGAGATCATTCCCGGGGTCCCGGCGTTCAGCGCCGCCACAGCCGCTCTCGGCATGCCGCTGGTACGCCAGACGGACGTGCTGACGGTGCTGCCGGGCACGCTGAGCGAGCACGAGCTGGCGATGCGGCTGGCCGACACCGACGGCGCCATCATCATGAAACTGGGCCGCACATTTCCGGCCGTGCGCCGGGCCCTGGCCGCGGCCGGACGGCTCGAGCACGCCTACTACGTCGAGCGCGCCAGCCATCCGCAACAACGCTGGATGCCGGTGGCCGACATCGACGAAGCGCAGGAGGCCGCCATTCCCTACCTGTCGTTGATCGTGGTCGACGGCGATTCCCGCAACGGGCAACGCTCACGCACCTCAGCCGAGCCGCAACCTGCTCAGGCCGCCGCGGCGGCTCAGCCCGCCGAACTGTTGGTGATCGGGCTGGGCCCGGGTCCCGAGGGGTGGCTGACCGCCGAGGCATCCGCGGCGCTGGCCACCGTCGACCACGTGGTGGGCTATGGCCCCTATGTCGCCCGGGTGCCGCAGCGCGAAGGGCTGCAACGCCACACCTCGGGCAACACCGTGGAGCTGGAGCGGGCCAGATTTGCGCTGGATCTGGCCGCCCGCGGCGAGAAGGTGGCCGTGGTGTCCGGTGGTGATGCCGGGGTGTTCGGGATGGCTGCCGCAGTGTTTGAGGCTGCCTCCGATCCGGCTACGGCCGAGCATTATCGGGACGTGTCGGTGCGGGTGCTGCCGGCGGTCTCGGCGGTGCAGGCGGTGGCCGCGGCGGCGGGCGCCCCGATCGGGGCGGACTTCGCGGTGCTGAGCCTGTCCGATCGACTCAAGCCGTGGGCGGTGATCGAGTCCCGGCTGCGCGCGATCGCCGAGGCCGATCTGGTGCTGGCGATCTACAACCCTGCCTCGCGCGCCCGGCCCGATCAGATCGCGGTCGCGCGCAAGGTGCTGTTGGAGCATCGAGACGCCCAGACCGTGGTGGTGGTGGGCCGCGATGTCGGACGGGAGTCCGAGGAACTCACCGTGACCACCCTGGGCGACCTGGACACCGACACCATCGACATGAAATGCCTTGTTCTGGTGGGTTCCTCGTCGACCCGGGCGACCCCGTCGGGAAGGGTGTGGACACCGAGATGGGTGCGGTAGCGGTCCAGTTCGTCGGCGCCGGCCCGGGCGCCGCGGATCTGCTGACGGTGCGCGCCACCCGACTGCTGGCCGCCGCCGACGTGGTGCTCTACCCCGGTAGCTACCTGGACCCGAAGGTGCTGGCGCACTGTTCACCGGAGGCCGAGCTGGTCGACACCGCCGATCTCGATCTGGATGGCATCATCGACCGGCTGGTCGCCACGCATCGGGCCGGGCGCGCCGTGGTGCGGTTGGTCTCCGGGGATCCGTCGCTGTACAGCGCGGTCTTCGAGCAGACCCGCCGCCTCGATGCCGCCGGGGTGGCGTGGGCGGTGACCCCCGGGGTGCCGGCCTACGCGGCGGCGGCCGCGGCCCTCGGCCGGGAGCTCACGGTGCCGCTCGTGGCGCAGTCGGTGGTGCTGACCCGCACTCAGGCTGCCTCCACCGCGATGCCACAGCGCGAAGCACTTCGGGCCTTCGCCGCGACCCAGGCGACACTGGTGTTGCACCTGGCGATCACCCGCATCCGCGAACTGATGGCGGAGCTGGCGCCCGAGTACGGCCCGGACTGCCCGGTGGCGGTGGTCTACCGCGCCTCGCAGCCGACCGAGCTGGTGTTGCGCGGCACGATCGCCGGAATCGCCGACGCCGTCGAGGCTGCGGGCCTGCGGTCGGCTGCGGTCATCCTGGTCGGCCGGGCGGTCGCGGATCTGCCGGATCCGTGCGGCGGCGAAAGCCATCTCTACGACCCGGGACGGGATCGCTCAGGGCCGGGCTAAAGCCCACTGGGTGACCGCCCGACCGGGTGTCCAGCCGGTGAAAGAGCCCAGCGGCGCGGCGTGTTCCACCTGGATGCGGGTCAGCTCGCCGCCGTGCTCGCGGTACGCGGCCAGCAGCAGCGTCTCGCTTTCCAGGGTGACGCCGTGGGCCACCAAGCGGCCGCCGGGCGCGAGGGCCGCCAGGACCGCATCCAGCACACCAGCTCGGCTCAACCCGCCGCCGATGAACACGGCGTCGGGCGCGGGCAGATCCGCCAGCGCCTGTGGGGCCGCGCCGCAGACCACCTGCAGTGCGGGCACCCCGAGGTTGCGGGCATTCTGCGAGACCCGTTGGGCCCGTGATTCATTCGCCTCGACGGCGACGGCACGGCAGGTCGGGTGAGCCCGCATCCATTCGATGCTCACCGAGCCGGCACCCGCGCCGACGTCCCACAGCAGTTGCCCGGGCGCTGGGGCGAGTCGGGCCAGGGCGGCCGCCCGTTGGTCGCGTTTGGTGAGCTGGCCGTCGTGGTCATAGGCGTCGTCGGGCAGCCCGGCCACCCAGCCGGCGGTGAGCGGGCCGGCCAGATCCAGTGCCACGATGTTGAGCCGCGGGACGGGGCCGGTGTACGTCGCCGCGGTGGTGTCCAGCCGGAATTCGGCCGCACCCCCGAGATCCCCCAGGACCGTCATGCGACTTGCCCCGTAGCCACGGTCGGCCAGCAGATCGGCCAACTGTTGCGGCGTGCCCTCATCGGAGGAGAGCACCAGCACCCGCCGCTGGGGCGCCAGCTCACGCAGCACCGCGTGCACGTCGCGACCGACCACGCTGACCACCGCGGCGGCTTCGGCGGGCCAGCCCAGCCGAGCACGGGCCAGAGCCACCGACGAGACCGCCGGCACCACCGTCACCCGTTCGCTACCGAACAGCCCGAGCAGCGTGGTGCCGATGCCGCTGAGCAGGGGGTCACCCGATGCCAGCGCCACGACCCGCTGGCCCGCCAGATCGTCGAACAGGGCAGGCAGGCCGGCGTGCAGCGGAGTCGGCCATCGGAGCCGTCGCTGACCGTCGGCGTGCGGCAGCAGGGCCAGCTGGCGGGGCGCGCCGAGCACGACCTCGGCCGCCAGCACGATCTCGCGAGCCGGCTCGGCCAGGCCGGCCCAGCCGTCGGCCCCGATCCCGACGACGGCGATACGTTCGGCGACGGGCACCGCTACGTCAGGCGTTCGGTCAGGAACTGCACCACCCGTTTGCGCGCCTCGTAGGCCGGGTGGCCGTCGACTTCGCGGACCTGGTCGGTGAGCACCGAGTGCGCCATCCGCGACAGACCGTGCGGGTTGCCCGACGACGAGTCGATCTCGATCACCTCGAAGGCGTCCCCGAGCCGGGCCTTGAGCGTCGCGAAGCGGTCACCGGGTGCCATCTTGTCCTCACTGAACCGCAGACCCAGCGCGCACAGGCCTTCTCCTGCGGCCCGGTCGGCGACGATGCCCAGCTCCACCTCCGAGAGGCCGGGGTCGCGACGCTGCTTCGGCGTGAGCGGGATCGGCACGGACGGCTGGCTGAGCACCGGGGCCAGCACGGCATCGTCGACGGCCGCGGCCAGGGCGAAGCCGCCGGTGAAGCACTGACCGATCACCCCGACTCCCTTTCCGGGGGTCTTCTCGTTGAGGTCACGCGCCAGCGCCCGCAGGAACTGGGTGACCGGCCGCTGCTTGTCGGTGGCGAACGCGGCGAACTCGCGCGTCACGCAGGCACGGGCGATGGTCGCCACTGCGTAGCCGGGGGTGATCGCCTTGCCGGGCTGGCCGAACAGTGAGGGAATGGCGACGGTGAAACCGTTGTCCACCAAGTGATTTCCCAGTGCCAGCACGCCGGGGTGCGCGCCGGGGATCTCGGGAATCAACACCACCCCGGGGCCCTGGCCCTTGCGGTATACGTCGTGGGTGAACTCGCCGCTGGTGAACGGCTCGGCGATCCATCCGGTCAAGTCTGCTTCGGGTGCACTCACTGGTCTGGTGCCCTTTCTCTCGGTCGGGGCCAAAGGCCCCGGGTGTTAGGGTATCGGCGCGAAGTGCCAGGGAAGTCGGTGTGAGTCCGACACAGGCCCGCTACGGTGTTCCGCGGCGCATTCCGATGCGCCCCGGTCAGTCCGAATACCGGCTTCGCGTCGCCAACGCAGGTGTTGGCCACACGAGCGGAGCCTCAATGCAACAGCTGTACCCCTTTCCTGCCGTCCTCGGTGCGGACCCGGACGATCCGGCCGGCCTCGACGATATGGCGCTGGCGCTTGTCCTGAGCACGATCTCCCCCGGTATCGGCGGCGTGCTGATCCGCGGCGAGAAGGGCACCGCCAAGTCGACGCTGGTCCGGGCGCTGGCCCAGGTGCTGCCGCCGATCGACGTGGTGGCCGGTGACCGGTTCTCTTCGGATCCCACTGAGCCGAATCCCCTGTCGCCCGACGGCCCGTTTCCCAGCGGCACCCCGGTGCAGACCCGCCCGGTTCGCCTGGTGGAGCTGCCGGTCGGTGCCACCGAGGACCGGGTGGTGGGCTCCATCCACCTGGAGCGAGCGCTCGGCGGTGGCACCGTGGAATTCGAGCCCGGACTGCTGGCCCGCGCCAACCGCGGAATTCTCTACGTCGACGAGGTCAACCTGCTGGCAGACCATCTGGTGGACCTGCTGCTGGATGCCGCCGCGATGGGGCGCCTCACTGTGGAGCGCGACTCGATCTCGGTGACCCACGCGGCACGTTTCGTGATCGTCGGGACCATGAACCCCGAAGAAGGCGAACTGCGTCCGCAACTGCTCGATCGCTTCGGACTGACCGTCGAGGTCTGCGCTCCGCGCGATCCGGTCCTGCGGGCCGAAGCGGTGCGCCGGCGGCTGGCCTTCGACGCCGATCCGGCCGGTTTCGCCGCGACCTACGCGGCGGCCGAAGAGCGGGTGCGGTCCCGGATCCGGCAGGCCCAACAGCTGCTGCCGCAGGTGGCGCTCACCGACGCCGTATTGGTGAAGATCGGTGAGATCTGCGCGGCACTGGACGTCGACGGTCTGCGCGGCGACATCGTCTGTGCCCGCACCGCGGTCGCGCATGCGGCGTGGCAGGGGCGTGATGCGGTGACGCTGGAGGATCTGCGGGTGGCGGCCAGGCTGGCCCTGCCGCATCGGCGCAGGCGCAAGCCCTTCGATGCCCCGGGGCTGGACGAGTCCGAGCTCGACGAGTTGCTGCCGCCGGACAGCGGCCCCGAGCCGGATCCCGATCCAGATCCCGACCCCGATCCGGACGGTCCGCAGCCCGAGGGGCCACCCGAGGGCGGGCACGTCCCGCCCGGGCCGGATCAGTCCGGCACGCCCCAGTCGACACCCGGCTCTACCTCGACGGTGGGCGCCGACTCCCCTTACCGGGCAAGGCTTTTCTCGGTAGCCGGTGTGGGCCAGGGACGCTCCGGACGGCGCAGCAGGGCGCGCACCCGTTCCGGACGCCGGGTAGGTGCCACCGCGGGCGCCGGCACGGGTGGCCTGCACCTGTTCGAGACGCTGTGTGCCGCCGCACCGCATCAGGGCGCCCGGGGCCGCGACCAGGGTCCGATGATTCTGGCGGCCGGCGACCTGCGGCGAGCGGTCCGCGAGGGCCGCGAGGCCAACCTGGTGCTGTTCGTGGTCGACACCTCCGGTTCGATGGCCGCCGCCGAGCGGATGCGCCACGTCAAGACCGCGATCGTGTCTTTGCTGTTGGACGCCTACCGGCGCCGCGACCGGGTGGCCGTGGTGACCTTCCGCGATACCCGGGCGGAGTTGGTGTTGCCCGCCACCGGGTCGGTGGAGGTGGCCGCCGTCCGGCTGGACGAGTTGCCCGCCGGTGGCCGCACTCCCCTGGCCGAGGGGCTACTGGAGGCCACCGAGCTGATACGCCGGGAACGCCTGCGCGAACCGGCCTGCCGCCCACTGCTGGTGGTGCTCACAGACGGCCGGGCCACTTCCGGACCCGACCCGGTTAAGCGATCCCTGCTGGCCGCCGACAACATTGCCCGACAAGGCTTTTCGTCGGTGGTGGTGGATTGCGAGAGCGGCCGGATGCGGCTCGGGCTGGCCCGCACCCTGGCCGAGCGCCTGCGGGCCGAATACGTCCCCCTGCCCCAGGTGAGCGCCGAGGCACTGACCGGCGTCGTACGCGACGCCACCGGAAGAGGAGCCGCCTGATGCCGCAGGGACAACCGTTGACGGTGCCCGACGACAACCTGACCACCCGCCAGCGCCGCAACCGGCCGCTGCTGATGGTGCACACCGGTGACGGCAAGGGGAAGTCAACGGCCGCCTTCGGCTTGGCGCTGCGCGGCTGGAATCAGGGCTTTGACATCGGCGTTTTCCAGTTCGTCAAGTCGGCGAAATGGCGGGTCGGCGAACAGAGCGTGCTGGAGCGCCTGGGAACACTGCACGCCGAGACCGGTGAGGGCGGCCCGGTGCAGTGGCACAAGATGGGGTCGGGCTGGTCATGGAGCCGCAAGGCCGGCGGCGTGGAGGATCACGCCGGCGACGCGGCCGAGGGTTGGGCGCAGATCAAGGAACGACTGGCGGCGCAGACCCATGATCTCTACATCCTGGACGAGTTCACCTATCCGATGGGCTGGGGATGGGTGGACGTCGACGACGTCGTGGAGACGTTGGCCAACCGTCCGGGCCATCAGCACGTCGTCATCACCGGCAGGCGTGCAGACCCGAGGCTGATCGAGATCGCCGATCTGGTCACCGAGATGGGCAACATCAAGCATCCGATGGACGCCGGCCAGAAGGGCCAGCGCGGCATCGAATGGTGAGCGTGGTGGGCGCCTCCCTGCCCCGTCTGGTCGTCGCTGCGCCCGCATCCGGGCATGGCAAGACCACGGTGGCGGTCGGGCTGATGGCCGCGCTGTTCGCCCGCGGCATGCAGGTCAGCGGCCACAAGGTCGGCCCGGACTACATCGACCCCGGCTATCACGCGCTGGCCACCGGACGGCCGGCCCGCAACCTGGATCCCTACCTGGTGGGGCCGCAGCGCGTCGTGCCCTTGTTGCTGCACGGTGCGGCGGGCGCGGATGTCGCGGTGATCGAAGGCGTCATGGGGCTCTTCGACGGGCGCCTGGGCACCGGCGGCGAGGCCTCCACCGCCCATGTCGCTGCGCTGACGGCCACGCCGGTGGTGCTGGTGGTCGACATCTCGCACGCCTCGCGGACGCATGCGGCGGTAGTGGCCGGCCTGGCGGGCTTCGATCCGGCGGTCCACGTCGCCGGGGTGGTGCTGAACAAGGCCGGCAGCGCTCGACACGCCGAAGAAGTGGTTGCCGCGTTGCGCCCCAGCGGCATTCCGGTGCTCGGGGTGCTGCCGCGCGACACAGCAGTTCACACGCCGTCGCGGCATCTGGGCCTGGTGCCGGCGGCCGAGCGCGACGAGTCGGCCGTCATGATCACTCGGCTGGCCGAGCTGATGCGGCAGTGTGTGGATCTGGACACGCTGCTGGAACTGGCAGGGCGGGCTCCGGGTTTGGCCGGCAGCGCCTGGGACCCCACGGCCCAGATCACTGCCGCGTCGGGGCGCCGGCCGGTGGTGGCCGTCGCTGCCGGGCGGGCGTTCACGTTCGGCTACACCGAGACGTTCGAGCTGCTGCGCGCCGCCGGGTGCGAGGTGGTGAGCTTCGATCCACTCACCGACACTGCGCTGCCGGCCGGCACCGCGGGCATCTACCTGGGGGGCGGGTTCCCCGAGGTCTACGCCGAGCACCTCGGCGCCAATACCGCGCTGCTGGGTGCGCTGCGGGCCGCGATCGCGGCGGGAGTGCCGACCGTCGCCGAGTGTGGCGGGCTGGCCTACCTGTGCCGCCGCGTGGGTGACGACGCCGGCGTCGGGGCCGTGCCGGGCTGTGCGGCGATGACCCCGGGTCTGACGCTGGGCTACCGAGCGGCCACCGCGACAGTCGACAACCTGCTGGCGCGAGCCGGCGATCAGATCACCGGCCACGAATTCCACCGCACACAGGTCACTTTCGATCGTGCGGTCGAGGCGGCCTGGCAGCTTCCCGGCGGGCCGGACGGCTACGCCTCGGCGAGCCTGCATGCCTCCTACCTGCACACGCATTGGGCCGGGCACCCCACGCTGGCGCAGCGTTTCGCCGAGGCGGTGCACGGCTTCAGCGGGCCCGATCTGCACCATCACGGCGATGTCGAGGCGGCGCCGGGGCTGCTCGACTTCGCGGTCAACGTCTACGCCGGACCACGCCCGGACTGGCTCGAGCACGCCCTGCACGCCTCGCTCGACGATGCCGCGGCGTACCCGCAGACATCGGCCGCGCGCACCGCGTTGGCCGCCCGCCATGGTGTCACCGCCGCACAGGTACTGCCCACCGCCGGAGCCTCGGAGGCCTTCGACCTGGTGGCCCGCATGCGCCCGTGGCGTCACCCCGTGATGGTGCACCCGCAGTACACCGGCCCCCACGCCGCCTTGACCACCGCCGGTCACACCGTCACCACGGTGCTGTGCCGGGCCGAGGACGGCTTCACGCTGCACCCCGACGCGGTGCCCGAAGATGCCGACCTGGTGATCGTGGGCAATCCGACCAATCCCACCGGGGTGCTGCATCCGGCGCAGACGCTGCGCCGACTGCTGCGCCCGGGCCGGGTGGTGCTGATCGATGAGGCGTTCCTCGACGCGATCCCCGGTGAACCGGAAACCCTCTCTGCGGAGCCTCACCCGGGGTTGCTGGTGAGCCGGAGCCTGACCAAGCACTGGTCGATCCCCGGGGTTCGCGCGGGGTACCTGCTCGGCGATCCGGCCCTGCTGGCCGAAGCGGCACGACTGCAGATCCCCTGGTCGGTGTCCGCTTCGGCGCTGGCCGCCATGCGGGTGTGTTCCGATGAGCGGGCAGCGCACGAAAGTGGCCGCCGGGCAAGGCAGTTGGCGTCCTGGCGGGCGCACGTGGATGCGGGGCTTGCCGCTCGCGGGGTGCCGTTCGTCGAAGGTCAGGCCCCCTTCGTCCTGGCCCAGGTGGGTCGCGGGGTGCATGCGACGTTGCGCGACAACGGTATTGCCGTGCGGCGCGCGGACACCTTTCCCGGGCTGGACGACAGTTGGGTGCGGATCGCGGTTCGCCCACCGGACTTCACCGATCGGCTGCTGGCCGGGCTCGACCGGACACGGCGGTGAGCGTGCCACGGGCCCTGGGCCTGGCGCTGGGTTATGCCGCCGACCGCGCCTGGGGCGATCCGCGGCGGCTGCATCCGGTCGCCGGATTCGGGACCTGCGCGCTGGAGTTGGAGCGGCGGATCTACCACGACGATCGGGCCCGCGGGGTGGCCCACGTGCTGATCCTGGTCGGCGGTGCCGCCGGTATGGCGTATGCGGCCGAACATGCGGCCCGAACGCCCTGGGCCCGCACGGCACTGACGGCCGCCGTGACCTGGGCGGTACTCGGCGGACGATCGCTCGAGCGTGAAGCCGATGCCGTACATGCCTTCCTGGCCGACGGGGACCTGGATTCCGCGCGGACGCGGGTACGCAATCTGGTCGGTCGTGACACGACCGCACTGGAACCCGGCGAGATCGCCCGGGCGGTGGTCGAATCGGTGGCGGAGAATACCTCCGACGCAGTGGTGGCCTCGTTGGTGTGGGGCGCGGTAGGCGGCGTCACGGGTCTGGTCGCCCACCGCACCGCCAACACGCTGGACGCCATGATCGGCCACCGCAACGCCCGCTACGACCGGTTCGGCTGGGCGGCTGCCCGCCTGGACGACCTGCTCGGATTGCCTGCTTCCCGGCTCAGCGGCGTCTTGGCGGCCGCGCTGGGCCCTGATCCCGGCGGCGCGCTGCGGGCGTGGCGCCGCGATGCACGCCGGCATCCCAGTCCCAATGCCGGGGTGGTCGAGGCATCGTTTGCCGGGGCGCTGGGCCTGCAGCTCGGCGGGGTGAACACCTACTACGGGAATCGGCGTGAGGATCGGGCGCGGATGGGACGCGGGCGAGCGCCCATGCCGTCGGATATTCCGCGGACGACGCGGCTGGCCCAGCGGGTGGGCGCCGGCGCCCTGCTCACTGCGGTGATGTGGTGTCTGGCCGGCGGGTTGCGGCGGTAAAAGGACTGGTTGCCCCCGCAGTGACCAGGTCTGCCGATAACCATCAATGAATTGACGATTGTGCCAATCCGCGAATTGCGCCCGTGACATTGCCGTAACAGCTCCGCCATCAAACCTTCCTATGGTGAAGCAACTCACGGCCAGTGAAACGGAAGGAAGTCCATTGAGTGGAAACGCCACCCGCTTGCAGGCGATTGCGCAAGTCGAGGCCCAAGTGCCCCCCGCTATCAGCTTTGACCCTGCAGAGGCCCCGGGTGAGATCTTCGGCGCCAACGTGTTCACCAAGGCGGAGATGCGCTCCCGACTCCCTAAGGCGACCTACAAATCGGTGGTAGCGACCATCGAAAAGGGCGCCAAGCTGGATCCGACGGTGGCCGACGCGGTTGCCGCTGTGATGAAGGACTGGGCGATGGAGAAGGGCGCGACCCACTACGCGCACGTCTTCTACCCGATGACCGGGCTGACCGCAGAGAAGCACGACAGCTTCCTCGAGCCGGTTTCGGACGGACAGGCGCTGGCTGAGTTCGCCGGAAAGACCCTGACCCAGGGCGAGCCTGACGCATCCAGCTTCCCGTCCGGAGGCCTGCGCTCGACGTTCGAGGCCCGCGGCTACACCGGGTGGGACGTGACCAGCCCCGCCTACATTCTGGAGAACCCCAACGGCAACACCCTGTGCATCCCCACGGTGTTCGTGTCGATGACCGGTGAGGCTCTGGACTACAAGACTCCCCTGCTGCGCAGCCAACAGGCCATGGGTGTGCACGCCGAGCGCATTCTGAAACTCTTCGGGCACAAAGACCTGGAGAAGGTGGTTTCGTTCTGCGGCCCCGAGCAGGAGTACTTCCTGGTCGACCGGCACTTCTTCCTGGCTCGGCCCGACTTGATCAACGCCGGACGCACCCTGTTCGGCGCCAAGCCACCCAAGGGGCAGGAGTTCGATGACCACTACTTCGGGGCGATCCCCGAGCGGGTGCTGGGCTTCATGATGGACACCGAGCGGGAGCTGTTCAAGCTCGGCATTCCGGCCAAGACTCGCCACAACGAGGTTGCCCCGGCTCAGTTCGAGGTGGCCCCGATGTTCGAGCGGGCCAACATCGCCTCAGACCACCAGCAGTTGCTGATGACCGTGTTCAAGACCATCGCCAAGAAGCACGGCATGGAATGCCTGTTCCACGAGAAGCCCTTCGCGGGGGTGAATGGCTCCGGAAAGCACGTCAACTTCTCGGTGGGCAATGCCGAATTGGGTTCGCTGCTGGTGCCGGGTGACACTCCGCACGAGAACGCCCAGTTCCTGGTGTTCTGCGCGGCGGTCATCCGCGCCGTGCACAAGTTCGGCGGGCTGTTGCGTGTTTCGGTGGCCTCGGCCACCAACGACCACCGGCTGGGCGCCAATGAGGCGCCGCCGGCGATCATCTCGATCTTCCTCGGCGATCAGCTCGCGGATGTCTTCGAGCAGATCGCCAAGGGCGCTGCGACGTCCTCCAAAGGCAAAGGCAGCATGATCATCGGCGTCGACACGCTGCCGGAGCTGCCCACCGACCCGGGCGACCGCAACCGCACCAGCCCCTTTGCCTTTACCGGCAACCGATTCGAGTTCCGGGCACCCGGCTCCGGTCAGACCGTCGCCGTCCCGATGATCGTCCTGAACACCATCATGGCCGACTCGTTCGACTACATGGCCACCATCCTGGAGAAGGCGGTGGCCGATGGCGAAGAGTTCGACACCGCAGTGCAGAAGCTGCTGACGGACGTCATCACCGAACACGGGGCGGTGGTCTTCAACGGTGACGGTTACTCGGAGAACTGGCAGGCCGAGGCCGCCACGCGCGGGCTGCTGAACCTCAAGACCACGTTGGACGCCATCCCGGAGCTGATCAAGCCCGAGGCGGTAGAGGTCTTCGAGAAGTACGGCGTGTTCAACGAGCGCGAACTGCACAGCCGCTACGAGGTGCGGCTGGAACAGTACGCGCTGACCATCGGGGTGGAGGCCAAGCTCGCTTTGGAGCTCGGCTCAACCACCATCCTGCCGGCCGCGATCCGCTACCAAACCGAGCTCGCGCAGAACGTCGCGGCATTGACCGCAGCCGGTGTGACACCGAGTCTGACGCTTCTGCAGAACATCTCGGAGCCGATCAGCGCGCTCATCGAGGCCCTGGACACCTTGAAGAAGGCGCTGTCAGATCACTCGGCGCAGTCCGCGCTCGATGAGGCCAAGCACGCCCAAGAGGCGCTGTTGCCGGCCATGGATGCCGTCCGGGCCGCCGCCGACCAGTTGGAGGGTGTGGTGGCCGATGACCTGTGGCCGCTGCCGACCTATCAGGAGATGCTCTACATCCTCTGATTCAGCGGGGAATGGTCAGATTCTCGCCTGGGGTGGGTCTCCTCTAAGAGAGACGCACCCCAGGCGGAGTCATTTCAGGACGTGCTCCTGACCAGCTCGATGACCGGGATGACCCGTTCGGTGCGCTCCCGATAGGCGGCAAAACCCGGGTAGTGCTGCTCCTGAATGCCGTACAGCCGGTCGTGTTCGTCGC
The DNA here is from genome assembly GCF_002086515.1 of Mycolicibacter arupensis. Taxonomy (GTDB): domain Bacteria; phylum Actinomycetota; class Actinomycetes; order Mycobacteriales; family Mycobacteriaceae; genus Mycobacterium; species Mycobacterium arupense. The sequence goes on from NZ_MVHH01000001.1 coordinate 308,821, forward strand.
CGGTGATCTCGGTGGCCGTCACCGCAAAGGCGTCGGTGCCCAGTTCCACCGTCGCCGAGGGATTCGCCCGCAGGTTGTAGTACCAGCTCGGATGGCTGTCCTTGCCCTCGTTGGAGGCGAACACGATGATCCGCTCGCCCTCGGGCAGATACATCATCGGGCTGGTGCGTGGTTGCCCCGACTTGGCCCCGATTGTGGTCAGCAGCAGCACCGGTGCGCCCTCGAACCGTCCACCCAGCTTTCCACCGCTGGCACGGAACTCCGCGATGTTACGGGCGTTGAACTCCAGGGTTCGTTGCGCGTCCACGGGCGACCATCTCCTTAGCCGATACCGACGAAATGCTCGATCACCGGAGGTGATTCGTAGAAGGGGTGCAACAACGCACGCCACTGCTCGAATTCCGGCGACTTCCGGAAACCCTCGGTGTGCGCCTCAATGTTCTCCCACTGCACCAGCAGCAGGTACAGATTCGGCGACTCGACCGACCGGGACATCGAAATCCCGAGGAATCCGGGCGCAGCGGCGATCAACGGGCGCGCCGTGGCGAACGCTGCTTCGAAATCGGCCTCGCTGCCGGGCCGGATGGGCAGTACTCCATGTTCCACAATCACGCCTGCCAGTCTGCCCGACCGCGGGCGCCTGCGATTACCGCCCAAAGACCCTTGTCGGTCATGAGGCGACGCCCCTAGGTTAACCGCAACCGAAAGACACAGATACTTGTGGAGGTGGTGGTCATGGGCGCGCTCGCGGCGGCGGTCGTCTTTACCTGGCTGGGCATGGTGCTGGCGATCTCGTTCTTAGAAGCGCCCCTGAAGTTCCGGGCACCCGGGATTACCCTGCCGCTGGGCCTGGGCATTGGCCGTCTGGTGTTTCGGGCCCTCAACGCGGTGGAGATCGTGCTGGCGAGTGTGGTCGTGTTCGCGGTCGCCGCCGAGCCCACCGGCCGGCTGGCGCTGGCCGGGGTCTGTGCCGCGGTGGCGGTACTGGCCGCCCAGCTGCTGGCCGTCCGTCCCCGGCTGACCCGACGCTCGGACGCGGTACTGGCCGCGCAGACCGACCCCGCGGGCGGATTCATCGAACGCTCCCGCGCCCACTACGCCTACGCGGGGCTGGAGGTGGTCAAGGTCGTCGCACTAGTGGTCGCCGGCGTCACGCTGCAGCTGGCCCTGGTCAGCGGCTAACACCCAGGACACCGCCCGCTCGACGTCGTAGACCGCGGGCACACCCGTCGGCCGGGTCGGGCGGCGCACGATCACCACCGGCAATCCGAGCTGCTCGGCGGCCAGCATCTTCGGCCAGGTGTAGTCACCACCGGAGTCCTTGGTGACCACCACATCGGCGCGGTGATCACGCAACAGCGTGAGCTCGCCGGGCAGCGCGTAGGGCCCACGGTCCCGGACCACCGACCAACGCGGCGGCAGGCTGATCGCGGGCGGCTCCACGACCCGCGCCAACACCGCCGCATCGGCCAACGCCGGCAGATAGGCCGCCAACTGTTGGCGGCCGATGGTCAGCACCGGCCGACCCCCCAACCGAGCTGCGAGCCGCGCGGCGTGGGCGTGCGAGTCGGCCCAGTGCCAGGCCTGGCCGGCGCGCTGCACCCAGCCGGGCCGTTCCAGCCGCAGCAGGGGCCGGCCGGCCGCCACACACGCCGCGGCCGCGTTGGCCGACATCGTGGTCGCAAACGGATGAGTGGCGTCCACGACGGCGTCGTAGTCGGCCAACGCCGCCCGCAGACCCTCGATGCCGCCGAAGCCGCCCACCCGAACCTGCCCGGCCGGCAGCCGCGGATCGGCGACCCGCCCGGCCAGTGAGGTCGTGACAGCGACACCCGCAGCGACCAGTTGATCGGCCAGTGCTCGAGCCTCGGCGGTACCGCCGAGCAGCAGGAGGCGCGTCACGGCGCCCCCGGCGCCAAGAACGGCAGCCCGGGCGGCGCACCGCCCAAGGCCAGCTCCAGCAGTGCCTCGACGTCCAGATGCTCTTCGACCAGGTCGCCGAGCAGGTCCAGCCGGCGCTCCCGGGCCGCGGGAAAAGAGACCGTCGATGCCGCAAGCCCCAACGTCTCGGCCAGGAACGCCGCACGCCATGCGTCGACCTCCAGGCACCCGTGCCGCATGGTGCCGAAGACCTGACCGGTGCGGACACTGCCGGGAAACGCCGCATCGGCCCCTGCCGCTGGGCCGTGTGTGATCCGGCCGTGGTGGATCTCGTAGCCGCCGTCGGACAACCGCAGGACTTTGTCTGCGGTAAAACGGGTTTCGACGTCGAGCAGGCCCAGACCGGCCACCTCGGCGGGCGCGCCCTCGATGCCGTCGGGGTCGCGGATCTTCTTTCCCAGCATCTGGAAACCCCCGCAGATCCCCAACACCGGTTTGCCCGCGGCGACGTGCGCGGCGATCGCCGCATCGATGCCACGCGAACGAAGCCAGCCCAGATCGTGAATCGTGGCGCGAGTTCCCGGCAGCACCACCAGATCGGCGTCGGACACCCCACGCGGGTCGGCGGCGAACACCACATCCAGGTCGGGTTCCAGGCCCAGCGCATCGAGGTCGGTGAAATTGCTGATCCGGGGCAGCCGGATCACCGCGACCCGCCGTGCCCCGGTGCGCACAGATCGTCGCCCGTCCAGATCGAGTGCGTCCTCGGAGTCCAGCCACAGCTCCGGGTGCCACGGCAAGGTGCCGAAGACTCGCCGGCCGGTGAGGCGCTCCAGATCGGCCAGGCCCGGCTGCAACAACCGCAACTGCCCGCGGAACTTGTTCACGATGAATCCCGCGACCAGCGCCTGATCCTCCGGCGAGAGCAGCGCGACGGTGCCGAAGAAGGCCGCGAACACTCCGCCCCGGTCCACATCGCCGACCACCACCGTGGGCAGGCCGGCGTGGCGCGCCAAGCCCATGTTCACGTAGTCACCGGGGCGCAGGTTGATCTCGGTGGGGCTGCCCGCCCCTTCGGCGACGATCACCTCATAGCGTCCCGCGAGATCGTCATAGGCACTGTGCGCGGCCGCTGCCAACTCAGCGCGGCCATGCATCCAGTTCGACGACGACAGGGTGCCCCACGGCCGGCCCATGAGCACCACGTGACTCTGCTGGTCGCTGCCGGGTTTCAGCAGCACCGGGTTCATCGCGGGTTCCGGCGTGGCGCGCGCGGCGAGGGCCTGAATCCACTGCGCCCGGCCGATTTCAGTGGCCCCGCCCTCGGCGTCGACACACACCATGGAGTTGTTCGACATGTTCTGCGCCTTGTAGGGCGCCACCCGCACCCCGCGGCGCGCCAGCGCCCGGCACACCCCGGTGGCCACCACGGTCTTCCCGGCATCGCTGGTGGTTCCGGCGATCAGAATTCCGGGCATCAGATCCGCCGCACCACAAAGACGTCCATCACCCAGCCCGCCTGGGCCCTGGCGGCAGCGCGGGCGGCCGCGATCTGGCCGACGACGTCACAGACCCGGCCGCTGATCAGCGCCTCCCCCACCGCCCCGAGATTGGCGGCCCACCAGATCATCCAGTCGCCCACGGCGGAGAGGTCGAGCTCATCGGGGTTGAGCATCGCGACGATGTTGTCCTGACCTGCGGCTGCAGCCTGCGCCAGCCGTCGTCCGGTGGTGATGTGCACGGGTCGACCGACCTCATGCAGCACGATCCGATGCCGGGCCGCCAGCAGCTGCGGGGCGCTGATCCCCGGCAACACGTCGTAATCCAGTTCCACTCCAAGATCTTTCACCTGCTCGACGATCCGGATGGTCGAGTCGTACAGAGCAGGGTCGCCCCAGACCAGAAAGGCGGCCACCCCACCACGGGTCCGCAGCACGTCGGCGTAGCACTGCGCCCGGGCCGCATGCCAGTCGGCCACCGCGCGGGCATAGTCGGGCTCCGTGAGCCCCGGGGAGCGATCACGGGCCGGGTCTGCGACCGCCACCACCGGAGTCGCTGGGGCATAGGCGTCGACGACGGCACGGCGCACTGCCAAAAGACCGTCGTCGGAGGACTTCTCGGCGGCGATGACGTAGTCGGCCGACCGCAGCGCGCTGGCGACCTCGGCGGTGACGTGCTGCGGTCCCATCCCGATGCCGAGAATCCAGACTTTCACCGATCCTCCAGGTCGCCCTCAACGTCTAAGTAAGCCTGCCGCAACGCCGCCATGGTCTCGGGGTCGGGGTGCTCCCACAGCCCGCGGTCGGCGGCCTCGGTCAACCGTTCCACGATGCCTTGGAGCGCCCAGGGGTTGGACTTGTCGAGGAACTCCCGTGTCTGCGGGTCCAGCACATACTCGGCCGCGAGCTTTTCGTACATCCAGTCGTGCACCACACCGGCGGTGGCGTCGAACCCGAACAGGTAGTCGACGGTGGCGGCCAGCTCGAAGGCGCCCTTGTAGCCGTGCCGTCGCATCGCGGAGATCCAGCGCGGGTTGACCACCCGGGCCCGAAACACCCGGGCGGTCTCCTCGGCCAGGGTGCGGGTCCGGATGGCATCGGGCGAGGTCGAGTCCCCCACATAGGCTTTCGGGTCCGCCCCGGACAGCGCCCGCACGGTGGCGATCATGCCGCCGTGGTAGACGAAGTAGTCGTCGGAGTCGGCGATGTCGTGCTCGCGGGTGTCGATGTTCTTGGCGGCCACCTTGATCCGGCGGTAGTTGGTGCGCATGTCCTCGGTTGCGGGCGCGCCGGCCAATCCACGTCCGTAGGCGAAGCCACCCCAGGTGGTGTAGACCTCGGCAAGGTCCTTGTCGTCGCGCCAGGTCCCGGCCTCGATCACCTGCAGGATGCCCGCCCCGTAGGAACCGGGCGCAGAACCGAAGATCCGGGTGGTGGCGCGCCGCTGATCGCCGTGTTCGGCCAGGTCGGCCCGAGCATGCGCGGCAACGAAGTTGACGTCCGCGGGCTCATCGAGAGTGGCGACCATCTGCACCGCGTCATCGAGCATGGCCACCACGTGCGGGAAGGCATCCCGGAAGAACCCGGAAATGCGCACGGTCACATCGATTCTGGGGCGCCCCAACTCCTCCAGAGACATGACCTCCAGCCCCGACACGCGTCGAGACGCCTCGTCCCACTCGGGTCGCACTCCAAGCAGGGCCAGCACCTCGGCGACGTCGTCGCCCGAAGTGCGCATCGCCGAGGTCCCCCAGACCGACAACCCGACAGACTCCGGGTAACCGCCGGTGTCATCGAGGTAGCGACGCACCAGCGAATCCGCCATCGCCTGCCCGGTCTGCCACGCCAGCCGCGACGGCACGGCGCGCGGGTCGACGGTGTAGAAGTTGCGGCCCGTGGGCAACACATTGACCAAGCCCCGCAGCGGCGACCCGGACGGCCCCGGGCGCACGAAGCCGCCGGCCAGCGCATGCAGCACCGAGTCCAGCTCTCCCGATGTGCCGGCCAGTCGCGGAACCACTTCGGTGGCAGCGAATCGCAGCACTCGGCACACCTCCGGGTCGGGATGCAGCGTGTCGGCCGCCCCGGCGTCCCAGCCGGCGGCCTCCATGGCCTCGACCAGCTGACGTGCGCGGCCCTCGATCTCGTCGACGGCGGCCGCGGCGGCCCCGTCCTTGAGTCCCAGCGCGGCCCGCAGGCCAGGCACCGCGTGGTCCACCCCACCCCAGACCTGGGCGGCGCGCAGGATCGCCAGCACCAGGTTCACTCGCTGCGGGCCCACCGGGGCACCGCCCAGCACGTGCAGCCCGTCCCGGATCTGGGCGTCTTTGATCTCACAGAGCCAACCGTCGACGTGCAGCAGGAAGTCGTCGAACTCGTCATCGTCGGGCCGCTCGTCCAGGCCCAGGTCGCGGTGCATCTCCGCGGCCCGCATGAGGTTCCAGATCTCGCCCCGGATCGCCGGCAACTTGGCCGGGTCCATGCTCGCGATGTTGCCGTACTCATCGAGCAGCTGCTCGAGGCGCGCGATGTCGCCGTAGGACTCGGCGCGCGCCATCGGCGGGATCAGGTGGTCGACGATGATGGCGTGCGCCCGCCGTTTGGCCTGGGCGCCCTCGCCGGGGTCATTGACCAGGAACGGGTAGATCAGGGGCAGGTCGGCGATCATCGCATCGGTGGCGCAGGCCGACGACAGCGCAGCGGTCTTGCCGGGCAGCCACTCCATCGATCCGTGCTTGCCCAGGTGGATCACCGCGTGCGCACCGAAACCTCTTCCCAGCCAACGGTATGCGGCCAGGTAGTGGTGGCTGGGGGGCAACTCCGGATCGTGGTAGATGGCCACCGGGTTCTCCCCGAAGCCCCGGGGCGGCTGAATCATCAGCACGATGTTGCCGGATTGCAGCGCGGCCAGCACGATCTCGCCGGCGTCATTGACGAACAGCTTGCCCGGCGCGGGCCCCCACGCGGTGGCCATCGCGTCGCGCAGCTCATCGGGCAGCTCGGCGGTCCACTGGGCATACTGCTGCGCGGTGACCCGCACTTGGGCGTCGGCCAGCTGTGCGGCAGACAACCAGTTCTCGTCCTGGCCCCCGGCATCGATCAGGTTGTGGATCAGCCGATCCCCGGCCGCAGCCTCGTCTGCGATGTCCAACACCCCAAAGCCGTCGCCGACGTCATATCCCTCTTCGGCCAGCCGGCGCAGCAGCCGCACCGCCGAGACGGGCGTGTCCAGACCGACCGCGTTGCCCACCCGGGAATGCTTGGTGGGGTACGCCGAGAGCACCAAGGCCAGCTTCTTCTGTCCATTGGGAAGACGCCGCAGCGCAGCGTGATTCACCGCGATCGCCGCCACCCGGGCGCAGCGTTCGGTGTCGGCGACGTAGTGCGGCAGCCCGTCGTCGTCGATCTCCTTGAAAGAGAACGGAACCGTGATGATCCGGCCGTCGAATTCCGGGATGGCGATCTGGGTGGCCGAGTCCAGCGGACTGACGCCGTCATCGTTGGCCGCCCAATCCGCCCGCGACGATCCCAGGCACAGACCCTGGAACACCGGCATGTCCAGTGCCGCGATGCGTTCGATGTCCCAGGCGCCGTCGTCGTCGCCGGCACTGACACTGGCGGTGGCGTTCATCGCTCCACCGGCGGCCAGCATGCTCACCACCACCGCATCCAGCCCGCCGAGCGCCTCGAAGAGCTCATCGGGGGCATTGCGCAGCGACGCGGCGAAGATCGGCACCCCGACCGCGCGGCCGGTGGCGTCGATCGCGTCGGCCAATGCGTGCGCGAAACCGGCATTGCCGCTGACCTCGTGGGCCCGGTAGTAGAGCACCCCGACCCGCAGCGCGTCCGGGCCGCCCACCGTCGTCCGCCGGCCGTACCCCCAATCCGGGATCACCGCCGGCTCTTCGAAACCCTCCCCGGTCAGCAGCACCGTGTCACACAGGAATGCGTGTAATTGAGCGAGGTTGGCCGGCCCGCCTTCGGCGAGATACGCGTGCGCCTGTGCGGCCAGCCCGATCGGGACGGTGGAGCACTCCATCAGCTCGGCGCTGGGTGACCGCTCCCCTCCCAGCACCACCAGCGGCAGCCCGGTGGCGCGCAGCAGGGCCAACTCGTCGGTGATCTCGGCGGACGAGCCGAGGATGCGCAGCACCACCACGTCGACGCCGTCGAGCAGCGGTTCGATGTCGTGACGCGACGGGTTCCCGAGGCGATACGCCGCGCCGCTGGCCCGCGCGGACAGCAGATCGGTGTCGGACGTGGACAGCAACGCTATGCGCCGTGCCTGAAGCATCGAAGGACCTCCTCGGGGTTCTCGCCCCTCGTCGTCGGATGCCTCGTGACCGTATCTGGCTGGGGGCGCGCTGTGCCCATGGCGTTGACCTGCTGCGCCCGGCTTCGCCGCGCTGGCAGTCAACGCGTGCCCCATCACAGTGGCGGAACCGCCCCGGAATCACACCGGGTTCCTGACGCCACGAGACGGCGGCCAGCCTAACCTAGAACGGCATGCGAGAATGTCGCCGGTAAGGCGATGACGATTGAGGAAGCCGGTGCGAATCCGGCGCGGTCCCGCCACTGTCATCGGGGAGCGACCCTCATCAGCCACGGCCCGCCACACGTGGGGCTGGAAGGCGAGGCGAGCAGTGATCCGAGAGCCAGGAGACTCACGTCATCGCGTCCTGCGTACCGGGGCGGTGTACCCCGAGGAAGCTGACTCACGCCCATGCTCCGTGCGCTGCGGGTAGTCCCTGCGCTGTTGACGGCGCTGGCCACCGTGTTGGCCGGCTGCTCCGGTGCACCCGCCGCCCGGGTGCACGAGGCGCGTGCCGGTTGCATCACCGACTTCGATCCGGCCGCCGACTACTTCCCGGTCAAATCGACGCTGACCGAGGCCACCAATTTCGCCATCAGCTACCACGGCAGCTATCAGGTCCTCACCGTCCAGCGCCCCTACCTCGGCGGCAAACCGGTGAGCTATGTGCTGGTGCGCTGCGGGGCTCCGGCGCCGGCCCTCACTGGTGAGTTGGCCCAGGCCCCGCAGATCACCGTGCCGGTGCGCAGTCTCTACTCGGGCTCCACGACGCACCTGGCGATGATCACTGAGCTCGGCCAAGCCGGTGTGGTCACCGGGGTCGCGAGCCCCGCAGCCGTCGCCGACCCGCAGATCCGCGAGCGGATCGCCGCCGGCGAGATCGTCGGGTATGCCCCCGGAGGGCAGATCAACATCGAGAGCGTGATCGGCGCCGGCCCCGATCTGGTGGTCACCGAGGGCGTCGACGATCCCGGCCATCCCAAGCTGCGTGACGCCGGAATTCCCGTGGTGGCCGACGCCGAATGGCTGGAATCCACGCCACTGGGCAGGTCCGAGTGGATCAAGGTGTTCGCCGCGCTGACCGGCACCGAGCAGCAGGCGGGGCAGATCTACGCCTCGATCCGCAGCAGCTACCAGGACCTGGCGCGCCGAGCCGCTTCGGCCCAGCCCGTCGACGTTCTGGTCGGAACCCTGTATTCGGGCACCTGGTCGATGCCCACCGGTGACAGCTATTCGGGCCGGCTGGTCGCCGACGCCGGCGGTGTCTACCCGTGGCTGTCTTCCACCGGCTCCGAGAGCAGGCAGTTGAACTTCGAGTCGGTCTACGCCCAAGCCGGCACCGCGCCGTTGTGGCTGGTGACCGACAACTGGCAGACCGTCGATGACGCGGTGGCCCGTGATAGCCGGTACGGCGAACTGAGCGCGGTGCGCACCGGCCAGGTGTGGTCGGCGACCAAAGCGGTGACCCCCGAGGGCGGCAACCTCTATTGGGAACGCGGCACCGCGCGGCCGGATCTGTTGCTGGGCGATCTGGTGGCGATCGTGCATCCCGAGCTGGCCGGCGAGCACGAGTTCGAGTTCTACCGGCTGGTGCAGCGGTGAAGCCGCGTATCGCCGTGGCGCTGACCGCCCTGGCCGCCGCGGTGGTGTTGTTGGCCCTGCTGGGTTTGGTGCTGGGCCCGGTGCGGGTGCCGGTGGCCGACACCGTCCGGGTACTGGTGGGCGCCGAGGCATCCGATCCACGCTGGCAGGTGATCGTGTGGAACATGCGTCTGCCGCGGGTCCTGACCGCGCTGGCGGCGGGCTCGGCGCTCGGAGTCGCCGGGCTTCAATTGCAGACCCTGTTCCGCAACACCCTCGCCGACCCCTACATCCTGGGAGTCAGTTCCGGTGCCAGCCTGGGGGTGGCGCTGGTGGTGTTGCTCGGCGGTGCGGCCGGCGGGGGTTTCACCACCGCGGTCGCCGGCGCCAGCCGCGCCGCGGAGGTGATCGCGGCGGCGCTGGGGGCGGCGGCCATGCTCACGCTGGTACTGGTGCTGTCGCGGTGGACCCGCTCGGCGGCGACACTGCTGCTGATCGGGGTCATGATCGGCGCGGCCAGCACGGCGCTGGTGAGCCTGGCGATGGTGTACTCCGATCCGCAGCGGGTGCAGCAGTACCTGTTGTGGGGCCTGGGCAGCTTCGCCGGAACAGGATGGGCCGATCTTCGGTTGCTGCTGCCGCTGGTGGCCGTCGGCCTGGTGGCCGCAACCCTGACCATCCGGCCGCTCAATGCCCTGCTGCTCGGGGAGAGTTACGCGGCGACCATGGGCATCAACGTCCACCGGGCCCGGATCGTCACGGTCGTGTCGGCATCGCTGCTGGCGGGTGTCACGACCGCGTTCTGCGGGCCGATAGCGTTCCTCGGACTGGTGGTGCCGCACGTGGCGCGCATCGTGGTCGGCACCTCCGATCACCGCGTTGTGGTGCCGACGGTGATGCTGCTGGGAGCGGTCGCCGCGCTGGGCTGCGGGATCGTCAGTCAGGTGCCCGGCAGTGACTTGGTGATCCCGATCAATGCGGTGACCGCGCTGGTCGGGGCGCCGGTGGTGATCACCGTGCTGTTGCGGGCTCGCCGCGGCCCGGGGTTGGCATCATGAGCCCCTCGGCAGCGCCGGCGGTGGAGCTTGCCGGGCTGGTGATCGGCTACCGCAACCGCCGCCGGCCGGTGACGGTGGCGGCCGGACTGGCCGCCCAGGCCCGCCGGGGCGAGTTGACCGTGCTGATCGGGCCCAACGGCGCCGGCAAATCCACCCTGATCCGGACCCTGGCCGGACTGCAGCCCGCGCTGGGCGGACGAGTTCTGCTCGACGGCGCCGACCTGACCGCACTGCCACGCGACGAGCTGGCCCGCCGTGTCGCGGTGGTGCTGACCGAGCGCATCGATCCGGGTTTCCTGTCGGCCCGGGAGTTGGTGGGGCTGGGCCGCATCCCGCACCTGGGGCTGGGGGGCCGGCTACGCCCCGCCGACGAGCAGATCATCGACTGGGCGCTGGCGGCGACGGGTGCACAACACCTGGCGGCGCGGCCCGCGGCCGAACTGTCCGACGGCGAGTGCCAGCGGGTCCTGACCGCCCGGGCACTGGCCCAACAGCCCGGTCTGCTGATCCTCGACGAACCGACCGCGTTCTTGGACGTGTCGTCGCGGGCAGCGCTGTTCGGGCTGCTGCGCACACTGGCCCGCGAACAGCAGCTGGCAGTGGTGCTGAGCACCCACGACCTGGAGTTGGCGCTACGAATTGCCGACCGGGTGTGGTTGATGGACCCGGCGGGCGCTCTGGTGGATGCCGTCGGCGAGGAGCTGATGCTGTCCGGCCGGATCGGTGAGATGTTCGGCAACGACACCCTGCGTTTCGACGTGGCCAGCGGCATGTTCGAGCTCAGTGCACGAGCCCACCACGACGGTGCGGCGCGCACCGCCCGGGTCGATGCCGAAGAGCCGTTGCGTTCGGCACTGGTGCGGGTGCTGTCCCGGGAGGGCTGGGACATCGGCGACTGCGCCGAGTTGGTGGTCTGCGCCGCCGATCCCGGCGCCGTCACACTGCGCACCGCGGGCGCGGGCCAGGTCAGCACACTGCGCGACCTGCCACAGCGGTTGCGGACCCTGGCGACATCCCCGCAGCGCTGCGTGCCGCGGGAGCAGGCGATCACGGCTTTGGCCGAATTATCTTCGGTGAGTTCCTATTTCGCGGTATCGACCGGAGTTTCCGATGAAACCGACTGGCGGCCGGTGGCCCAGCTCTATTGCGACCCCGAGTTGCTTGCGCGCACCCTTTCGCACGTGCAGGAGCGGATCTGTGCGGAGGATCTGCGCGTCGCGGCGTCGACATTCTTCCTGGGGTACGCCGCACGCCTGTGGTCGATCGGGCTGGGCGGGCTCGCCGAGCACGGGTTGCTGATCGAGCTGGACCCCGAGCAGCTCTGCTACACCGACTCGGCAGGAACCATCCGGCTGCATCTGGCCAATCCGCTTGCATGGCAAGGCTCTGCGGGTAGCGAGAGCCTTGAGTCGGCGCTGGCCGACATGGTCGTGACGCAGCACCTGAAGCCGTTGGTCGCCGCGGTGCGAGCGATCACTCCGATCTCCGAGCGGCTACTGCTGGGCAATGCCGCCTCCGCCGCCCTGGGCGCCGCGCGCGCCTTGAGCTGGCATCACGGCGGAGATCTGGCGGCCGAGCCGAGCTGGGAGCTGGCCCGCCGCATGTGCGAGCACGAATACCTCAACGGCGCGGTGTCTTTCAGCGAGTCCGGCACCGACTACCGGCGCAACAGTTGCTGCCTGTACTACCGAACCCCCGGTAGCGGACTGTGCGGAGACTGCACGCTGACTCATAAACCACAGACCCGGATGAACCTGTGAAGGAAGGGATTTCCATGACCGAGAACACCGGCACCGTCGTCGCCGATCCCCCGATCATCGACACCGAAGACCGAGGCCGCGAGCAGCTCTGGCCGTTGCCGACCGACCAGCAGAGCCTGCTGGATCTGCTACACCTGTGCTTCGACGAATACTGGGACCAGATCTGGTTCGGCATCATCATGGAAGGCGCGGCCTGGGAGGTGGCCGCCCCCAACGCGCCACGCAAGATCGGCATGCTCGACGGCTACGCCACCATCGATTTCGGCCGCTGGCACTTCCACCTGTGCATCGGCAAGCACCGGGCCAGCGGCTCGGAGCTGGGCCGCATTCGCCGCTGCAGCCGGGCGGAGCTGTACCGGCGCATCGGCAAGGACGGCAACCCCCAGTCGTGGGGGGTGCGCCTGTTCAACGGGCGTGACGAGCAGATGATGACGATCATGCTGCCCAACCCGTTCCTCACCAACGACCAGCAGATGCGCGACGAGCCCGAGTGGGCGCAGCTCGAGCTATGGGACAGGCTGCGCGAAAAATACCTGGGGCTGGGGCCCGACCCGCTGGACCGCGGGGGCAATCGGATTCGCTGCGGCGGTTAGCGAGTCTCGACACAGGAGAGCCGAAGCTGAACCGCCGCAACAGAACCGGCGGTTAGCGAGTCTCGACGCAGGAGAGCCGAAGCTGAACCGCCGCAACAGAACCGGCGGTTAGCGAGGCTCGACGCAGGAGAGCCACCGCGCCTGGCCGACCTTACCGGCTAGTCCGGTTCGGCCGGCCAGGTGTTCGGCATCATCGGGCTGACCGCGCCACTGCCGAACCCGTCGTCGGCCAGCGCGGTCAGGCCGCCCGGCCGCGCACTGGTCACCCGGTGGGCGGCCCCGGCGAGGCCCCGGGCTCCAACACCGCGGCCCGACGCGACCACCCCGGCCAGCTCGGGAATCGGATCGGGCTCAAGATCCATGTACTCGTGACCGCGGCCCAGCATGCCGACCTTTTTCCGTCGCCGACGCCGGTGCGCGGCCGGCTGCGCCGCCGCTTCCTCTGCGGGCGCGCCCGTTTCGGCCGGCTTCGAGGCGGCCTTCTTGCGTGAACTGGTGCCGGAACCACGCCGCGCACCCATATCCAGGCCACCGACCATGTACATGTAGGCCGGCATGGTGACCGAGGGCGGCCCGGCCGGAGTAGGCGGTGGGGCGGCGGGAGGCGGCGGTGCCGCCGCGGCCGGTGCGGGTGCGGGAGGCGGAGCTGGCGCCGGAGCCGGGGCTGGGGCGGGAGCCGGCGGCTGGGCCATGACCAGGCTGGGCGGCGGAGGCGCGGGCGGCGGCACCGCCGCAGCGACCGCTGCATGGTGCGCCATGGCCCCGATGCCCAGACCACCGATCACTCCGGATCCGAGCACGGTGGTTCCGGCCATCGAGGCGGCCAGCGCCGGCAGCAACGCCGTCTGGGTGATCAGGTAGTTCAGCGCCTGAATGGTGTTGCCGATGGTGGACGTGACGATCTCGACCATCGCCAACGGTACGACCACGCCCAGCGCCTGGGGATTGAACAGCGCCGTGTACATGATCGCGATCAGGTCATCGATGATCACGATGCTGGTGAACGCGAAGTAGGACCCGGGGTCCAGCGGCACCGAGAAGACATAGGCCAAACTGGCGGGGTTGAAGAAGCTGAAGGGGTTGCCGGTCCAGCCCAGCCACCAACCGGGGACCGGCCATGGCGGCAGCAGCGGCGAGCCGGCCTGCAGGGCGGCGAAGAAGTCGGCGAAGGGATCGCCGATTCCGGTGTAGCCGATCTTGGCGAAGAACTCCTGCAGCTCGATATACAGCGGGTACTGGCTGATGTCGGGATAGGGCGGACTCGGAACCAGACTTTCGAGCCATTTGGCGAAGTCCAGAAACCACTGCGGGGGCTCCGGTGCGGTGTCCGCCGCGCTGCCGGGCGTCTTGAGCACCGCCGGTGCCGGTTCAGTCTGGGCTGCCGCGGCGGTGGCCACCGCCGCGCCGGCCACCGCCTGGTAGCTGGTCATCACAGCGGCGGCCTGCGCCCACATGCGCCCATAGTCGGCTTCGTTCACCGCGATCGGGATCGTGTTGACACCAAAGAAGTTGGTGCCCACGAGGACCGCATGGGTGACATGGTTGGCCACCAGCTCGGCCATGGTGGGCATGGCCGCCAGCGCCGCGGTGTAGCCCGCGGCCGCGGTCTGCTGCTGTGCCGCGGTGGCCGCGCTGTTGGCGGCGGCACGCAGCAGCCAGGCCAGGTAGGGGGCGTTGGCAGCGACGAATGCCTCCGCGGACGGGCCCTGCCATGACCCGGCCTGCACCGCACCCAGCACCGCCGCCAACTCGTCGGCGACAGCGGTGTATTCAGCGCTCAGCGCGCTCCAGGCGGCGGCCGACGACAGCAAGGGGCCAGCCCCCGGTCCGGCCGACAGTGACGTTGAATGTACTTCTGGCGGGGAGGCCATCCAGATCGGCGCGGTCATCGCCAACCACCGGATGCCACCCAAACAGGGCGCAACATAGGGGTTTGCCAGCTCTCTCGGGGTACACCGCCCCGGGTCGCAGGATGCGACGATGTGAGTGTCCTGACTCTCGGATCACTGCTCGCCTCGCCTTCCAGCCCTTTGCAGAGCCGTGGCGTTTGAGGGTCGCTCCCCGATCACAGTGGCGGGACCGTGCCGGATTCACACCGGCTTCCTGCACCATCGTTGCCGTACCGCTGCAGTATCGCATGCCGAGGCGTCCGATGACCCCCGCGCGCGGCTACACGCTCGCGCGGCCGGGACCGCGCACGGCCTCGGCAATGGCGTCGGCCAGCGGACCGACGTCGGCAGCACCAAGCTCCGCGACCGTGATCCGCAGACCTGGGGCACTGCGAATCCGAAACCGCGCCCCCGGGGCCGCCGCCCATCCCGCGGCGAAGAGCTGCGTCATGGCCACCGCCTCGTCGGGCACCGGGATCCACACGTTGAGCCCGGAGCGGCCGTAGGCCACCACCCCCCGGTCCGCCAGCGCCGCACACAGCCCGACGCGGGCCGTACGGTAGGCGGCTTCGGCGTCGGCCACCTGCCGCGCCGCGCCGGCGTCGCGCCACAGGGCAACGGTCAGGTTCTGCAGCAGATGACTGACCCAGCCCGGCCCCAACCGCTGACGGCCCTGCACCCGTTCGACCGTGCGCCCGTCCCCGGCCAGCACCGCCAGCCGCAGATCCGGGCCGTAGGCCTTGGCCACCGATCGGACGAAGGCCCAGTTCCGGGTGGCTCCTGCCAGCGGGTGCAGCGACGCACCGGCGATGGCCGCGCCGTGGTCGTCTTCGACCAGCAGCACGTCCGATCCGTCCAACAGCTCACGCAGCTCCGCCGCACGGTCCGCGGAAACCGCTGCGCCGGTGGGGTTTTGCGCGCGGCTGGTCACCACCACTGCGCGCACCCCACGTCTGAGCGCGCGGGACAGATCGGCGGGCAGCGGACCGTCGTCGTCGACGGCCATCGGCTCCGGGGTCAACCCCAGCGCGCCCAGCAGGTCGAGCAGGTTGGGCCAGCCCGGGTCCTCGACGGCCACCCGGTCACCGGGCCTCAGGTGCGCACTGAGCACCCGCTCGATCCCGTCCAGGGCTCCTGAGGTGACCGCCAGGTGTTCGGCCGGCACACCGTCGGCGGCCAGGTCGATCGCGGCGCGCTCTGCCAGCTCGGGCTCGATCGGCGCCTGCCCGTAGAGCACCGCTGGGCCGGCGGACAACGACGTCACCGCCCCGATCGGCAGCAATGCCGGGTTGGGGTTTCCGGTGGACAAATCGCGCACCTGCGGAGGGACGGCCAGTCCGCGCAGTGATCGCGGAGTGGTCGCCGGCCGGTCGCGTACCCGGGTGCCGCGTCGTCCCGCACTCTCGACGGCACCGCGGTCACGCAGTAGCCGGTAGGCGGCGGCAACGGTGTTCGGATTCACGCCGAGCCGCTGGGCCAGGCCGCGGATCGGCGGCAGTGCGGACCCGGGCGCCAGGGCACCACGGGCGACGCCCTCCTCGATGCTGGCCGCGATGGCCTCCGCACCCTCACCCGTGATGCTGTATTGTACTGCCACAACTCCTATATTGCACTAGTACATTAATGGAGGCAACCCCATGTCCTATGCGCCGACACCGCAGACCACCCCCACTCGGTACCGGGAGCGGGCACGCTACGACCGCGACACGGTGCATCGGATCCTGGATGAGGCCTTGATCTGCCACCTGGGCTACTCCCGGGGCGGCCGCCCGGTGGTACTGCCGACCACCCACGCGAGGGTCGACGAGACGCTGTATCTGCATGGCTCGACCGGTAGCGGCCCGGTGCTGGCGGCCGGCCCCGACGGCCTGCCGGTCTGCGTCACCGCCACCCTGGTCGACGGGCTGGTGCTGGCGCGCTCGGCCCTGCACCATTCGATGACCTACCGCTCGGTGGTGGTGATCGGATCGGCGCGCCTGGTCGAGAGCGAGGACGAAAAGCTGCTCGGCCTCGATGCGCTGCTCAATCACGTCGCGCCGGGGCGGGCCGTCGATGCCCGCCCGCCGAACCGCCGGGAGTTGGCGGCCACCGCGGTGCTGGCCCTGGACCTCGTAGAAGTGTCGGCCTCGGTGCGAGACGGCGGCCCCAGCGATGAGCCGGAGGACGTCGCATTGCCGCACTGGGCGGGTGTCGTTCCGCTGAGCCTGGTCGCGGGGCACCCAGAACCCGCCGCCGACCTCGACCCGGCCATCGAACTGCCGCCCTACCTTCGCGATTACCGCAGGCCCCGGTGACACCCGGCCGACGCGCAACCAGCTAGGGCGATTGAGCGCCGCGTGCCGCCATCCAGGTACCCGGCGTCAAGGGGGCAACGGCACCGCTACCGAACGCATCCCCGCTCAGCGCGGTGAGCCCACTCGGCGCAACGGCACTGTCCGGGTCTTCGAGATCCATGTATTCGTATCCGCGGCCGATCAAGTCGGTCTTGACCCGACGGCGCCGACGGGCCTTGGCCGGTTCGGCTGCCACCACAGGCTCCGCCGGCGCAGCGGCATCTTCGGGTTCGGGGGTTCTGCGTCGGCGAGCGCTGGTGCCCACACCTCGGCGGGCCTGCTGACCCATACCGGCCACCAGGTACATCGCGGCCAGGCTGTCCCCCGGTGTCAGCGGCGGCGCGGCCGGCGGAGGCGGGCCGGGCGGCCGCTGACAC
>NZ_MVHH01000010.1 GCF_002086515.1 Mycolicibacter arupensis
GAGGCCAACCACCCGCCAGCCGCGTACCCAACCTCTCAGGTCACAACAGCTAGCCCAGCCTCCCCAGCGGGGATTGCATGAGCGGTGCGCGGTACCGCCGGTATCGTCTGCATCCATGACACGCGTAGCGCAGTACTACCGGGGCAAGCGGTGCTTCATCACCGGAGCGGCGAGCGGGATCGGGCGGGCCACCGCGTTACGCCTGGCTGAGCACGGCGCGGAGCTGTACCTGACCGATCGCAACGCCGAGGGACTGGCGCAGACCGTCGCCGACGCACAAGCACTGGGCGCGCTGGTGCCCGAGCATAGGGTGGTCGACGTCGCCGACTATGACGACGTCGCCGCCTTCGCCGCCGACATTCACGCCCGACATGAGCCGATGGACGTCGTGATGAACATCGCCGGGGTGTCGGCGTGGGGCACGGTGGACCGGTTGAGTCACGAGCAGTGGCGAAAGATGGTCGACATCAACCTGATGGGCCCCATCCACGTCATCGAGTCCTTCCTGCCGCAGATGGTGGCCGCCGGCCGCGGCGGAAACCTGGTCAACGTCTCCTCGGCGGCGGGGATCGTCGCACTGCCCTGGCATGCGGCCTATTCCGCCAGCAAGTTCGGCCTGCGTGGCGTATCGGAGGTGCTGCGGTTCGACCTCGCGCGCCACCGCATCGGGGTCTCCGTGGTGGTACCCGGCGCGGTCAAGACCGGGCTGGTCCACACCGTCGAGATTGCCGGCGTGGACCGCGAGGATCCGCAGGTGGAGAAATGGGTGGGCCGCTTTGCCGGCCATGCCGTGTCGCCGGAGAAAGCGGCGGACAAGATCCTGGCCGGGGTGGCGCGCAATCGCTACCTGGTCTACACCTCCGGTGACATCAGGGCGTTGTATGCGTTCAAGCGGCTGGCCTGGCTGCCCTACAGCGTGGCCATGCGTCAGGCCAACGTGCTGTTCAGCCGGGCATTGCGGCCGTCGAAGGCCTCGCTGCGCAGCTCCTGAGCCGCCATAGGGCTCAGCGGCTGCCCCAATCCCAGGGCGGAGTGGTCAGCAGGCCCAGACCGGCGACCCGCGTCTCGCCGAAGTCTTTATAGACCTCTATCTCTGCGGTGTCGTGAGGGTCGGCCTCGGCGATCGGCACGGCGGCGAGCAGTTCCGGCATGGTGCGCGCGTGGGTGACCACCACGACCTGTGTCCTGGCGGCCGCGGCGCGGACGAGTTCGGCCAGCGGCGCCACCAGGTCGGGATGCAGCGACGTCTCCGGCTCGTTGAGCACCATCAGCGACGGTGGCTGCGGGCTCAGCAGGGCGGCAGCCCACAGCAGGAACCGCAGCGTGCCATCGGACAGTTCGGCGGCGCGCAACGGCCGCAGCATGCCCCGTTGGCGCAAGTGAAGGTCGAACATGCCGTCGTGGGAGCTGACCGACAGTGTTGCCCCGTCGAAGGCGGCCGCGATCGCACGGTCCAGCTCGTCGTCACCGGACTCGATGATGGTCTGCACCGCCGCGGCCAGGTCGGCGCCGTCACCGGCCAGGATCGGGGTACGAGTGCCGACCTGGGGCCTTCGCACCGGCGCGGCGGCGTCCACCCGGAAGCCGTCGTAAAAGCGCCAGTCCCGCAGCCGGTCGCGCACCGCAGCAAGCTCCGGGTGTGCGGCGGGGTGGGCGAATTCGGCGAGCACGCTGCGATACGTGGGCAGGGTCCGGGACAGTTCCTCGACACCGGAGTCCGTGTTGGCCTGCGCGAAAGCCCGGGTGCGGCTCACCAGGGTGGCACCGCGCCGCGGTACCGGTCCGGCGAACACGATCTCGCGTTTGATCTCCGGATCGTGGGCGAACGCCGACGCCTGTGCCGGGTCTTGTGGCAGTCCCAGATCGACCAGGTAGCCGAAGTCATCGGAGGCGAAACCCATCTCCAGCGAGACCACTCGGGTGCGCACGCTGCCCTGGGCGGAACCGCTGCGGCGCGCTTCGCCGAGTTGTTCGGGTCCGGCCCACAGCACCGACTCCAGGCCGCCTTCGCGAGCCAGCGAGCCGATCACCTCGCCGCGGCCGCAGTCGGCCAACAGTCGTAGCGCCCGGTACAGCGAGGTCTTGCCGGTGCCATTGGCCCCGGTGACGACGGTCAGGCGGCGCAGTGGCAGCACGACATCGCGCAGCGACCGGTACCCGCGTACGGCCAGCGTCGACAGCATGCCCGGAACGCTAGCGGGTCCCCCCGACGGGCGGGCAATCTCACGGCCCGGCGGGGCGCGGGGTCGGACGTGTTGTCGTCGGCACGGGAACGACCAGGAGGAGGCGCCCGTCGCCGCCGGGGAGCCGCCGGAACCCGTACCTGCCGCGATGCTCCGTATCGGGGCTCGGCGAGGTTTGCTGGCCGGCCGCTGGCGGTCGAGTGGCCCGGCCACTTGTCGGTGCCTAGTGGTAGACCTGCGGTTATGAGGAGCCGATTGCAAGATTGTGAGATGCGACACGCCGAAGCGGACGTGTTCACAGGCTTACGACCAGCGAATTTCAACAATGTCGTTCAGAACATCTAGTATTGAGCCCAAGGGATGACCACTAGGTGTAGTGTTCGGGGGACCGACAGGCCCGGGATCTTCCAGTCGTTCGGGCCGCGGCAATCGGCACCTATTGGGTGCCTCTGCCACGGCTCGGGAGCTGGAAAGACTGAAGTTCTGGCGGCCCACTGAACGTAGTGCCCCACCCGTCATCCGTTCGATGTCGACGATTCGCTGAGGAGCCTGCCGCCATGAGCATCACTGTCTACACCAAGCCCGCGTGCGTGCAGTGCAACGCCACCTACAAGGCGTTGGACAAAGAGGGCATCCCCTACGAGAAGGTCGACATCTCGCTGGACCCCGACGCCCGCGACTACGTGATGGCGCTGGGTTACCTGCAGGCGCCGGTCGTGGTCGCCGGTGACGAGCACTGGTCGGGCTTCCGGCCGGACCGCATCAAGGCGCTGACGGCGACCGCGCTCAGCGCGTAGCCGGGCGCAAGAGTCGGGTACGGGTGGAGTCTGACTGAGAGCTGAAGGGGGTCGCCATGTCTGCGGATTCTGACTGCAGCCTGGTGTATTTCTCCTCGGTGTCGGAGAACACCCACCGATTCGTGCAGAAGCTGCACCTTCCGGCAATACGGATCCCGCTGCACGGACGCATCGAGGTCCACCACCCCTATGTATTGGTACTGCCGACCTACGGCGGCGGACGTCAGCAGCCCGACGCGAACGAGGGCGGCTATGTGCCGAAGCAGGTCATCGCTTTTTTGAACAACGAACACAACCGAGGGTTGTTGCGTGGCGTGATCGCGGCCGGCAACACCAACTTTGGTGCGGAGTTCTGCTACGCGGGCAATGTGGTGTCCCGCAAGTGCGGGGTGCCGTACCTGTACCGATTCGAATTGATGGGAACCGACGAGGACGTACAAGCCGTCCGCGCGGGCTTGGCTGAATTCTGGAAGGACGAGGCATGCCACCGACCGCTGCAACTGCAGAGCAGGTAACCGCAAACACCCGCAGCGTTCCGGTGGGCGAGCTGGACTTCCACGCGCTCAACGCGATGCTCAATCTGTACGACGCCGACGGCAAGATCCAGTTCGAGATGGATGTGCTGGCCGCCCGTCAGTACTTCTTGGAGCACGTGAACCAGAACACGGTGTTCTTCCACAATCAGGATGAGAAGCTCGACTACCTGATCCAAAAGGAGTATTACGAGCGCGAAGTGCTCGACCAGTACTCGCGGAACTTCGTGAAGTCACTGCTGGATCGCGCCTACGCCAAGAAGTTTCGGTTCCCGACCTTCCTGGGCGCATTCAAGTACTACACCTCGTACACCTTGAAGACGTTCGACGGTAAGCGCTACCTGGAGCGGTTCGAGGACCGCGTCTGCATGGTTGCCCTGACCCTGGCTGCCGGTGACACCAAGCTCGCCGAACAGCTGGTCGATGAGATCATTGACGGCCGGTTCCAGCCCGCCACCCCGACTTTCCTGAACTCGGGCAAGAAGCAACGGGGCGAAGCCGTCAGCTGCTTCTTGCTGCGCATCGAGGACAACATGGAGTCCATCGGTCGCTCGATCAACTCCGCTCTGCAGCTGTCCAAGCGTGGCGGGGGAGTGGCGTTGCTGCTGACCAACATTCGCGAGCACGGTGCCCCGATCAAGAACATCGAGAACCAGTCTTCCGGGGTCATCCCGATCATGAAGCTGCTCGAGGACTCGTTCTCCTACGCCAACCAGCTGGGGGCACGTCAGGGCGCCGGGGCGGTGTATCTGCACGCCCACCACCCCGACATCTACCGCTTCCTGGACACCAAGCGGGAGAACGCCGACGAGAAGATCCGCATCAAGACGTTGAGCCTGGGCGTGGTGATCCCCGACATCACCTTCGAACTGGCCAAGAAGAACGAGGACATGTACCTGTTCTCGCCCTACGACGTCGAGAAGTTCTACGGGGTGCCGTTCGCCGATATCTCCGTCAGCGAGAAGTACTACGAGATGGTCGACAACTCGGCCATCCGTAAGACCAAGATCAAGGCACGGGAGTTCTTCCAGACCCTGGCCGAGCTGCAGTTCGAGTCCGGCTACCCCTACATCATGTTCGAGGACACGGTGAATCGGGCGAACCCGATCGCCGGCAAGATCACCCACTCCAACCTGTGCTCGGAGATCCTGCAGGTCTCCACCCCGTCGGAATTCAACGACGACCTGTCGTATTCCAAGGTGGGCAAGGACATCTCCTGCAACCTCGGCTCGCTGAACATCGCCAAGGCGATGGACTCGCCCGACTTCGGTCAGACCATCGAGGTCGCCATCCGGGCGCTGACCGCGGTCTCGGATCAGACACACATCTGGTCGGTTCCCTCGATCGAACAGGGCAACAACGAGTCGCACGCCATCGGTCTGGGGCAGATGAATCTGCACGGCTACCTGGCCCGGGAGCGCATCTTCTACGGTTCCGAAGAGGGCATCGACTTCACCAACATCTACTTCTACACCGTGCTCTACCACGCACTGCGGGCCTCCAACCGCCTTGCCTTGGAGCGGGGTCAGTCCTTCGCCGGTTTCGAGGCCTCCAAGTACGCCAGCGGAGAGTTCTTCGACAAGTACACCGAGCAGGTCTGGGAGCCCAAGACCGCACGGGTTGCTGAGCTTTTCGCCGACGCAGGCATCCGGATTCCGGGCCAGGACGACTGGCTCCGGCTCAAGGAATCGGTGATGACTCACGGGATCTACAACCAGAACCTGCAGGCCGTGCCGCCCACCGGGTCGATCTCCTACATCAACCACTCGACGTCATCGATCCACCCGATCGTGGCGCGGGTCGAGATCCGCAAGGAAGGCAAGATCGGGCGCGTCTACTACCCGGCGCCCTACATGAACAACGACAACCTGGAGTACTACCAGGACGCGTACGAGATCGGCTACGAAAAGATCATCGACACCTATGCCGCGGCCACCCAGCACGTGGATCAGGGACTGAGCCTGACGCTGTTCTTCAAGGACACCGCCACCACCCGTGACGTGAACAGGGCGCAGATCTACGCGTGGCGCAAGGGAATCAAGACGCTGTACTACATCCGCCTGCGGCAGATGGCGCTGGAGGGGACCGAGGTCGAAGGCTGCGTCAGCTGCATGTTGTGACCACTGGTCTCTGAAAGGCCGGGACTTTTGGTACCCCTCGGATCACCGGACGGAGGCCTGATCTACGGGGTCAGGCTCCGATCAGATCCGCGGTACCGCTATGTCGGCCTCACGACGAAAAGCTCGCAAGTACGACTTCGTTCAGCACCTGAAGGAGGCCGCCGCCGGGAGGAAGACGCCGTTCTACGACTGGTTGCGTAAGCAGGATCGCGACAACGTGATCGTGGATCAGCTCGATTGGGCGGACGGCCTCAACGAACTCGGTGAGGCCGAGATCGCTTGGATCGCTCTCCTTCGGCATGAGGGCCAGCCCTTGCAGAACATCGCGGCCGGTGGGCTTGGGCCGACGGGCGTGGAATGGACCGCGGAGATGCGGGAGGCGGCGAGGATCCGATCTACCGGCCGGAAGGTGTCAGCAGACCGCCGAGCAGCGGCCATAGCTGTCTGATTAGTCATCGTTGGAAGGTGCAAACGTCCGGCTCGCATCCACGACGAGGTCGCGCCGGAGGTGTAGAAGTTGGGTCGACCACCAAACCCGGCCACGCCTTGCCAAGCGGCAGTGGCTTGACATAGGAGAAACAGGTGACCCGCATCAGACCCTTTCTCATGTTTCAGGGAGGCACCGCCGCCGCCGCGATCGAGATGTACCTGGCCGCGATCCCGGGAGCATCGGTGGTCTCGTCGACCCCGCACCCCGAACCGGCCACCGGCATCATGCTGGCCGAACTCGACCTGGCCGGGCTGCGTGTGTTGGTCAGCGACAGTGCGATTGACCACGGCTTCGACTTCACCCCGTCGAGCTCGCTATTCGTTGACGTCGCCGACCGTGCGGAGCTGGAGCGGTTGGTGGCCGAGCTGGGGGAGGGCGGCACCACCTTGATGCCGCTCGGCGACTACGGCTTCTCCACCGCGTTCGCCTGGCTCAACGACCGATTCGGCGTGTCCTGGCAGCTCAACCTGCCCTGAGGTGGGCAGCTTCAGGTCAGGCCAATGCGGCCGGCGCGGTGCTCGTCAGGTCTACGGCGCAGGTGCCGGCTTGGCGGCCGGGGGGTGTTCCATGCCCGCCGGGCAGGGCTCACCAGCGGCGGTATAGAAGGGCTGGCCCGAAGGGGTGTAGCAGGGCGGCAAGCCGGCGCTCTGCTGCGCGGCGATGTCCTCACGCGTCGCGTGCGGCGCGTCGATCGCGCCGCCGACGGCGCCGGCAGTGGCGCCGATGACAGCGTCATTCACCAGCGCGCCCAGCAGGCCCGGGCCGCAGGGGCCGGGCACGACGACGGGTCCCAGGATGCCTGGGCAGATCTCGGCGTGGGCGTTCGGCGCCACCACGGTGGGCGCGATCGCCAAGGCGGCGACTGCCGTGGCAACCAGAACCAGACGATGTGTGACGCGGCGTTGGCCGTGCATGTCATGCCTTTCTGGTGGGGGGTGATCTCTCGCCACGCTACCCGAAACAAGATCAGTGTGCCCGGCATCGCCAAGGCTGATCGACTTCAGTGCGCGATGTCTTGGCTCGAATGAGCAACGGAGACAGTCGATTTGGCGAATCGCGTTGCGGCTCGTGAATCAGCTCTCGCGAGCCTGGTCGGCATGCAGCGCTTTGATACGGCGTTGCTCACGCAGGACTTCCTGGTAGCTCTCACGCTCGGCGACCAGCCACGCCGGCTTGTCGTTGAGCAGCTGATCAATCTGCTCAGTCGTCATTGCCTTGTCGACGTCGCCGCGGGTAAGCCCCGATATTGAGATGCCCAGCTTGGCGGCCACCAGGTTCTTGGGGTGCGGTCCGTTTTTGCGCAGGTCCTTGAGCCACTGGGGCGGGTCCGCCTGCAGGGCGGCGAGCTCGGCACGGGTGATCGCGTTCTCTTGGAACTCCGCTGGTGTCGCCGGCAGATACACATCCAATTTCTTGGCCGCCGTGGCGGGTTTCATGGACTGTGCGTTCGGCCTGCTCATGGCACCAGCCTATCGGTAGCCTGATGCGGTGAATCCGCCTTCCCTCACCCTCGGCTACGTCCCCGGTGCGACACCGGCGAAGTGGGCGCGGGTCTGGGCGGAGCGTCATCCGGCCGTCCCCCTGCTGCTCCAGGCCATTGACGCGGCGGACGCGCCCGACGCGGTGCGAGCAGGCACCGTCGATGTGGCGTTGCTGCGGCCACCGCCGGACGTTTCTGGGCTCTCGGTCATCCCCCTCTACGAGGAGACGACGGTGGCGGTGGTGCCCAAAGATCACGTCTTCACCGCCGTCGATGAGATCACTGTCGCCGATCTCCACGAAGAGCCCGTATTGCTTCCTGCCGACGACGTCGTCGGTTGGGCGCACGCTCCGGGGCAGCTGCTGGATCACCGTCCCGAAACAACTATGGATGCAATAGAACTCGTCGCCGCCGGGTTGGGTGCGCTGATAGTTCCGCAGTCCTTGGCGCGCCTGTATCTCCGCAAAGATCTCTGCTACCGCCCGATCGCCGATGCTCCCACCTGCCCGGTAGCACTGGCATTCAGCGAGGGATCCGCGGCGACGCTGGTCGAAGAGTTCGTCGGCGTGGTGCGCGGCCGCAAGGCGGGCTCGTCACGGGGCCAGGCGCAACCGGCGCCCAAGCGCAGCGCGCGGGAGAAGACCCTGGCAAAACAGGCCGCCCGCGCTGCTGCGGGCAAGGTGGCGCGTCAATCGGGCGGCACCCGGCGCGGGCGACGCTGAAACGTCGCCGCGTTCAGAAGTCCCAGTCGTCGTCGGTCGTGGGCTGCTGCGAGCCGATCACATAAGAGCTGCCGGAACCGGAGAAGAAGTCGTGGTTCTCGGCGGCCCCGGGGTCCAAGGCAGACATGATCTCGGCCGGCACCCGCGTGTCATCGGCCGGGAACAGCGGCGCGAGACCGAGGTTGGCCAGCGCCTTGTTGGCGTTGTAGCGCATGTAGGGAAGGACCGGCTCTGTCATGCCGAGCGGACCGTAAAGGTCTCGCGCATAGTCGATCTCATTGTCGTAGAGCTCCGTGAGCATCGAGTAGGCGAAGTCGGCCAACTCGGTGCGGCGCTGCGCGGTGGCGATCTGCATTCCCTGCTGGAACTTGTAGCCGACGTAGAAGCCGTGCACCGCTTCGTCGCGGATGATCAGCCGGATGATGTCGGCGGTGTTGGTCAGGATCGAACGCGAGGCCCAGTACAGCGGCAGATAGAAGCCGCTGTAGAACATGAACGACTCCAACATCACTGAGCTGATCTTCTTCTTCAGCGGGTCGTCGCCCCGATAGAAGTCGCGCACGATGTGAGCCTTGCGCTGCAGGAAGGGGTTCTCCCGCGACCAGGCGAACGCCGCGGTGATCTCAGGAGTCGAGCACAGGGTGGAGAAGATCGAGCTGTAGCTCTTGGCGTGCACTGACTCCATGAACGCCATGTTGGTGTAGACCGCCTCCTCGTGCGGGGTGGCGGAGTCGGCGAGCATCTCGATGCAGCCGACCGTGCCCTGCATGGTGTCGAGCAGGGTGAGGCCGGTGAAGACCCGGATGGTCAGGGTCTGCTGCTCGGGGGTCAGCGTGTGCCAGCTGGGCAGATCATTGGACAGCGGCACTTTTTCCGGGAGCCAGAAATTCGCGGTGAGCCTGTTCCATACGTCAAGGTCACGCTGGTCGGCGATCTCGTTCCAGTTGATGGCCTCGATCGGATCTGCGGTCACGGTTCAGCCCTCGAGCCCGCGTGCCGGACAGGTCGCGCCATGGGTGTCGGGGGAGCGAACAGCAGAGTGGCGATGGCCGAAGTCGGGGGTGGAATCTGGCGTTCGGTACACGGGCATGGCGTGGCTCTCCTCGTGCGGACAGGGCTCTGTGTTCACTACCGTAGCCGGAATTCGGCAAGCCGAACAAATACTTTTGGTAACCCGCAAATACCTGGTGAAGCGCCAAGGGTTCGCGGACACCCAGTGGGTGCCGGAGGCCGCCGTGTCGGGGTAAATGTGTCGAGCGTGCGGATTCCGTGGCGGCGGCGCGGGGACGGCCGCCCAAACGGCACACTCGACCGGGGCGGTAGGGCCTTCGCCCGCCGATCCGAACTTTAGAACCGGTGCGCCGGCCCCTCCTGGCCCTTGTAGAGCCGGGTCAGCAGCATGTTGCGAAACCGTGCGTTGTCGAGCAGCTTGAGACCGGCCTTGGCCACCGACGGGTTGCCCGCCAGCTTGTGAAAGAAGCGGCCGCGCTTGTATTCCTGGCCCCAGGCCGCTTCCATGCGCTGGGCGTAGTTGGTGAAGTCATCCGGCCCGCCGTTGGCCAGCGCCGCGACCGCGCACTCGCCGGCGGCCAACCCCGATTCCAGAGCCTTGGAGATTCCCGCACCCGAAGTCGGCCGGCCCGCACCCAAGGAGTCGCCGGTGAACAGCACCCCCGGGCGCCACGGCGGCCACGCGGTGAATCCCATCGGCAGTCGCCAGGCGCGCACCGTCTTGGACTGCTTGAGCTCGGTGATCGAGGGCAGCTCCCAATCGCGGGGCAACGTCTCCAGAAATTCGCCAAGGAAATGCGTGGCGTTGATGGCCTGCCAGTTCTTGTAGCTGTTGACGTAGCCCAAGCCGATATTGACCCGGCCCCCACCCAGCGGGAACACCCAGCCGTAGCCGGGCAGCTGGTCGCCGTGAAACAGCAGCTTCAGGTAGATATCGAGCGAATCGACGTCGGGACGCACGGCCGGCATCTCGGCGCGGATCGCGATCGCCGAATAGCCGTTGTAAGCCGAGTCGAGTTTGAGTGCCCGCTTGATCGGGGAGTAGGCGCCGTCGGCGGCGATCACCGCATCGGCGAGCACCTTCTCGCCGCCCTTGAGCAGCACCCCGGTCACCCGGCCCGTGTCGTCGAGGACCGGGCCCGCGGCCTCAGCGGACTGTCGGATCTCGGCTCCGGCCGCCTCGGCGTGCTTGAGCAGCAGCGTGTCCAATTCCGGGCGCCGTGCCACGTAGCCGTGGTCGGGCATGCCGGGCCGGCGGGGGAACGACAGCTCCCACTCGCTCGGGCTGAACACCTTCACCCGATTGACCCGGTGGAACTGGGAAACCTGCTCGGCGAGCCCCATCCGTTGCAGGTAGCTCACGGCGCGCGCGGTCAGGCCGTCACCGCAGGGCTTGTCCCGCGGGAACTCGGCCTTGTCCAAGACCACGACACTCGCGCCGGCCTGCCTTGCTTGCCAGGCGGCCGCTGACCCCGCTGGACCTCCGCCGACTACCGCAAGGTCGAATCGCTGCACCACAGCGGCGATGGTAGCCGACGGCCGGTCTGCCCAGGTCAGCGGCGGCAACGCTGTAAGGTGCTTGACGTGCGCGGAACGACGAGACCCAAGCCGGCCGAAAACGGTGGGCAGAAGGTCGATGCGCGTAGTGAGCGTTGGCGCGAGCACCGTAAGAAGGTTCGCAGGGAGATTGTCGACGCCGCTTTCCGCTCCATCGACCGGCTCGGACCCGACGTCAGTGTGCGCGAGATCGCCGAGGAAGCCGGAACCGCCAAGCCCAAGATCTACCGGCACTTCGCCGACAAGGATGACCTGTTCGAGGCGGTCGGGGCGCGGCTGCGTGACGACCTCTGGGCGGCGATCTTCGCCTCCATCGATGTTGCCACCAACTCACTGCGCGACATCGTTCGGCGCAGCGTCGAGGAATACGTGACCCTGGTCGACGAGCACCCCAACGTGCTGCGGTTCTTCATTCAGGGGCGGGCGCGCGCTCAGTCCGAGTCGAGGGTGCGGGCGCTCAACGAAGGCCGGACGATCACTTTGGCGATGGCCGAGATGATCAACAGCGAGCTGCAGGATCTGGAACTCAATCGAGGGGCTCTGGAGCTGGCCGCCTTCGCGGCTTTCGGCAGCGCGACCTCGGCGACCGACTGGTGGCTGGGTCCGGAATTGGACAGCCCGCGGCGCATGCCCCGCGACACATTCGTCGATTACCTGACGACGATCATGATCAGCGTCGTCGCCGGTACCGCCGAGAATCTCGGCATCGTCATGGACCCCGATCAGCCGATACACCAGGCCGGGCACAAGCAGACCGCCTGAGCTGCTTGATCAGAAGCCCAGGTCCAGCAACACGCCAATGGCATCCAGGGCCAGCGGTTTGGTGGCTTCCAGGAATTCGGTGGTGGAGGCCGTGATGAAGTCCGACATCGCGGTGAACGCCTGCTGCAAGGGCTCGGGCAACACTTGGTAGAACGCCTCAAAGATCGCGTTGGGAATGATCAGGGCCTGATTGATCAGGCCGGCGGCGATCGAGGCCAGCTGCAGGTAAACCACTTCGGCCTCGGGCAGCAGCGGCGCGCTGTAGTCAGGCAGGGCGCCGCTGTCCTTGGCCGCGATCAGGGCGGCCAACACCTCGGCAGCTGACTTGGGCGTGCCGTCGTCGGTGAACAGACCGAAATTCGCCTCATGGTTGAGCATTCCGGTGGCGACGTCCTGGCCGCTGTAGATGAAGGCCGGTCCGGCGAACGGGAGCTTGGACCAAGCGACCAGGAAGTCTTCGAGGAAATTGGCTTGTACGTCTTCGCTCACACCGAAGACCGGGGTGGTGGCGTTGCCATACTCGGTGGCCCAGATCTTCAGATCGCCGTCACCGTTGGCGGCCATGATGGCGTTCAATGCCTGGACCTGTTCCCAGGGCGAGTTGGTCACTCCCACCCCTGCGGAGAACGGCAGCGTGTAGTGGTAGGGGTGGTAGCTGACCGCGTCGAAATAGCCCTGCGCCCCACTGGCATACATCTGCTCAAGGAACTCTTGGGGGCTGACGCTGAGCCCGGCGATGGTGGTGGTCGCACCCAATGCACCGGCCAGCACGGTCACATCGGGGTCTACCTCTTTGATCGCGGTATAGGCGGCCTGGAGCACGGTGGTGTAGGTCTCGGCGCTGACCGGGGCGTAGAAGATCACCCCGTTGGGCTCGTTCCAGATCTCATAGGTCGAGATCTCGCCGCTGTAGCGTTGCGCGACCTCCGCGGCGAACGCGGCATACGCCGCCGGGTCCGGTGCTCCCGCGATCGGCGTCCCTCCCCAGACGGGATTCCCGGTGATCGCGGCGGTGATGGAGAAACCCATGGAATGCGCGGTGTTGATCACGCTGTCCATCTGGTTCCAGTCATAGGTGGTGGCGGTGGGCTGGATGTAGATCCAGGGCACGCCCAAGCGCAGGTCGGTGACCCCGAGATCGCGTATCTGGCTGAGCTGGGCGACCAGATCTGCCTCGTTCAGCGTGTACAGGTTGGAGTCCGCGACGCCGAAAACTTGGGTGGCGACGTCAGTGGTCTCGGCGTTGACGAGCGTGATCGTCTCGAGGTGGATCGCCTGCGGTGCCGTGATCGGTGAGGCGGTGACCGGATCTGGCGGTACGACGCCGGCGGCCCCGGTCAGGGTGGAGACGGCCAGCAGGGCCGCGGCCAGTGCCGTGTGGATGCGGCGCAGGGATCTCAACACAGGTACCGCCTCGACAGTCGATGGTCACGGTGAGCGTATCGCCGATACCGCCGGAATTTCAGGCCAAGCTGACGGTAATCTCAGCTGCGTCCAGGGTGTGGCGGGCTGGTGTCCGGAATCGGAGAAGCGACACGGCAACACAAGAACTTGTGTTGCGGCCCGTCGTCTCACCCCAGGGGTAGTGTCGAAAGCCTAGATTTTCCGCAGGTGAAATGGGGTTCTGGTGTCCGAAAATGTGAAGCTGATCGACCGCACTTCGGCCATCAACTGGAACCGAGTGCACGACGACAAGGACGCCGAGGTCTGGGACCGCCTGACCGGCAACTTCTGGCTGCCGGAGAAGGTGCCGGTCTCCAACGACCTGCCGTCGTGGGGAACCCTGACCGACCACGAGAAGCAACTCACCATGCGGGTGTTCACCGGGCTGACCCTGCTGGACACCATCCAGGGCACCGTTGGCGCCGTGAGTTTGATCCCGGACTCGCTGACCCCGCACGAGCAGGCGGTCTACACCAACATCGCGTTCATGGAGTCGGTGCACGCCAAGAGTTACAGCCAGATCTTCTCCACGCTGTGCTCGACCAGCGAGATCGACGACGCGTTCCGCTGGTCGGAGGAGAACCCGAACCTGCAGCGCAAGGCCGAGATCGTCATGCAGTACTACCGGGGCGACGAGCCGCTCAAGCGCAAGGTGGCCTCGACGCTGCTGGAGAGCTTCCTGTTCTATTCGGGCTTCTATCTGCCGATGTACTGGTCGAGCCGTGCCAAGCTGACCAACACCGCCGACATGATCCGGCTGATCATTCGCGACGAAGCGGTGCACGGCTACTACATCGGTTACAAGTACCAGCGGGGCCTGGCCCTGGTCGACGAGGCCAAGCAGCTGGAGCTCAAGGAGTACACCTACGACCTGCTCTACGAGCTCTACGAGAACGAGGTCGAGTACACCCAGGACCTCTACGACGACGTCGGCCTGACCGAGGACGTCAAGAAGTTCCTGCGCTACAACGCCAACAAGGCGCTGATGAACCTCGGCTATGAGGCGCTGTTCCCGCGCGAGGAGACCGACGTGAACCCGGCGATCCTGTCGGCGCTGTCGCCCAACGCCGACGAGAACCACGACTTCTTCTCTGGTTCGGGATCGTCGTACGTCATCGGTAAGGCCGTGGTCACCGAAGACGAGGACTGGGAGTTCTGAGCGACGGCACAGGTCGGCTCTTGAGATCAGGAGGCCATCATGAGCACCAACGTTGACCACACCACGCCGCGCCGTTCCCGGGCGTGGATCGCCGGAGCGGTGATCACGGGCCTGCTGGGGGTGTTCTTCGCCTTCGACGCCATCCCGAAGATTCTGGGTGTGTCGTTTGCCCGCGAAGCCGTGGAAGGACTTGGCTTCTCCCCGGACAAGACCGCGGTGATCGGCTGGGTCCTATTGGTGTGCCTGGTTCTCTTCCTGATTCCCCGCACCGCGGTGCTGGGGGCGCTGGGCCTGACCGCATACCTTGGCGGCGCGGTGACGATCAACCTGCATGCCGACGAGTTGCCGGTTGTTCCGATCGTGATGGCGGTGGGTATCGGAGTGCTGACATGGATCGGGCTGATCCTGCGGCGCCCGGAGTTGCTGAGCGTGCTGGGGCTGCGGCGCGACTGAGCGACTCAGTCCGGCGGCAATTGCTCCAACAGTTCGTCGAGGAAGCCGCCGGCCTCGCGCCCGGCGCCTTCGACGTCCGCGGCGGCGATAGCCTCGACCAGGCCCCGATGCCGAATCTGGTCGGCCTCCACCGGTTTTGCGCTTGTCGTGGCCACGCTGGCCATCAGCACCTCCGTGAGCCCGCAGTACAACTCCGTCAACACCGGATTGTGCGAGCACCGGACCACCGCGAGATGGAAATCGGTATCGGCGCGGACGAAGTCGTCGTGCCGACCCTGCTGCTGATAGTCGTCGCGTCGGTCTAACAATGTGCGCAGCTCGGCCAGATCCTCCTCGGTGCGGGCGGCTGCGGCCAGGCGCGCGCCCTCCACCTCCAGGCAACGTCGCACCTGTAGGACGTCGCGCAGCTCGGGGCCACACAGCCGGCGCACGGCGCCGGAGACCTCGCTGGTCGCACGTACGTAGGTCCCGTCGCCCTGACGAACCTCCAGGATGCCGCTGTGGGCCAGCGCTCGCACCGCCTCGCGCACGGTGTTGCGGCCGACGCCGAGCGCCTCAGCGAGCTCGGGTTCTGGCGGGATACGTGAGTCGACCGGCCATTCGCCGCCGGTGACCGAGGCGCGCAGCTGTTCGATCACCTGATCTACCAGACCGGTGCGGCGGGTGGTGACCAACGGCACAGCGTCCTCCCTTCATCCAATCATCGGATGTATGCGATCCTACGTTAGGTGACCCGCACACCCCGCACCGAAACGCGCGGCGGCTACGAACATGACCTCGAACTGGAGCTCGAGGGCGCCGCCGAGTTCCGGCCTGCGACGAAGGTGGCCGGCGGCGCTCTGCTGACCGTCGCGGTGGTGTTGACCGCGCTCAACCTGCGCCCCGCCATCACCAGCGTCGGCCCGCTGCTCCCCGAGATCCGGGCCGCGTTGGGCACCTCCGACACGTGGGCCGGGGTTCTGACCACATTGCCGGGCCTGTGTTTCGCCGGAGCCGGCCTGGCGGCGCCCTGGCTGTCCCGCCGGATCGGATTGGGCCGCACCGTCTCAGCGGCACTGCTCACGCTCGTCGCAGGACTGCTGATCCGGGTGTGCGATGGGCCCCTGGTGGTCCTGGGCGGCACCCTCGTGGCGACCGCTGGAATCGCGTTGATCAACGTGTTGATCCCCGTGATCATTCGAGGGTCTTTTCCTGCGCAGGTCGGGTTGATGACCGGGATCTACACCGCGGCACTGCAAGGGGGAGGGGCGCTGGGTTCGGCGGTCACCCCCGTCCTCGACGGCGCCCTGGGGGGCTGGCGATCGGCTCTGGGAGCGTGGAGTGCACTGGCCTTGCTGGCGCTGGCCGCCTGGGTGGTCGGCGCCCGCGGCTTCGAGCGGCCTGACGCGTCCGCGCCGACGGCGCTGGCCAAGGGGCGATCGCTGCTCCGCAGCAAACTGGCCTGGACCGTCACCCTGTTCTTCGGCACCCAATCGTTCCTCGCCTACGTGGTGATGGGCTGGCTGCCCGAGGTGCTCATAGACAACGGAACCAGCGAGACGCGCGCCGGCCTGTTGCTCGGGCTCATCTCGCTGATTGCGGTGCCGATCAGTCTGATCGTGTCGCCGCTGGCCGCACGTCGTGAAAGCCAGAGCGGTTGGATCGTCGGGCTGGGTGTCCTCGGAATTGCGGGCATGCTCGGCCTGCTGATCGCGCCGGCGGCCGCACCCCTGCTGTGGAGCGTGCTGGTGGGCCTGGGGATGAGCGTCTTCTCGTTGGCGCTCACCGTGATTGCGCTGCGCGCCCGCGACGCTCAGGACACTGCGAACCTGTCGGGCATGGCGCAGGGCTTCGGCTATCTGCTTGCCGGTATCGGCCCGTTCCTGTTCGGCCTGCTCCATCATGTGAGCGGCGGGTGGACCGTGCCCTGGTTGATGATGCTGGCCGTCTACCTGGTGCAGACCCTGGCGGGCGCACTGGCCGGACGTAACCGCTACGTGTAAGCGACGCACTTCACCGAACGTGCACTCAGACCGGCGATTGCGCGAATATTTCGGTCTCAGTGCACGTTCGGCGAGGGGCTGGGTGAAGCTCGGGTGCTAGGTGCTCCGCAACGACTCGGTGTCGATGACGAAGCGGTAGCGCACGTCGGAGGCCAGGACCCGCTCGTAGGCGGTGTTGATGTAGTCCGGCTCGATCACCTCGATCTCGGGGCGCACATCGTGCTGGGCGCAGAAGTCCAACATCTCCTGCGTCTCTGCGATGCCGCCGATCATCGATCCCGAGAGGCTGCGCCGCATGCCCGCCAGCGGAAACGGCGGCACGGACATGTCGTGCTCGGGCATGCCCAGCTCCACCAGCGTGCCGTCGACCTTGAGCAGATTCAGGTAGGCGCCCAGGTCCAGGTTGGCCGAGACGGTGTTGAGGATGACGTCGAAGTTCATCCGCAGCTTCTTGAAGGTGTCGCGGTCTGAGGTGGCGTAGTAGTGCTGCGCACCCAGACGCAAGCCGTCTTCCATCTTCTTCAGCGACTGCGACAGCACCGTGACCTCGGCGCCCATCGCGACGCCGAGCTTCACGCCCATATGGCCCAAGCCGCCCAGTCCGATCACCGCGATCCGCTTGCCGGGGCCGGCATTCCAGTGCCGCAGCGGCGAATACAGGGTGATACCGGCGCACAGCAGCGGTGCGGCGGCATCGAGTGGGATGCCGTCGGGGATGCGCAACACGTAGCTCTCATCGACGACGATCGCCCCGCTGTAGCCGCCGTAGGTCGGCTGGCCGTCGCGGCCCACGGCGTTGTAGGTGCCCACCATTCCGCTACCGGTGCAGTACTGCTCCAGCCCGGCCTCGCAACTGGCACATGCGCGGCAGGAGTCGACGAAGCAGCCGACGCCGACGTGGTCACCGACCTTGAACTTCGTCACCTCGGACCCGACCGCGGTCACGACGCCGGCGATCTCGTGGCCGGGCACCACCGGATAGCGCGGGCGGCCCCACTCACCCTTGACGGTGTGAATGTCGGAGTGACAGATACCGGCGAACGCGATGTCGAACGCAACATCGTGCGGACCGGGGTCCCGCCGGGTGATGGTGGTCTTGGTCAGCGGCGCGTCGGACGCGGTGGCGGCATAGGCGGAAACGGTGCTCATCGTCGAATAAACCTCTTCGGATCTGCGCGGGAATCAAAAAAGATAGTCTAGCAAAGTTCTTTGCCATGATGCGGTGACCCTGCTCACCGCGGCAGCCGCAGGAACTTCGCGGTACGTCGCCGGCTAGTTGATCGGAGCGTTCACCCAACGCAGGTCTTCGACCACTCCGCGCGCGGCGATCGGGCCCTGTCCGGCCTGCCAGACCTCGTTGTTGACGACGAAGACCCGGCTGTCGCGATTGGCCGCGAGCCGCCGCCAGGCGACACTGTCGAACACCGTCGCCGCGCGGGCCTTGGCTGCCGGTGAGGCGAAGGACACGTAAACGATGTCGCCGTCGGCCGCCGAGAAATCTGCGCGGCCGGCCAGATCGGACTCGCTGGCGCCGATCTCGATGTAGGGCTGGTCGGTGAATCGCTGCAGCGGCGGCCGGTCCACGCCGACGGACTTGAGCACGCTGGCGGCGAAGCTCGAAGCCCCGTACACCCGCAGGCTGCTGTCGGTGAGCTCCACCACCGACACCTGGAAGTGAGTCGCGTCGCTGACCTCACGGGTCTCGGCCGCGTCCGCGCTGAACTTCTCCAGCACGTGGTCGGCGGCCTCGGTGCGCGCGGTCGCCG
The DNA here is from genome assembly GCF_002086515.1 of Mycolicibacter arupensis. Taxonomy (GTDB): domain Bacteria; phylum Actinomycetota; class Actinomycetes; order Mycobacteriales; family Mycobacteriaceae; genus Mycobacterium; species Mycobacterium arupense. Next base: position 18,459 of record NZ_MVHH01000010.1, read on the forward strand.
CGCCGACACCGCGCACGTTGTCCTCCCAGGCCGCACCCGGTGCGCCGGTGAACACGGTGGGTGCGATCGAGGCCAGTTCCTCGTAGCCCGGCGTCAGGCCCTGGGCGCCCAGGATCAGATCCGGGTGCAACTCGGCGATGGCGCCGGTGTCGGGCGTGCTGCGCGAGCCCACCGCCGGAACACCGTGCAGCACGGCCCCCAGATACGAGGGCTGGCTCTGCCTGTCGTCGGGCAGCGCGGCGCCGACCACGCGAGACTGCAGTCCCAGGGCGCACAGCGTGTCGAGCTGGTCCCCGGAGAGCACCACGATGCGCTCGGGCTGCTCGGGGACCTCGACGCCGGAGGGCTGCACCTCGGCAGCGTTGTGGACCCAACGCATCGGGGGACCGGGATCTGGGTTCGCGGGCTCGGCCGCGCAAGCCTCGTCGGGCCGCCGGTCATTGCCGAGAACACCGGCCCCCGCGACCATCGTCGTGGTGGTGGACACCGAGGTGGGGGAGGTTTCTGGCTTTTCGCCCGCGCAGCCGGCGGCCGTGAGAAAGATCACGGCAAGTGTCGCCGTTGACATCGCTCGCCGGTCCACCCTGGTCACGCGGTGACGTTAACACCCGCGGCGGCAGGTCCCTCGAGAAGCCGAATACGACGGTTTGTAGGAGGCCTATACCGAGGGGACTGCGCGCGGGGTTAGGATTCGATCAAGTTTCCCGGGTTGCCCATGTTTGGAGGAATCTTGACCGCCGAAGCACCCCCGCGCGCAGAACTCGAGGCCAGTCGGCCCTTCCCTGCGCGGATGGGCCCCAAGGGCAGCCTCATCTACAAGGTGCTCACCACCACCGATCACAAGCTGCTCGGCATCATGTACGTCGTCGCGTGCATGGGCTTCTTCCTGATCGGTGGCCTGCTCGCGCTGCTGATGCGTACCGAGCTGGCGGTGCCGGGCCTGCAGTTCTTGTCCAACGAACAGTTCAACCAGCTGTTCACCATGCACGGCACGGTGATGCTGCTGTTCTACGCCACGCCCATCGTGTTCGGGTTCGCGAACCTGATCCTGCCGTTGCAGATCGGCGCCCCGGACGTGGCCTTCCCGCGCCTCAACGCGTTCTCGTTCTGGCTGTTCCTGTTCGGTGCGACCATCGCGCTGGCCGGCTTCATCACCCCCGGTGGTGCCGCCGACTTCGGCTGGACCGCGTACACCCCGCTCAGCGACGCGGTGCACTCGCCGGGCGCCGGCGGTGACCTGTGGATCGTGGGCCTGGCGGTCGGTGGTCTGGGGACCATCCTGGGTGCGGTGAACATGATCACCACCGTGGTCTGCATGCGTGCCCCCGGCATGACCATGTTCCGGCTGCCGATCTTCACCTGGAACATCCTGGTGACCTCGATCTTGGTCCTGATCGTCTTCCCGCTGCTGACCGCGGCGCTGTTCGGCCTCGCCGTCGACCGGCACCTGGGCGGGCACGTGTACGACTCCGCCAACGGCGGTGTGCTGCTGTGGCAGCACCTGTTCTGGTTCTTCGGGCACCCCGAGGTGTACATCATCGCGCTGCCGTTCTTCGGCATCGTCAGCGAAGTGTTCCCGGTCTTCTCGCGCAAGCCGATCTTCGGCTACGTCACGCTGGTGTACGCAACGCTGGCCATCGCTGGGTTGTCGGTCGCCGTGTGGGCCCACCACATGTTCGCCACCGGCGCGGTGCTGTTGCCGTTCTTCTCCCTGATGACGCTGATGATCGCCATCCCGACCGGCCTGAAGTTCTTCAACTGGATCGGCACCATGTGGCGAGGGCAGCTGACCTTCGAGACCCCGATGCTGTTTGCCATCGGCTTCATCGTCACCTTCATGGCCGGTGGTCTGACCGGTGTCATGCTGGCCAGCCCGCCGCTGGACTTCCATGTCAGCGACAGCTACTTCCTGATCGCGCACTTCCACTACGTGCTGTTCGGCACCATCGTGTTCGCGACGTTCTCCGGGATCTACTTCTGGTTCCCGAAGATGACCGGGCGGCTGCTCGATGAGCGGCTGGGCAAGCTGCACTTCTGGTTGACCTTCATCGGGTTCCACACCACGTTCTTGATCCAGCACTGGCTGGGCAACATGGGCATGCCGCGGCGCTACGCCGACTACCTGCCCACCGACGGCTTCACCGCCTTCAACATCGTCTCCACCGTCGGGGCCTTCATCCTCGGGTCGTCGATGATCGTCTTCACGTGGAACGTCTTCAAGAGTTGGCGTTACGGCGAGGTCGTCACGGTCGACGACCCGTGGGGCTACGGCAACTCCCTGGAGTGGGCGACCAGCTGCCCGCCGCCTCGGCACAACTTCACCGAGCTGCCCCGGATCCGTTCGGAGCGTCCGGCGTTCGAGCTGCACTACCCGCACATGGTTGATCGGCTGCGCGCCGAGGCTCACGTCGGCCGTCACGCCGGCGAAGAGCTGCAAGAATCCGCGCACGCTTGATGAGCCCGGTGGTGCAGAGGCGGCGCCCGGCCGTTCCGGGCGCCCGCCGCGGGTGAGCGCACCCAAGGTGCCAGTGCTGATCACCGTCACCGGTGTCGATCAGCCTGGCGTGACATCCACGCTGTTCGAGGTCCTGTCGCGACACCAGGTCGAGTTACTCAACGTCGAACAGGTCGTGGTGCGGGGCCGCCTGACCCTCGGTGTGCTGGTAGCGGTATCGCCGGAGGTCGCCGACGGAAAAGTGCTTGCCGACGAGGTCTCCGAGGCGATTCATGGCGTCGGCCTGGACGTCACGATCGAACGCAGCGACGACGCACCGATCATCGCCGCGCCGTCCACCCATCGGATCGTCGTGCTGGGCCGGCCGGTGGCGGCCACCGCGCTGGGGGCACTGGCGCACGAGATCGCGGAGATCGACGCCAACATCGACATGATCCGGGGCGTGTCCGACTATCCGGTCACGGGCCTGGAACTACGGATCTCAGTGCCGGACGGCGCAGCGGGCCGGTTGCAGTCCGCGCTGAGCAGGGTCGCCGCGCAGCAGCAGGTGGACGTGGCATTTCAGGATGCCAGCCTGTCGCGCCGGACCAAGCGTCTGATTGTTTTCGACGTCGATTCCACGCTGATTCAGGGCGAAGTCATTGAGATGCTGGCCGAGCGGGCCGGCGCCGGGGACGCGGTCGCGGCGATCACCGAGGCCGCCATGCGCGGCGAACTCGACTTCGCCGAGTCGCTGCACCACCGGGTGGCTACCCTGGCCGGCCTGCCCGCCAGTGTGGTCGACGAGGTGGCCGAGCAGATCGAGCTGACTGCCGGTGCGCGCACCACGGTTCGGACCCTTCGCCGGCTGGGCTTCAAATGTGGCGTGGTGTCCGGCGGCTTCCGGCAGGTGATCGAGCCGCTGGCGGCCGAGCTGCAGCTGGACTTCGTGGCGGCCAACGAGCTGGAGATCGTCGACGGCAGACTCACCGGCCGTGTGACCGGCCCGGTGGTGGACCGGGCCGGGAAGGCTGAGTCGTTGCGGGAGTTCGCCGCTGCGGCCGGCGTGCCCCTGGAACAGACGGTGGCTGTCGGGGACGGCGCCAACGACATCGACATGCTGTCCGCTGCCGGGCTGGGCGTGGCGTTCAATGCCAAGCCGGCGCTGCGCGAGGTTGCCGATGCGTCGCTGAGCTATCCGTACCTGGACACCGTGCTGTTCCTGCTCGGCGTCACGCGCGCAGAGATCGAGGCGGCCGACGCACACGACGGCCTGCTGCGCCGTGTCGAGATTCCCTAGCGGCTCGCGGTTCAGAGCAGGGCGCCGAGCAGCACCAACGGCAGCAGGCCGATGTCGGCGGCAAGCGGGACGCCGATCGCGTCCAACAGGTTGCCGTCGGCCAATTCGGCCGTGAATATGTCGTAGTTGTACTGAGGCAGGTTGAACAACACGGCGCTGAGCATGTCCAACGGCGGGTAGCCCGTGTGCGGAGGGAATGTCCCGAAGAGGTCATCCCATGTGGTGGGCACCGTGACCCCGGCGGAGGTCTCACCGCCGTCCAGCACACCGCCCAGACTCATCAGCTGCTCGGCCCACTCCGGCACCGTGTAGGCGTAGTTCGATGGATCCATCAGGGTGTCGAGGGAATCTGTGATGCCCTTGTGCACGGCCTCCACGAGTGCTTCTGGAACCTGTTGCAGGACAGCGAGCTCCGGCAGGAATCCGACTCCCGTGGGTACGTCGGCGAATCCGGGGCTCCAGCCGTGCTCGATGCTGCCGTATCCCAGATTCACCAGCACACGCAGCGCCGGCTCCAGCAGATCCACCAACGGATTTCCGATGTACGGCAGCAGCTGCAGGGGAGCCAGCAGAGGCAGTGTGGTGGCCGGGATCATGTAGTAGTCGGTGAGCAGGTCGGGGCTCGAGGTCGGCAGGAGCACCGCGTTGGCAATGTCGTCGGGACTCAGCCCCAGGTAGGTCGTGTGGGCGAAGATGATGCCCATCACGGCATTGAGGGTGGACAAGAAGTTGATCGGATACTGCGGAAAGTTGGCGAAGCCGTCGTACTCGTTGGTGTAGACGGTGGTGGGGTACAGGTCGGCGGGCGCTGCCCCGCTGAACGTCAATCCGACGCTGGGGAATTCGGGGTAGCTGCCTGTAGGCACGTCGAAGCGGGAGAGCATTCCGCCATTGGGGAGGCTCTCGTCGCCGATCAGTACGAAATGTAGGTAATCGCTGGGCACGCCCTGATCGGCGAGTCGCTGCATGATCAGCGATGAGAGCACCGCGCTCTGCGACCAGCCGAACACGACGACGGGATTGTCGGCGTCGACCTGGCCACCGGCGATCTGGTCGAGGATCGCGGCCTCAAGGATCTGGGTGCCCTGCTCCACGGAGCTGTCGAACGTCCCGGTGAAGGCGCCCAGGAAGGGGTAGAGCGTTTCGGGGGTGGTCAGAATCTGGGTGGCGCCGGTGAAACCGAGCGGTGCCAGGTAGAGCTCATTGACCAGGTCCGCGTAGCCGGGTCCCGGTGTTGGCATGCCGCTGCCACCCATGATCAGAGCAGTTCCGCCGCCGAGCGGCGAGTCGGCGCCGGTGAGCTGAATCGGCTGGACGGCATGGGCCGCGGCGTCGGCAGGAGTAGGGCCGGCGAGAAGGCCGGTGCCGACAACGCCGATCGCGAGCGCACTGAACATCCGGGACATCAGATCTCCCTGAGGTAAGGCAAAAAAGACAATGTGGGGCAGCCGTGCCAGACGTTACAACAGCGCAATTGTGAATGTGCTGGGAGAAGTTCAGCGCCAAGAACTTCCCGACTACCAGCACCCCGGTCGGTGGCCAAGGAGCCGCGATGCGGCACGATAGGGCCGTGCCCGACACCGGACGTTTCGCACCCGCAACCGGGGCCGATCAGGATCTGCTGATCCACTTTGAGGGCATATCGCTGTGCCGTGACGGGCGCACTCTGGTGGGGCCGCTGGACTGGTCGGTCGAACTCGACGAGCGCTGGGTCATCATCGGGCCGAACGGCGCGGGCAAGACGTCCTTGCTGCGGATCGCCGCCGCGACCGAGCACCCGTCCTCGGGTGTGGCCTACGTGTTGGGTGAACAGCTCGGCCGGGTCGATACCACCGAGCTGCGGGCCCGGGTCGGCTTGAGTTCGTCGTCTCTGGCGCAGCGGATACCCGGCGGGGAGACGGTCAGTGACCTGGTGATCTCAGCCGGCTACGCCGTGTTGGGGCGTTGGCGCGAACGCTACGACGCCGTCGACCATGAGCGCGCAGTCGACCTGCTGGAGAGCCTGGGCGCCGAACACCTGGCCGATCGCACCTACGGCACGTTGAGCGAAGGCGAGCGCAAGCGAGTGCTGATCGCTCGCGCGCTGATGACCGATCCCGAGCTGCTGCTGCTCGACGAACCGGCGGCAGGGCTGGACCTGGGTGGGCGCGAAGAACTCGTGGCACGCCTGGGTGATCTGGCCGCCGACCCCGACGCACCCGCGATCGTGCTGGTGACCCACCACGTCGAGGAGATACCGATCGGTTTCAGTCACTGCCTGCTGCTGGCCGAGGGCCGTGCCGTGGCCGCCGGGCTGCTCGAGGATGTGCTCACCGCCGAGAATCTCTCGGCCACGTTCGGTCAATCAATCTCGGTGGACGTCATCGATGGCCGCTATTTCGCGCGCCGGACCCGTAGTCGAGCCGCTCACCGGAGGCGCGTATGAACGACCCCCAGCAACCTCCACTGCCGGCTCGGCCCGCCGCGACCGTCATGTTGGTGCGCGCCGATGCGGCTGCCCCGGGACACGGCGGCCTCGACGTGTTCCTGATGCGCCGCCATGCCGCGATGGAGTTCGCCGCGGGAGTCATGGTGTTTCCCGGCGGCGGCGTGGACGACCGCGATCGCAGCACCGACATCGCCTGGCACGGGCCGGACCCGGCTTGGTGGGCGCAGCGTTTCGGCGTCGATGTCGATCTGGCCGCCGCGTTGGTCTGCGCCGCGGCGCGGGAGACGTTCGAGGAATCCGGGGTGCTGTTCGCCGGTCCCGCCGATGCCTCCGACCGGGTCGTCTCCGATGCCTCGGTGTATGCCGATTCCCGACGTGCGCTGGCCGCCGGGGAGCTGTCATTCGCCGACTTCCTGCGCGGCGAGAATCTGATGCTGCATGCCGAACTGCTGCGGCCCTGGGCGAACTGGGTGACCCCAGAGGCCGAGCGCACCCGCCGCTATGACACGTACTTCTTTGTCGGCGCACTGCCGGTCGGGCAGCGCGCGGACGGCGAGAACACCGAGTCCGATCACGCCGCTTGGTTGACTCCCGAGGCCGCGATCGAGGATTTCGCGGCGGGCAGAAGCTTCCTGTTGCCGCCGACCTGGACGCAGCTTGATTCGCTGGTCGGCCGCAGCGTGGAGGCGGTGATGGCGGTGGAACGCCAGATCGTGGTGGTGCAGCCGAACCTGGCTCGCCGCGGTGACAACTGGGAGATCGAGTTCTTCAACTCCGAGCGTTACAACGCCGCTCGTGGGAAGCGTTGGCCCTGATGAGTGAATTCGTTTCGGTGCACGGCGATCCCGAGGAACCCCGGATCGCCACGCTGCTGATCTCTCGGCCGCCGACCAATGCGATGACCCGGCAGGTCTACCGGGAGATCGCCGCGGCAGCGGCCGAGGTGTCGGCCCGCGACGACGTCGCCGCAGTGGTGCTGTACGGCGGTCACGAGATCTTCTGCGCTGGCGACGACGTCCCTGAACTGCGGACCCTGATCGCGGCCGAGGCGCAGGTATTCGCCCGGGTGCGGCACGAGGCCGTTGCCGCTGTCGCGGCAATCGGAAAGCCGACGGTGGCAGCTCTCACCGGCTATGCGCTGGGCAGTGGTCTGGCGCTGGCGCTGGCGGCGGACTGGCGGGTCAGTGGCGACAACGTCAAGTTCGGGGCCACCGAGATTCTGGCCGGCCTCGCTCCCGACGGCAGTGGCCTGGCGCGCCTGGCCCAGACCGTCGGCGCCAGCCGGGCCAAAGAACTGGCCTACAGTGGCCGGTTCTTCGATGCCGAAGAGGCGCTGGCCCTGGGCCTGGTCGACGACATGGTGGCCCCCGACGGGGTCTACGACGCCGCCGTCGGCTGGGCGCGCCGTTTTGTCGACACGTCGGCGTCGGCGCTGGCCGCGGTCAAGACCTCCATCGATTCCCTCGGGACGGTTCCGCCGGCCGAGCGGGCGGTCGCCGACCAACGGCGTTACGGCCAACTGTTCGGCACCGGAATGGAATCCTCCGCGCGCGGGCAGTAGCCGCCACGCCCACCAGGCTTGGCGCAGTATCGGTTTCCTTTCACGTTTTTATCAGCTAACGTCCAGTCATCAGCGGCGAAGGCCGCCACGATGTCGGCGTTAGGAACACACCATGCAGTCAGTTGCCATCCGTCCCTTGACCACCGCCGCCGTCGCGCTGATGGGCGCCGGTGCCATAGCGGCCACTCCGGTTGTGGTGCCGCAGGCCGCGGCGGTCTCGGTAGGCATCCTGCTGGCCGCCCAGGACATCACGATCGACATGATTCGCCACGGCCAGTCAGTGGACAACTTCGAGGGGATCCTGGGCACCATCCCGCCGGGCGCCGCGCTCACCGAACTCGGGCAGGAGCAGGCCGAGGCCGTGGCGCCCCTGATCGATGCCGCGTTCCCGGGCGGGCTCGCCGGCATCTACGCCTCGGAGTTCATCCGGGCGCAGGACACCGCGCTGCCGCTGGCTGAGCTGTTGGGCATGGACGTCAACATCCTTTCCGGGCTCAACGAGATCAATGCCGGATGGTTCGAGGGCCAGGAACTCAACCTGATCACCCAGATCGCCTACGCCTTGCCCACTTTCATGTGGGCACTGGGCCACTACTGGGTGCCCATGCTGGGCTCGTCGATCGACCCGAACGGCGTGGCGTTCAACGACCGCGTCACCGATGCGATCGACGCCATCTACAACAACACCGTCGCCGACCCGGAGAACCCGCTCGCCGATGCGGTGTTCGCGCACGCCGGAACGATCTCGATCTGGACCTTGATGAACGTCCAGAACCCCGACTTCGGGTTGGTCCTGAGCCAACTGCTCGACACCCACAACCCGCTGGACAACACCGGCCAGGTCGTCATCGAGGGCAACCCCACCGACGGCTGGACACTGGTCAGCTGGGGCGGCCAGGAAGTCTCGGCGACCCCGGACCTGTTGACCGGGCTGTTCGTCGACTGGCGGGACTTGAACGTGGCGCCGCAGATCGCGACGTGGCACATCCTGGAGGCGCTGCAGGGTGGCGACCAGGCGGAGATCGCCGCCGCGCTGGAGACCGGATTCAACGACGTGTTCGCGGCCTTCGCGGCGTTCCCGCAGGCCGTCTTCGACACCATCACCGGCGCGCTGCTCGGCTAGCGTGCCGGCGGGGCCGCCTGGCGAATCTCAGCGGTCCCGCGGATTAAGCATTGACATAGGAAAAACAACGGTTTACTTTCAGCTAAGTATTGCGCTACGCGTCGGAGCGTAACGGAACCTACTCGCTGAAGGGGAACGCCATGCACTACACCCGCCCGTGGATCACCGCCGGATTGACTCTCGTCGGCGCCAGTGCCGTCGCCGTCTCCCCGGTCACCGTGGTCCTACCCGAGGTACATGGGCCGGCGGCCCGCGCCTTCGAGATCCAGCTGACCGCAGCGGACATCGTGCTGGATCTCATCCGGCACGGGGAATCGACGGAGAACGTCACCAGCTACCTCGGGACGACACCGCCGGGTGCCCCGCTCACCGAGATCGGCGAGCAGCAGGCGATCACCGTCGGTGAGCAGCTGTACAACGGTGGCGACAACGACATCAGCGCGGTGTACGCATCGGAGTTCCTGCGAGCGCAGCAGACGGCGTGGCCGCTGGTTCAGTTGCTGGCGGGCAACAGTGACTACAACGAGATTCCGGGTGGCCCCACCCCGCTGCTGGACCCGAGCCAGATCCTGTCCGGGCTCGGTGAGATCAACGCCGGGTGGCTCGAAGGGCAGAGCGGCACGATCCCGGGCCTGCTCTACCTCCTGCCCACCATCGCGTGGATGACCGGGTCGTACTGGGTGCCCATGCTGGGTTCGAGCGTCAACCCCAACGGCATGGCGTTCCAGGACAACTACAGCGGCGCCATCCAGACCATCTACGACAACAGCCAGGCGAACCCCGACAGCGCCGGACCCGACGTCGCGTTCTCGCACGGCGCGGCGATCATGGCGTGGACGATGATGAACGTCAAGAACCCCGATTGGGGCTTGTTCCTGGAGACGCTGGCCGGCGACCGCGGGCTGCCCAACACGGGCCAGGTCGTGGTCGAGGGCAACCCGACCGACGGCTGGACGCTGGTCAGCTGGAACGGCACCGAGGTCGCAGAAGATCCGGGGCTGCTCACCGGGCTGTTCGTCGACTTCCGTGACCTGATCACCGTGCCGCAGATGGCGAGCTGGCACGTCTGGGAGGCCATCTTGGGCGGTGACCCCGCCGACATCCTCGCCGCGCTGCAGACCGGCTTCAGCGACGTGTTCGCGGCACTCGTGGAGTTCCCGCAGGCGGTGTTCGACACCATCGTCGGGTCCCTGGGCGACGTCGGCAGCGCCGACGCCACAGAGGTGCTGGGCGACTTGTTGACCGCCCTGGCGATCTGAGTTGGCAGGTGGAAGCCGGGCGTGGCATCTGCACCGCTGCGCCCGGCTTCACCGTGCCGATACCACCTATTAGGCTGACCTACCATGACCAGTACGGACCCCACGCCGAACCCGCACGCCACCGCAGAACAGGTGGAGGCCGCGCGGCACGACAGCAAGCTTGCCCAGGTGCTCTACCACGACTGGGAGGCCGAGCAGTACGACGAGAAGTGGTCGATCTCCTACGACGAGCGCTGTATCGACTACGCCCGGGGCCGCTTTGATGTCATCGTGCCTGCCGCCGACCGCGACAACCTGCCCTATGACCGGGCGCTGGAACTGGGCTGCGGAACCGGGTTCTTCCTGCTCAATCTGATGCAGTCCGGAGTCGCGCGCCGGGGCTCGGTCACCGACCTGTCACCCGGGATGGTCAAAGTCGCCACCCGTAACGGTCAGGCCCTGGGCTTGGAGGTCGACGGCCGGGTCGCCGACGCCGAAGGCATCCCGTACGAGGACAACACCTTCGACCTTGTGGTCGGGCACGCGGTGCTACACCACATTCCCGACGTCGAACTGTCGCTGCGTGAGGTGGTCCGGGTGCTCAAGCCCGGCGGCCGGTTCATCTTCGCCGGTGAGCCCACCACCGTGGGCAACTTCTATGCGCGCCGGCTGGCCGACCTGACCTGGAAGACCACGGTGGCCGCGATGAAGCTGCCCGGTATGGGCTCGTGGCGTCGGCCGCAGGAGGAGCTCGACGAGAACTCGCGGGCAGCGGCCCTGGAATGGATCGTCGACCTGCACACCTTCGAGCCCGGTGACCTGGAGCGGATGGCCACCAACGCCGGGGCGGTCGAGGTGCGCACCGCGAGCGAAGAATTCACCGCCGCCATGCTGGGCTGGCCGGTGCGCACCTTCGAGTCCACCGTGCCGCCGGGCAAGCTGGGCTGGAAGTGGGCGAGATTCGCCTTCCGCAGCTGGACAACGCTGAGCTGGGTTGACGCCAACATCCTGAGCCGCGTCGTGCCCAAGGGCTGGTTCTACAACGTGATGATCACCGGGGTGAAGCCCTCCTGACCGGTGGCTTCCGCTTCACCCTGGGCGACGTCGGCTACCTGAGTTCGGCGACCGGCACCGCGGCCCTGGCCGAGGTCGCCGACTTCGCGCTCACCGACGTCACCCGAATCGCCGACATCGCCGCACTGCGCGTCCGATTCGGCGACCGGACACCCGCATTGGTCGAGACCGTCTTGCTGCGGCGCCGTGCCGGCGCCAAGCTCGCCGAGCTTCCCGGCACGGCATCGTGGCTGTTCACCGACGAAGCGCTGCAGCAGGCCAGTGCCGCAGCGGTGGCACGCCACCGGGCCCGCCGGATCGTGCGCGTGGCAGCGGGCTCCGCCGTACACGACGTGACCTGCTCGATCGGCACCGAACTGGCCACGTTGGTCGAGCTGGAGGCCCGGGTGCTGGGCAGCGACCTGGATCCGGTGCGGCTGGCGATGGCGCGCCGCAATGTGGGTGGTGCGGGTGTCGTCCGCGCCGATGCGCTGGCACCAGTGAGCCGTGGCACCGTGGTGCTGGCCGATCCGGGCCGGCGTGGTGGGGGACGGCGGCGCTTCGATCCGGCCGACTACCAGCCCGCACTGGACGGCTTGCTGGACACCTACCGGGACCGCGAACTCGTGGTCAAGGCAGCTCCCGGCATAGATTTCGACAAGGTCGGGCAACTCGGATTTCACGGCGAGATCGAAGTCACCTCCTGGCGCGCGTCGGTACGGGAGGCCTGCCTGTGGTCGCCCGGAATGACCGAACCCGGCGTACGCCGTCGGGCGACGATCTTGGACCGCGACGAGCAGATCACCGACGCCGATCCGCCCGACTGCGACGTCCGCCCGGCAGGGCGCTGGATCATCGATCCGGACGGCGCCGTGGTGCGGGCCGGACTGGTCCGCCACTACGGCGCCCGGCACGGACTCTGGCAGCTCGACCCCGACATCGCCTACCTCTCCGGCGACCACCTGCCCGAGGGAGTGCGCGGATTCGAGGTGCTCGAGACCTTGGCCTACAGCGAGAAGCGTCTTCGCCAGGTGCTGATCGCCCGTGACTGCGGCGCGCTGGAGATCCTGGTTCGGGGTGTGCGCGACGTGCAGGCCGATCCCGACGCGCTGCGCCGCCGGCTGCGCCTACGCGGGGCGGCGGCGCTGTCAGTCGTGATCACCCGGATCGGGACGGGAGCCGCGGCCCGGGCGGTTGCATTCATCTGCCGCCCCTCGCGCTGACCGGCCCGGTAGGCTGTCGTCTCGGGGCCATTCCTGCTTGCCACGGCAAGTCGAGACAAAGCGAGACACACCGACAATGCGCATTCTGGTTGCCGCTCTCGTGGCGGGTGGTGCACTGAGCAGCTGGCTGGGCACGGCGGGCATACCGTCGGCTACTGCGATTTCGCCCTGTGCCGAGCTGGGCGGCACGCTGGACTCCGGCCAGTGTCACGTCCACTCGTCGAACGCCAGCTACACCCTGGACATGCGGTTTCCCGTGGACTATCCGGATCAGGCGAGCCTGACCGAGTACCTGGTGCAGAACCGCGACGGGTTTTTGACCGTGGCCAAATCGCCCGGAACACGGGATATGCCCTACGAAATGGACGCCACATCTGAGCAGCACCGTTCGGGGCAGGCGCCCAAAGGCACTCAGAGCGTCGTGCTCAAGATCTTCCAGGATCTGGGTGGCCCGCAGCCGTCCACCTGGTACCAGTCCTTCAACTACGATCTGGCGACGCGCAAGCCCATCACCTTCGAGACTCTGTTCGCGCCCAACAGCAAGGCGCTGGAGGTCATTTTCCCGGTCGTGCAGCGCGATCTCGAACGCCAGACCGGAGTGCCGGCGATCCTGATCTCCCCGGGCTCGGGGCTGGACCCGGCGCACTATCAGAACTTCGCGATCACCAACGACGAGGTGATCTTCTACTTCGCGCCCGGCGAACTGTTGCCGATGAGCGCCGGCGCCACCTCGGTGAAGGTGCCGCGCACGGCGATCCCGCCGCTGGCTCTGTGAAATCTAGACCGGGGCGAAGCTGAACACCTGGCCGGCACTGGTGGCGACTGCCACCCGCCGGTCGTGGCCCACCGACACCCCGACCGGGAACCCGCGCGCCTCGGGCAGGGGGTAGCTGTTGAACGTGTGCCCGTCGGCCGGGTCGAACACCAGCAGCGACAAACCCGCAGGGCCCAGGCTGGTGCCCGCGACCACCGTATAGCCCGCCTTCCCGGCGAGGCTCGATGACGACAGCGGCGCCGCATCCTCGCGGCGCCACACCTGCTCGGCGTAGTCACCGCGATCGGCGAAGGCGACCAGTTCGGTGTCGGGGCCGCCGCCGGAGACGATCAATCCGCCGGGCGTCACCGCGGGGGGCGTCTGTGCCAAGAACTTCAGCGGCACGGACCACTTCGCCTTGCCGTCGGCGCTGTTGATCGCCCACAGACGTTGGTCGCGTCCGTTGACGTAGACCGTCGCGCCGTCGGCGGACAGTACGGGGCTGGCCAGCACTCCCGCCGCTACGGCGTCGCTGTTCCACACCTGGGTGAGCAATGGGGAACCGCCAGGGTGGTAGCGCAGACCCACCAGCTCCGACTCCTTGGCGCCGGGCCGCCACAGGCTCACCACCACCATGTCGCTCTCCGCGGAGAATGCCGGAGCGGCCGCGACGGGGCAGTCTGGTCCAGCCGCGGCGCAGTCGGACAGTCCACGCCGGAAATCTGTCGGATCAATTCCGTCGACCAGATCCAACGGGGTGCCCACCACGGTGCCGCGATGTGCGTCGAACACCAGTACCTGACCCAGGTGTGTCACGACCAGCACCAGACCATCCCCGAGGATCCGCGGTGTCGAGGGCATTCCGATCACCGGGGCCCGCCAGCGGATCCATTGGGTGGGCGGAAACGACAGCATGGCGCCGGGCTGCCCCACATACACGTTGTCGAAGCCGTCGATCAGCGGGCCGAAGAACCCGCCGCCCTGATGCAGTCGGGTGCACCAGCGCTGCCGACCGCGGTCGGCGTTCTCCCACTGCATCAACGAACAACCGTCTTCGGTCTGCGCGTTGAGCATCATCCAGCCGTGGACGCCCAGGGCAGGCTGCGCTCCCAACTCGCCCTTGACCGAACGGATCCAGTCCAACTGCAGATCGGTGGCCCCGGCGGTGTCGGTGTGGCTGCTGTTGGCGGCGTCGGCGTATTGCGCGGGCCAGCCCGGCGCGGGCGCGGCATCCACCCACGAATCGGTGTTGGCGCAGCCGCCAAGCAACCCCGCCAGTGTCACCGTTGCGATTCCGGCCAGGACACCACGTCGCCGCAACACAGTGGCACTCCCCAATCCTCGGCCGGGCGTGTGAACGAGTCCAGGTGAGGGTAGCGCGTGGCACGAACGCGCTCGCGTAGGCTTTCCGGCCATGACGACGATGTGGGGTGCTCCGATCCACAAACGCTGGCGGGGCTCGCGGCTGCGGGACCCGCGCCAGGCCAGATTCCTCACGCTGGCCTCGCTGCGCTGGGTGCTGGCCAATCGGGCCTACACACCGTGGTACCTGGTGCGCTACTGGCGCCTGCTGAAATTCAAACTGGCCAACCCGCACATCGTGACCCGCGGCATGGTCTTCCTGGGCAAGGGTGTGGAGATCCAGGCGACACCGGAGATGTCGTACATGGAGATCGGCCGCTGGGTGCACATCGGCGACAAGAACACCATTCGTGCTCACGAAGGTTCGCTGCGGTTCGGCGACAAGGTGGTGCTGGGACGCGACAACGTCATCAACACCTACCTCGACATCGAACTGGGCGATTCGGTGCTGATGGCCGACTGGTGCTACGTCTGCGACTTCGACCACAAGATGGACGACATCACCGTGCCCATCAAGGACCAGGGCATCATCAAAAGCCCGGTGCGGATCGGCCCGGACACCTGGATCGCGGCGAAAGTCACCGTCCTGCGAGACACCAGCGTCGGCCGCGGCTGCGTCCTGGGCGCGCACGCGGTGGTCAAGGGCGTCATTCCCGACTACTCGATCGCGGTGGGGGCACCGGCCAAGGTCGTCAAGAACCGCAAGCTGGCCTGGGAGACCTCGGCCGCCGAGCGGGCCGAGCTGGCCGCCGCCCTGGCCGATATCGAACGGAAGAAGGCCGCCCAGGGCTGAGGTCGTGCCGATGACCCGACGACGGGTGGTGATAGCCGGACTGGGCGACAGCGGGATTCTCACCGCGATCCGGCTGGCCAAGCATGCCGATGTCGTCGGAATTTCGGTGAAGCCGGCCCTGGTCAGTGGGCAAGAGCTGGGCCTGCGGCTGTCCCGCCCGCGCCAGTGGGCGCGCGACTACTGGCTGCCGTTTGACCGGCTGCCTCGCCTGGATGCGGTGCGCACCGTGCACGGCGCAGTGTCCGGCGTCGATCTCGACGACAAAGTGCTGACCGTCGCCGCGGCCGATGGTTCCACCCGCGCCGAACCCTACGACGTGCTGATCATCGCCACCGGGGTCAGCAATGGATTCTGGCGCCGACCCACGGTGCAGTCCGCCGGCGACATCGCCGAGGAGCTGACCGCGGCTCATCATCGGCTGGCCGGCGCGCGTTCGGTGGCCGTGGTGGGCGGCGGCGCCGCGGCGATCAGCAGCGCCGCCAACATCGCCCGCACCTGGCCGGGCACCCGGGTGGACCTGTATTACCCAGGGCAACGACCCCTGCGTGAACACCACCCGCGGGTCTGGAACACCCTCGAGCGCAGGCTGACCGGCGCCGGAGTGGTGCTGCACGCCGGACACCGCGCCGTGGTGCCCGCAGATTTCGAGTGCGACCACATCTCCGATCAACCGGTGCACTGGAGCACCGGGCAGGAACCGGCGTCGGCTGACGCCGTGTTGTGGGCGATCGGAAAAGTGCGGCCGAACACCGGGTGGCTGCCCGCCGAGCTGCTCGACGACGACGGTTTCGTCCGGGTCCTGCCCGACCTGCGGGTCCCGGGGCAACGGGGCGTGTTCGCCATCGGCGACGTTGCGGCGACCGATCCGCTGCGCAGCTCGGCCCGCAACCGCGCCGACGGTCTGCTGGCTCGCAACGTCCGCGCCACCTTCGCCGGCCGCCCGCTCCGTGAGTACCAGCCGGCCACGGGGCGCTGGGGATCGGTGCTCGGGGCTCAGCCCGAGGGCCTGGAGGTGTTCGCGCCGTCGGGACGGGCATTCCGGTTCCCGGCCTGGTCGATCGACCGGGTGCTCTATCCCTGGATCGTCCGGCGGGGCATCTACCGAGGCGTACGGCCCAACGATCCGCTCGATGCTGCAACAATCGACTCATGACGACACCGGCCTTCTCCGATGTGTACCGGGAAAAATATCTGCTGCTGACGACGTTCACCAAGGACGGCAAGCCTAAGCCGACTGCCGTGTGGGGTGTGCCCGTCGATGGGCGGCTGCTGGTCATCACCGACGACGGGTCGTGGAAGACCAAGCGGATCAAGAACACCCCGCGCGTCACCATTCAAAAGTGCGGAGTCTTGGGCAAACCCAAAGGTGAGCCGGTGGAGGCGGTTGCGCGGGTGCTGCCCAAGAGCGAGACCCGCCGGGTCTATGACGCCGTGGTCAAGCGATTCTGGTGGCACGCCTGGTGGTTTGTCCCGCATTCGCTCGTGCGCGGCGGAATCGACAAGGTGCATGTCGGCCTGGAGATCACGGCCCCACCTGCGAGTACCTGATCCCGGTCCGGGCGGCTCAGCCGAATTCCAGGAGCGTGTAGGCGCCCCGCAGGTTCTGGGTGGGACCCCAGCGCCAGATAGCTGGAAAGAGGGTCCCGAAGAACAGGCCACGCCCCTTGGGCATGGGCACGTCGTGCACGGCGGTGATGCCGGGCACCGTCTGCGGCAGCTTGGCAAGCCTGCGCTTGGACAGGCTGAACGGCATCGGCGGGACCCGATAGTGCTTGGAGGCCCGCATGCCGCGCGGAGCCAGTCTCTTGACCAGGGTGGGCGGGAGGTCGAAGAACATCTGCCCGCCGGGGAATCGTGCGGCGCAGGCTGCGATGAGATCTAGGGCTTGGTGTGGTTCCAGGTACATCAGCAGGCCCTCGGCGGTGATGAAGACACCGGCGCGCGCGTCGATCCGATCCATCCAGCTGTAGTCCAACGCCGACTGTGCGACGTTGGTGATGCGCGGTGAGGAGGGCAGCAACTTCTCACGAAGCCGCATCACGGGCTCCAAATCGACTGACACCCAGGTGAAATCCGCATTGGGCAGTGCACTGTTGAGGCGCCAGAAGCTGGTTTGGAAGCCTTCGGCAAGGGCGACGACCGTCGCGCCTTTGTGCCGGTCAAGATAGGCCTTTGCGCAGCTGTCTACGGCCAGCGACCGCAACGCCATCTCTTGGCCACGGCGACCGAACTTGTCGAAGTCGAACGCGATGGACTCGACGAGTCGAATCGCCTCCGGATCATCGAGGATGGCATCGGGCAGCGCCGCCTGGTGTGCCCGCCCGTAGAGCGTCATCAGAGCGGTCTCCGACACTCCGTTGAGCGCGCGGGCGTCGATCTTGGCTTGGCCGGGACCGTCCATCGCTCCGATGGTATCGGAGCGCGGCGCCGCCGCAGCTACGGATTCACTGCGGGCAGCACCTGTTCGACCAGCAGGCGCAGGCTTTCCCAGCCCTGGTCCAGCGGCAATCCGCCGATCAACGGGTGCAGGGTCACCCCGGTGCGTCCGGCGCGGCACTGTGCGATGAGCTCATCGGGGGTGAGCACCTCGACTTTCGCGGACATGCGCAGGTCATCGACCGTCGCGGCCGGACTCTCGTTGGGGCGCGGTACCTGGGGAACTGCCCAGGAGCTGTACTCGGCCGCCTCATGCAGGAAGTGGTCACCGCAGCGCTCCCACGCAGCCTCTGGGTCGGTGGTCAGGTGTGTCACGGTGTTGCCATTCTCGGGGCTGAAAACAAATCCCTGTTTGCCGCTGCGGGACAGCTCATTTCGGTATACCGCTTCGATCTCGGGCATCGGCATCGGGGGCGAGAAGGGCAGTCCGAAGCGGGCGGCTCGGCGGGCGGCCGCGGCAGTCATGCCCCCGATGAACAACATCGGATGCGGCTTGGTGCGGGGCTTGGGCGTCACATCGATCAACCGTCCGTGGTGTTCGAAGGGTTCGTCGCGCCAGGATTTGAACAGCACCTCGAGGCATTCGTCCATCAACCGGCCTCGACGCCGGAAGTCCTTACCGACGGCGTGGTACTCGGTTTCGCGGTAGCCGATACCCGCCACATAGCTGACCCGCCCCGCGGACAGGTGATCGAGTACCGCGATGTCCTCGGCCAGGCGCACCGGGTCATACAGCGGAACCAGCAAGGCGTTGATGCTGATGCGGATGGTGGTGGTGCATCCCGCAACCGCGGCGGCCATCAGGAGCGGTGCGGGCAGCCAGCCGGTGGCTGCCAGGTGATGTTCTTCGCAGCCCACGGCGGTGACGCCGTGGGCATCGGCGTAGGAAGCCATCTCCAGCGCCGCCCGATATCGCTCGGCATCGCCGGGGGCGCCGGGCACGCTGGTCATGTTCAGGCGCAGGGCGCTCAACAGTGGCATGGGATCGGCCTGTCACCTCCTGCGCGTCACCGTAGCGCACGAAGTGATCAATCGATTGATTATGTCGGCGCCCCGCCGCTAGCCTAAGGGCTGTGACCGGCGCGCCGACCCCACTGTTGATCGGCGGTGCGCTGGTCGGCGGCGGTGGGGGAGTCTTTCCCACAATCAATCCGGCCACCGAAGAGCCCATCGGTGTGGCCGCCGACGGTGATACCGCAGACCTCGACCGTGCTGTGGGTGCCGCCCGAACGGCATTCGACTCCTCGGACTGGTGCCGTGACACCGCGCTGCGGGTGCACTGCCTTGACCAGCTGCGCGACGCGCTCAACGCCGAGATCGAGACGCTTCGGGAGATCACCATCGCCGAGGTCGGCGCGCCGCGTGCGCTGACCCACCGCGGCCAGCTGCAAACCCCCGTGGACGACTTGAGATTTCCCGCGGCCACCGCCAAGAGCTACCCCTGGCAGGTGGATCTGGGCATCGCGGCGCCGATGGGTGTGCCCACCCTGCGCACCCTGGTGCGTGAACCCTACGGCGTGGTCGGGGCCATCACGCCGTGGAACTTTCCCCACCAGGTCACCTTCGCCAAGATCGGCCCGGCGTTGGCGGCGGGCAACACTGTCGTGCTCAAACCGGCGCCCGATACACCCTGGTGCGCAGCCGAAGTCGGCCGGATCATTGCCGAGAAGACCGATTTTCCACCGGGGGTGATCAATATCGTCACCGCATCCGATCACCGCATCGGCGCGCAGCTCACGCAAGACCCGCGAGTGGACGCGGTCTCCTTCACCGGTTCGACGGCCACCGGCCGCTCGGTGATGGCTGCGGCCGCCCAGACCATCAAGAAGGTCTTCCTCGAACTCGGCGGCAAATCAGCGTTCGTGGTCCTCGATGATGCCGACCTGGCCGCCGCATGCGCCGCGGCCGCGTCGACGGTGGCGATGCACGCCGGGCAGGGCTGTGCGCTGACGACTCGGCTGGTGGTGCCGCGCGAAAGTTATAGCGATGCACTGGACATGGTGTCTGCGGCCATGTCGCGGATCGCCGTGGGCGACCCCAACGATCCGAAGACACTCTGCGGCCCGCTGATCTCGGCGAAGCAACGCGCCCGGGTGCAGTCCTACCTCGATCTGGCGATAGCCGAGGGTGGGACGTTTCACTGTGGGGGTGGCCGACCGGCCGGCCTGGACCGGGGCTTCTTCATCGAGCCGACGGTGATCGCCGGGCTGACCAATGAGGCCAGGGTGGCCCGAGAAGAGATCTTCGGCCCGGTGCTGGTGGTGCTGGCCCACGACGGTGACGCCGACGCGTTGCGCATCGCCAATGACTCGCCGTATGGGCTGTCCGCCACCGTGTTCGGCTCGGGCGAGCGCGCCGCGCGGGTGGCCGCAGGGTTGCGGGTGGGAACCGTCAATGTCAACGGCGGCACCTGGTACTGCGCCGACGTGCCGTTTGGCGGATACAAGCAGTCCGGGGTGGGCCGGGAGATGGGGCTGGCCGGCTTCGAGGAGTACCTCGAGACCAAGGTGGTGGCCACTGCGGCCCCCGGGGCGCAGCGTTGATGGCCGGCCCACCCGATCCGCAGGTGCTGGCGGCGTTGCTGGCGATGCGCGACGCTACCGACACCGCCCCGGCGCCGCAGGTAGGCGACGTCGCAACCCGCCGACGCAATGCCGGGCAGCTGTTCACTCGGGTTCTGGCGACGAGGCCACCGATCACCGGGATTGAGACCCAAGAGTTTTCGCTGACTTACGGCGGCGGAACGCTGGGGTTGCGCTGGTATCGGCGATCCGGCGCGGACGCGCGCGGCAGCGCGGCACTGTATCTGCACGGCGGCGGAATGATCATGGACTGGGGGCATCTGGGTCCGCTCTATGATGCCGCGGTACGCGGCTACGTTGCGGCCTCCGGGGTGCCCATGCTGGTGGTGGATTATCGGGTCGCCCCGGAGTTCGGGCACCCCACCCCGCTGGAGGACTGCTATGCGGCACTGCGCTGGATGGTCGACCACGCCGATGAGCTGGGCGTCGATGCGTCGCGGCTGGCGGTGATGGGCGACAGCGCCGGCGGGGGACTTGCCGCAGGCGTGGGGTTGCTGGCCCGCGACCGGGGCGGACCGGCGATCGCGGCGCAGGTGCTGATCTACCCCATGCTCGACGACCGCACCCGCACGGCCGGCGACGCGGGGGCCACGCTGCTCACCTGGAGCTATGACGACAATGTCACCGGTTGGTCGGCGCTGCTGGGCGACGATTGCGCCGACCGCTACGCCGCGCCGGCCCGAGCGGACGACCTGGTTGGATTGCCGCCGACCTACCTCGATGTCGGCGGACTGGACATCTTCGCGTCCGAGGATGTCGCTTTCGCTCAGCGGCTCATCGCCGCGGGCGTCCCCGTGGAGCTGCACGTGTTCCCGGGTTGTCCGCATGCGTTCGACCTGCTGGCACCCAATGCCGAGGTGTCACAGCGGGTTATCGCGCACCGAGCGAGATTCCTGGCAGCGTTGTAGGCGCCTCGAAGACGGCGCGCAATGCTGATTCGTCGCCCTCGGTCTCGACCAGCGCGCTGACGTCGCCCAGTGCTAGGGCGCCCGCGGCGAGCCCAAGGATGAGGGGAGCCTCGGCGGTGAGGACCGCATCGAGGGCGCACCCGTCCGGTGCGCGGACATCGATTCCGTCCGGGGTGGCGTGCAGCTGAACCATGGTGCCGTCCACGGCCACTCCGATCACCACCGACCGCCCCTGGGTGCCGCGGCCGGCGAACAGGGCAGGTAGTGCCAGCCGCAGCCATTCGCCGCGGAACTCGTCGCCCTGGGGTCCCCGGATCATCAGCGGGGTCGACCAGCGGACCAGCGCGTAGATGGGCTCGCGCAACTGCTGACCCCAGTCCGTCAGGGCGTAGCAGGAGGCTCTACCGCCCTCGGACAACTGCCGCTGCACCACCCCGGCGGATTCGAGATCGCGGAGCCGGTCGGTCAGCAGGTTGGTCGCGATCCCGGACAACCCGTCGCGCAGCTCTTGGAAGCGCGCAGGCCCCATCAGGAGCTGGCGGACGATCAACAAATTCCACCGGTCACCCACCACATCCAGGGCCCGGGCAAGTCCGCAGTACTGACCGTAGTCTCGACTCATCACCGTCTACTTGCTAATTTAAAGTGCACTTGACTATATCAAGCGATGAGGGAGACGGGTATGACGGTCGCAGAACGGCCCGCGTGGGTCGACGACACTTTGTTCCCGTTCGAGAGTCGGTTCCTCGACCTCGACGGAAACCGGGTCCACTACATCGACGAGGGATCGGGGCCGGTGCTGCTCTTCCTGCACGGAAACCCCACCTGGTCATTCGACTATCGCAAGATCATCGAGGAGCTGCGCTCGGAATTTCGTTGTATTGCCGTGGATTACCCCGGCTTCGGACTGTCCACGGCAGCGCAGGGGTATCGGTACCTGCCTACCGAACACGCCGCGGTGATCGGCGCGTTCGTCGACGCGCTCGCGCTGACCGGGGTCACGGTGGTGGTGCACGACTGGGGTGGGCCCATCGGGCTGGCGGTGATGCAGCAGCGCCCCGAGATCTTCGAACGGCTGGTGTTGTCCAACACGTGGGCCTGGCCGGTCGGGGCACCGCTGGTCCAGGCCATGTCCCATGTGTTCGGTAGTCCCATCGGACGCCTGTTGATCCGGCAGTTCAACCTCTTCGTCAAGGTGATGATCCCCGTCGGCCACCGGCTGTCCAAGCCCTCCCGCGCGGAGATGGCTCACTACGAAAACGCTTTGGACAGCCCGTCGCGGCGCGAGGCGGCAGCGGTCTTTCCCCGCGAGATCACCGCGAGCCGGGCCTTTCTCGCCGACGTCGCATCCGGGTTGCCGGCGATAGCGGATCGCCCGGCGTTGATCGTCTGGGGCGACGCCGACTTCGCCTTCGGGGACAGCGAGTTGCGGCAGTGGGAACAGACGTTGACCAACCGCCAGACCGTCATCATCACGGGTGCCGGCCATTTCGTTCCCTCGGATGCGCCCGAACAGTTCGCGGCGGCGATCCGCACCTGGCACCCGGGGCCATAGTGGCCTACGACGCCGCGTTGGCGGAGCGTGTGCGGGCGATATTGGCCTCCGATGGTCCGCCGGTGCTGGAGAAGGCGATGTTTGGCGGCTTGGCCTTTATGGTCGCAGGCAAGATCGCGGTCGCTGCGATCGCCGGCGGCTTACTGGTGCGCGCCGGCGTCGCACGAGCCGACGAGCTGGTGCGCACCACCGCGGCCCAGCCCATGGAGATGGGCGGACGGACCATGCGCGGCTGGGTCCATGTCGATGGTGAGCATGTCGGGAGCCGGCATCAGCTCGCCGAATGGCTCGACATCGGAATCGCTGCTGCCGCAAGCGCCTAGAAGCAGGGCGCGGAGAACAGCGTGCCGCGGAGCAGATCCTCGGCGCAGCTCAGCGTGGCGCTGTAGGCGTCCGGCGACAGCTGCGCGGCCTGCTCGGTCAGCCCCCGCGTCAACGCGTACACCGCATCGGCGGCGCCCTGGGTGTCGACTTCTGTCGCCAGTGATCCGCCGCGTCGAGCCTCGTCGACGAGCTCGCCGAGGACAACACGCAACGGCGCCGGGGCGCCGACCGCGCGTTCGAAGGCGGCCAGATGCGGGTGGTCCCGGCTCACCCGATCGGCTTCGGCGACAACCGCGGCGAGCCGATCCGCCACGGTGTCGCCGCGCTGTGCCGCGGCGTGCAGGCGGGGCAGCGCGATCTCTTTCGCGGCGGTCACGGCCGCCGCCAGCAGCTCGGCCTTGTTCGGAAAGTAGTGGTACAGGCTGGCGCTGGTCATCTCGGCGGCGGTGGCGATCTCGCGGATGGTGGCACCCGAAGGTCCGACTGTGGCGACACGCCGGATCGTTGCGGTGATGATCCGCTGGCGGGTCTGTGCGCTGCTGGTTCCAGCCGGTCGACCCCGCGGCGAGGGCGTCAGGGGCATGATCACCTCAGACTAGTCCGCTTTCCGCCGTCGACGGCTGCGAGGATGTCTGCATGTCGACACCGCAGCTGGGCCGCCCGGTCGGCGCAGACGGCGGTCAGACTCGCCGGCGGATCATTTCCGCCACCATCGCGTGCGTGGCCGATGTGGGCTACGCGCGGACCACGATCCGTCAGATCGCGAGCACGGCAGGTGTCACCAGCGCCAACCTCTACAACTACTTTCCGAACAAGGCCGACCTGGTGGCAGCCGCGATCGCCGCGCGCGCCGAGATCGCGTTACCGCGGCTGCGCCGCGCCGCCGAGCGCCCCGGCACGGTCGTCGAACGGATCGAGGCCGTGCTGGACGAGTCCGGCGATCTCATGCGTGAGCATCCGGATCTCGCGACGTTCGAGTGGGCGATTCGCGCACAGAACGCCGTCACCGTGTATCCGGGCGAGGACGGCGGCGAGGGGCTCCGGGCGCTGCGCGACATCATCGCCGGGATCGTCGATGACGGCACCGGCGGCGGGCGGCCGGCGGTCGAGGTGGTCTATGCCCTGGTCTATGGCCTGACCGAGTTGGCGGCCACCGGATCGGCGGAGACGTATCACGCAGCGCTGGCCGCCGCGAAGCGCCTGATCAGAGGTACTTTGTTCATCGCCCATTGATATGATCAACTGATTGATTCTAAGCTGATCGGTGTCCCTGAGCCGGCTGTGTGGTGTTCCGGAGGTGCCCGATCGTGACCGACATTCGGGAGCGGGACGAGGGCTGCGCCGCGGCGGCCCAAGACTTTGACCCGAACGCCCTGCGTGAGAAGTACGGTCGGGAGCGCCAACGGCGACTGCGCGACGACGGGATCGGCCAATACGTCGAGGTGGCGGGTCGCTTCGCCCGGTTCGCGCACGACCCGTGGGCGGACCAGGGATTCACCCGCGAGCCGTTGTTCGACGAGGTCGACGTCGCAATAGTGGGAGCAGGTTTCGGGGGGCTGCTGACCGGTGCCCGGCTGCGGGAGCTCGGCGTGGAAAGCATTCGGCTGATCGACAAGGCCGCCGACGTCGGGGGCACCTGGTACTGGAACCGGTATCCGGGCATCGCCTGCGACGTGGAGTCCTACGTCTACATGCCGCTGCTGGAGGAACTCGGCTACACCCCGACCGAGAAATACGCCAAGGGCCCGGAGATCTTCGCGCACTGCCAGCGCATCGCCCGCCACTACGACTTGTACTCCGATGCCTGCCTGCAGACCGAGGTCACCGAAATACGTTGGGACGCCACGGTGTCGCGCTGGGTGATCACGACCGATCGCGGCGACGCATTCCGGGCCCGATTCGTTTCCATGGCCAATGGCTACCTGCAGAAGCCGAAGCTGCCCGGTATCGGCGGCATCGACCAGTTCCGCGGCCGCATGTTCCACACCAGCCGCTGGGACTACGACTACACCGGAGCGGACCTGGCGCAGCTCGCCGACAAGCGGGTCGGGATCGTCGGCACGGGTGCCACCGCAATCCAATGCGTGCCTCGCCTGGCCCAGGCGGCCGGTCACCTGTACGTCTTTCAGCGCACGCCGTCGACCGTGGATGTACGCGGCAACCGGCCGACCGACCCGCAGTGGGCTGCCGGGTTGGCGCCGGGCTGGCAACAGCGTCGTATGGAGAACTTTCAGATCCTGACCGCTGGTGGTCAGGCCGACGAAGACCTCGTCGACGACGCGTGGACCAGCCTGGCCAAGCAGATGCCGATCGTCGACCAGGATGGCCCGAACGCCGCCGAGATGGCCGACTTCGCCAAGATGAACGAGATCCGCGGCCGCGTCGACGCGTTGGTGGACGATCCGGCTACTGCCGAGGCACTCAAGCCGTGGTACGGGTACTACTGCAAGCGGCCGTGCTTCCACGACGAATACCTGCAGGCTTTCAACCGTGACAATGTCAGCCTGGTCGACACCCGGGGGCGCGGCGTCGAGCAGATCACGGCATCCGGTGCGGTGGTCGACGGAGTCGAATATCGGCTGGACTGCCTGATTTTCGCGACGGGATTCGAGGTGGGCACCGACTACTGCCGGCGCACCGGTTTCGAGATCATCGGGCGCGGCGGCGTGACCCTGACCGAGAGGTGGGCCGACGGTGTGCGCACCTTCCACGGCCTGCACGTGAGCGGCTTCCCGAACTGCTTCATCGAGAGCATCGCCCAATCCGGATTCACGGTGAACTTCCCCTATCTGATCGATACCCAGGCGCGGCACGTGGCATGGGTGATCGCCGAGGCGTTGCACCGGGAGGTGGCCGCGTTGGAGGTCACTGCGGAGGCGGAACAGAGCTGGGTCGATGCCGTGGTGGCCCGTTCCGACGTCATCGCCGGCCGGCGCGAGACGTGCACGCCCGGTTACTACAACCGCGAGGGCCACGCGAGCGCACGGCTGCGCCAGGACAGTTTCTTCTTCGGAAGCCCCACCGAATACGCCGACATCCTGGCTGCGTGGCGAGAATCCGGCACCCTGGAAGGGTTCGCCGTCAGCCCATGAGGCGCGCGCATGCGGTCAGAGGTCGAAGTCGATGACGCCCCTGATCAATTCGCCCGCGGCTAGGTCCTCGTAGGCCTGGTTCACGTCGTCGAGCCGGTAACGCTTGGTGACCATCTCGGCGAGTTGCAGGCGACCCGCCTCGTAGAGGGTGGCCAATAGCGGGATGTCGGTCCGCGGATTGCAGGAGCCGAAGACGGTGCCGCACAGCGTCTTGTTCATCAGCATCATGTCCTGGGGATCGAGGCCCGTGCGTGTGCCCTGCGCCGCCATGCCGGTCAGCACGCAGGTCCCGGCCTTGCGGGTCAGTCGCAGCGCGTCCTCGACGTCGGTGTCGGTGACGACGGCGGGCGACAGCACCACGGCGTCGGCCATCACCCCGCGGGTCAGGTCGCGCACCATCTCGATGGCCTGCGCCGAGCTGGACGCGGTGTGTGTGGCACCGAAAGTGCGGGCCGAATCCCTCTTGAAGGCAACGGGATCCACCGCAATAATCCGGGCGGCACCGTTGATGCGGGCGCCCTGGACGGCTGCTGTGCCGATGCCTCCCACCCCAATGACGACGACGGTGTCGCCGCCGCGCACGCCAGCGCGATAGGCCGCCGACCCGTATCCGGTCGGCACCGCGCAGGCCAACAGGGCGGCGGGTACCAGGGGCAGGTGCGGGCCGATCTTGACCAGCGAGGCGGCGGACACAACGGTGTGCTCGGCGAAGGCGCCGATCTTGGAGACGTGCGCCAGATCGCGGCCGTCGCAGCCGTGGTGGCGGAAGGTGCCGTCGGTGGGCATTCCGGGCAGCATCGTTGCGGCACCTGCATCGCAGATGTACTCCATACCCGAAGAACACCAACGGCATTGACCGCACACCGCGACGAAGGACGTCACCACGTGGTCGCCGGGGGACAACCCGGTGACGCCCTCGCCCACCTCGACGACCACTGCCGAGCCCTCGTGACCGCCGATCGTCGGCGCGCCGGGAGCCTCCTGATCCGGTGGGGCCAGGTGGCCCTGACGGATGTGTTCGTCGGAGTGGCACAGACCCGCGGCGGCCATGCGGACCAGAACCTCGCCGGCGCGCGGCGGATCGAGCTCGAACTCCTCGACCGACCAGGGCTCGCCGTAGGTGCGCAGGATCGCGGCGCGGCTTCGCATCTGGCCGGATCTACCGGTCCGGCAGTGCGTGCTCGATGATCGGCCGGCGAGGCTGCGGCTCCCGCTCGCGGCGTTTGGCCGCCAAGTAGACCTGGGCGGTCTCGTCGGCGACGGTGTGCCAGTCGAAGTCGGAGCTGAGTCGCTCCCGGGCGGCCACGGCGCGATGTTGTGCCGCGGCGGGGTCGTCGAGAACGTGGCAGACCGCGGCGGCCAGGGCAGGCACGTCGCGCGGCGGGCACGACATCCCGGTTTCGCCGTTGATGACCGCTTCGCCCAGGCCGCCGACATTGGCCACCACCAACGGGGTTCCGGCCGCGGCCGCCTCCAGCGCCGCCAGCCCGAACGGCTCGTAGTGACTGGGCAGCGCTGCGGCATCGGCGGAGTGCAGCCGTGCCAACAGTTCCTCATGGTCGAGCCGCCCGACGAACCGGGTTGCCTTGAGCACCCGATTCTTTCGGGCGCACTCGATCAGCCAGTCCTGCTGGGTGCCGTCGCCGGCAACGGTCAGCGTGGTGCCCGGGTGCGCCCGGCGGATCCGCGGCAGGGCGGCGATGATGTCGTGGACGCCCTTCTCGTATTCGAGTCGTCCGACGAACAGGATCTCCGGCGGTCCGCTGCGGGGCTGGCGGCGGGCGAACGGCCAGCGTGCGGCGTCGATTCCATTGCGGATCACGGTGGTCTCGGGCAGCCCGGGACCGAACAGGTCGGTGATCTCATCGCGCATCGAGGCCGAACAGGTGATGAGCGAGTCCGATTCGAGGACCAGCCACGACTCCACCGCATGCACCTGACGACTCAGCTTCCCCGACACCCAGCCGGAGTGACGCCCCGCCTCGGTGGCGTGAATCGTGGAGACCAAAGGCACGTCATAGAATTCGGCCAGTGCGATCGCCGGATGTGCCACCAGCCAGTCGTGGGCGTGCACCAGATCGGGGCGCCACACACTCTGGCCGCCGTCCATCTTCAGTGACAGGCCGGCGCGGACCATCGAATGGCCCATCGCGAGTGTCCAGGCCATCATGTCGTCGCCGAACGAGAACTCGTGCGGATCCTGCGCGGCCGCGACCACCCGCACACCCTCGCTGATCTCGTCCGAGGAGGGGTGTGTGCTCGGATCGGTGCCGTAGGGCCGTCGGCACAACACGACGACCTCGTGCCCGGCGGCGGCCAGCGCGGTCGACAGGTGGTGGACATGGCGACCCAGTCCGCCGATCACCACAGGCGGGTATTCCCACGACACCATCAGGATCTTCACGCGGCGGATCCGTTCTGACGCGCACGGACGCCATGCGAGGTACGGAAGCGGGGGGTCACCGTGGCAGCCTACGGGCATCGAGCGCGCCGAACAGACCGTCGGCCTTATTCCAGCCGTCGGCCAGACGCACCGCGGTGTCGCGGTGGCCGCCCGCCAGTGCGCCGGCGATCTCCCGGGTGGCGTGGGCGTGCAACTGGGCGCGGTAGCGGGCGTAGTCGGCCGCGGAGTCCTTGCTCACCATGAACGGCCAGTCGCTGGACACCGTCAGCAGCGCCTCACGCAGGATCTGGTCGGCGACCCGGTCGCGCGGGGTGGGCCCGGACGGCGTCGCCGTCTGCGTCAGCGCCTTGTCCACGGCGCCCAGCGCGGTCTCGACCACCTCGGAGTTGAGTTGCACCAGGTCAGCGACCTGCTCGCCGGACCACACCCGCCAGTCCTTGCCTGAGCCCCAGGAGCTCGGCGGCAGTTCGACCGGCTCGCCGACGTAGCCGGCGTTGATGGCATCGGAGAGGGTGCCGACGCGAACTCCGGCGGCCGGAAGCGCCCGCAGGACTCGCGCCAGCCAGGTCGGTCCCTCGTACCACCAGTGGCCGAACAGCTCGGTGTCGAAGGCGGCGACCACGTGGGCCGGGCGGCCGATCCGTTCCGATTCGGCCTGGAGGCGGCCCCGTACCACCCCGACGAAGTCGGCCACGTGAGCGTCGATGGCGGCATCGGCGCGCTGCGGGTCGTACGGCGCCTTCTGCTCGGGGGAGACGTTGCGGCCGGTGACCCGGGACGGTTTCAACCCGGTGCGATGGTCGTAGGTGTGGAAATCCCGGTAGGCGTCATGCCCCGGGTAGCCCGACTTCGGTGACCACACCCGGTAACTGACGGCAAGGTCTCGGCCGAAGGCGACCACATCGGAGTCGCCGACGGGTCGGCCCAGGGTCGTGTCGCCGTGCAGCGACGGGCCGTCGACCATGAAGTGCGAGATCCCGGCGGCGGCGTACTCGGTTTCCAGCCCGGGGGTGTACGCGCACTCGGGCGCCCAGATCCCGGTGGGAGTGTGGGCCAAGCGTGCCCGCGCGTCGGCCAGACCCTCCTGCAGAGCGAACTGACGCAGTCGCGGGGCCAGCAGGGGCTGGAACGGATGAGCCAGCGGACCGCCGAGCAATTCCACCGTCTCGGCCGTCACCAGCTCCCGCAACAAGGGGCTGGCGCCGTGGCGCCACAGCAGGGCGAATTCCTCGAGGGCCTGTTCGGCCGCGGCGCTTTCATGCAGCCCGAAGGGGCGGATGTCGGACAAGGTGGTGGCCTGGGCGGCGCGCAGCTGCCAGTTCGCCAGCCAGTGATGCATCCCGTCCAGGCAGTAGGGGTCGTCGAGCTGGGCTGCGACCACCGGCGTCACGCCCAGGGTCAGGAGGTTCCGCCGTCCTTCGGCAGCCAGCGTCCGCAGCACCCGGACCAGGGGCAGGTACGCCGCCGACCACGATTGGTAGAGCCACTCCTCGCCGACGGGCCAGCGGCCGTGGTGGGCCAGCCAGGGCAGATGGGTGTGCAGTACCAGGGTGAACAGGCCCGGTACCGAGCCGTTGGATTCTTCGGTCACGGCCGCACCGCGATCGCCACCAGATCCAGGCTGTCATCGATCTCGCGCTGCGAGGCACTCAGAATATCGAAGTCGTCGCTGGAGACGGCGGCGATGTCGGCCAGCAGCTCGGGCGGCCAGGGCGCGTCGGCGACGGCCCGAGCGATCTGGGCGTCGATGATCGAGCCGCCGTGGCGGGCGTCCATCTCGGCGAGCGCCGGTCCGTGAAAGACCCCGTACATGCCCTCCACGGTGAAACCGCCGTCGACCAGCATCTCGGTCAGTTCGGCCGCATTGAGTTCGCGGGTGTGGAACGGGTTGATCGGCGTATCGCGGCCGGGGGAGAAGGTGATCCGGTTGGGGGTCGAGATCATCAGCAGGCCGCCGGGGCGAAGCACGCGGGCGCATTCGGCGATGAACTGTGCCTGATCCCAGAGGTGTTCGATGACCTGGAAATTGACCACGACATCCACGGACGCGTCGGGAAGGGGCAACTCGGCGAGGTTGCCCTGGACGGCCTCGACGCGCGGGTACCGGGCCTGTACATGCGCCACTGCCGAATCGTCGTAATCCACGCCGATCACCCGCCGGGCCACTCCTGCGATCAGGTCGGCGCCGTAGCCCTCGCCGAATCCGGCTTCTAGGACGTCGCGGCCGCTGCAGCGCGGTGCCAGGTGTTGATAGACCACCTCGTGACGCCGGAACCAGTAGTTCTCGATGTCGAGTCCGGGGATCGTGCGCTCGCCGGTCAGGGGCAGCGCGGCGTCGCCGGGCAGCGTGCCGGTGGGGTCTCCGGCGGGATTCGTAGATTTCATCGCACAGGCAGGCTAACGCGAAGGGCGTGGTCCGCGAACCGGCTACCCCGCACTGGCAATATCACGACCCGCTACGCTGTACAGGCGAACCGCACTAAGTTACCGGTGAGTAACATCCGTGTGCGGCTGCGTGAATCGCTACCGAAGTCTTGTAGCCCGCCGCTGCAGGACCCCTTCGAGGAGGACGAACCACACTCATGACGAACATCGTGGTCCTGATCAAACAGGTCCCAGACACCTGGTCGGAGCGCAAGCTCAGCGATGGCGACTTCACGCTGGACCGTGAGGCAGCCGATGCCGTGCTCGATGAGATCAACGAGCGGGCCGTCGAAGAGGCGTTGCAGATCCGCGAGGCCGAAGGCGCCGAAGGCACCGTCACGGTGCTGACCGCCGGACCGGAGCGGGCGACCGAGGCCATCCGCAAGGCACTGTCGATGGGCGCTGACAAGGCCGTGCACATCCTCGACGACGGCATGAAGGGTTCCGACGTCATCCAGACCGGTTGGGCGCTGGCGCGCGCGCTGGGCGCCATCGAGGGCACCGAGCTGGTCATCGCCGGCAACGAGTCGACCGACGGCGTCGGCGGTGCGGTTCCGGCGATCATCGCCGAGTACCTTGGTCTGCCCCAGCTGACCCACCTGCGCAAGCTGACCGTCGCAGACGGCAAGGTCACCGGCGAGCGCGAGACCGATGAGGGTCTTTTCACCCTGGAGGCCTCGCTGCCGGCCGTGGTGAGCGTCACCGAGAAGATCAACGAACCGCGCTTCCCCTCCTTCAAGGGCATCATGGCCGCCAAGAAGAAGGAAGTCACTGTGCTCACGCTGGCCGAGATCGGCGTCGAAGCCGACGAGGTCGGTCTTGCCAACGCCGGCTGCAAGGTGACCGCTTCGATCCCGAAGCCGCCGAAGACCGCCGGTGAGAAGGTGACCGACGAGGGCGACGGCGGCACCAAGATCGCCGAGTACCTGGTCGGCCAGAAAATCATCTAAGCGCTCCCCGGACCTGGAAGAAGACGGAAGAAACAGACATGGCTGAAGTACTTGTGCTCGTGGAGCACGCTGACGGAGCGCTGAAGAAGGTCAGCTCCGAACTGATCACCGCCGCGCGTGAACTCGGCGAACCGTCCGCGGTCGTCGTCGGCGCCCCCGGCACCGCCGCGCCGCTGGTGGACGGCCTGAAAGAGGCTGGCGCCGCCAAGATCTACGTCGCCGAGTCCGACGTGGTGGACAACTACCTGCTCACCCCGGTCGTCGACGTGCTGGCCGGCCTGGCCGAGTCCGCTGCCCCGGCCGCGGTGCTGATCGCCGCGAACGCCGACGGCAAGGAGGTCGCCGGCCGGCTGGCGGCCCGCATCGGTTCGGCACTGCTGGTCGACGTGGTCGAGGTCAAGGCGGGCGCCAAGGTGCTCCACTCGATCTTCGGTGGTGCCTACACCGTCGAGGCCGAGCCCACCGGCGACACCCCGGTCATCACGGTGCGGGCGGGTGCCGTTGAGCCCGCCCCGGCCGCGGCTGCCGGTGAGCAGGTCACCGTCGAGGTGCCCGCCGCCGCCGAGAACGCCACCAAGGTCACTTCGCGTCAGCCGGCCGTGGCCGGTGACCGCCCGGAGCTCACCGAGGCGCCCATCGTGGTGGCCGGCGGTCGAGGTGTCGGCAGCGCGGAGAGCTTCTCGGTGGTCGAGGAACTGGCCGACTCGCTCGGTGCTGCTGTGGGCGCTTCGCGTGCCGCGGTGGACTCGGGCTACTACCCGGGTCAGTTCCAGATCGGCCAGACCGGCAAGACGGTTTCGCCGCAGCTGTACATCGCACTGGGCATCTCCGGCGCGATCCAGCACCGGGCCGGCATGCAGACGTCCAAGACCATCGTTGTGGTCAACAAGGACGAGGAAGCGCCGATCTTCGAGATCGCCGACTACGGCATCGTCGGGGACCTGTTCAAGGTCGCCCCGCAGCTGACCGAGGCGGTCAAGGCTCGCAAGGGTTAAATTCACTCTGCGTGAGCACTCGTCAAAACCCCCGCACGCCTGGCGTGTCGGGGGTTTTGCCGTCTCTGCGGGGGCGGGACGCCGAATGCCTGCAGCTGCGCGAGATGCTGGCCGCCGCCCGCGCAGGACGCAGTCAGGTGCTGGTCCTGCGGGGAGAGGCCGGGATCGGCAAGACCGCCCTGCTGGACTACCTGGCGCAATCCGCTCCGGATTTCCAGGTGGTGCGGGCCGCCGGAGTGGAATCCGACATGGAGCTGGCGTTCGCCGGGCTGCAGCAACTGTGCGCACCGCTGGCAGACCGGTCCGAGTCGCTGCCCGAACCGCAGCGCGAAGCCCTGGCCATCGCCTTCGGCATGAGCACTGGGGCCGCACCCGACCGGTTTCTGGTCGGTCTGGCGGTGCTGGGACTGCTCGCCGGAGTGGCCGCTCGGCAGCCCCTGGTGTGTCTCATCGATGACGCCCAGTGGCTTGACCGGGTCTCGGCTCAGACGCTGGGCTTCGTCGCCCGCCGGTTGCTGGCCGAACCCATTGTGCTGGTGTGCGCGCTGCGTGAGCCGGTCGAGGGCCTGACCGGTCTGCCGAAGCTCATGCTGCGCGGCCTGACTGAGGCGCACGCACGGGCGCTGCTGGAGTCGGCGGTGCCGGGCCGGATCGACCCCCAGGTGGCCGATCGGATCGTGGCGGAGACGCATGGCAACCCGTTGGCGCTGGTGGAGTTGCCGGGTGGACTGTCCGCGGCAGAGCTCGCCGGCGGCTACCAGCGCCCGGACGTGGTTCCGGTCGCCGGCCAGATCGAACGCCACTATCTGGCGCGGATGCATGCCCTACCCGACGACACCCAACGGCTGATGCTGGTCGCTGCCGCCGAACCGGTGGGGGACACCGCGCTGTTACTGGGGGCCGCGCGGGTGCTGGGACTGTCTGCGGCGGACCTGGGCCCGGCCCAGGAGGCAGGCCTGGTCGAGATGGGCGCGCGGGTGCGGTTTCGGCACCCCCTGGTGCGCTCGGCGATCTACCGTGCGGCGGTCCTGCAGGACCGGCGAGACGCCCACCGTGCCCTGGCGCAGGCCACTGATCCGGCGCACGACCCCGACCGGCGAGCCTGGCATCGTGCCCTCGCGGCGGTCGGTCCCGACGAATCGGTTGCTGCCGAACTCGGCCGTAGTGCCGGCCGGGCGGCGCAGCGCGGTGGAGCGGCCGCTGCGGCGGCGTTCTTGGCCCGCGCCACCGAGCTCACTCCGGATGCATTCCAGCGCGGGGCCCGCGCCCTCGAAGCCGCCGAAGCCAAGATCGCCGTGGCCGAATTCGATAGCGCCGGTGAGCTGCTGGCCACCGCCGAGCTGGCGCCGCTGGACGAGCTGCAACGTGCACGCCTGGCTCGGATGCGCGCTCAGCTGGCATTCACCCGCGGCCGCGGCAGCGGGGACGCGCCCACCATCCTCGAATCCGTACACCAGTTCTTCAGCGCTGCAAGTCATTTAGAGCCCCTCGATTCGGAGATGGCGCAGCAGACCCTGTTGGAGGCGGTCAGCGCGGCGATGTATGCCGGCCGGGCCTTCGGCGACCACGTACGCCGCCACACCGCCGCAGCACTGGCCGCAGGATCGCAGCGGCTCCCGCGCCGGCCGCCGGATCTGCTACTGCGGGCATTGACCACCAGGATCAGCGCAGGGGCACAGGCCGGTTACGTGCCCCTGCGTGAGGCGGTGGCGGCGATCACCCCGCAAACCTGGTCCTGGCAAGCATTTCCGGTGGGCCACGAGGCCGCCGTGCACGACTTGTGGGACGACGAATCGTGGCATCGGATCGCAGACGACGCCGTGCGCGTCGCGACCGACACCGGCGCACTGGGCATGATGCCGACCGCGCTGGCCACCCGGGCCGGGGTGCACGTGCTGGCGGGGGAATTCGCCGCGGCACGAGCGCTCCTGGCCGACGCCGATGCCTTGGCGGCCGCGACGGGCCAGACACCGGTGCGCTATCACGCCCTGACTTTGGCGGCATGGACTGGCCACGAGGCTGAGGCGAGCGCACTGATCGAGGCCACGGCGCGTAGCGGGGCGGCTCGTGGTGAGGGCCGGATCGTCGCGTTGATCGGCTACGCATCGGCGATCCTGAACAACGGGCTGGGCCGCTACCAGTCTGCCTGCGAGAGCCTTTGCCGTGCACTGGAGTACGAAGATCTGGGCCTGTACGGGATGAACCTGGCAGAACTGGTGGAAGCCGGCGTTCGAGCGGGTGAACCGGAGCTGGCCGGCGGTGCCCTGGCGCAGCTGCAGGAGCGCACCACGGTCAGCGCGACGGACTGGGGCCTGGGAGTGCTGGCCCGCTCGCGTGCGCTGACGGCCGATGAAGCGACCGCCGAGGGGCACTACGTCGAAGCGATTGAGCGGCTGACGCGCACCCGAATCGCCGTCGACCTCGCACGCGCGCACCTGCTGTACGGCGAATGGCTGCGCCGGGAGAAACGACGCACGGACGCCCGGGCTCAGCTACGGACGGCCCACGCGATGTTCACCGAGTTCGGGGCGCAGGCTTTCGCGCAGCGCAGCCGGCGCGAACTGCAGGCGCTGGGGGACAAGGCCAGCCCCGCCGCAGCGGCCGCCGGTGAGGTTCTGACACCCCAGGAACGCCAGATCGCGGACCTGGCCGGCGCGGGTCTGACCAATGCCGAGATCGGGGCGCGGCTGTTCATCAGTGCCCACACCGTCGAATGGCACCTGCGCAAGGTCTTCGCCAAGCTGGGAATCCGCTCGCGCCGCGAACTGCGCGCCACCGCCACGCACCGCTGAGCCCAGACTACGGACTTTCCAGGGTTCCCCCGCCCACCTCGGATGCCAGGGTCGAGGTAGTCAATCCGTGCTGAGCGAGAGGGTGTTGAGGATGAAGATCACAGTGATGGGTGCCAGCGGGCAGATCGGCACCAAAGTCATCGAGCTGCTGCGCGCCGCAGGCCACGAGACGGTGGCGGCGGCCCGCAATACCGGAGTCGACGTGCTCACCGGAGAAGGCCTCGCCGAGGCCCTGGCTGGAGCCGACGTGTTGGTGGACGTGCTCAATTCGCCGGACTTCGCCGATGGCCCGGTGTTGGAGTTCTTCACCAAGTCCACGACCAATCTGGTGGCCGCGGCTCAAGCCGCTGACGTCGGTCACTACGTCGCGCTGTCCATCGTGAACTGCGACGGTCTGCCGGACAGTGGCTACATGCGGGCCAAGGTCGCTCAGGAGCGCATCATCGCCGGCTCCGGATTGCCCTACACGATCGTGCGGGCCACGCAGTTCCACGAGTTCGCCGACGGGATCGTCGCCTCGATCACCGTCGACGGTGAGGTGCGGGCCCCCGAAGGCCTGATCCAGCCGATCGCCGGCGCCGAGGTGGCCGCCGAAGTGGTTCGCGCCGCTCAAGGGGCACCCGCGGACGGGATCGTCAACATCGGCGGACCCGAGAAGCTCACCTTCGCCGAACTGGCCGCACTGGTGTTGGCCGCACGCGGTGAAACCCTGCCGATCACCGTCGACCCGTCGGCGCTCTATTTCGGCACCGAGATCGGACGCACCGGACTGGTCACCGGCGACGACGCGATCCTGGCACCCACCCGACTGGCCGATTGGCAGGAGGCGGCCCGGTGAAGGATCTGGCGGGCCAGCGGGCACTGGTGACCGGCGGGACCTCGGGCATCGGGCTGGAATCGGCGCGGCTGCTGGTGCGCCACGGCGCCGAGGTGATCATCACCGGCCGTTCGAAGGAGCGGGGTGCCGCGGCCGTCGCCGAACTCGGCGGTGCGGTGCGATTCGTGGCCGCCGACCTTGCCGACCTGGATTCGGTGAGCTCATTGGTGCGGGAGTGCGGCGACGGCGTGGACATCGTGGTGAACAACGCCGCCAGCTTTCCCGGTGCACTCACGGTGGAACAGGACGTGGCGTCGTTCAGTTCGACGTTCGACACCAACGTGCGCGGTGCCTATTTCCTGGTCGCCGGGTTGGTTCCGGGGATGCTGAGCCGTGGGCGGGGCAGCATCGTCAACGTCACCAGCATGGTCGCGCACAAGGGTGTTCCCGGCGCATCGACCTACAGCGCCTCCAAAGCCGCTCTGGAATCGTTGACACGGACCTGGGCCGCCGAATTCGGTCCCCACGGGGTCCGGGTGAACAGTGTGGCACCGGGTCCGACCGCCACTGAG
The DNA here is from genome assembly GCF_002086515.1 of Mycolicibacter arupensis. Lineage (GTDB taxonomy): Bacteria > Actinomycetota > Actinomycetes > Mycobacteriales > Mycobacteriaceae > Mycobacterium > Mycobacterium arupense. The sequence goes on from NZ_MVHH01000010.1 coordinate 55,579, forward strand.
GGCGTCGCCGCGCAATGGGGCGACGTCAATGACGAACTGGGCCGGTCACTTCCGCTCGGGCGGACCGCGCGCGCCGGCGAGATCGCCGAAGCCGTACTCTTCCTCGCCTCGCCGCGGTCCAGCTTCGTCACCGGCTCGACGCTGCATGCCGATGGCGGCGGAGCCGCTGCCTGAGTCGGCCCGGCCTGCGCTGAGATTGCGCCGAGGGTCGCAACGCCCGTAAAGGCACGACCCTGAATGCAATCTCAGCGTCAATTGCGGCAGCACAAGTCGTCACCAAGCGTGCACCGACAAGTCATGCGGTGCTTGCCTGGTCGCTGCTTGGCTACGCGACCGTGTCTGAGTGTGAGCACTGGTTCTGTTCTCATCGCCCCTGAGCCCGCCACCGACTCTCCCGCCACGTCCGGGACCGACAATCCGCGCTATTCGCTACTGCTGTCCACTGACCCGGCCACGATCGAGGCCGCGCAGCGGCTGCGGTACGAGGTGTTCAGCACCGAGCCGGGCTTCTGCCTGAGTGACACCGACGAGCATCCCGGCCGGGACGCCGACCGATTCGACGAGTACTGCGACCACCTGATGGTGCGTGACGAGGTCAGCGGTGACCTGGTCGGTTGCTACCGCATGCTGCCGCCGACCGGCGCGATCGCTGCCGGAGGTCTATACAGTGCAAGCGAATTCGATGTCACCGCGCTGGATCCGCTGCGACCGTCCCTGGTCGAGATGGGACGTGCCGTGGTGCGCCCCGGTCACCGCAACGGCGCCGTGGTGCTGTTGATGTGGGCGGGGATCCTGGCCTATCTGGATCGCTACCAGTACGACTACATCACCGGTTGTGTGTCGGTGCCGGTACGCGGCGAGGGTGCTCCGGGCAGCCAGATTCGCGGGGTCCGTGACTTCGTACGGCGGCGCCACGCCTCTCCGCACCGCGTCACCCCCTATCGGCAGGTGGTGGTCGACGGCAAGAGCCTCGATGAGATCGCGCCCCCGGCTCGCCCCAGCATGCCGCCGCTGCTGCGCGGCTACCTTCGGCTGGGCGCACGGGTCTGCGGTGACCCGGCCCACGACCCGGACTTCGGGGTGGGGGACTTTCCGGCCCTGCTGCGCCGCAGCGAGGCCGACACCCGCTACCTGCGGCGGCTGCGTTCGGTCTCCGCGGCATCGGCAGTGGCGGGGGATGGGCAGGCTGCCGACCCCACGGTGCCGGCGTGAGCCCCGGCGCGGTCAGCGCCTGGACACCTCAGTCGGTCTGTACGCCCAGCTGTGTGCGCGGCGGTGGCGACCGGCCGTTCCCGGGTGTGGTGGCGCTGCGGGCGGCGCTGGTGATCCTGGTGGCGCCGCTGCTGCCGCTGCTGGCGGTACCGATCCCGGGCCGTGTGCGCCTCCAGCGTGGTTGTTGCCTGCTGGTGTTGCGGGTTTTCGGGGTGCGGGTGACGACGACCGGCGGGCCGGTCCGCAATCTGCGCGGCATGTTGGTGGTCAGCGCGCACGTGTCGTGGCTGGACGTGTTCGTGATCGGCGCGATATCGCCGGGAACGTTTGTGGCGCGCGCCGACCTCATCAGCTGGCCCGGTATCGGAACACTGGCCCGGCTGATGCGCATCGTTCCTATCGAGCGCGACAGCCTGCGCGGGCTGCCGGTGGTGGTGCAGACCGTGGCGGATCGGTTGCGGGCCGGCCGCACCGTCGTGGCGTTCCCGGAGGGCACCACCTGGTGTGGCCGGGCCCACGGGCGGTTCTATCCGGCGATGTTCCAGGCCGCCGTCGATGCCGCCCGGCCAGTGCAGCCCCTGCAGCTGAGCTACCACCACCACGACGGGGCTGTGTCGACCGTGCCGGCCTTCGTCGGCGACGACACCCTGGTCGCCTCGATGCGCCGACTGATCACTGCGCGACGCACGGTCGCGCACGTTCACGTCGCGGCCCTGCAGCTGCCCGGAAACGACCGGCGTGAGCTGGCCGCCCGCTGCCAGGCGGCGGCGGGATCGCGGGTGCGGCGGCGCCGGCGGGCGCGCGTCGCCTGTTGAGCTGCGCGGCTGCCCGCCGCTGCGCCGGGGTGTCGGCGGCTTCCCGGTATCCTGGGCAGGTCATGGTCTATCTGGATCACGCCGCCACCACCCCGATGCACCCGCAAGCCATCGAGGCGATGGCGGCTGTGCTGGGCACGGTGGGAAACGCGTCCTCGCTGCATGCGGCCGGCCGCGCCGCCCGCCGCCGGATGGAGGAGTCCCGGGAGTCCATCGCAGCACAGCTCGGTACGCGCCCCTCGGAAGTGGTGTTCACCGCGGGCGGTACCGACGGCGACAACGTGGCAGTCAAGGGCATCTACTGGGCGCGCCGCGATGCCGATGCGCGGCGCCGCCGGATCATCACCACCGAGGTCGAGCACCATGCGGTGCTGGATTCGGTGGGCTGGCTTGCCGACCACGAGGGCGCCGAGATCACCTGGCTACCCACCGACGCGCAGGGGTCGGTCTCGCCGGACGCGTTGCGGGCGGAGTTAGACGGCGGCCGAGCCGAGGATGTCGCCCTGGTGACGGCGATGTGGGCCAACAACGAAGTCGGCACGGTGTTGCCGGTCACCGAACTGGCCGCTATCGCTGCTGAATTCGGGGTGCCGATGCACTCCGACGCCGTCCAGGCCGTCGGGCAGCTGCCGGTCGACTTCGGGGCCAGCGGACTGTCGGCGTTGAGCCTGACCGCCCACAAGTTCGGCGGGCCCTGCGGCACCGGGGCACTGCTGATTCGTCGCGATGTGTCCTGCGTTCCGCTGACACACGGTGGGGGCCAGGAACGCGACATCCGTTCGGGCACACCCGACGTCGCCGGTGCGGTCGGGATGGCCGCAGCGCTGGATCTTGCTGTGGGTTCGTTGGCGGAAACCTCCGGGCGGGTCGCGGCGCTGCGGGACCGGCTCATCGAGGGCGTGCTGACCAGCATCGACGACGCCCGCATCAACGGATCGCGAACTCACCGGCTGCCGGGCAATGCGCACTTCACCTTTTCCGGCTGCGAGGGTGATTCCCTGCTGATGTTGTTGGACGCCAACGGTATTGAGTGCTCCACCGGATCGGCCTGCACCGCCGGTGTGCCGCAACCCTCACACGTGCTCACCGCGATGGGTGCTGACCCGGTGGCCGCCCGCGGCTCACTGCGGCTGTCGCTGGGCCATACCAGCGTGGACAGCGACGTGGACGCGGTGCTGTCGGTACTTCCCGGCGCGGTGGACCGGGCTCGGCACGCAATGCTGGCCGCGGCGGGGGTATCGCGATGAAGGTGGTCGCCGCGATGAGCGGCGGAGTGGACTCCTCGGTGGCGGCGGCCCGCATGGTCGATGCCGGGCACGACGTGGTCGGCGTGCATCTGGCCCTGTCACGCAACCCGGGCACTCTGCGGACCGGATCGCGGGGCTGTTGCTCGCGAGAGGACTCCGACGACGCCCGCCGCGTTGCCGATGTACTGGGCATCCCGTTCTACGTGTGGGACTTCTCCGAGCAGTTCAAGGACGAGGTGATCGACGACTTCGTCGAGTCCTACGCCCGCGGCGAGACCCCCAATCCCTGTATGCGGTGCAACGAGAAGATCAAGTTCTCCGCGCTGGCCGCACGAGCCCTCGCACTCGGCTTCGACATGGTGGCCACCGGTCATTACGCGCGGCTCGCCGACGGTCGACTGCGCCGCGCGGTGGACGCCGACAAGGATCAGTCCTACGTGCTCGCGGTGCTCTCGGCCCAACAGCTCCGTCACGCCGCGTTTCCGATCGGGGACACGCCCAAGCCGCAGATCCGCGCCGAAGCCGCCGAACGCGGCCTGGCGGTGGCGAGCAAGCCCGACAGTCACGACATCTGCTTCATCCCGACGGGCGACACCCGCACCTTCCTCGGTGGCCACATCGGAGTGCGGCCCGGCGCCGTGGTCGACACCGGGGGCTCGGTGTTGGCGCAGCATGACGGGGTGCACGGTTTCACCATCGGCCAACGCAAGGGCCTGGGTATCGCCGGCCCCGGCCCGGACGGTCAGCCGCGCTATGTCACCGGTATCGATGCCGCGACCGGCACCGTCACCGTCGGGTCGGCCACCGACTTGAACGTGATCGAGCTGATCGGGCGGGCACCGGTGTTCACCTCTGGGCAGCCGTGGCGCGGCCCAGTCGAGTGCGAGGTGCAGGTGCGCGCTCACGGTGAGGCTGTCGGCGCGGTCGCCGAACTGGTGGATGACATGTTGCGGGTTCAGCTGCGTGAGCCGTTGCGGGGCGTGGCCCGTGGGCAGACCCTGGCCTGCTACCGCCCGGACGCGGACGGCGACGAGGTGATCGCCAGCGCGACCATCGGAGACACGGCCTAGCCGACCGGCCTCACAGAAGTCCCGGAAAGCTGCCGCCGTCAAGGCGCAGGCTGACTCCGGAGATATAGCCGGCGTGCGCGCTGCACAGAAACGCGCACGCGGCACCCACTTCGGCGGGCCGTCCAAGGCGACCGGCGGCGATCGACGCCGCTTGGCGTTGCCGGGCAGCGTCCACACTGATCCCCAGCGCTGCGGCTTCCAGGGCGGCCAGCTGCTGCTGGCGCCCGGAGTCGATACGCTCCGGCAGCAGTTGGTTGATCGTCACGTTGTCGGCAACCGTCAGGCGTTGCAGGCCCTTCATCACCGCAGTCAGACCCGTGCGGGCACCCGAGGAAGCGGCCATCAGCGGGTTGGGACTGGCCACCATCGCCGAGGTGATGTTGACGACGCGACCGAAACGCCGATCGCGCATGCCGCCGATCACGGCCCGAACGAGAGCGATCGGGGCAAAGAAGTGTCCCTCGAGGGCAAGGCTGAATGCCGCGTCGTCGGTGTCGAGCAGCGAGCCCGGTTGCGGCCCTGCGTTGTTGGTCACCAGGATGTCTGGTTGGGGGCATGCGCCGAGCAGCTCAGCGCGACCCGACGAAGTGCTCAGGTCCGCGGTCACCGCGCGGACGGCGATGTCGGGATGGGCGGCGGACAGCTTGGCCGAAGTGGCGTCCAGCGATGCCTGGTCGCGGCCGTTGATCACGACGTTGACCCCTTCGGCGGCAAGGGCTTCGGCGCAGGCGCGGCCCAGCCCTTTACTGGACGCGCAGACTACCGCCCAGCGGCCGGCGATACCTAGGTCCATGAGAGTGGCCTTCCGGTGTTGTGCGGCATGGTCGACGTCACTGCGGTCCATCGAGCGACTGGGGGCTGCCGGTGCGGCGGCGGACCAGCTCGGCGCCGTAGTCGTTGCCGTTGGGGGTACGCACCACGGTGTGGATATGGAAGCGCTCGGGCTCGCTGTTACTCAAGAACACGCCCGCGTGATGATCGAACTCGATCAGGATGACCGGGCTTTGGATCCGGTAATAGAACGGGGAGCTGTCGTCGGTGCCGCCGATCCAGCAGAACCAGGTCTGGTCGAGGTGTTCGCGGACGCTGTTCAGCCGGGCGTTCCGCGGCCCGTCGGGCTGATACCGCAAGAACACCTCGACCAGCTCCAGCGTGGCTTCGCGCAGGTGGTCCGGGCAGTCAGCCAGGTTCAGCCCTTCATAGGGGATCTCGCGATTGTCCTGGAACATGCCGGCCAGATGAAGCTCGTCAGCGGGGTGCACCCGGCCCGCAGGCATCGCCGGATCACGCTTGGCGTGGTAAAGAATCGCCTGATCGGCAAGTTCGGCGGGTAGCGCTCGAATCAGGTCCAGCCCGCCCTGCTGGTGTTCGGTGAACAGCACGGTACCGGCGTGGACGCCGGTGTCGATCTCATTGGGTTCGGCGCCGAGGAAGATCGGAGTGAACACCTGCTGGTCACCGATGAACAGGCAGTTGAGGCACAGATGGTGGCCGTAGAGGTTCCAGCCCCATGGTTCGTCGGCCGACGGGGTGCCGAAGATGTTGATGTTGTAGCTGTTCTCGTTGAGCAGCCGGGGAAGCCGGACCAGCTCGCCGAGAAAGCCGTTGGTGGCCATGATGTTACGGATCAGCTCGTAGCCCTGTGCGCTGACGCTGGACCGGATCAACGCGTGCGCGCGAGCCCGGATGGCGTCATCGTGCTCTTCGAGGCGTAGCCCGAACCGGTTCAGGTAGAACTCCGGATTCATCCACGCCCGCCACACCTTGCTGTTCAACGGGTGTACCAGCCGTTGGCGGTCGGTCTCGGAAACGGCCTCGATCAATGCGTTGGCGGCGGTGAGGGCCTCGCCGGTGGGTGCGCCCTCGTGACCGCCCAACGGGTAGAGGCCGTCGCGGCGGGTGCCGTCGGTGGTGATGCCGTGGAAAGTGCCGGACTCGAACAGCTGCTTCCACCATTTGAGGGCATCGCCGAGCAGCGGGGCATGACACATGGCATCGGTGTAGCCGGCGGCGTCGTAGTGGTCGAGGCCGGCCAGCCGGGGGTGATTGGGCGGGTAGAGATGCCGACGGAAGCCCTCCGGGGGCGGAGCGCACGGCGTCGATTCGTCAGCCGCGGGACCGTCGAGCAGCCGATGGATGGCCGGTTCGAAGCCTGCCAGCTCCGCGGGCTGGTGGGCGACGGCGAGGATGTGTCCGTCGGGGCGAATCAGCAGCGCCGTCACGTCGGTGAGTTCGACCGCCTTGATCCAGTCGGCGACGTCGGGTGCGTCGCGGTCCAGGCGCACGACGGTAACCGGATATCGGGGGTTGATCGCCGGTGCTGTGGCCGAGTCGAGCAGCAGCACGGTGAAGGCCGCGCTCTCTACCAGATCGAGGACCGCCGTCCGGCTTCCGCCCGCGTCGAGCCAGCCGTGCGGCAATCGCCGCCCGGTGATGGCGCGGGGCTGGAAATCGGTGACGTCGGTGATGCCGGGCTCGTCCGGATCGTAGGAGAAGCCCAGTTGCAGTGCCACCGAGTCGAAGTGAGGGCGTTGACGCTCAATGACTTCCGCGATGACTTCTGCGTTTGCCGGATCGGCTGTGAAGGCCGCGGCGGCACTGTCGTCTTGGGCGACCGGGTTGAAGATGTCGAGTGCCCGGATCGCTCCGAGATTGGTCAGGCTCTGGTCGGCGTTGCGTCGCGCCACCTGCTGCCGTTCGGCCTGGTAGGTATTGAGCAGCGACGACGGTGCCCAGCCGCCCAGGACGGCGGAGAGCTTCCACGCCAGATTGTGGGCGTCCTGGAGCCCGGTGTTGAGGCCCAGGCCTCCGGTAGGCGGGAATCGATGTGCCGCGTCACCGGCCAGAAAGATGTTCCCTATCCGATAGTTCTGCGCCACTTCGGCGTTGAGGGTCCAGGGGGTGCACGCGATGACCTCGACGGCGATGTGCTCGGCGCCGGGACCCAGGGCCGCCCGGATATGCCCGAGGGCCAGCTCCGGGGTGAAGCCGGACATGTCGACCCGTCCTGGGGGCAATGCCACGTTATAGGTCCACAGCCCTGCGGGTTGGTAGGCCAGCAGGGTGCCCTTCAAGGACGGGGCCAGGACCCAGTTCAGCACTCCGGGGCGGGTGCGCACCACCTCGGTCAGGTCAGCCGCGAAGGTCATTGACACCGCGGATGCGATATCGGCAACCCCCGACATCGGCACACCCAGCGCGGCGCGCACCGTGCTGCCGGCGCCGTCGCAGGCCACCAGAAAGGGTGAAGTGACGCGATAGAGTCCGCCCGGTCCGTGCACGGTGCTGGTGACCTGGCCGTCGCTCTGCTGGGCCGAGACCCACTCGTGGCCACGGCGCAGATCGATCAGCGGCTCGGCCGCAGCACGATCGAACAGCACGGATTCCAGTTCAGGCTGTGGGATGTTCAGTGTCCCCGTTGCGGCGAGCGTGCCGATGTCGTCCCCTTGCCGTTCGTAGCGCAACGACCCGAAACACACCCCGCTCAAGGTGGTGACAAATCGGACCTCGCTGGTCAACTCCGCGGGCGCGGAGATAGCGCGCAGCGCATCGACATCCACGGAGAGCTCGCGCAGGATCTCGATGGTGCGGGGGTTGACCGCGTGCGCGCGGGGCAGCGTGCGGGGCTGTTCGTCCCGCTCGAGTACCACGGTCGCGACCCCGCGCCGTGCCAGCAGCAGCGCGAGGGTCACCCCGACGATCCCGCCGCCGGCCACGACGACCGGCACGCGTTCCTGAACATCTGTGGCAGCCATCTGACGTCCTTTCGCTATGGCGACGACTCCACCGTAGCTACTGTTGAGATGTATCTCAATAGCTATTGACGATCATCTCAACAAAGGTGACGGAACCCCCGGTGCGGGCAGGCGTTGTTGGTAGCCTTCACATCGGGGTGATCCTGGTTTTCACCTCAGGGAAGGAGTGGCTGTGCCCAGCTCTGCTGGCGACGCGCGGAAGCGGGCCCGCCTCACTCCCGATCAACGTCGTGATCACCTGATCCGAACCGCGATTGCCATGTTCGCCGAAGAAGGCGTGGCAGCTACCTCGATCCTGCGGCTCACGCAGGCGGCCGGGGTCTCCAACGGCATTTTCTACCACTATTTTTCCAACAAGCAGGAGCTCGAGGACGCGGTGGCCCTGGTGGTGCTGGGCGACCATGTGGCGCGCCTGGCCGAGGTGCAGCGGAGCGGAAGTTATTCGGCCCGTATTGCCATAGGCGCGGTCGGGACCATGAGGGCGATCGCGGCCAACCGGGAGCTCGGCGCGATCATGACGCAATACCTGGAACAGCATCACGACGCGGCACGGCGCTCGTCGGTCCAGATCGACGATGACGTCCGTGCCGGTGTCGAGGCCGGTGAGTTCGACATCAACGGCCCGCGTCAGCTGGTGGTCGACATCCTGGTAGCGACTCTCGCGGTCGGCGCCCGGGCGGTCCTGGCTGGGGCGGAACCCGATGACACCGGCGAGGAGGTCGCGGCGGCCCATCTGCGTGTGCTCGGTGTTTCCCGCCGGCGTGCCGACGGCATCGCGGCACGAGCACGCGCCATGTCCGGGTTGTCGCACGGCTGACCGCGGTACGTGTCACTGTGGGGGTATGGCGACTGCTGCGATAACGGTTATGGCCTTGCTGTTCCTTGCTATGGGCCTGTTTGGTTTGGCCGCACCGACGGCTTTGGTTGCCCCGTTCGGCATCGTGCTGGGCGGAGCCGAAGGCAGAGGCGAAGTGCGTGCCGTATACGGCGGGTTCGGCGTTGCGATCGCGGTACTGTTGGCGCTGGCCGCGTTCGGCGTCCCAGGGCTGCGTCCCGGAGCAGTTGTCGCTGTCGCGGCCAGCCTTCTGGGGATGGCTTTCGGCCGGCTGGTAGCCAGGTTGTTTGAGCGACCCTCTGGGTTCTACCCGGCGTGGTTCTACTTCTGGGTTGAGGTCGCCGGCGGGGCGGTACTGCTTGCCGCGGCGTGACTGTGTCACCCGGGTACATTGGCCGCCAAGTTGGTGAGAACCAGGTCGCTGTCTGAGGGCGAGAAGCCACAGTAGGTGACCTCCAAGAGAACCACCGACTTGAGCTGGTAGGCCCGGCCGCAGGCGCCGGCGCTGGTGTGCAGAGATTGTTCGTCGCCGGCCCACTCGCCGACCAAACCCGGCCCGGCCGCGGTGTCGGCGCACCCGGCGACGGCGGCCAGCAGTGCGTCGAAGGCATGGTGGGAGGCGTCGGCGTCGGGGTAGACGGCGGCCCCCTCGGAGATCATGGCGGCCTGGGGTGGGTACTGGTAGGTGGTCTTGTGGAAATGCGTTGTAGCCGAACCGAACACCTCCGTATCGGCGAAGATGAAGTGGCACGGTGGGGGGACGGTGGCGGCCAGGTCATCGATGTCTGTCGGCGAGCCTGAATCCATGGTGGGGATGATGCTCAGCTGTTCGTCAGCGCCGAGGATGGCCCGCATCCGCGCTGTGCCGAGCATGATCCGGCCCAGCTGCACGCCCCCGTCGGACGTGGGCGGTGCCGCCAGGGGCAGGGCCGTTCCGCCGACCACGCGGCTGCAGCTCGCCACCGCCGCAATCACCGCCCAGATCGGAACCAGCCGCCACTTTCTCACCACCGAAGGCTAGCCCCGCCGTCCTCAGAGCAACGCCACTTCAATACGGTTGTCCGGTGAGTGCTTTCGCCACCGGGACTGGACTGGGATCGTGGCCGGGCACCTCGGCGCGCGCGGCGGCCGAGGTGGTGGTCGGTGAGTTGGGTGGGAGCCTGGCTCATCTGGTCGAGTTGCCGGGTCGTGGCGTGGGCGCAGACATGATCGGCCGGGCCGGCGCACTGCTGGTCGACATCGCCGTCGACACCGCCCCGCGTGGGTATCGGTTGGTGGCGCGCCCCGGTGCGGTGAGTCGCCGCGCGGCGAGCCTGCTCGGCGAGGACGTCGACGCCTTGGAAGAAGCGTGGGAGGTCGCTGGGCTACGAGGGAGCTCGCACCCGGTCAAGGTCCAGGCGGCCGGGCCGCTGACTCTGGCTGCGCAGGTGGAACTGGCCAACGGCCACCGGGCGATCACCGATCCGGGAGCGGTGCGGGACCTGGCCGCGTCACTGGCCGAAGGGCTCAAGACGCACCGGGCCGACCTGTCTCGCCGACTGGACGCTCCCGTGGTGGTGCAGCTCGATGAACCGTCGCTGACCGCCGCGGTGACCGGCCGCTTAGCCGGTGTGACCGCATTGAGCCCGGTGGCCCCCATTGACGAGGCGGTGGCCACCGCGCTGCTCGACACCTGCGTGGAGGCGATCGGTGGCGAGGTCTTGGTGCACAGCTGCGCATCGGATCTGCCGTGGAACGTGTTGCAGCGCAGTACGATCACTGCACTGGCTTTGGACTGCACCGCGTTGGACTCCGCCGACTATGACCAGATCGGTGCATTCGTCGATTCTGGCCGCACCGTGGTCATGGGGCTGGTTCCCGCCCTGGCCCCGGCGCGGGTCCCCGCCGTGGAAGAGCTCGCGGCCTCGGTGGCGGCGATCACCGACCGGATCGGATTCGCCCGCTCGATATTGGCCGAGCGGGTGGGAATCAGCCCGGTCTGCGGCATGGCCGGTGCAAGCGCGGCATGGGCGCGCACCGCATCGGGGCTGGTGCGCAAGGTAGGGGAGGCGCTGGTCGAGGACCCCGGCGCGATTTAGCGGCACCGAAGGCCGCCGGTCGGGATCAGGGTCCGTCCAGGCTCCGAATCAATCGCTGCGGCGCGATCAGCCGAAACGAGGCATCGATCAACTCGTGCACCTCATCCCAATCCACCTCAGCTGCATCGAAATCCATTCCCAGCCAACCGGACGGACCCAGATACATCGGTGAGAAGAACCTCCGATCCTGCTCCAGTGCCCGTCGCTCGGATTCGTCGACCTTGACCAGCAGTGCATGGGGATAGCGCACCATCGTGCCGGTGGCCTTGCTGGCGCCGCCATAGACGGCGAACATCTTGGGGGCACAGAACACCGGGCGACCGTGCGAGATCTTCTCGAACGCCTCGGGAAAGCCCAGCGCGACTCTGCGCAGCTCCGCCAGACCGGGATCGCCGTCGCGGAACATGACTGGGTGCGCCATGCCGCCAGCGTAGCGAGCAGATAGCCTGCGGAGGTGAGTCCTGAGGCCGACAGCGTGCCCCCCGACCTCCGGCGGCAGTGGCACGACCTGGCTGACGAGGTGCGCGAACACCAGTTCCGCTACTACGTCAAAGACGCGCCGATCATCACCGACGGCGAGTTCGACGAGCTGTTCAACCGGCTGCTCGCCCTGGAGGAGGCCCATCCGGAGCTGCGCACCCCCGACTCGCCGACTCAGCTGGTGGGAGGCGCCGGGTTCACCACGGAGTTCGCCCCCGCTGAGCATCTTGAGCGCATGCTCTCGTTGGAAGACGTGTTCTCACCCGAGGAGCTGATGGCGTGGGCGGGCCGTGTCGCGGGTGAGATCGGCGGCGACACCAGTTACCTGTGTGAACTCAAGGTCGACGGGGTGGCGCTGGGGCTGGTGTACCGCGACGGCCGGTTGAGCGGTGGGGCCACCCGTGGCGACGGCCGGGTGGGCGAAGACGTGACCCTCAATGCGCGAACCATCGTCGACATTCCCGAATACCTCACCGCCAGCGCTGAATTCCCGGTCCCTGCCGTGCTGGAGGTACGCGGCGAGGTCTACTTCCGGCTGGAAGACTTCGAAGCTCTCAATGCAGGGCTGGTGGCCGAAGGAAAGCCGCCGTTCGCCAACCCCCGCAACAGTGCCGCCGGATCGCTGCGGCAGAAGAACCCGGCGATCACCGCCCGGCGCAACCTGCGCATGGTCTGCCACGGACTCGGCTACGCAGAGGGATTCAACCCGGAGACCCTGCACGACGCGTACACCGCGATGAAGGCCTGGGGGCTGCCGGTCTCTTCGCACACCGCGCGTGTCGAGGGGGTGGCCGCGGTCGCCGAGCGCATCACCTACTGGGGCGAACACCGCCACGCCGTCGAACACGAGATCGACGGGGTCGTGGTCAAGGTCGACGACCGGGCCCTGCAGCGCCGACTCGGCGCCACCTCCCGGGTCCCGCGCTGGGCGGTGGCCTACAAGTACCCGCCCGAAGAGGCACAGACCACCCTGCTCGATATCCGGGTCAGTGTCGGGCGGACCGGTCGGGTGACTCCCTTCGCTCACATGACCCCGGTCAAGGTCGCCGGCTCCACGGTGTCGCTGGCCACCTTGCACAACGCCTCGGAAGTCAAGCGCAAAGGTGTGCTGATCGGGGACACCGTGGTGATCCGCAAGGCCGGGGACGTCATTCCCGAGGTGCTCGGCCCGGTGGTCGACCTGCGCGACGGCAGTGAGCGTGAGTTCGTCATGCCGACCCACTGCCCAGAATGCGGAACCGCGTTGGCGCCGGCGAAGGAGGCCGACGTAGACATCCGCTGTCCCAACTCCCAGTCCTGCCCGGCGCAGCTGCGAGAGCGGGTGTTCCACGTTGCCGGCCGCGGTGCCTTCGATATCGAATCGCTGGGTTACGAGGCGGCGATCGCTCTGTTGAGTGCGGGAGTCATCGCCGACGAGGGAGATCTGTTCACCCTCACCGAAGAGGACCTGCTGCGCACGGACCTGTTCACCACCAAGGACGGCGCCCTGTCGAAGAACGGTCGCCAGCTGCTGGCCAACCTCGACAAGGCCAAGACGCAACCCCTGTGGCGGGTGTTGGTGGCCTTGTCCATCCGCCACGTGGGTCCGACCGCGGCGCGGGCCCTGGCCACCGAATTCGGCAGCCTGGACGCCATCACGGCGGCCACCACCGAGCAGCTGGCCGCAGTCGAAGGCGTAGGGCCCACCATCGCAGCGGCGGTCACCGAATGGTTCGACGTCGACTGGCACCGCGCGATCGTCGACAAGTGGCGGGCCGCGGGCGTGCGGATGGCCGATGAGCGAGACGAGAGCATCCGGCGCACCCTCGAGGGGCTCAGCATTGTGGTGACCGGTTCGCTGAACGGCTTCTCACGCGATGAGGCCAAGGAGGCGATCATCGCGCGCGGTGGCCGGGCGGCCGGTTCGGTGTCGAAGAAGACCGCCTACGTGGTGGCCGGTGACGCGCCAGGGTCGAAGTATGACAAGGCCGTCGAACTCGGGGTCCCCGTGCTGGACGAAGAAGGCTTCGTCACGCTCCTGTCCGAGGGGCCGGCAGACACCGTCGACCAGGAGCCGCAGGGTTAGCGCCCGATCAGCGCAGCAACGTCGCCACGATCCCCGCCAGATAACCCAGCCGAACCACTTCGGCGGGCAAGAAATCCGGTCCTCCGGTACGACCGAGCACGATCGCGGTGCGCGGGTTACCCAGCGGCGCCGCGGCCAACGCGACATCCATGTCCCGCCACACGGCAGGCACCCATGTGGCGGTGTTGTCCAGGGCGGTGGGGCGCTCGATCGGCAACCACGGCACCGCTTCGACCTGAGTCTCCGGGGTGCCTGGGCTGCCGGCGAGCCGACGGAATCCTCCCTCGGAGCCCTCGGCGCGCAGCACCACACACCAGCTGACCCGCAGCACACGGGGAGCCTCATTGGCGAGTTTCGCCAGTTTGGCGCTGCGGTCCCCGGCCGCCGCGACATGATCGATCAGCTCGAGTTCACGGTGCGCATCCAGCAATCCGGTGTGCGGACGAATGCTGTGCACCCGAACTCCGGGCAACCGCTCGGCGGCGGTGATGAGCACATCGGGCATCGACCCCTGCGGCAACTCGACCACCAGATCGTCGATGGCCGAACCGGTGCCGCGGTCGACGACATCCAGCGACAAGATGTCGGCCCCCACCGAGCCCAGGCCCACGGCGAGGGAGCCGAGGCTGCCGGGGCGGTCGTCGAGTTCGACGCGCAGCAGATAGGAAGGCATGCGCAACTTTCCCACAGTGCCAGGCCGCGCCGCCGAAAGTGAGGCCGGTCTCACGCTCGCCGCCGCACGGGGCCTCAGCGGCGCCGACTAGGCTTTGCACCCGTGTCCCAGATCTCTCGTGACGACGTAGCGCACCTGGCCCGGTTGGCCCGGCTGGCGCTGACCGACGCCGAGTTGGACGGCTTCGCCGGCCAGCTCGATGCGATTCTGACTCATGTCAGCACCATTGCGGCTGTCGACGTCACCGGCGTCGAGGCCACCGACAATCCCCTCAAGGACGTCAACGTCACCCGGCCCGACGAGATCGTCGCCGGGCTTACCCAGGCTCAGGCGCTGGCCGCCGCGCCGCGCACCGCCGAGAACCGCTTTGCGGTCCCGCAGATTCTGGGGGAGGGCCAGTGAGCGAGTTGATCCGCCTCGACGCGGCCACCCTGGCGGCCAAGATCGCCGCCCGCGAGGTTTCCTCGGTCGAGGTCACCCGCGCTCACCTGGACCAGATCGCCGCCACCGATGAGCGCTACGGGGCATTTCTGCACGTCGCCGCAGATACGGCGCTGGGGGCAGCCGAAGCCGCGGACAAGGCCATTGCCGCGGGCGAGGCCCCTTCGGCGCTGGCCGGTGTCCCATTGGCTCTCAAGGATGTCTTCACCACCGTCGACTCGCCCACCACCTGCGGATCGAAGATCCTCGAAGGCTGGCAGGCCCCCTACGACGCGACGGTCACCGCTCGGCTGCGTGCGGCAGGCATCCCGATTCTGGGCAAGACCAACATGGACGAGTTCGCCATGGGCTCGTCCACCGAGAACTCTGCCTTCGGCCCGACGCGCAACCCGTGGGACGTGGAGCGGGTGCCCGGAGGGTCCGGTGGCGGTAGTGCCGCGGCGCTGGCGGCGTTCCAGGCCCCACTGGCCATCGGCACCGACACCGGCGGCTCGATCCGGCAACCGGCTGCGCTGACGGCAACCGTTGGCGTCAAGCCCACCTACGGCACCGTGAGTCGCTACGGGTTGGTGGCGTGCGCGTCCTCACTGGATCAGGGCGGGCCCTGCGCGCGCACGGTGCTCGACACTGCGCTGCTGCACCAGGTGATCGCCGGACACGACCCGCGCGACTCCACCTCGGTGGACGCGCTGGTGCCCGACGTCGTCGGCGCTGCGCGTGCCGGCGCAACCGGTGACCTGTCGGGTGTACGGATCGGGGTGGTGCGCCAGCTGCACAGCGGCGAGGGCTACCAGCCGGGGGTGCTGGCGTCATTCAATGCCGCCGTCGACCAGCTCAAGGCGTTGGGTGCACAGGTCTCCGAAGTGGACTGCCCGCACTTCGACTACTCGCTGTCGGCGTATTACCTCATTCTGCCCTCGGAGGTCTCGTCCAACCTGGCGCGCTTCGACGCGATGCGTTTCGGGCTGCGTGTCGGCGACGACGGGACCCGCAGTGCCGAGGAGGTGATGGCGCTGACGAGGGCGGCAGGATTCGGGCCTGAGGTCAAACGCCGGATCATGCTGGGCACCTATGCGCTGTCCGCGGGTTACTACGACGCCTACTACAACCAGGCGCAAAAAGTGCGTACCCTGATCGCCCGCGACCTCGATGAGGCGTATCAATCCGTCGATGTGCTGATCTCCCCGACGACTCCCACGACGGCGTTCCGATTGGGGGAGAAGGTCGATGACCCCCTCGCGATGTACCTGTTCGACCTGTGCACCCTGCCGCTGAATCTGGCCGGGCACTGCGGTATGTCGGTGCCGTCCGGCTTGTCCGGCGACGATGGGCTCCCGGTCGGCCTCCAGATCATGGCCCCCGCCTTGGCCGACGACAGGTTGTACCGAGTGGGTGCGGCGTACGAGGCGGCCCGCGGGGCGCTACCCGCCGCGATCTGAGCTGGTCTGACCCCCGCGCCCGCGGCGGGCGAGGGAAAAGTTCGAGTGGAGCTCGCCACTAACCGCTGTCTCGGAGTGATCGACCCGGCAAGATGGTCCCATGCGGATCGGAGTGCTCACAGGCGGCGGTGACTGCCCCGGATTGAATGCGGTGATCAGGGCGGTGGTACGCACCTGCGACTCACGCTACGGCTCGACGGTGGTGGGTTTCCAGGACGGCTGGCGCGGCCTGCTGGAGAACCGTCGCATCCAGTTGGCCAACGACGACCGCAATGATCGGCTGCTGGGCAAAGGCGGCACCGTGCTGGGCACCGCGCGGGTGAACCCCGACAAGCTGCGCGCCGGCCTGGATCAGGTGAAGCAGACCCTCGATGACAACGGCATCGACGTGCTCATTCCGATCGGCGGCGAGGGCACTTTGACTGCGGCGCACTGGTTGTCGCAGGAGAACGTTCCGGTGGTCGGGGTGCCCAAGACCATCGACAACGACATCGATTGCACCGACGTCACTTTCGGTCACGACACCGCGCTGCAGGTTGCCACCGATGCCATCGACCGGCTGCACTCCACCGCCGAATCGCACCAGCGGGTGATGCTGGTCGAGGTGATGGGACGCCACGCCGGATGGATCGCGCTCAACGCCGGCCTGGCCACCGGCGCGCACATGACGCTGATCCCCGAGCAGCCCTTCGACGTCGAAGAGGTCTGCCGACTGGTCAAGCAGCGCTTCCAGCACGGCTCGTCGCACTTCATCTGTGTTGTCGCCGAAGGAGCCAAGCCCGCTGCCGGGTCCATGGAGCTGCGCTCCGGCGGCGTCGACGAGTTCGGCCACGAGCGGTTCACCGGTGTGGCCGCCCAACTGGCCGTCGAAATCGAGAAGCGCGTCAAGAAAGAAGTCCGCACCACCGTGCTGGGACATGTGCAGCGCGGTGGCACGCCAACCGCCTACGACCGGGTCCTGGCAACCCGATTCGGCGTCAACGCCGCTGACGCCGCCCACGCAGGCGAGTACGGCATGATGGTGTCGCTGCGCGGCCAGGAGATCGGCAGGGTGGCGTTGGCCGACGCGGTCCGCCAGCTCAAGGTGGTGCCGCAGAGCCGCTACGACGACGCGGCGGCATTCTTCGGCTAGTTCGCGTGTGGCGTGACAACGCTGCGAAATGGCCGCACAATGGTGAGGTTGTGATTTCTGATGCCTGATGGTCGAAGGCTGGGGGTGGAGTATGGGAAAGATGGCGTTGTCCGCCGTGGTGCTGTGCGGACTGCCGATGGGACTGGTGCTCGCCGCGCCGGCTTTCGCCAGTGGCGACCAGATCGGCGATTACGTCACCGATCACGGCAATGATGTCTGCGCATTCATCAACGACCAGCCGAGTTTGGCCGGCGTCAAGCACGCGGTGAGTCACATCCTGGCGACCAGCGGCCTGCCGGAGGACCAGACGGGGCGGCTATTGGCCAGTTCGGTGATCGCCGACTGCCCCGAAGATGGCCCGCTGGTGCAGGAATTCGTCTTGTACGAAAGGCTCCGGCAGCAGAACGGCCCGGGTGTCGGCGTCACGCTCGGACCCTGACCGCAGGGCCGCTGCCGGTCAGAGGTCGCTGGGGTCGTCTGGCACGTCCACGGCGTAATCGGCCAGCACCTCAAGGCTGACCACGTCGAGCGTGCGTTCACCGGTGGCGGCCAGCACCACCGGCGCGGCGCAGCCGTCGCGATGGGCGCGCAGCCAGTTCAGCGCGGTGACGCACCACCGATCTCCGGGCGTGAGGCCGGGGAATCGGTAGGCCGGCATCGGGGTGGACAGGTCATTGCCGATCGAGCGCTGGTGTTCTAAGAACTCGCTCGTGACGACAGCGCAAATCGTGTGCAGCCCAACGTCCTCGGGCCCTGACGAGCAACAGCCATCGCGATAGAAACCGGTGATCGGGTCGTTGCCGCACGGCTCCAGCGGGCCGCCCAGTACGTTGCGGTCGGGCATGGGGCCAGTCTAAGGCGATGTCGCCTACGGTGAGGTATGGCCGAGAAGAATCGTGAGCGGTTGTGGGAGCGCATCGACGGTATCTACCAGCAGATCTGCGAGCACCCGTTCATCACCGGCCTCACCGACGGGACGCTGGGCCGCAACCAGTTTCACCACTATCTGGTGCAGGACGCCCACTACCTGCGGGGGTACGCGCGGGCGCTGGAGGGATGCGCGACCAAGGCCCCGATCGCGTCGGAAAGGGCGATGTTCGCCGAGCACGCCGAGGTGGCGATCACCGCAGAGGCAGAACTGCATGCCGGGCTGCTCGCGGAGTTGGCGCCCGGCGTCGAGCCTGCCGCGGCGCAGCCGCTCACCCCGACAACACGCGCCTACGTCAGTTACCTGATGTCCGTCACGGCATCAGGCTCCTACTCCGAGGCCATCGCCGCGGTGCTCCCTTGCTACTGGATCTATGCCCGAGTCGGCGAGCACCTGCAGCGCCACGGTTCCCCGGAGCCGCTGTTTCAGCGCTGGATCGACACCTACGCCGGTGACGAGTACCAGGCGGTGGTCGAGGCCGTGCTGGCCGTCGTCGACCGGGTCGGCGCACTCGCGCCGGCCACGGAATGGGAGGCCATGCTCGGGCATCTGCACACCGCCGCACGTTATGAATGGATGTTCTTCGACGCCGCCTACCGGATGGAGGACTGGCCGGTGTGACCAAGCCGGGACAACGCAGTCACCTAGACTTTGCAGCTATGACCGCTGCTGTCGCCGAACTGCTTGACTACGACGACGTCCTCGCCCGCTTCGACCCGGTTCTGGGCCTGGAAGTGCACGTCGAGCTGTCCACGGCCACCAAGATGTTCTGCGGATGCTCGACGGCTTTCGGCGCCGAGCCCAACACCCAGGTGTGTCCGGTGTGTCTGGGCCTGCCCGGCTCGCTGCCGGTGCTCAATGCCACCGCCGTCGAATCGGCGATCCGGATCGGGCTCGCGCTCAACTGCGAGATCGCCTCCTGGTGCCGGTTTGCCCGGAAGAACTACTTCTACCCCGACCAGCCGAAGAACTACCAGATCTCCCAGTACGACGAGCCGATCGCCTTCAACGGCTACCTGGACGTGCCGCTGGAGGACGGCTCGGTGTGGCGGGTGGATATCGAACGCGCCCACATGGAAGAAGACACCGGCAAACTCACTCACCTCGGTGGTGAGAGCGGTCGGATCGGGGATGCCACCGAATCCCTGGTCGACTACAACCGGGCCGGTGTCCCGCTGATCGAGATCGTCACCAAACCGATCGTCGGCGCCGCTGAGCGCGCACCGCAGATCGCCCGGGCCTATGTGACCGCACTGCGGGATCTGCTGCGGGCGTTGGATGTTTCCGACGTTCGCATGGACCAAGGTTCCATGCGCTGCGACGCGAACGTATCGCTGAAGCCCACCGGTGCAGCCGAATTCGGAACCCGAACCGAGACCAAGAACGTCAACTCCCTCAAGAGCGTCGAAGTGGCGGTGAGCTATGAGATGCGACGCCAAGGCGCGGTGCTGACCAGCGGCGGCACGGTCGTCCAGGAGACCCGGCACTTCCATGAGGCCGGCTACACCAGCCCGGGGCGGGCCAAGGAGACCGCGGAGGACTACCGCTATTTCCCCGAACCCGATCTGGAGCCGGTGGCGCCGTCGGCCGAGCTGGTCGCCGAGCTGCGCAGCACCATCCCGGAACTACCGTGGCTGTCCCGCAAGAAGATTCAGGAGCAGTGGGGCGTCTCCGACGAGGTGATGCGTGACCTGGTCAACGCAGGCGCGGTCGAGTTGGTCGCGGCCACCGTGGCCGCCGGCGCCTCCAGCGAGGCGGCCCGGGCCTGGTGGGGAAACTTCCTGGTGCAGAAGGCCAACGAAGCCGGTATCGAACTGGACGCACTGGCTATCACTCCCCAGCAGGTCGCCGATGTCGTTGCGCTGGTGGACTCAGGTGAGCTGTCCAACAAGCTGGCCCGACAGGTGGTTGAGGGCGTGCTGGCCGGCGAGGGGGAGCCTGCCCAGGTGATGGCCGACCGGGGCTTGGTCGTGGTGCGCGACGACTCGGTGATCCAGGCCGCCATCGATGAGGCGTTGGCAGCCAACCCTGATGTGGCCGAAAAGATTCGGGGCGGAAAGGTGCAGGCTGCCGGAGCCATCGTGGGGGCGGTGATGAAGGCGACCAAAGGCCAGGCAGACGCCGCTCGGGTGCGTGAACTGGTTCTCGCCGCCTGCAGCTAGCCGCAGCCCCCGCGGTCGGAGGGCTACGGCAGCTGGCGGACTGGCTGGTGGCTCCGGTGGTCGAACATGAATCGCAGCCACCGAACATCGATCAGCATTGTCGGCATCCTTTTCCCTAGGTGGTCGGGTGGTCACCACTCGACCTGAGATCCAAGGTAAGCCGCATATTTAAGGCACTCGGGCGGAGTCAGTAATACTTCTGTGAGAACCGATGCCCCGACGGCCCCAACGGAAGTGGCCCCGCTCACAAGCGAAGGGCCGCCGCGCCTAGTTGTATCCGGCAGGGACGTTGTTGACGATTCTGCTGTGAGAAGGGAGGACCTCCGGGCTTAGTGGAGATGTCTGACGTCTCTACTCACACACGGAGGTCCTCGTGCCCCACGCTAATGCCCGGTTGACCGTTCATGGCCGACGACTGCTCGTTGATCGAGTCCTCATCGATGGCCGCAAGCCTGCGCATGTGGCTGCCGAACTCGGCGTGTCCCGCCAGTGCGCGTATCGCTGGGTGCGCCGATACCGCGAGGAGGGCCCCGCTGGCCTAGTGGATCGGTCGTCTCGACCTCGCCGCTGCCCGAACCGAACACCGGCACATGTCGAGGCCGCGATCGTGGCACTCCGGCTCAGCGAGCGGCGCGGCCAACAGTGGATCGGCGACGAGCTCGGGCTGTGCGCTCGGACTGTCTCGGCGGTTCTTCGACGCCATCAGCTGCCCTACCTGCGAGACTGCGATCCGCTGACCGGTGAGGTCATCCGCGCCTCCCAAGCCACTACCCGGCGCTACGAACGTTGCCGACCAGGCGAGCTGATTCACATGGACGTCAAAAAGATTGGTCGCATTCCTGACGGAGGCGGCTGGAAAGCACATGGCCGGCGGATGAGTAGGACATTTGCGCAGAAGAAGGCCCGAATCGGATTCGACTACGTCCATTCAGCCGTCGATGACCACTCGCGCTTGGCGTACTCAGAGATCCTCGACGATGAGAAGGGGCAAACCTGCGCACAGTTCCTCGCCCGTGCCGCCGAGTACTTCGCCGACCACGGCGTCACCACCATTGAGGCCGTCATCACCGACAATCACTTCAGCTACCGACACTCCCGCGAGGTCGCTGCCGTCATCGCTGCGATGGACGCCAAACATCTCTTCATCAAACCGCACTGCCCCTGGCAAAACGGAAAGGTGGAGCGCTACAACCGGACCTTGCAGACCGAGTGGGCCTACCGGCAAGTCTTCACCTCAAACGCCGACCGTTGCGCCGCCCTTGCCCCGTGGCTCGAGCACTACAACAATCAACGGCGCCACTCAGCCATCGGAAACCGACCTCCGATCAGCCGACTGTCACCAACCTGACTGCCGGATACACCTAGTCCTTGTCGTCGTTGGCGCGCGGGAATCCGCCGCCCGAGGGGAACAGGGGGAACACCACATCGTCGAGTTTCTCAGCGTCCCCGGCGGTTTTGTTCACCGTGGCGCCCCAGACATTGCCGTCCGGCGACATCTTGACCGCCCAGACGTGGCCATGGGTGTCTTGGCGCATGACCTCTGGCTCACTGGTGACCGACCCGGTGCCGGCCGCCAAGCGCACGGCCACCGTCTGCTTGGTGTTGACCAGGTTGACCAGCACGACGCCGTCCATCGCGGCGCAGCCCGCTACGCCGGGCTTGTCCGGCCACGTCCACACGGTCGAGACCCGGGAATCCTTGGTGATGCGCTGCAGGCGGTCGCCGCTGGGTGTGCGGTCTGTGACGTAGAGCGAACCGTCGACGTGGTCGATGCACATTCCGCCGCCGGAGCCCATCCCGCTCAGGGCGGTGGTCGGCGCTGCCTGGTCGATGGTCGTGGGTTGCTCGATGCGCAGTACTTTGCCGGCGGTGGACGCCGGATCCGCGGCCGCGGCCGGATTGCCCGCATCTCCGGTGAGCACCACCAGGGTGGTCGGACTGGTGAAGATCAGCGCACCGGTGTTGCCGATCGCGCCTTTGGGAATTCCGGTCAGGATGTCCTTCGGGACATCACCGTCGGCGATCCGGATCACCCGATTGTCGGTGGGGGTGCTGATGTAGGCGTACATCAGCCTGTCCTGCGTGTACGTGGGCGACAACACGATGTCCATCAGCCCGCCGTCGCCGGAGGGGTCGACGCCGATCACCGTCTTCACCTTGGGTTCGGCGGTCAGTGAGACTTCCTTGACGGCGCCGGTGGTCCGTTCGGCGACCAATGCCGATTTGCTGTCGCCGTGCATGATCAGGCCGCTGGTGCTCTCCAGGCAGCCCTGCATCACCCCGGGCGCCGGGCACTGTTTGGGGAACGGGTTGGCGGGCAGCGGTGGCGGTGGTGGGGGAGTCGTGGCCGGCGCCATACCGCGCCGCGGCACGGTGGTGAATGGTTGAGACTGGGCGTCATCGAAGTGCGCGCAGCCGGTCAGAGCCAGCAATGCCGCGCCCAAGACGACAGGCACCCGGTGAACCGCCCCGCGCATCCGCATGCCCGTCAGGTTACGGACACCGGGTGAGGTTGCGCCACGACGCCCACCGCACCGCCCCGCCAGCTGGGATTCGATTCGCTAACGAAGCCGTTCAAATCCCCAATACCGCGGGGGTTGCCCTTACTCTTGCAGGGTGACCAGTCATGGTGAGGGCTCACACTGGCGACGGCCGGGTGAGACTGCCGACGCAGGCAAAGGACGTCCCCAGTCGGCGCGTCTGGTAGATCCGGAGGACGACATGCCATCGCCGACCTACACCGGTGATTTCGAGACCGCCGCCATCCCGGCCTACGACCCCACCGGCGCCCGGGTTGCGGCAGGCGGCTACCACCCGCTGCCCTACGCAGAACCACAGGCCAGCCCGGGTCGCGTGGGAGTCTCCATCGGCCCGGACCCCGACATCGATGAGCCCTTCCGGGCAGTCGATCGGCGCGGAACCCAGGATCTGGGTCTGCTCGTGCTACGGATGGGCCTGGGTGTGCTGTTGGTGGCGCATGGGCTGCGCCAGCTGTTCGGCTGGTGGGGCGGCCAGGGCCTGAGCGGATTCAAGAGTTCGATCGCGGCTGCGGGCTACCAGCACGCCGACATCTTGACCTACGTGGCCGGCGGAGGTCAGATCGCAGCGGGTCTGCTGCTGGTGCTCGGACTGTTCACCCCGCTGGCGGCCGCCGGCGCGCTGGCCTATTTCATCAACGGGGTTCTCACCGGCGTCTCGTCGGACAACCAGGGTCGGCTCGGGCTTTTCCTGCCCGACGGGCATGAATTCCACGTTCTTCTCATCGTGGTCGCGGTGGCGATCGTGCTTGTCGGCCCCGGCCGTTATGGGCTCGACGGCGATCGTGGCTGGGCCCGGCGGCCATTCCTTGGATCCATCGCGGCACTGCTGCTCGGGATCGCCGGCGGCATCGCGATGTGGGTCTTCCTCAATGGGGCGAACCCGCTCGGCTAGATCCGGGCACGGCGGCACCCAGGCGGGTCAGCGGTAGGGGTTCGGTACCCGCCCGCCGCTCGCCTCGGTCAACAGCGGCAGCGTCGCGAAGCTCACCGCAGGCAGGCGCAGGACCTCGCCGTCGCGCAGGTGTGCCCGAGCCCAGGATCCCCGCGTGAAGCCCAAGCCGGCGATGGCGTCCCAGTCCACCGAGCGGCTGCCCAGGAGCGTCCGCACCGTGATCCGTTGGGGGTCGGCGACCGTTCGCCACCGCACGATGAGCGCGGAGGCCAACAGCGGCAATGCCAGCAGGGGAGCGGTCACGGGCCACGTCGTCACCGGGATCAGCAGGCCGAGAGTCAGGAAGCCCACCGCGAAATGGGCCATCGGCGAGATGCGGATCACCAGAGGCGCGGGTTCGGGTGATGGAGATGCCACCCCCGCATGATGTCACCGTCGGTGCAGGGGGAGTGGCCGGGAGGTTTCCATCACCGGTAACAATAAATATTGACTACTTATTTTTTATGGCGCATCATGAACGCGTGCCGCCCACCAAGCCCCGCCGTACCCAGGCGGAACGTACTGCCGAGACCCGGCATGCGTTGCTCGACGCGACACTTGACGCGCTGGTCGAGGTCGGGTTCAAGGGAACCACCACCACCGAGGTGGCCCGCCGCGCCGGTGTTTCGGTGGGCGCGCTGCAGGGGCATTTTCCGACCAAGGTCGGCCTGCTGACCGCCGCCATCGACTTCGCGCTGAACCGCCGCATCGAAGAGTTCGAGGTGCTGATGGCGGGACTGGACGCTTCCGCGGACAAACTGGACGAGGCGATCGATCTGTTGTGGTCGATGTATTCCGGCCCGACATTCACCGCATCGCAAGAGCTGTGGGTAGCGGCTCGCACCGACCCCGACCTGGCGCCCGCGGTGATCGAGACTGATCGGCAATTCTCCGAAGCCTGCGATCGGATCTACACCGAACTACTTGCTTCCACCGACACCGCACAGGCCGACGCCCCGGCGTCTCGGATCGGACCGCAGATGACCTTCGCCCTGATGAACGGCCTGGCGATGTCCCGGTCAATCGCCGGCTATGAGCCGCTGGCGGCCGAGGACATCCTCGACGCCTTCAAGACGCTGGTCCGGCCACTGGCTACCGGCTTGGCAGACCCACAACCCGAGAGAGAGTCATGACCGCCAACGAGAACAATCACCCGGTGGTAAAGGCGCGTCGCATCCGGTTCAACTACCCGGTGGCATCGCTGAATCGTCACTTCGTTCAAGGCGACCTGGTGATGAGTCACATGATCGCGCACCTGTCGGCGGTGTTCCCCGAGGGCGAGGACTTCTTCATTCGTTCGGTGCGTCGCTACGCCGACCAGATCACCGACCCTGACCTCAAAGACCAGGTCAAGGGATTCATTGGCCAGGAGGTCACCCACGGGCGCGAGCACCGAGCCCTCAATGAGCGCCTGCACGAGATGGGTTACCCGACCCGCAGGATCGACCGGCTGGTGAACCGCCGCCAGAAGGCCATCGAAGCACGGTTCTCCCCGCTGACGTGCCTGGCGATCACCGCCGCACTGGAGCATTTCACCGCTGTCTTCGCCGAGACCCTGCTCTCGGACGAGCGGGCCCAGGCCCTGCTCGGCACGACCGAAGTACGGTCCATGCTGTTGTGGCACGCCATCGAGGAATCCGAGCACCGCTCGGTGGCGTTCGATGTCTATCGGTCGGTCGGAGGCGATGAGGCCCGCCGGATCAAGGTGATGAAGGTGATCCGGTTCACCTTTCCCCTTGCCGTCGTGGCGAACACCATCATCTCGCTCTTCGCAGACCGGGCTGCCTACAACCCGGTGCGAACCGTCCGCAGCTTTGCGGCCCTGCGGCGATCGCCGTTTTTGACCCGCGCCGTCTTCAGCCGGCTGGCCGAGTACATGCGCCCGGGATTCCATCCCGACGACCAAGACAACACAGCGCTGCTGCAGCACTGGGAGGCCGAGCTGTTCGGCGAGCAGGGTTCCCTGGTCGACCACCTGAACTGAGGGCTCGCTCATTTGACGCACGCTCGGTCCAGCGGCTACCGTCGTGTGCTATGGACAACGGCATGCTCGTAGTAGCCCACTGCGCGTTGGTTGTTGCCTGAACCTCAACCACCAACGCGCAACCCTCGTGCAGCAGCTGAGCTGGCGGGGGTTTTTTGTTGCCACCAGTTCTGTAGCACCAGAGGAATTGAAGAGGAAACCGTGAGCGCACCCACCACTCGACCGCCGGAGCGGTCGGCACCGCCGCACGACGGCACCGGAGCCTCGGCCGTCAACACGGCCGCCGCCAAGGTCACATCGTCGGCCAAGCGAGTCCCGCCAGAGCAGATGACCGGCGCTCAGTCGGTCATCCGCTCCCTGGAGGAACTCGACGTCGACGTGATCTTCGGCATTCCCGGTGGCGCCGTCCTGCCGGTCTATGACCCGCTGTTCGACTCGGAGAAGCTGCGCCATGTGCTGGTGCGCCATGAGCAGGGCGCCGGCCACGCGGCCAGCGGTTATGCCCACGCCACCGGCCGGGTCGGGGTGTGCATGGCCACCTCGGGTCCGGGCGCAACCAACCTGGTCACCCCGTTGGCCGACGCCCAGATGGATTCCATCCCGGTGGTCGCGATCACCGGCCAGGTCGGCCGCCAGTTGATCGGCACCGATGCCTTCCAGGAGGCCGACATCTCCGGCATCACCATGCCGATCACCAAGCACAACTTCCTGGTGCGCAACGGCGACGACATCCCGCGTGCGCTGGCCGAGGCATTCCACATCGCGGCCTCCGGACGCCCGGGCGCCGTGTTGGTCGACATACCCAAGGACGTGTTGCAGGGCCAGTGCACCTTCGCCTGGCCGCCGCAGCTGGACCTGCCCGGCTACAAGCCGACCACCAAGCCGCACAGCCGCCAGGTCCGCGAGGCCGCCAAGCTGATCGCGGCGGCGCGCCGGCCGGTGCTGTACGTCGGCGGCGGGGTGATCCGCGGCGAAGCCTGCGAGCAGCTGGCCGAACTGGCCGAGCTGACCGGCATCCCGGTGGTCACCACGTTGATGGCCCGCGGCGCGTTCCCCGACAGCCACCGTCAGCACCTGGGCATGCCCGGCATGCACGGCACGGTCGCGGCCGTGGCCGGATTGCAGCGTTCGGACCTGCTGATCACCCTGGGCGCCCGCTTCGATGACCGGGTCACTGGCCAGCTGGACTCTTTCGCCCCGGATGCGAAGGTGATTCACGCCGACATCGACCCCGCCGAGATCGGCAAGAACCGGCACGCCGACGTCCCGATCGTCGGGGATGTCAAGGCGGTGATCATCGAGTTGCTCGAGGTGCTGCGGCAGGACAAGACGGCGGACTCGCTCGACATCGCCGACTGGTGGAACTACCTCGACGAGGTGCGCTCGACCTACCCGCTGAGCTACGGGCCGCAGAGCGACGGCAGCCTGTCGCCGGAATTCGTCATCGAGACGCTGGGCCGCCTCGCGGGCCCCGACGCGCTCTATGTCGCCGGCGTCGGCCAGCACCAGATGTGGGCCGCGCAGTTCGTCACTTACGACAAGCCGCGCACCTGGTTGAACTCTGGGGGGCTGGGAACCATGGGCTTTGCCATCCCCGCGGCCATGGGCGCCAAGATGGGCCGCCCGGACGCCGAGGTGTGGGCGATCGACGGAGACGGCTGCTTCCAGATGACCAATCAGGAGCTGGCGACCTGCGCGATCGAAGGAGTGCCGATCAAGGTTGCGCTGATCAACAACGGCAACCTGGGCATGGTGCGGCAGTGGCAGACCCTGTTTTACGGGGAGCGCTATAGCCAGACGGACCTGGCCACCCACTCGCGCCGCATCCCGGATTTCGTGATGTTGGCTGAGGCATACGGTTGCGTCGGATTGCGTTGCGAGCGTGAGGAAGACGTCGAAGACGTGATCAAGGCGGCGCAGGCGATCACCGACCGGCCGGTGGTGATCGACTTCATCGTCGGAGCGGATGCGCAGGTGTGGCCGATGGTCGCCGCGGGCACCAGCAACGACGAGATTCAGGCTGCGCGCGGTATCCGGCCGCTGTTCGACGATGAGAACAACGAGGGGCACGCCTGATGTCGACTGGATGGAAGACCCACACCCTCTCGGTGCTCGTCGAAGACAAGCCCGGCGTGCTGGCTCGCGTTGCCGCGCTGTTCTCCCGGCGTGGCTTCAACATCGAGTCGCTGGCCGTCGGCGCCACCGAGACCAAGAACATGTCGCGCATGACGATCGTCGTCTCGGTGGAGGACACTCCGCTCGAGCAGATCACCAAGCAGCTCAACAAGCTGATCAACGTCATCAAGATCGTCGAGCAGGAGGAGGACAACTCCGTCTCCCGTGAGATAGCGCTGATCAAAGTCCGTGCCGATGCCAGCACCCGCGGGCAGATCGTGGAGGCGGTGAATCTGTTCCGCGCCCGGGTGATCGATGTGTCCCCCGAGTCGTTGATCGTCGAGGCAACTGGCACCCCGGCCAAGTTCGATGCGCTACTGCGAGTGCTGGAGCCCTATGGCATCCGCGAAATCGTCCAATCGGGTCTCGTATCGTTGTCTCGCGGTCCGCGCGGCATCGGCACCACCAAATAGTCCCCCAAGAAAAAGCCAGTAAAGATAGTTAGGAAGAAAACCAGTGGCAGTTGAGATGTTCTACGACGACGACGCCGACCTGTCGATCATTCAGGGCCGCAAGGTCGGAGTTATCGGCTACGGCAGCCAGGGCCACGCGCACTCGCTGAGCCTTCGGGACTCCGGTGTGCAGGTCAAGGTGGGCCTCAAGGAAGGCTCAAAGTCGCGCGAGAAGGTCACCGAGCAGGGCCTCGAGGTCGACACGCCGGCCGAGGTCGCCAAGTGGGCAGACGTGATCATGCTGCTGGCCCCCGACACCGCGCAGGCCGAGATCTTCACCAATGACATCGAGCCGAACCTGGTGGCGGGCAACGCGTTGTTCTTCGGCCACGGCCTCAACATCCACTTCGGCCTGATCAAGCCGGCCGCCGACATCACCGTCGGAATGGTCGCGCCCAAGGGCCCCGGGCACCTGGTGCGCCGGCAGTTCGTCGACGGCAAGGGTGTGCCCTCGCTGATCGCGGTCGCGCAGGACCCCAACGGCGAGGGCGAGGCGTTGGCCTTGTCGTACGCCAAGGGCATCGGCGGCACCCGTGCCGGCGTCATCAAGACCACCTTCAAGGAAGAGACCGAGACCGACCTCTTCGGGGAGCAGGCCGTGCTGTGTGGCGGCACCGAAGAACTGGTCAAGGCCGGTTTCGAGGTCATGGTCGAGGCGGGCTACGCCCCGGAGATGGCCTACTTCGAGGTGCTGCACGAGCTCAAGCTGATCGTCGACCTGATGTATGAGGGCGGCATCGCCCGGATGAACTACTCCGTTTCCGACACCGCGGAGTTCGGTGGCTACCTGTCCGGGCCGCGGGTGATCGACGCCGACACCAAGCAGCGGATGCGCGACATCCTCTCCGACATCCAGGACGGCACCTTCGTCAAGCGGCTGGTGGCCAACGTCGAGGGTGGCAACAAGGAACTCGAAGGTCTGCGCAAGGAGAACGCCGAGCACCCCATCGAGGTCACCGGCAAGAAGCTGCGCGACCTGATGAGCTGGGTGGATCGGCCCATCACCGAAACCGCCTGACCAACGGCGAGCACGAAGAGCTAGAAGAACGAGTGGCCCCTTCCGCGGAAGGGGCCACTCGCTTTATGGCACCGGTTCGACGTGATCGGGGTGGTCTCCCATCCGCCCCGATCCGTCGGCGCCGGTGGTTACAGGCCGTCGAACAGGCCGTCAAACAAGGCAGACAGGTCCAGCCCGGAGAACAGCTCGGACAAATCGAAGTTCTCGAAGATCCCCGACAGGTCGAAGTTCTCGAAGAAGTTGCCGAAGATGCCGGACAAGTCGAAGTTGGCGAACAAGTCGGTCAGTCCGCTGAAGAGTCCGGACAGGTCGAAGTTGGCGAACAAGTCGCTGATGATGCCGGACAGGTCGAAGTTGGCGAACAGGTCGGTCAGTCCGCTGAAGAGTCCGGACAGATCGAGGTTGGTGAACAGGTCACTGAAGATGCCCGACAGGTCGAGGTTGGCGAACAGGTCACTGAAGATGCCCGACAGGTCGAGGTTGGTGAACAGGTCGTTGATGATGCCGGACAGGTCAAGGCCGCTCAGCAAGTCACCCAGGCCGGAGAAGAGGCCCGAGAAGTCCACGCCGTCGAGCAGGCCGCTGCCGTCGGCGGTGAGCTCGATGGCCGGCATGTGCACGTTCGTGGGGGCGACGACCACGGGAGTGGCGGCGATTGCGCCGGCGCCGATGACAGCGGCGCCCGCTAAGGCAAGCGGGCGAAGGGTGGTGTGCATAGCCTCTCCTTACGGTATGACTCGCGCCACTTTGAGCAAACGCTGTGATGCCCGACACGAGTTAGCTGGAGGCTATATCAAAGCTGACAGAAAGTCTCTAGTTATCTGGGAAAAATATGTGCAATGCGTTTGAGGCTTGCTCAGCTTGGCATTCGCTGGTTGGCGGAAGCCGCGCGCCCGAGGGGCCGGACTGTCAGGGCGCCAGGCTAGGCAGCCGGTCGAATCCGAACTCCCGCCGCAACAGTGTGCGGGCGGCGTAGTACCCCGCCATGCCATGGACGCCGGCGCCGGGCGGTGTTGCTGCCGAACAGAGGTAGACCCCGGGAAGTGGTGTGGCCCAAGGGTTCAGCCGAGGCGTCGGTCCGGCGAGAGCCCGCCAGGCGTTGTTGCCTCCGGCGGCGATGTCTCCGCCCACGTAGTTGGCGTTGTGGTGGGGCAACTGCGCGGCCGGGACGGACCGGACCGCCACCACGATGTCCCGGAATCCCGGAGCGAACCTCTCGATACCGGCGATGACGGATTCGGCCTGGTCGATGGGTGACCCGGCCGGAACGTGCGCATACGCCCACATCGGGCGGCGCCCCGCGGTGTCGATGCGGGACGCGTCGACCAGATGCGGCAGCGCGGCCAGGATCATCGGCTGCTGTGCATGCCGCCCGGCGGCGATCGCGGCTTCGGCCCGGGCCATCTGCGTGCGATCACCCCCGAGGTGCAGCGTGGGCGCCAGTGCCAGGCGGGGATCGCGCCACGGCACTTCGTCGCTGAGCACGAAATCGACTTTGGCCGCCGCAGCACCGAACCGGTACCGGCGCAGTGCCCGTGCATACCGCCCTGGGAGGGCATCCCCATAGATCGACAGCAGCTCGGTCGGGGCGGTGTCATACAGCACCACGCCGCCGGGCGGGGTGCGTACCGGCGATTCCGCTGCCAGCTGGCCGCCATGCGCGGTCAGGTCCGCGATAAGGGCATCGGTGATCGCCTGACTGCCCCCGACGGGTATCGGCCAGCCGACGGTGTGGCCCAGGGTCGCCAGCATCATGCCGGCACCGGCCGAGGTCACCGATGGCAGTCGAGAGATCGTGTGGGCGGCGACCCCGGTGTAGAGCGCACGGGCGTCGTCGCCGGCCAGCGTCGCATTCCAGGCCGGGCCGGCCTGTTCGGCCATCCGCACGCCCAACCGAGCCACGGTTGCGATCCCCGACGGCACGGAACGTTTGTCGCCCAGGAGAAACTCCACCACGGCTTGGCTGTGCGAGACCAACGGTCCCAGCAGGCGTCGCCAGGACGAACCATGCTCCAACTCCGAGCAGGTGCGGTCCAGGTCGTGGTAGGCGATCGCGGCGGGCCGGCCGTCCAGTGGATTGCCGTAAGAGATCGCCGGTGCCGTCAGTTGCACGCCACGGGCGGCAAGATCGAACTCGGTGAAGAACGGCGACGCCAGGCCCAGCGGATGTACAGCCGAGCAGATGTCGTGGCTGACGTCGGGGAACTCCGGATCCGAGGCGGTGCGTGCACCGCCGCCGAAAGTGGGCTGAGCTTCCAGAACCTGAACCGACAGGCCGGCACGGGCACAGATGACGGCGGCTGCAAGGCCGTTGGGTCCACTACCTACGACGGTGACGTCCATCCGTCGATACTAGGGAGCGCCCTGCGCTATGCGGCCAGATCCGGGTGCACCCCCAGTACCGGCTGTCGGACGCCACCGTTGTCGAACTCGGGGCACCACGGCCGGTGGCCGCGCTCATCTGGCCACACCAGCTGCAGCGCCCGCACACTGCGGCCATAGAAGGCGATTGCCACGTTCATGTGTGCATCTGGATGCTCCACCGCGACCACAGCGATCAGCTGGCCGTCAGGTGCCTCGATCCATTCGCCGGGCAGCGGCCGGCCGCCGCGCATCAAATAGCCGGCCACACTATTGAGTAACCGGGCCGTCCGCTCCGGCGGCAGGCCCGTCACCAGCAGCTCGGGCAGCCCGTGTTCGTGCAGGCCGACCGTGTACGCGTAGGGCGCACGGTCACTCTCCACGTACTGCACCGCCCAACCGTGTTTGTCCACCGTGGCACGAATGGCGTCCAGCCACTGCTCGACGGTGCTGTCCGGGTGATCGCATTTCCAGCACATAGGTGCGCCCCTTCCTCGGGTCCAATTGACCTCAGGGTGCGCCGGGGGTCTGACAGGAAGTGGCTCCCTAGTCGCGAGATTGCACTCAGGCAGGAGAAACCGGCGTAGCGTCGGCCCGCCGCGCAATCTCACCGCCTGGCTGGCCGGCCCGCTGCGCCCGGCTCCGCCGGGCTTGCGACCGGCGCTGTGTTGATGGGTGGCCGGCCCGCTGCGCCCGGCTCCGCCGGGCTTGCGACCGGCCACTAGGCTGTCCGGGTGACTCTGCCCGTGGTGTTGATCGCTGACAAACTTGCCCAATCCACCGTCGCCGCCCTCGGTGACCAGGTTGAGGTTCGCTGGGTGGACGGCCCGGACCGGGAGAAGCTGCTGGCCGCCGTGCCCGAAGCCGATGCGCTGCTGGTGCGCTCGGCCACCACCGTCGACGCGGAGGTCCTCGCGGCCGGCACCAAGCTCAAGATCGTGGCCCGCGCCGGTGTCGGCCTCGACAACGTCGACGTTGAGGCAGCAACCGCCCGCGGCGTGCTGGTGGTCAACGCCCCGACCTCGAACATTCACAGCGCCGCCGAGCACGCGATCGCGCTCATGCTCGCCGCGGCCCGCGAGATCCCGGCAGCCGACGCCTCGCTGCACGGCAAGCAGTGGAAGCGGTCGTCGTTCTCCGGCACCGAGATCTACGACCACACCGTCGGGGTGGTCGGACTGGGCCGCATCGGGCAGCTGGTCGCCCAGCGGCTCGCTGCGTTCGGTGCGCACATCGTGGCCTACGACCCCTATGTGTCGGCCGCCCGCGCCGCCCAGCTCGGCATTGAGCTGCTGCCCCTCGACGAGCTGCTCGGCCGCGCTGACTTCATCTCGGTGCACTTGCCGAAGACCCCGGAAACCGCGGGTCTGATCGGCAAGGAGAACCTGGCCAAGACCAAGCCCGGGGTGATCATCGTCAACGCCGCCCGCGGTGGACTGATCGACGAGGCGGCGCTGGCCGAGGCGATCACCAGCGGCCACGTCCGGGCCGCCGGACTGGACGTGTTCGCCACCGAGCCGTGCACCGACTCGCCCCTGTTCGACCTGCCGCAGGTGGTGGTGACCCCGCACCTGGGCGCCTCGACCGCGGAAGCTCAGGACCGGGCCGGAACCGATGTGGCCAAGAGCGTGAAACTGGCGCTGGCGGGCGAATTCGTACCCGACGCCGTCAACGTCGGCGGTGGCGCGGTCAGTGAGGAAGTTGCGCTCTGGCTGGACCTGGTACGCAAACTCGGGCTGCTGGCGGGGGCGCTTTCCGACGGGCTGCCGGTGTCACTGTCGGTGCAGGTACGCGGCGAATTGGCTGCCGAAGATGTCGGGGTGCTGCGCTTGTCGGCGTTGCGCGGACTGTTCTCGGCCGTCATCGAAGACCCGGTGACGTTCGTCAACGCACCGGCCCTGGCCGCCGAGCGTGGCGTGGACGCCGAGATCGGCACCTCCACCGAAAGCCCCAACTACCGCAGCGTCGTTGAGCTCCGGGCGGTCACCGCAGAGGGCTCGGCGGTCACCGTGGCCGGCACACTGTCGGGCACCCAGCAGGTGGAGAAGATCGTCGAGATCAATGGTCGGCACTTCGACCTGCGGGCTCAGGGTGTCAACCTGATCATCAACTACTCCGACCAGCCCGGTGCGCTGGGCAAGATCGGCACTCTGCTGGGCGCAGCCGGTATCAACATCCACGCCGCGCAGCTGTCCGAGGACGCCGAAGGCCCCGCCGCGACGGTGCTGCTGCGGGTCGACCGTCAGGTGCCCGCCGACGTGCAGTCGGCGATCACCGCAGCGGTCGGCGCCAACAAGATTGAAGAGGTAGACCTGTCATGAGCCTCAAGCTTGCCGTGATCCCCGGCGACGGGATCGGTCCGGAAGTCATCGCCGAAGCAGTCAAGGTGCTCGACGCGGTGCTGCCGGGCACCGAGAAGACCGAATATGACTTGGGCGCCAGGCGGTATCACGCCACCGGTGAGATTCTCCCGGGTTCGGTGCTTGAAGAGATCCGGGGTCACGATGTGATCCTGCTCGGGGCCATCGGCGACCCGTCAGTGCCCTCGGGCGTGCTCGAGCGTGGGCTACTGCTGAGCGCGCGTTTCGCGCTGGACCACCACGTCAACCTGCGTCCCAGCCGGTTGTACCCGGGGGTGGCCAGCCCGCTGGCCGACCCGCCCGAGATCGACTTCCTGGTGGTGCGCGAAGGCACCGAGGGGCCCTACACCGGCAACGGGGGAGCGCTCCGGGTCGGCACGCCGCACGAAGTCGCCACCGAAGTCAGCGTCAACACCGCATTCGGCGTGGCCCGGGTGGTGCGCTTCGCCTTCGAGAAGGCGCGCGCCCGGCGCAAGCACCTCACCCTGGTGCATAAGAACAACGTGCTGGCCTACGCCGGCTCGCTGTGGACCCGCACGGTGGCCGAGATCGGTAAGGAATACCCGGACGTCGAGACCGCCTACACCCACGTCGATGCCGCCACCATCTACATGGTCACCGATCCGGGCCGCTTCGACGTGATTGTCAGCGACAATCTGTTCGGCGACATCATCACCGACCTCGCGGGTGCAGTCTGCGGTGGTATCGGCCTGGCGGCCAGCGGCAACATCGACGCCACCGGAGTCAACCCTTCGATGTTCGAGCCGGTGCACGGCAGTGCCCCCGACATCGCCGGGCAGGGCATCGCCGACCCGACCGCCGCGGTGACATCGGTGGCCATGCTGCTCGACCACATCGGCGAGCAGGAGGCCGCCGCGCGGGTCGATGCCGCGGTCGAGAAGCACCTGGCGACGCGGGGAGACCAGAAGTTGTCGACCAGCGCTGCCGGCGATCGGATCCTGAGCCTGCTCTGATGCGGTAGTGGCGCCCGCAATCGGTGCTCCGCCGCGTCAGCTGAAACGGACCGGCAGTCTTGCCGCGAGGTCTGCCGCGGTGGTGCCGAAGGTTTCTCGTACGCGCGCCGTTCCCGACGCCGTGTCGATGTCGATCACTGCGTACTCGGTATAGACCCTGCTGACACAGCGCAGGCCGGTCAGCGGGTAGGTGCACGACGGAACCAGTTTCGCGGCACCGTCCTTGGTGAACAGGTCCATCATCACGAAGACGTCCTTGGCGCCGATGGCCAGATCCATCGCACCCCCTACCGCCGGAATCGCCCCAGGCTCGCCGGTGTGCCAGTTGGCCAGATCGCCGTGCTGGCTGACCTGCAGCGCACCGAGCACACACACGTCCAGGTGCCCTCCGCGCATCATCGCGAAGGAGTCGGCGTGATGGAAATACGAGGCCCCGGGCAGCTCGGTGACCGGAATCTTGCCGGCGTTGGTGAGGTCGGGATCGATGTCCTCACCCCGTGCCGCGGGCCCCATACCGAGCATGCCGTTCTCGGTGTGCAGGATCACGGCGTCCGCCGGCGAGAGGTGATCAGCCACCAGGGTCGGCTGACCGATCCCGAGATTGACGTATGAGCCCGCCGGGATGTCACGGGCGATGACGGCGGCGAGCTCGTCGCGGTTCAGCGGGCCGCGGTCCAGGTACTCGATGGCTGTCGCTGGGACCTGCGTCACGAGTCGGTCTCCAGGACCCGGTCGACATAGATTCCGGGCGTGACAATCGCCTCGGGGTCCAACTGTCCGGTGTCGACGACCCGTGACACCTCGGCGATCGTCAGCGTGGCAGCACTGGCCATCACCGGACCGAAGTTCCGTGCGGTCTTGCGGTAGACCAGGTTTCCCGCGCGATCCCCAGTGTGGGCACGGATCAGGGCGACATCTCCGTGAATGGGGTACTCCAGGGCGTAATCCCTACCGTTGATGGTCCGAATCTCCTTGCCCTCGGTGAGCAGAGTGCCCACGCCGGTCGGGCAGTAGAACGCCCCAATGCCGGCGCCGGCAGCGCGGATGCGTTCAGCCAGGTTGCCCTGCGGCACCAGTTCCAGAGCGATCTTGCCGGCCCGATAGAGGCCGTCGAAGACGTAGGAATCCGCTTGGCGCGGAAACGAACAGATCACCTTACGAACTCGGCCGGTGGCCAACAACGCCGCCAGGCCGGTATCGGCATTGCCCGCATTGTTGCTGACGACGGTGAGATCACCGGCGCCCTGAGCGATCAACGCATTGATGAGCGTGGTGGGCATTCCGGCCATGCCGAATCCGCCCACCAGAATCGTTGCGCCGTCGGCGACGCCCGACACCGCCTCGGCTGCAGAATCGCAGATCACGGTGCTACTCACACAGAACCGCCCGCGCCGTCGTAGTCGGCGAGAACCTGCGTGGCGATCCGGAAGGCGGTATTGGCCTCGGGGACACCGCAATAGACGGCCGTCTGCAACAACACCTCTTTGATCTCGTCGTTGCTCAAGCCGTTACGGCGTGCCGCGCGCAGATGCATCGCCAGCTCTTCGTGGTGGCCGCGGGCCACCAGCGCCGTCAAAGTCACGATCGATCGGCTGCGCCGGTCCAAGCCATCGCGGGTCCAGATGCTGCCCCACGCATACCGTGTGATCAGCTCCTGAAAGTCCGCGGTGAACTCGGTGGTTCGGGCGATCGCGCCGTCGACGTGCGTGTCACCGAGGACCTCACGGCGCACCGACATGCCCGCGGTGTGAACCGGGTCGCGCACCACCACGTGGTCGGCAATGAGGTTGGCGGTCGCAGTGGGCGCCTCGACGGGTGCTAGGTGGGCAACGCCGTCAAGGACCACGACGCGACCGTTGCGCACACCGGAGGCAATGCGCCGCAACGAATCTGCGGGAGTGGCGACGTCGTGCGACCCGGCAACGGCCAGCACCGGGGCAGCGATCTCCGCCAATGATGCGGTGACATCGAAGGCGGCTAGCGCCTCGCAGGCCTGGGCATAGGATTCGTCGTCGGTGGACCGCAATGCATCTGCCAGCGCGGCGGCACGCTGCGGTTCTCGGTCAATGAAGCCGGGAGCGAGCCACCGCTGTAGAGAGGCCTCGACGAGCGCGCCGGTTCCCGAAGCGCGAACCGAGGCAGCTCGAGCAGCCCAATCCTCGGCGCGGCCGATAGCGGCGCCGGTGCACAGCAGCGTGGCACTCAACAGCCGTGCCGGGGCATCGATCAGCAGCTGCAGGCCCACCGCGCCACCGACGGAATTTCCGGCGTAGTGAAATGACCTGCCGGGTAAGACCTCATCGGCCAGTGACAGCACTCCGGCGGCCAGATCCGGTATGCGAAAGGTGTCCGCCGGACTCTGGCCGTGGCCAGGAAGGTCCCATGCGATCACACGAAGATGCTCGGAGAGCCGCTCGGCTGCCGGGCCCCACAGCGCGCTGGCCGACGTACCCAGGGACGGCCCGAGCAGCAGGAGGTCGGCGTCCGGTGGGCCGCCGAAGTCGGTGCCGACAAGCTGCGGCACGCTCATGTCTCCTCCAACAGGTGGTGCGCGCGTCGCAGCGCGGCGTCGATAAGGTGTCCTGCCGCCCCCGAGTAGTCGGGACGGGCTGTGCTTCCGGTCAACTCAGCCATGGCGCGCTGTTCCCCCAGCAGGTCGCCGGCATCGGCGAGATTCGCTGCGGCACGATCGGTGTCGACGGTCAGCCCGCTCAGCAAGGCGGTTGTCTGCGCCGCGGCCACCACGGCATGGCGGCCCAGGGTCCGCAGCGTTGCCCACTCGGCGTGCCAGCCACCATCGGCGCGCTCGTCGACGCTCGCCGCCGATGCGGTGTGCAGCGCGGCGGCTTGTGCGGGGGCTACCAGCGCGGCGCGTCGAATCAAGACTGATAGCACCGGATTGCTCTTGTGTGGCATCGTCGATGACCCGCCGCCGCGCCCCTCGGCCAGCTCACCGATCTCGGGTCGGCTGCCGGCTGAGACATCGTTGGCGATATGGCCCCAGGCGTCGCAGCACGTCACCAAGGCGTCGCCCGCACGGCTGATGATCGACCTGGTGGTGTGCCACGGTCGGCTATTGGCGAGACCGAGTGTGTCGGCCAGTTGCCGAGACAGATCGCCTGCGGCGACGGGTGAACCGCTCAGTTCGGTGGCGGCCGCCATGGTGCCTGTGGCACCGCCGGCCTGCACGGGCAGTTCCGGTAGGGCTCGGACGCAGTCGGCGGCGTCCAGTAGTCCGTTGAGCCACTGGCCGAACTTCATGCCTACGGTGGTCGGTAGCGCGGGTTGGGCCAGGGTGCGGGCAAGCATGGGGCTGTCACGGTAGGTATCGGCCAGCAGTGCTAATCGCTTTATCTGGGAGCGCATTTCGCTGTCTATGCGGTCCAGGGCGTCGCGCAGGCAGAGCATGAGGGCGGTGTCGATGACGTCCTGACTGGTCAGGCCGCGGTGCAGCCAGCGCGCCGGTTCGCCGCCGGTGCGTTCGCGGAGTAGGTCGAGCAGGCCAGGAACCGGGTTGCCGGCTGCCTCGGCCGCCACGGCCACCGCTTCCACGTCAGTTGCCGAGACTGCTGCGCTCAGGTCTGCCCGCGCCGCCGCCGGTGCGATACCGGATTCGACAAGTGCGCCGAGCCAGGCGCTTTCGACCCGCAGCATCGCAGCCAGGTATGCGTCGTCGCTGAAGATCAGCCCGGCCCGGTGGTCGCCGGGCCACAGCAGGTCGGTCATGGCTGCCCCCGATAGCGCAGGAACACCGTCTCGTCAGCGCCCTGCAGTCTGATGTCGAACCGAAATCCATGCTCATCAGGCACCGTGATGAGGGTATGACGACGGTCAGCCGCCACGGAGTTCAACAATGGGTCTGTCTCGAGTTGATCGCCCGGAAAATAGGCACGGGTGAACAACCGGTTCAGCAGGCCCCGCGCAAAGATGGCGACGGCAATGAACGGTGTCGACCGTTGCAGAGCACCAGGTTTCACCGTCGTGAAGCTGTAGTGGCCGTCGGCATCGGTAGCCGCGCGTCCCCACCCGGTGAAGATGTCGCTGTCGCGCCGAAGCGAACTGGAGGTGGGCACGGAGCCGCTGGAGTCTGCCTGCCAGATCTCCACCAGCGCGTCGGGAACGGGCGCCCCCGCGCCGTCGGTGACGATGCCGTGTAGCGCGATGGCGCCGGCTGAGCCGGGAGGCACCAGTTCGTTGCCCCGATCGAATGGCAAGGCGTAGCCGAAGAACGGGCCGATGGTCTGCCCGGGGGTGGCCGTCAGCTCAGTCATGGTTGTCCTCGAAAGGCGTTGCTGATGAGCCGGTGAGCACGATGTCCCACCGGTAGCCGGTGGCCCACTCGTGGCTGGTGAGGTCGTGGTCGTAGACCGCGACGAGCCGATCACGAGCCCTCTGGTCGGTGATCGACTGATAGATCGGATCCAACGCGAACAGTGGATCGCCCGGAAA
The DNA here is from genome assembly GCF_002086515.1 of Mycolicibacter arupensis. Taxonomy (GTDB): domain Bacteria; phylum Actinomycetota; class Actinomycetes; order Mycobacteriales; family Mycobacteriaceae; genus Mycobacterium; species Mycobacterium arupense. The sequence goes on from NZ_MVHH01000010.1 coordinate 95,155, forward strand.
ATACATCTGGGTGATCATCCGCTGCGTGAAAGCGGTACCGAACACGGAGAAGTGGATATGCGCTGGCCGCCAGGCGTTGTGGTGATTGCGCCAGGGGTACGGGCCGGGCTTGATCGTGGTGAACCGGTAGATGCCGTCGTCGTCGGTAAGGCAACGCCCGGCTCCGGTGAAGTTGGGGTCCAGCGGCGCGGGGTGCTGATCGCCCTGGTGGATGTAGCGGCCGCTGGCGTTGGCCTGCCAGATCTCGACGAGTTGACGGCGCACGGGCCTGCCGTTGCCGTCGACGATCCGTCCGGTCACCACCGTGCGCTCACCGATCGGTACGCCGGCGTGCTGGGTCGTCAGATCTGCGTCGAGGTGGGTGATGTCGCACTCGCCGAAGCAGGGCGCCTGGAGCTCGGCGGCCTCTGGATCGGCGAGGTGTAGCGCCCTTCTGGGATGCCGTAGCGTGCTGCTGCGGTAGGGCGGATAGTCCAGTCGGGGTTGGCATTCTTCGACGCCCGCGCGCTCGTAATCGGCGTGGATCGCCGCGATCTCTGCACTGATCTCCGCCTGACCGGTCATCGCCACTCCAGCCGGGCGAGTTCGTGGCGCCACACGGCGTCCGCGGTGAATGATGGGCCGAGGTCAGGCAGATCGGCCCAATCGGCCTCGTCGATGGGCGTGCACGTGCCGCCCGCGGAGCGGATACGCAGTGACATCGAAGCCAATTGATTCAGGCTGATCGCCTGTAGCACCGCCTGGGCCGCTGTGGCGGCGGCACTGGTGATGCCGTGGCCGCGACAGATCACCACCGGCATGCCCCGCATGGCGGCGACCATCTCCTTGCCGAGTTCGGCGGTACGGATCAAAACGGCTCGCGGGTACACCGGAATGCCCCGGCGCGCGAGCCATGCGCCCGGGATGTCGAAGGCTCCGTAGATCGGCTCTAGGGTGATGCCCGCCAAGTCGGCGGCCACCACGGCGGGCGGATGCAGATGGGCCACCGCTCGGTGTTCGGGATGAGCCAGCAGCGTTTCGACGTGAATCGGCAGCTCGTTGGGGACCCGGTATCCGTCCAATTCGCCTGGCATTCCAGGGGTTCCGTCGAAGCGGATGAGGCGAATGTCGTCGGAACGGGTGAACGCCACGCCGTCGTCGGAGTCGCTGCGGCACCTGATGAGCAGGTGCTCGTCGTCGACACGTGCACTGATGTGTCCGAGAATGCCGTCCACCAGCCCCCGGGCGGCGGCGACTCGGCATGCCTGCGCAATGTCGTGCCGGAGCGGCGCCAGATCGTTGTGGGCCATGCTCTCAGCCTTCTGCCGGCGGAGCGGATCGTGCTGGACCCATGCCGAATCCACCGTCGGGGTGCGTGCTTCCCGCGGTGATGCCACGGGCGCGGTCCGAGGCCAGAAAGACGTAGCTCCAGGCGTGGTCCTGCGGGGTGAGTGCCACATGAAGCGGGGTGCGCGCCGCGAGGTCGCGGGCCCGGTTGGGGGTGTCGTCCAGCCGGATGTGGTCGAGTGCCAGGTTCTGCAGACCCCGCAGGTCGGTGTTGAGGGTTCCGCCGGGCGCCACACCGTTGACCCGGATGTGCGGGGCGAGTTCGTAGGCCAGGGTGGTGACCAGACCCCGAACGGCGAACTTCGAGGCTACGTAGAGCACGCCGCCGCGGCCGGGGTAGTACGACGATGCCGACTCCGTGATGACGATCGAGGATCCGGTTTGGTCCCGTAGGGCAGGTACGGCGGCCTTCACCGACTGCAGATGACTCAGCACGTTCGTCGTGAACATCTCGTCGAAGGCTGGGGCCAGTTCCTGCGTCGAGATGTCGGTGATCCCCTTGTAGAAGTCGAAGATTCCTACACAGGTGACCAAGGTGTCCAGTCCACCGAACTCCGCGACCGCGGCCGCTACCGCCTGTTCGTTGGCCTCGGCTGTGGTGGCGTCACCCTGGACCACCGGGACCTGGGGCAGCTGGCTGCGCAGCAGGGAGCACTTGTCGGGATCGCGTTCCAACACCGCAACACGGGCGCCCTCTGCGAGAAATGCGTCCACGACGGCGCGACCGATGCCCGAACCGGCGCCGACCACGAGCGCTCGTTTACCGTCCAGCCATCGCGTCACGGCAGGTCACTGTCGTCTGACAGCAGCGGTTGGTGCATGTTGCCGACCATCGCGGCCAGAGTGTAGGCGTTCTGCCACGTCACCGCCTCAAGTTCGAGCGCATCGAGGCTGATCCACTGTCCAGATCTCGGTGAGGTGATCAGCAGCCGTGACCCATTGCGGGTGTCGACGCGGCGCACGGTCACTTCGGTGAACTCGTTCGCGATGGTGATGGTGTCACCGACCGAACGGGCGATCAGGTCATCGAGTCCACTCACAGGAACACCGCCAGGTTCTGCATGCGCAGGACCGATTCGTCGACATAGATGGTGCGGCGCGCCAACTTCCAGCCGTGTTCGGTCAGCCGGAGTAGGTCTTCGCGGCCGCAGGAGACCAGTGCCGCCTCGTTGACGTCGCCGCGGCTGCGGAACAGCAGTTCCGCTGACTCGACGATCAGATGCGCTTCGTCGTCGCAGGCAAAGGTGCGGACGTTGGTGATGTGGTGGCGCAGGCGTGAAGGCGGATCCTCGGTCCACGCGTGTTCGGTCTGAAAGCGTGCCACGCGGCGGTTCAGCGAGTACTTGTTCTCATCGAAGTGCGCCATTCCCGGTGAGGTGTCGAATCCGGCGCCGGCGGCAGTGGTCACCCGAACCGGCATGAAGTAGTGGATGTCGTCGGTCAGCGTGTCCAGCCAGTCGGTGTAGTGCTGCGCGTCCAGCAGATACGCCTCGTCGACCATGAACTGATGTGCCTGCAGATGGCGGGCGTCGTTGAAGGGCAGGGGATTGCCGATACGGACGTGCTTGGGAGCATCCCCACCCAGAACCGCAAGCTCCCAGGGGCTCTGGGTCGAGGTCGGTCGGGGGAACCCAGGGCGCTCGCTGTGTTGCGCCGGTGTCATGCCGGGGCCTCCTCATAGGTCGCCTCGCATGCCGACGTGCCGTTGGTCTGTACCAGCGGGGTGATGCCGTCGCGGTGGACGCCCATGGCTGCGGTGGTGGTCGCCACGGGAGGCATCTCGAGGTGGTCTGCCCACATCCGAAGAATCGCCCGCTGATTGTTCTCGTTGTAGCCGACCTGCGCGGTCCCTGGACCGTGGAACTGCTCGGGGGAAAGGGCATTGACCACGGGCGTGTCATCGGCGAGCAGACCCATCCGGCCGTTGAGCAGCAGTTGGCGGGCCATCGACCCGGCCGCGGTGTTGGTCAGCGAGACCCAGTTCTCCACATCATCCTGCTCGAACATTCCGGTAGAGCCAAAGCACATCAGATAGGCCTTGTAGGAGTCCTGCTTGAACTGTTCTGGGGCTGCGGCATCGACCGCAAACCATGAGTACACCTCGGTTTCGTTCTCGCTGATCGGTTGCCAGGTGCGAATCGATATGAACGGCAACACTTCTTCGCTGTCTTGGATCTTGGGCCAGTTGTGCACCAGGCTCATGTTCGGGAAACACGATGCGGCCGAGATCATGAAGCCGTCGTCGCTGACCACGCGCTGGTGGTCCGGTGACCACACTTGTTTGATGCGCTGCACCATCTCGTCGGGATAGCCGACGTAGCGCATCCGCTCTTCGAAGGTGCCCGGCGGCAACTTGTAGGTCGTTCCTCCGCCGCAAGTCGCCCAGTAGGTGGCGCCGTCCTTGCGCTTCTGCGCTTTCGGCTCACGAAACAGTCCGATGTCGACGACCGAGGCGTGGGTGTGCGGTGTGTGATACATGTCGCCGGCGAAGTTCTCGACGCCGATCTTCCAGTTCGCCTTGATTCGCCAGCGCTGTGGGCCGCGCACCTCCAGGCCGCCACGGCTCTGCTTGGTGTAGAAGTCGAGGTAGAACGTGAAGTCCCCGAGAAATTCCTCCAGCGGCGGCGCCTGCGGGTCCAGGCTGATGAAGATCATTCCGTTGTAGCTGGCAAGGTTGGGTGCCGGCAGCAGCGTCTGGCCCCGCTTCTGGAAACCGGCATCGCCGCCGTAGGCCTCCTGATGGAAGGGCAGGCCCAGGATCCGCCCGTCGTTGCGGTAGGACCAGCCGTGGTAGGGGCACCGGAAATTCGAGGCATTGCCCATCTCGGCGCGGCACACCTGCATTCCCCGGTGCAGGCACATGTTGAACATGGCCCGCACGTCGCCCTTGGAATCGCGCGCGATGATGAACGAGTCGTTGAGTACGCGCCGTACGACGTAGTCGCCGTCGTGCGGGATCTCCGACTCGTGCGCGACGAACATCCAGGCGCGGCGGAACAGGCGCTCTTTCTCCAGTTCGAAGATCGCGGCGTCGTTGTAGATGTGGGCTGGGATCATTCCGCGCCGGACCTCGTCGAGGACTTGCCGGTGATCACTCATGTGTTGCGACTCCAGTCTCGGGGTCCGTGATGTCTGTTATGCAGAGAAAACCTCTGTGTCGTCGCGAAAACTCTGCCAGGAAGACCGTTTGGCGGTCAATAACGGTGAGTACTGTCTCTGCTATGCAGAGTGATCATCCGGAGTGGCCGGCCGGTGACGCCGCCGGCCCCGTGGCTCCGCAGTATCCGATCGGATCGGTCGACAGGGCGCTCAAGCTCATCCTGCTCTTCGCGCAACAGCCCCAGGTCCGCCTGACCGACGCAGCGACGCACCTGGAGGTCGCGTCATCCACAGCCCACCGGTTGCTGGCCATGCTGCAATATCGGGGCTTCGTGCGTCAGGATCCGGCCTCCAAGGCGTACCACCCAGGCCCCGCGCTGCTCAGCGTGGCACTGTCGGTGTTCAACCGCATCGACATCGAGGCTGCCGCCAGTCCTGTCTTGCACCGCGTGAGTGAACAGCTCAGGGAATCAGTCCACTTGGGGATGCTTGAGGGCGCCCAGGTCCGCTTCATCGCGGCCGCTGAGGGGCCGACAGCGGTTCGGGTGGCGTCCCGGCTCGGGCGCACGATGCCCGCGCACTGCACATCGACCGGGATGGCGCTGCTGGCCCGTCTCTCCGACGCCGACCTCGCGCATCTGTACCCCGTTGAGGAACTCCAACGCGTCACGGCACATTCGGTAGGTACCCGGACAGAGCTGCGCAACGAGCTGCGCCGAATTCGCCACCAGGGATATGCGGTGAACCGCGAGGGGAGTGAGGAAGGAGTCGCCTCGGTCGCCGTCCCCATCCCCACGCGTGCGCCCGGCGTACTCCTGGCACTCAATGCCGCCGCGCCGGTACACCGGCTGCACAGTTCGCAGTATCGGGCCGTGGCCGCCGTGCTGGTGGAGGCGGCCAAAGAGATCGGCGACCAGATCGGCTAGCCCGCAACGGCACGCGACAGCAGATCTATACCGGGTCGAAGACTCGGCTCGCGATGAACGTCGGTCGCGGCGCGGCGGCGCCGAACGGTTCCACCAATGCGTTGTCCACGCTGTTGTAGACGATGAAGACGTTCGAGCGCGCATACGGCGTGATGTTGCTGCTCGAACCGTGCATGCAGTTGCTGTCGAAAAACACCGCCGACCCTGCCGGGCCGGTGACCTGCCGGATCCCGTGCTGGTCGGCCAGCCACGCCAGGCTCGCGTCGTCGGGCGTGCCGATCTGCTGCTGCCTCAGCGACGAACGGTAGTGATCCGGAGGCGTCCGTCCCGGACATGACACGAACCACCGGTGCGAGCCGGGCATGATCATCAACGATCCATTGCAGTCCCGATTCTCGGTGAGCGCCACCGAAACGCTGACCGCGCGCGGAGCAGGCATGCCGTCCTCGGCGTGCCACGTCTCAAAATCGGAATGCCAGTAGAACTCCCGGCCATTGAAGCCCGGCTTGAAGTTGACTCGGCTTTGGTGCACGTACACATCTGAGCCGAGCAGCTGACGGGCCGGGCCCACCAGGCGCGGGTCGGCGACCAGGGCAGCGAATGCCGGACTGATGCGATGCACCTCGAAGATCGATCTGATCTGCCCACTGTCGCGTTCGCAGACCGATCGTTCGTCGGCGGCCAATGCGGCGTCGGACCGCAGGCGGTCCAACTCATCGCGCAGGTCGGTCACCACATCGGCATCCAGCAAGGTCCGTACCGCCAGAAAGCCCTCGGCGTCGAACTGCGCAACACCGGCCGCGCTCAGCGGTCCACCGGCCGGTTGGTGAGTCCACACCACCGGGTGGCGACGACGTTCGATCCCGATCGTGTCGTGGTTGCGGGTGGGGTAGTGATCGATGCGGAGGTCGGTCAGGGCGGGCGTCACGGGACCGCCTCCTGGACGGGCTCAGCGAGCAGGGGATAGGCGCCGGTCTCGTCGTGCACCTCCCGCCCGGTGACCGGCGGGTCGAACACACACACCATGCGCAGGTCCGTGTGGGCGAGGACGCGGTGGTGCTCGTGGCCATCGAGCAGGTAGAGGGTGCCGTCACTCAGTGGGTGCACCTCGCCGGTCTCGTCGTTGATCAGCTCACCCTCGCCGCCGACGCAATACACCGCTTCGACGTGGTTGGCGTACCACATCGCAGTCTCGGTGCCGGCGTAAAGGATCGTCTCGTGCAGCGAGAATCGCTGTCCGTCGCGCGCCAGCAGCAGTCGCTGGCTGTTCCAGGTCTTGGATGCGACATCGCGATCGGTGCCCTTGATCTCGGCGAGAGTACGAACGATCATCGGCTGGCTCCTGACGTGGTTGCGGTGAGTTCACCGGCGGTGACGGCCTTGATCGAGTCGGCGACGATTGTCAGACCTTCGGTCAGATCCGCGTCGTCAATATTCAACGCCGGCATGAGTTTTACGACCTCGCCATCCGGCCCCGAGGTCTCCAGCAGCAGGCCGCGTTCGAACGCCTCCCGGCACACCGCTGCGGCCAGCTCCGGACGATCGAAGGCCACGCCGCGGATCAGGCCGCGGCCACGCGTGCTGACGCCGTCGATGGGATCGACGACTTCGGTCAGCGCCTGCTCGATCAGTTCGCCCTTGCGCAGCACGGACTTCTCCAACCTGTTGTCGGTCCAGAAGTTCAACGCCGCGGCGGCGGTGATAAATGACGGATTCTGTCCGCGAAATGTGCCGTTGTGCTCGCCGGGTTCCCACACGTCGAGCTCGGGCTTCAACAGCGTCAGCGCCATCGGGAGCCCGTACCCGCTGATCGACTTGGACAGGCAGACGATGTCTGGAGTGATGCCCGCCGCCTCGAAGCTGAAGAACGGTCCGGTACGTCCGCAACCCATTTGGACGTCGTCGACGATCAGCAGCAACTCGTGACGCCGGCACAGATCCGCCAGCCCGCGTAACCAGTCCAGGCGAGCCACGTTCACGCCGCCTTCGCCCTGAACGGTCTCCACAATGACCGCTGCTGGATCGTTCAGCCCACTGCCGCTGTCTTGGAGCAGGCGCTCAAACCACAAGAAGTCGGGCACCACGCCGTCGAGGTAGTTGTCGTAGGGCATGGGGGTGGCGTGCACCAGCGGAATCCCAGCGCCGCCGCGCTTCATCGAATTGCCGGTCACGCTCAGCGATCCCAGCGTCATTCCGTGAAAAGCATTGGTAAAGCTGATGATGCTCTCGCGGCCGGTGACCTTGCGCGCCAGCTTCAGTGCCGACTCCACCGCGTTAGTTCCTGTGGGACCGGGGAACTGGACTTTGTAGTCGAGTCCCCGCGGCTTGAGAATCACCTGCTCGAAGCGCTCCAGGAAGTCGGCCTTGGCCACCGTGTTCATGTCGAGGCTGTGCACCACCCGGTCTGCGCTCAGATACTCCAGCAGCGGCTCCCGCAGCTCGGGATGGTTGTGGCCGTAGTTGAGCGCGCCGGCACCTGCAAAAAAGTCCAGGTACTCACGGCCGTCGACATCCCACATCCGCGAGCCACTGGCGCGGTTGAATGTCACCGGCCAGGAACGGCAATAACTTCGCACCTCGGATTCAAGGGTTTCAAAAATGGTCATGGTTCCTCCGTCCGTCGGAAATGACAACGGAACGGAACGACAGGTCGAATTCATGCGTGTGCCGCGGGTGATCTCGGCTCGACCTACCACCCCGCTCGGATGCCCCCAGCTAAGTCAGCCGGGGCTCACGTTTGCGCGTTCGTTACCCTACCGAGACCATTTTGTGATCTCAACATCGCGACCCTCAGTGGCGACGTGCGGATACCCCCAGCGGTCCGATGCGAAACAGTTCCTCGGCCAGATGCGATTCCGGGAACAAACCCGCGCCGAACAGCTCCGAATATTCCAGCGGCGCTTCCCATCGCCGGGCGAAGGCACCGAAAAGCCTCCGGCTGGCCTCGTTGTCCGGTGTGATTGACGTCTCAACATGGGTGACACCGTCGATCGCCTGGGCGCGCACCAGGTGATCGAGCATCCGGCCCGCCAATCCCGCGCCTCGATGCGCGGCGTTGACGGCAACCTGCCAGACCATCAGAGTCTGGGGCTGCTCGGGGCGTCGGTAGCCGGTGACGAAGCCGCCCGGCTCCCCGCCGACCTCGGCGACCACCGAGGTAGCCGCGAAATCGCGGCACCACAAAAGGTACGAATAGGGCGAATTCACGTCGAGTGCCGCGCTGTCGACGGCCATCTGCCACAGGGCCGGGCCGTCCGCCACAGTCGGTGTCCGAAGCCGGACATGATCGGTATCCGTCATCGTTTCGACGGTACTTGGCGTCGGACTCAGCGTGGCGGCGGCGGGCTGGGCGGCGGTCCTGGCGGCACCCGCAGGGTCCGCAGCGCCTCGCGGACTGTGCGCCCCGCGGGCTCCGCGCGCACCGGCACCAATCGCAGCGCGGCCAGCGGAAACAGCCCGCACAGTGCAAACGCCAGCGGATATCCGACGGCGCCGATCAGCGCACCGAATACCGGGGGAGCGATCCCGGCTGTCAACCGCTGCGTGGTGTTCTGGATGCCCAGCGCGCGACCGCTCCAATACGGCCCCGCGATCTCCGCGACCGCGGTGGAGGCCAATCCGTTGTCCAGCACGGTGATCACCGCGGCGACAACCATCACCGCCTCGGCGACAGGGGAATGCGCGTGATCGGCGGCCCCCAGCGCCAGCATCGCCAACGCCCCGGCCACCGTGAGGCTGCGCACGGGCCGCAGCCGAGACCGCACCCGGTCCGACCATCGGCCGGCCGCCACCCGGCCGGCGGCGCCGAGCAGCTGCGACACCGTCACCAACCCGCCCGCCGCGGCGATCGACCAGTGCGTGTCGACGATCAGCCATACCAACATGAAGGTTGCCAGCACGGACTGCGGAACCATCAGCAGCGCCGACGACAGATGAATGCGCCACAGCACCTTCGAGCCGCTGTACGGGCTGGCAAGTTCCGCGCCGGTGGCCGCCGAACGGGGCGCACGCGGCGGATCGATCACCCCGATCGCACACGCCACCGCAGCCACCGCACACAACGTCGCCGGGAACATCAGGGCACGTGCCAGCCCGTGCTCCGCCAACTCGGGAATCACGCTTGCCCCCAACGCGATGCCCAGCGGCTGCGCGGTCTGCCGGATACCCATCACCAGGCCGCGATGGTGGGGCGGAAACCAGCCCGTCACCAGCCGCCCGCTGGCACTGTTGGCACTGGCGGCCGCCATGCCCCCCAGGAAGAGGAAGGCGCCCACCGCGACCAGCGACTGCATGGACGCAGCGGCGAATGTTGCCAGCGCGGTCAGTGCCGAACCGACGGTCAACACGATTCGCTCGCCGATGCGGTCCAGCAGGGCACCCCAGGCGAACAAGGTCAACACCATGCCGAAACTGGGCATCGAAGCCAACAGACCGGCCATGGCCAGGTTGGTCTCGCGCTTGGTCTCCAGCATCGGGATGACGAAGGCGATGCCGTTGATGAAGACGAACGAGCACAGTGTGGCGATCAGTGCGACGAGCACCACGGACCAGCGAGCGGCTGTACCGATCGGCTCGGCGGACATCCGGCTATGTTTGCACAGCCGCGCCGGCCAGGTGCTTGTGATGGCGACCCGCTTCGCCCGGCTCCGCCGCGCTTGCGATCGGCGGTGCTTGTGATGGCGACCCGCTTCGCCCGGCTCCGCCGCGCTTGCGATCGCCATTAGGCTTGCTCGAATGCGCCTAGGCCGAATTGCCAGCCCGGACGGTGTCGCCTTCGTCAGCCTCGAAGGAGACCCGGACCGGCCACACGAGATGACCGCCCGCGAGATCGCCGAGCACCCCTTCGGCACACCGGAGTTCACCGGAAGGTCGTGGCCGCTGGCCGACGTGCGCCTGCTGGCGCCGATTCTGGCCAGCAAGGTGGTCTGCATCGGGAAGAACTACGCGGCCCACATCGCCGAAATGGGGGGAGCCCCACCGGCCAACCCGATGATGTTCCTCAAACCCAACACCGCGATCATCGGACCCAACGTCCCGATTCAGCTGCCCGCCAATGCCTCCCCGGTTCACTTCGAAGGTGAGCTGGCCGTGGTCATCTCCCGTCCCTGCAAAGATGTTCCGGCCGCGCGGGCCAAGGACAACATCCTGGGCTACACCATCGGCAACGACGTGTCCGCCCGTGATCAGCAGCAGTCCGACGGACAGTGGACCCGGGCCAAGGGACACGACACCTTCTGTCCGATCGGCCCGTGGATCGTCACCGACCTCGACCCGGCCGACCTGGCGATCCGCACCGAGGTCGACGGCGTGGTCAAACAGGACAGCCGGACCTCGCTGATGATGCACGACGTCGGGGCCATTGTGGAGTGGATCTCCGCGGTGATGACTCTGCTGCCCGGCGACATCATCCTGACCGGCACCCCCGACGGGGTTGGTCCCATCGAGCACGGCGATACCGTGTCCATCTCCATCGAAGGCATTGGCACCCTGTCCAATCCGGTAATTCGCAAAGGAAAGTCGTGACCGCATCTGGTGTCCGTGTCCGGTTCTGCCCATCGCCGACCGGCACGCCGCACGTCGGGCTGATCCGCACCGCACTGTTCAACTGGGCATACGCCCGCCACACCGGCGGCACCCTGGTCTTCCGGGTCGAGGACACCGACGCCGAACGCGACAGCGAGGAAAGCTACCTCGCGCTGCTGGACGCGCTGCGCTGGCTGCACCTGGACTGGGACGAGGGGCCCGAGGTCGGTGGGCCCTATGGCCCCTACCGGCAGTCCGAGCGTGCCGACCTGCACCGGGACGTGGTGGCGCAGTTGCTGGCGGCCGGAGAGGCCTATGAGGCGTTCTCGACGCCCGAGGAGGTTGAGGCCCGCCACCTTGCCGCCGGCCGCAACCCCAAGCTGGGTTACGACAATTTCGATCGCGAACTCACCGCGCAGCAGCGGGCCGAATACCTCGCCGAGGGCCGCAAGCCCGTCGTGCGACTGCGGATGCCCGACACCGAGCTTGGCTGGGCGGACCTGGTGCGCGGGCCGACGTCATTTCCGGCGGGAACGGTGCCCGACTTCGCGCTCACCCGCGCCAATGGTGATCCCCTGTACACGTTGGTCAACCCGGTCGACGACGCCATGATGAAGATCACTCACGTGTTGCGCGGCGAGGATCTGTTGCCCTCCACGCCACGACAGATCGCGCTGTATCAGGCTCTGATCCGTATCGGAGTAGCCGATCGGATCCCGGAATTCGGCCATCTGCCAACCGTTCTGGGGGAGGGCACCAAGAAGCTGTCCAAACGAGACCCCCAGTCCAATCTCTTCGCTCACCGAGACCGGGGCTTCATTCCCGAGGGATTGCTGAACTATCTGGCTCTCCTGGGCTGGTCGATCGCGGACGACCGCGACGTGTTCAGCCTTGATGAGATGGTTGCGGCGTTCGATGTGGTCAACGTCAACTCCAACCCGGCCCGATTCGACCAGAAGAAGGCCGACGCGCTCAACGCAGAGCACATCCGGATGCTCGACCTGGACGACTTCACCAACCGGCTGCGGGGTTATCTCGACGGACACGGGTACGACACCGGCCTGGACGACGCCGGCTTTGCGACGGCCGCTGCGCTGGTGCAGACCCGCATCGTGGTGCTCGGCGACGCCTGGGGGTTGCTGAAGTTCTTCAACGATGAGCACTACGAGCTGGACCCGCGGGCCGCCGCCAAGGAGTTGGGTCCCGACGCCGCTCCGGTGTTGGACGCGGCCATCGCCGCTCTGGACGGCGTAGGAGAGTGGACCACCGCCAACATCGAGGCCGCGCTCAAAGCTGCGCTCCTGGACGGCCTGGAGCTCAAGCCGCGTAAAGCCTTCGGCCCGATCCGGGTCGGGGTCTCGGGTGGACTGGTCAGCCCCCCGCTGTTCGAGTCGCTGGAACTGCTCGGCTCGGCACGCAGCCTGACCAGGCTGCGGAGTGCCCGCGACGGCGTTGGGGAAGCGCGATGACAACTTCCCCGTAGAAGTTTGGTAGTCTGCTCGTCGGCCCAAGAACGGTTGGCCAGCGGTGCTCACCCGGCACTCTGACCAGCGGGAATGGCCGGCCAATGGGGTATGGTGTAATTGGCAACACAGCTGATTCTGGTTCAGCCATTCTAGGTTCGAGTCCTGGTACCCCAGCAAAAGCAGTCCGCCGCAAGCGATTAGGCGGTCTGCACGGGTTGAGCTATGCTGGCAACCCGGAAATGTTCTAGCCCCCGTCGTCTAGCGGCCTAGGACGCCGCCCTCTCACGGCGGTAGCGTGGGTTCGAATCCCATCGGGGGTACATCGCAAAAGGCCCGCACCATAACGGTGCGGGCCTTTTGTTCTCCAGCGGTAGTTGTTTACTCGCCGGCCGGAGCGGTGGAGCCGGACAGCGGCATGGCGGGCAAACCGAGCTTGCGGTGATCCCAGGAGCGGGTGCGCCGTGTGATGATGCGCACAGCCACCCGGTTGTTCATCATCGCGTCCACGCCCGGCTTCATCTCGTCGGTGTAGGGGCCGGTGTAGCGCTCCCAGACGCTGACGCCCACCCGGAAAATGGCATCCGGGTCGTCGACGATCTCCGCGATGCCTTCGAAGGCCGCGCCGCGCAGAGTGTCGTAGGTCTGGCCGGCTTCCAGGAGGAAGGTGACCCGTGGATCACGGCGCAGGTTCACCGCCTTCTGGGACTTGGCCTTGGTCTCAAGCCAGATCTCGCCGTCGAGCACGGCGTACCACATCGCGGTCAGGTGGGGCTGGCCGTCGGGCCCGATGGTGGCCAGGGTCCCGGTCCGGTGATTGGTGACGAAGTCGGCGACTTCGGCGTCGGTCATAACGATCTGTGCGCGCTGTTTGGTTCCCATCTCTGCAGTCTGTCAGGCGGTTCAGACCCGCCAGGACTCAGAGCCGCTCGGTGAGCGCGTGGGCCGCTGCGAGCAGGTCTGCGGACCAGCGTGCGCCCGGGCGGGGACCCATCCGATCGATCGGCCCCGACACCGAGATCGCCGCGACCACCGTGCCACGCTGGTCGTGTACCGGAGCCGACACGCTGGCCACCCCGGGCTCGCGTTCTGCGACGCTTTGCGCCCAGCCGCGGCGCCGCACGTCGGACAGGGTGCGCCCGGTGAACTTGGCTGCCATCAAGACCTCCTGTTGTACGGCGGCATCGGCGTAGGCCAGCAGCACCTTGGCGCCCGAGCCGGCGGTCATCGGCAGCCGCGCACCGACGGGAACCGTGTCGCGCAGCCCTGCAGGCGGTTCCAGTGCCGCGACGCAAACCCGCTCGGTGCCCTCGCGGCGGTACAGCTGCACGCTTTCCCCGGTGATCTCCCGCAGCCGCGGCAACACGGCCGCACCGGCCGCTCGCAGCGGATCGTCGCCGCGGGCCGCCAGCTCGCTGACCGCCGGACCGATCTGCCAGCGGCCCTCGGTGTCGCGTCCAAGCAGGCGGTGGATCTCCAGGCCTGCCGCCAACCGGTGTGCGGTGGCACGCGGGAGTCCGGTGCGGTCGCACAGTTCAGCCAGACCGCATGGCGATTCGGCGACGGCGTGCAGTACTGCCAGCGCTTTGTCCAGAACGCCGATGCCGCTATGCTGTCCCATATACAGATACTAGCGTCTCAACATATGAGATGGACAGATTGAGGGATGGCAGTGATGTTCAAGACCGAGCAGCCTCGCACCCTGGCCGAGAAGGTCTGGGCTGACCATGTAGTGGTATCCGGCGGCGGGACCGAACCCGACCTCATCTATATCGATCTGCACCTCGTCCACGAGGTCACCAGTCCGCAGGCTTTCGAAGGTCTGCGGCTGGCCGGCCGCCCCGTCCGGCGCCCGGATCTGACCATTGCCACCGAAGACCACAACGTGCCGACCGCCGACATCGATAAGCCGATCGCGGACCCGGTGTCACGTACCCAGGTCGAGACCTTGCGGCACAATTGCGCCGAGTTCGGTATCCGGTTGCATCCCATGGGCGACATCGATCAGGGCATCGTGCACATCATCGGGCCGCAGCTGGGGCTCACCCAACCCGGCACAACGGTGGTCTGCGGCGACAGTCACACCTCCACGCACGGCGCATTCGGAGCGCTGGCAATGGGTATCGGTACCTCTGAGGTCGAGCATGTGCTGGCCACCCAGACGCTGCCGCTGAAGCCGTTCAAGACCATGGCGGTCAACGTCGATGGTCAGCTTGCCGAGGGAGTGACCGCCAAGGACATCATCTTGGCGGTGATCGCCCAGATCGGCACCGGCGGCGGTCAGGGCTATGTCATCGAGTACCGGGGCAGTGCCATCGAGGCTCTGTCGATGGAGGCCCGTATGACTATCTGCAACATGAGCATTGAGGCCGGCGCCCGCGCCGGCATGGTCGCTCCCGATGAGACCACCTACGAGTATCTGCGGGGCCGCCCGCATGCGCCTACCGGCGCGGATTGGGACGCCGCGGTGGCGTATTGGAGCAGTCTTCGCACCGACCCCGGGGCCAGCTTCGACGCCGAGGTCCACCTGGACGCGGATGCGCTGACCCCGTTCGTGACATGGGGCACCAACCCGGGCCAGGGGATCCCGCTGGGTGCTGCGGTGCCTGACCCGGAGGCGATCAACGACGAGGACGAGCGGCGCGCCGCGGAGAAGGCATTGGCGTACATGGACCTTGCGCCGGGGACGCCGATGCGCGACGTCGCGGTGGACACCGTCTTCGTCGGGTCGTGCACCAACGGCCGCATCGAGGACCTGCGGGCGGTGGCCGGTGTGCTGCGCGGGCGGCGGGTCGCCGACGGAGTGCGGATGCTGGTGGTTCCGGGTTCGATGCGGGTGCGCAATCAAGCCGAAGAAGAAGGGCTTGCCGAGGTTTTCGCCGCGGCGGGGGCCGAATGGCGCCAGCCCGGCTGCTCGATGTGTCTGGGGATGAACCCGGATCAGCTGGAGCCGGGACAGCGTTCGGCGTCGACGTCCAATCGCAATTTCGAGGGGCGGCAGGGCAAGGGCGGTCGGACCCATCTGGTGTCGCCGGTGGTGGCCGCCGCAACCGCCGTCCGCGGGACGCTGTCGTCCCCCTCCGACTTGAACTGACCGACACGGTATTTAAAGGAGCCTAGTCATGGAAGCTTTCCACACCCATACCGGAATCGGAGTTCCGCTGCGGCGGTCCAATGTCGACACCGACCAAATCATTCCGGCGGTCTATTTGAAGCGGATCACCCGGACGGGATTTGAGGACGGCCTGTTCGCCACCTGGCGCACCGATCCGTCCTTCGTGCTGAATCTCAGCCCTTTCGACCAGGGTTCGGTCCTGGTGGCCGGGCCGGACTTCGGCACCGGGTCGTCACGTGAACACGCGGTGTGGGCGCTGCTCGACTACGGGTTCCGGGTGGTCATCTCCTCGCGATTCGCCGACATCTTCCGCGGCAATGCCGGCAAGGCGGGCCTGCTGGCAGCCCAGGTTGCCCAAGATGATGTGGAACTGCTGTGGAAAGTTATCGAGCAGAGCCCCGGGCTGGAAATCACTGTCAATCTTCAAGATCGGAATATCACCGCTGGAACAGTGGTGGTGGCGTTCACGATTGACGACTACACCGCCTGGAGACTGTCCGAAGGTCTCGACGATATAGGCCTTACGCTGCGGAAACTCGATCAGATCGATTCTTTCGAAGCGGCTCGTCCGGAGTGGAAACCGCGCACGCTGCCCACTTCTTGAGGGCCTGTGCCGGAGCTGAATTCCGGTCTTCGTGGCGCTCTCGTCAGCGTCTAAGGGCGGTAACCGGATTGCCGAATTCGCCCATAATCTCATCTGAAATTGCGCGTGGCTCTTGGATATCAGTGCTATCAGGGTTTACCGTGTGCTCTAGTCGGCTCAAGTAGGGCCACTGGTCTCGGAGGGATTGGATGAACAAAGCAGAGCTCATCGAGGTGCTCACAAAGGAATTGGACACCGACCGCCGGTCGGCGACCGAGGCCGTCGAGCATTTCGTCAATGCCATTGTGCGCGCCGTCCACAAGGGTGAGAGCGTCACCATCACCGGGTTCGGCGTCTTTGAGCGTCGCCGTCGCGCCGCGCGCGTCGCCCGCAATCCCCGCACCGGTGAAACGGTCAAGGTGAAGCCGACGTCCGTTCCCGCCTTCCGGCCCGGCGCGCAGTTCAAGGCAATTGTTTCGGGCGCGCAGCGTGTCCCGTCCGAGGGCCTCGCCGTCAAGCGTGGCGCTGGCGCCAGCGCCACCGCCGCGAAAGCCGCCAAGAAGGCCCCGGCCAAGAAGGCCACCAAGGCCGCCGCAAAGAAGACCGTGGCCAAGGCAACGAAGGCGACCAAGGCCACCAAGGCCACAGCCACCAAGGCTCCGGCCAAGAAGGTTGTGGCCAAGAAGGCAGCCACCAAGGCTCCGGCCAAGAAGGTCGTGACCAAGGCTCCGGCGAAGAAGGTTGTGGCCAAGAAGGCAGCTACCAAGGCTCCGGCCAAGAAGGTTGTGGCCAAGAAGGCAGCCACCAAGGCTCCGG
>NZ_MVHH01000100.1 GCF_002086515.1 Mycolicibacter arupensis
CGCCCCTGGGCCCCACCCTCCCGCGGCATCACGCCGATGCGCGCCGGATAGTCGGGGTTCCATGCGTAGGGCAGCCCGGCCGGCGGCCTGCTGTCGCGGTTGACCATCGCAAGTACCGGTCCGGGCACCCGAAACCTGCCGACCATGGCGCCCAGCGCCTTGCGCGTCGGCGCCTTGATCCAGCGGGGCATGGTGCCCGGCAACACGCCATCGGAGTCGAACGTGACCGGCAGGTCGTAGACCACCACGTACTTGTCGGTGAGGGAGAAGTCATGCATCATCGGCGACCCGGTCACCTCGATGTCGACGGTGCGGCGGGCACGCCCGGCGGTGTCGATCACCGAGTACTGCACCGTCTTGCCGCGGGCGAAGGAGTATGAGATGGCGTGCAGTTCGCCGGTCACCGGGTCGCGGTGCGGGTGGGCGGTGTAGCCCCCGCGCAGGGTGCCGTCGAAGTCGCAGGTGCCCACCGTGTCCAGGTCTGCGGTGAGTTCGTAGTTGGCCACGCCGCCTTCCACCAACGCCAGCGTCTTGCCGGCGTGGCGGAGCACGTTGGTGTTGGGGCCGACCGACTGCATCCCGGCCCGTACGTCCATGCGCGCAGGCAGCGCTTCGCCGAGCGCGGCGCAGACCCCTGGGGTGCGCACCCAACGGTTGCGGTACCAGTGGGCGCGCCCCTGACCCAGCCCCACGCCGTGCACCATGGGGTCGCCGGTGAACCAGTGATAGGTGGCGGGATCTGCGGCGGTGACAGGATTGGCGCCGTTGCGCAGGTACTGGCCGTCGAGGTAGTCCGGGATCCGCCCGCTGACACGCAGGTCGGTGACCGTGAGTTCGGCAGTCACCGGTGCCAGCACGTCCTCAAGGTAGGGGTTGGCCACCTGGTCGGCGCGGAGAGCTTCAAGCGACATACGGAAGACCTCATAACATTGTTATTTCAAGATTATGGGTACCGTACGCCAGCTGTGCGACGATGGCAACCGTGACTGTGCAGCGCGAGCGGACCGTGCGTGAGGACCTCCTGGTCGCGGCCCTGGCACTGCTTGACGAGCACGGGCCCGACGCCTTGCAGACCCGCAAGATCGCTGCCGCCGCCGGCACGTCCACGATGGCGGTCTACACGCATTTCGGTGGGCTACCCCAGCTGATCGCGGCGGTCACCGAGGAGGGGCTGCGCCAATTCGACGCGGCGCTGACGCTCCCGCCCACCGATGATCCGGTCGCCGACCTGTTGGCCACCGGAATCGTCTACCGCACGTTCGCGATCGGGCGGCCGCACCTGTACCGGCTGATGTTCGGCAGCACCAGCGCGCACGGCATCAATGCCCCGGCCCACAACATGCTCGAACTGGGCACCGATCAGATCGATGTCGAGGTGCCCAGCTTCGCGCACCTGGTCCGTGGCGTGCACCGATCGATCGAGGCCGGCCGGCTCACGGCGGCCACAGCCGACGCCGACGCAGCCGTGGTGGCGGCCGCCGCCCAGTTCTGGACGGTGATGCACGGGTTCATGATGTTGGAATTGGCAGGCTTTTTCGGCGACGCCGACGACGGTCTCACCGCGGCGATCCAGGTGTTGAGCCCGATGACGATCAGTCTGCTGGTCGCCCTGGGTGATACCCCCGAGCGGGCGGCACAGTCGCTGGCCACCGCGGCTGCCCGCGCCTGAACAGACAAAGCCCCCGGAACCTCGCGGTTCCGGGGGCTTTGACGGTAAAGCGATTTACTTGACGGTGACCGTGGCGCCGGCCGCCTCGAGCTTGGCCTTGGCGTCCTCGGCAGCCTCCTTGGCGACCTTCTCCAGCAGCGGCTTGGGCGCGCTGTCGACCAGGTCCTTGGCTTCCTTGAGGCCCAGGCCGGAGACGACCTCGCGGACCACCTTGATCACGCCGATCTTCTTCTCGCCAGCCGACTCGAGGATGACGTCGAATTCGCTCTGCTCTTCGCCGGCCTCAGCGGCGGCGGGGGCAGCACCAGCGGCGGCCACGGCGACCGGGGCCGCAGCGGTCACGTCGAAGGTCTCTTCGAACTGCTTCACGAACTCCGACAGCTCCAGCAGAGTCATCTCTTTGAAGACGTCGAGCAGCTCTTCGGTAGAAATTTTGGCCATGATTTCGGTCCTTTCTGATTCCGTTTAGGAAGTGGGTTTGGGTTGTGCCGAGTTATTCGGCGGCCTCAGCCGGAGCCTCGGCGGCGTCGGCCGCGGCTTCGGTCTCGGCGGGCGCCTCGGCTGCTTCGGCCGGAGCTTCGGCGGCAGCCGGAGCCGGGGCCTCGGCGGCAGGCTTCTTCTCCTGCAGCGCAGCTGCCAGGCGAGCCATCTGCGACGCCGGAGCGGCGAACAGACCGGCGGCCTTCGACAGGTTGGCCTTCATGGCACCGGCCATCTTGGCCAGCAGCACCTCGCGCGACTCCAGGTCGGCGATCTGCTCGACCTCGGCGACGGTCAGAGCGCGACCGTCCATGTAGCCGCCCTTGATGACCAGCGCCTTGTGGTCCTTGGCGAACTTCTTGATCGCCTTTGCGGCGTCAACCGGCTCGCCCTGGACGAACGCGATCGCCGTGGGACCCGCGAAATACTCGTCGAGCCCTTCGACTCCGGCCTCCGCGGCGGCGAGCTTGACCAGCGTGTTCTTCGCCACCGTGTAGGTGGCCGAGCCGCTGAGCGAACGCCGCAGCTCCGCCAGGTTCGCAACCGTCAAACCGCGGTACTCGGTGATCACGGTGGCGGTCGAGCCGTTGAACTGCTCGACGATGTCCGCGACGGCGGCGGTCTTGTCAGCCCGCGCCATGCATACCTCCTCGGTGTCGCTGTACTTGTCTCAAGTGAGCCACCCGGGAAATAACGAACGCCCCGACGCAGGATGCGGTCGGGGCGTCACAGTGTGTGCCGGCAGAGCCGGTGCCTCGTCCTCCTGCGTGGGCCGCCGGGATGTTCCCGGACCTTCAACCGATTGCTCGGTGACCGACGGTCTTCGGTGGATCGCCACACACCATAACGTGACGAGGGCCGATCAGCCAAAACGGGCGCTGTCCCTCGTTGACTCTGCTCAGTGTGATTCTGGGGAGGTCTGACGCGGTGTGTCTTCGTGA
>NZ_MVHH01000101.1 GCF_002086515.1 Mycolicibacter arupensis
CGCTCTCGAGGTCGTTTCTGATGCGGCCGGGCGGATGCGGGTCAAGGTTGCGTGGGTCTGTTCGAATTCGCGTCGCGCCGTGGCGGCCGAAGAGTCGGTGGGCCGGCTGCCCGGGGTGCGGGCGGTGCACGCCTACCCCCACACCGGGTCGGTGGTGGTGTGGTATTCGCCGCGGCGCGCCGATCGCGCTGCGGTGTGGGCGGCGATCGCCGCGGCCGAGCATGTGGCCGATGAGCTGATCCCGGCGCGCACGCCGCGGTCGGCTGATGTGCGCAACACCGATGTGCTGCGCATGGTGATCGGCGGGGCGGCGCTGTTTTTACTCGGTGTGCGCCGCTACGGTTTCCGGCGGCCGCCGATGCTGAGCTCGACCGGGCAGTTGGTCGCCACCGGGGCAACCATCTTCATGGGTTATCCGTTCCTGCGTGGCGCGCTGCGGTCGCTGCGGTCCGGGCGCGCCGGGACCGACACGTTGGTCACCGCGGCGATCATCGCCAGCCTTATCCTGCGCGAGAACGTGGTCGCGCTGACCGTGATGTGGCTGCTCAATATCGGTGAGTATCTGCAGGATCTGACCGTGCGGCGGACCCGACGGGCCATCTCGGAGTTGCTGCGTGGCACTCAGGACACCGCCTGGGTGCGCCTCGCGGACGGCACCGAGGTGCAGGTGCCGATCGACACGGTGCAGATCGGTGATGAGGTGATTGTGCACGATCACGTGGCGATCCCGGTCGACGGCGAGGTCATCGACGGGGAGGCGATTGTCGATCAGTCCGCGATCACCGGGGAGAACCTGCCTGTCAGCATCATCGCGGGAGCAGCGGTGCACGCCGGGTCGGTGGTGGTGCGCGGACGGCTGGTGGTACGGGCCAGCGCCGTTGGTAGCCAAACTGTGATCGGCCGCATCATCACCCGCGTCGAGGAGGCGCAGCTCGATCGAGCGCCGATCCAGACCGTCGGGGAGAACTTCTCCCGTCGTTTCGTGCCCGCGTCGTTCCTGCTGTCCGCGCTCACCTTGGTGCTCACCGGCGATGTCCGCCGGGCGATGACGATGCTGTTGATCGCCTGCCCGTGCGCGGTGGGGTTGTCCACGCCGACGGCGATCAGTGCGGCGATCGGCAACGGGGCGCGTCGCGGCATCCTGATCAAGGGCGGCTCGCATCTCGAACAGGCGGGCCGGGTGGACGCGATGGTGTTCGACAAGACCGGCACGCTTACGGTGGGGCGCCCGGTGGTGACCAATATCGTCGCGTTGGGTAAGGATTGGCAGCCCGAAGAGGTGCTGGCCTATGCCGCCAGCTCGGAGATCCACTCGCGGCACCCGTTGGCCGAGGCGGTGATCCGCTCAACCGAGGAACGCCATATCAGTATTCCGCCGCATGAACAATGCGAGGTGCTGGTGGGGCTGGGCATGCGCACCTGGGCCGACGGGCGGATTCTGCTGCTGGGTAGCCCGTCGTTGTTGCGGGCCGAGAAGGTCCGGGTGTCGAAGAAGGCCACGGAGTGGGTCGAGAAGCTGCGCAAGCAGGCCGAAACCCCGTTGCTGCTCGCGGTAGACGGCAAGCTGGTGGGGTTGATCAGCCTGCGCGACGAGGTCCGTCCGGAGGCAGCCGAGGTCCTGATCAAGCTGCGAGCCAACGGAATACGCCGGATCATCATGCTCACTGGCGATCATGCCGATACCGCCGCCGCGGTTGCGGGCGAACTCGGCATCGACGAGTGGCGCGCCGAAGTGTTGCCCGACGACAAACTCGAGGTGGTGCGCGCGCTGCAGGCCGAGGGCTATGTGGTCGGGATGGTCGGCGACGGGGTCAACGACGCCCCGGCCCTGGCGGCCGCCGATATCGGGATCGCCATGGGGCTGGCCGGAACCGATGTGGCTGTCGAGACCGCTGACGTCGCCTTGGCCAACGATAACCTGCACCGCGTGCTCGACGTGCCCGACCTGGGTGCACGCGCTGTTCAGGTCATCCGGCAGAACTACGGCATGTCGATCGCGGTCAACGCCGTCGGGCTGCTGATCGGTGCCGGTGGCGCACTGTCCCTGGCGCTGGCCGGGATCTTGCACAACGCGTCCTCGGTGGCGGTGGCCACCAACAGCTCCCGGCTGATCCGCTACCGACTCGCCGGGAATGGGTCGAGTGATGTCGGGGTCCAGTCCAACGGGGCGGCAAGGGTCTCGCCGACGGATTCAGAATCGGCCCGCTGAGGGTCGTGGCGTGGTGGGAGCCGCACGTCGATCAACGGGGTGCATGCCCCGGCAGGCGTGTGGCGGTCGTGGGTGCCGTGGTGGCCTGCCCAGAAGAGCAATCAAGATGCAAGATAGTGAGGTTGTGGTGGGTGACTTTGATCCGGCTGGTGGTCCAGCCGAGTTGGTCGACGATACGTGCTGTGCGGAATCGGGGCACGCGGCGCCGACGCCGGTCGCGCGGGACGCGGGATGGCTGCGGGCTGCCGGGTGGGCGCGGGGGCTGGCGTGGATCAGCCTGGTGTTTGTGACCGTGCAGGCGGTCGTGGGGCTGTGGCAGGGGTTGGCGACCGGGTCGGTGGCCCTGACCGGCTGGGCGCTGGGCGGTGTGGCCGAGGGGCTGGCCGGCGTGGTGGTGATCTGGCGGTTCACCGGCTCTCGGACCTTGTCGGCGACGGCCGAGCGCAGCGCGCAACGCGGTGTGGCGGTGTCGTTTTGGCTGATCGCTCCCTACATCGCCGCCGAATCGGTCCGTCATCTCTTCGGTGAACGGGAGGTGGAGGCCAGCGTGATCGGTATCGTGTTGACCGCCGTCGCGGTGCTGCTGATGCCGATCCTCGGCCACGCTCAACGCTTCCTGGGCGCGTGGTTGGCCTCGGCGGCCACCGTCGGGGAAGGCATCCAGAACTATCTGTGCGCCGTGCAGGCCGCCGCGGTGCTGATCGGTCTTGCGGTCACCGCCAACTGGTCGGGCGGCTGGTGGCTCGATCCGGTGATCGGGCTAGGCGT
>NZ_MVHH01000102.1 GCF_002086515.1 Mycolicibacter arupensis
CTGCCCGAAGCTGCTTAACCACAAATCCCGTGTCCACTACATGGGGGCAAGGCCCCCAAGACTGCCGAGAAAACCCGCACAATGCTCGATAAGCACTTCGGTCGATAGGTTTAGTTGTCCGTCTATCCAGCGACGGAGAATCTCGAACAGGCCCCCGACACCGTAGGTAGCGGCGAGATCTGCGACCTGAATCACCTCGCTGGGTATATCGAGATGCAGGCGGGCCTCTCTGAGGACGAGCTCCGCAAATTCGGACATCAGTTCGCTTCGCAGCTGCCGAAGCAGGGGTTCAGCGCCCGATTCGACAAACAATATGCGGGCCATGCTGGGATCGTTCTCGATCATCTGAACCAGGGCCTTTATCGGAGCGTAAGCGAGTTCTTGAGGAGCAACGGTGTCATCCGGTATCGCCTTGGTGATCACGGCTTGGAAGGTGGTGGAGATCTTGGTGAACATCGCACGCAGGAGCGCGTCTCTGTCGCGAAACTGCTGGTAGAAGTACCGGCTCGTCACTCCTGACTCCGTACACACAGCGGTCACGGTGCACGCGGCGGCTCCCTGCTTGCCCATGAGCGCGACCGCGGCGTCAATCAGCAGTGCGCGGCGCTGCGCATCGCGTTGAGTTGCGGACAGCCCGCCATAAACACGTGCTGGACTCATGCCCTACATTCTGGCAGTCTCATGTGACAAGGCCTAAAGTCAGATCACGCAACGGAGGAAGGACCCCGTCAAGATGCCGGAAGATCGAGCCTCGACCAAGAGCCGTGTATTGCCAAAACCCCGGCGCGTTCGTTTCCCCATGCCCACCTCCACGAAGCGGCGACACTTCGTGGATGGCGACCTGGTGATGAGCCATTTCATCTCGGTGCTTTCTGCGACCTTCCCGGAAGGGGAAGACTTCTTCATCCGCTCGGTCAAGTATTTCCAGAGTTCCATCGACGATCCCCAATTGCTGACAGCGGTCAAGGGTTTCATCGGGCAAGAGGCCACACACCGACACCAGCATCGGCTCCTCAACGAACGGCTCCAGGCCATGGGTTATCCGACCGCGCGGATCGACCGCCACGTCGCACGCCTGATCAAGCGATTGGAGCGGCGCTTTTCGCCAGAAATGCGGCTGTCGATGACCTCTGCATTGGAGCACTACACCGCGACGCTCGCTGAAATCATTCTCACCAGCGATGACGCGCAGAAGCTCATCGGACAGACAGAGGTTCGACCGATTCTGCTGTGGCATGCGTTCGAGGAGTCGGAGCACAAAGCCGTCGCCTTCGACGCCTATCGGCTGATTGGAGGCACCGAGCGCACCCGCGTACGGGGCATGCGGATCGCCTCTGCAATTCTGTTCGGCGAACTCATTCTGCAGACTGCGCTGTCGATGGCCTCTGACAAGGCCTCGTATAACCCGGTCACGTTGGTGCGTAGCCTACGTCGCTTCAGTCGCACCCCGATGTTCACCGCCGATGCGCTGCAGCGATTCCGTTCGTACAACCGCCCCGGCTTCCACCCTGATGATTGGGACAGCACCGCGGTCCTGGAGCGATGGAGCAAGGAACTGTTCGACCAAGACGGCTCACAGAAGGTCATCGCTCAGCCGGGGTAGCAAAAGTGCGTGAGGAGGGCGACGCAGAAAGACACTGTTTCTGCGTCGTTCCTCCAAACAAGCGACAGCGCGCCTGTCGTCACGGATTGGATGCCCGGTGGCGGGTCAAGGCGACAGTCATACAGACAAGTGCAGTCGGCCTCGAAACTCACGGAAAGGTTAAGCCTCAGCCGCTGACGACGTAGCGTTGAGCCAAGGTTTCAGCCAGTCGGCTCGTGTGCGCGACCACTTCCTTTTCGGTCACCGCGAGCAAACCGGAGTGCCAGGCCGTGATGACTTCGACGAACCCCCCCACCGCAACCAAAGTGTCCATACGAAGGGCCGTCTCGTCGGCGTCTTCTCTGAGATGTGGCCGGCTTGCCTCGACGACCAACTGCGTTGCGTCCTGCAGCGCCACAGCGCGGCGATCTTGCAGCGGTGAGCTACCTACATGCTGAGCGAGGAGGATGTGCGCCCGGCCAGGATCGCGTGCGATCCGGTCGACCACGATGGCGATCGCCGCGGTGATGGTTTCGATCGGCGGCCGATCCACACGCTCGTCGAAGAGCGCGGAAACCTCGCCGAGCATGTCATTGCGAACGCCATCCCACGCTGCGACGAGAAGATCCTCGCGCGTCTTGAAGTCCTCGTAGAAGTATCGATCGTTGAGCCCTGTCCGGGCGCACACGCCGCGCATAGTCACTGCGGCCCAACCGCTCTCACTCCAAATCTCGGTCGCAGCCTCGATCAATTGCTGCCGTCGCTCTGCTCGACGCTCAGCACCGGTCCGACCACCCCAGCGCGTGTTTCTCGACCGCACATCAAACATCTTGACAAAACGTCGGGCTCACGACCAAACTGGTGGCATGCGACACCAATGGTGGCTGATGCCCCCAAATCAATGGTCTCCCGCACCGGAAATCAGTGTCGCGATCCGAAAGGCAAGCAGATGAGGTTCTTGCCGTTCGGTAGTTCACCAGGTAGAACCCACCGCGCCCACGCAGTAGTCACAGGCGCAGGGAGCGGTATCGGCCGCGCGTTCGCCGTTGAGCTTGCACGCCGAGGTGGACGTGTTGTGTGTGCGGAGGTCGTGTCCTGAAACCGGTGTAAATGGGGCCGGGCGTAGGTTCTGCTTCGAGAC
>NZ_MVHH01000103.1 GCF_002086515.1 Mycolicibacter arupensis
CCACACTGTCGCCACGATCGACGCCTTTGCGGCGGCCCTCGACGGACAGGGCGGCCCGACCGAGCAGGAACTTTTCAGCGGGGCCGACATCCTCGGTTCAGCGCCGCTCACGGTCGTCGAGAAGTCCGTCGACCGCTCACAGCAAGCGTGGACCACCATCACCGACTGGGAGCGTCCCATCCTGACCGTCATCGGGGAGATGCCGGCCCGCCAGGCCATCGGCATCATCACCTACTCGACGCTGATCCACAGCTGGGACCTGGCGGTGGCCATCGGCAAGCCGATCCACTTCGACGAGGCCGAGGCCACCCTGGCCGAAGCGGTCGGATCGCAGCTCGTCCCGGCGCTGCGACCTCAAGATCTCTTCGGTCCGGAGGTCGCGGCCGGCGCGGACGCGACCCCCACCCAGCGAGTCGTCGCCTTCGCCGGTCGTAACCCCCTGTGACCCTGCAGATGACGAACGAAAACCGGCCCGCCGCTGTGGGATTCCACAGCGGCGAGCTGGCCGTCCAGACACGCGCCGGAGTGCGCACGCGTGCCGAGCGGCTGGCCCCGATGGCGGCCCGCGGCCAGCTCCGCACCGCCACAGCTGACTTCGTGGCGGCGGCGCAGCTGGCGGTCCTGACCGCACGCGACGCCGCAGGCCGACTGTGGACCTCACCGCTGCTGGGACAACCCGGCTTCCTCCGGGCGGCGACACCGACCACACTGCACATCGAGGACCCCTTTCTCGACGCCGACCCGCTCCACGACCTACCGGCCCGCCAGCCCGCGGGGCTTATCGTGATCGACTTCGCCACCCGCCGCCGAGTGCGCATCAACGGCGTTCTCGCCCAGGCTGATTCCGGCGGTCTGACAATCGATGTCGACCAGGCATACGGCAACTGCCCGAAATTCATCCGGAACCGCCACCTGCGCCTCCCCGCCAACGCTTCCGGCCCAGACCGCACACCGGTTTTCACCGGCGAACTTCTGCGACCGGAGGACGGTCGGCTGATCGAACACGCCGACACATTCTTCCTGGGCACCAGCCATCCGACGTCAGGCAACGACGCCTCCCATCGAGGCGGGCCGACCGGCTTCGTCCACATCGAGCACGATCGCCTCTGGTGGCCGGACTACCCGGGCAACAACCTGTTCAACAGCCTGGGCAATGTGACGGTCGACCCGACCACAGCCTTGCTCTTCATCGACTTCCCCACGGGGACAACGCTGCAACTAACCGGCACAGCCACGTTAGTGTGGGAGGACGAAAGGCCGCGCGACGAAAGTCAAACCGGACGACGAGTCACCTTCACACCCCAGCGCGTCGTCGTGACCGGCATCGCGGCGTTGCGTGCCGAGCACTGACGACAGTGCACGGCATCCGTTCCAATCCGTTACCTGAGGGACACCCGACGAACGCTCAGTACCGGCTGCGTTGTGGGACCCGTCCGGGCCCGAATTGCACGAACTGGACTCTGCGTCGTCCTGACGCGCCCAAAAGTTGCACTATCCGCGAGCTGATTCCCCAGCCGACAGTGTGCACGTTCCCAAATCCGCTAGGTCACGTTTCCCAACCCTCGAGCCCACCGCCACAGACCAGGCCTCAACCAATTTTCGTCAGCGCCACGGACATCCCGATATCGCTACCGGTTCGCCACCGCCCAGGGGAGGTCTGCGCTCAGCGCGAGTTTTATTGCTCGCGATGATCAAGCCGGGCGGCGACGGCCGTGTCGACGCGATCCAGCACCGTCTCGGCTTCGTTACGCAGATGGGCTGGGCCGGACGTCCTTTACGAGGAGCATCAGTGTTAGGTCGTCGACAGGAGAAGGCTCAAAACCGTAGCGCAAGTAGAAGCGCCGGGCGGTGTCGTTGTTTGCGTGGACCAGCAGCAGCCGAACCCCCGTCAGCTCCGCGACCTCAAGTGACTTGAGGATGAAATGTTTGAGAAGTGCTGCAGCGAGACCACGCCCTTGATGGTTCGCGTCGACGGCCAGCCGGCCGAGCAGGACCGCAGGTAACGGGTCCGGCTGATTGCGAGCAGCGCGTTTCGTCGCCCGGCTGCGCATGAGCACCGCCGTGCTGGAGGCATAGAAGGCCACCACCCGTCGCCCGTCCAGCACCACCCAGGTGCGGCTGCCTCCTTCGCGCTGATTGTGCAGAGCCTTCGTCCGCAGCCACTCGTTGAGCACGTCGTTGCCGCAGTCGAAGTCGTCGACGATGTGATCGGCACCGAAGAGGACGGGCCCCTCGTAGCTCACCGTTCCAAAATCGACGGATTCGCCAGCAGGCGCGCCAACTCGGGCTTGGGGCTTGGCGGACGGTCGAGCAGCGCCTGAAGATCGGTCCAGGCGGCGTCATCGAGGACGAACACTCTCCGATCAGCGAGGTCGGCCTCGGCGGCCTGAACGGCGTGACGCACCACATAGTCGTTGAGCGACTCGCCCGTGACGTCGAGCACACGTCGCACCACCGCATCTTGCGCCGCGGTCACGCGCAGGTGCCAGCGACCACTCTTCGTCTCCACACCAGAAGTGTACGCCGAATTGGTGTACATACCGTCGGCAAGCGCGGAACGATGCAGTTCGGCGCGCGGCGGCGTTCCCAAATCCGCGGCAGCGCGTTCTCGGCCATCGGACGTCACCATAAGAGACCAGGCCTCAACCAATTTTCGTCAGGTCCC
>NZ_MVHH01000104.1 GCF_002086515.1 Mycolicibacter arupensis
GCCCCCGCCGATGGATGAGGGCCCCCCGCCGCCCACGGAGACGGTCATCCAACCGACCATCGAGATCGCTCCGGGCATCACCATCCCGATCGGTCCACCCACCACGATCACAGCCGCTCCGCCCGCTCCGCCGGCGCCCGAGCCCGGGGGACCGCCGCCGGCTGAGGTGCCGCCACCTCCGCCGTAGCGCCATTGTGACCTTGTTTCAACCCGACGGTGAGTCCACGGAAGTAGTCTGTTTGCCATGCAAACGCAGCGACGCGTGGGGGACGACTGGCTGCTGAGCACTTCGCCGTGTGATGAAAAGGGCTGTGCCCGGATCGATATAGCGAAGGGCCGCAAGCCCGACTCCGCTCCGCGAGGACGCCCTGGGCGCAGGTGAAGACCCAGGGCCCGACAGCGCCGGGCACCGACAGCGCTGAAGAAGAGCACTTCTTGGCGACCACGGACGCCGAGCAGCCCGGCAGTTCTCCGCAGGCGGAGACCCCCGACGACGCAGATCCACGCGAGCGCCCCGAAGCGGTCAAGGCCGCCATGGAGCGGCGGCGCCCGGATGACGAAAAGCCCAGTGCCCCAGCGCAGACGCCGGTGGATCCCGCAGCAGAGCCGGATTCCTCCGCCGAGCGTCGGCGACGAGCCTGGCTGTGGTTACGGCGGGCCGCCTACGTCGGGCTTGCCCTGCTGCTGGTGGTGCCGGTCGTGACCTTCGGGATGGCCTACCGCGCGGTGGACATCCCCCAGCCCGGAGACATTCACACCACGCAGGTGTCGATGATCTTCGCCGCCGACGGCACCGAGCTGGCGAAAATCGTTCCGCCGGACGGGAATCGGGTTGACGTCAAGCTCGATCGGGTGCCGGTGCACGTTCGTGAGGCGGTGCTGGCCGCCGAAGACCGCGACTTCTACACCAACTCAGGCTTCTCCGCCTCGGGCCTGTTCCGCGCGGTCAAGAACAACCTGACCGGCGGCGACACCCAGGGTGGCTCGACCATCACCCAGCAGTACGTCAAGAACGCCTTGGTCGGATCCGAGCGAGCCGGTGTCGGGGGACTGGTGCGCAAGGGCAAGGAACTCGTCATCGCCACCAAGATGTCCGCGGAGTGGCCCAAAGACGAGGTGCTGGAGGCCTACCTCAACATCATCTACTTCGGCCGCACCACCTATGGGATCGCCGCGGCGGCTCGCGCGTACTTCGACAAAGCCGTCGAGGATCTCACCGTCTCGGAGGGGGCGCTGCTGGCGGCCGTCATTCAGCGGCCGTCGACCCTGGATCCGGCAATCAACCGCGACCTTGCCGTGGACCGCTGGAACTGGGTACTCGATGGCATGGTGCAAACCGGCGCTCTGACGCTCAGCGAGCGGGCCAAGCAGTTCTTCCCCACGACAATCCCGCCCGACCAGGCGCGCAACGCCGACCAGGCCGTGGGCCCCAACGGGCTGATTCAGCGCCAGGTCACCGAAGAGCTGCTCGATATGTTCCACATGGACGAACAGACCCTGAACATGGAGGGCTTGCGCATCACCACCACGATCGACATGAAGGCCCAGCGCGCGGTGGAAAAGGCGGTGGCCAACGCCATGGCGGGGCAGAAGCCGGCCGTGCGCACCGCGGTGGTCTCCATCGACCCGCGCAACGGCGCGGTGCTGGCCTACTACGGGGGCACCGAGGCGGGCGGTTTCGACTTCGCCCAGGCCGGACTGCAGACCGGTTCGTCGTTCAAGGTGTTCGCGCTGGCGGCCGCACTCAAACAGGGCATCGGCTTGGGTGAGCAGATCGACAGCAGCCCGCTGACGGTCGGAAAGACCAAGATCAGCAACGTCGGCGGCGCCAGCTGCGGGGTCTGCAACCTTGCCGAGGCGCTCAAGCGCTCGCTCAACACGTCGTATTACCGGCTGATGCTCAAGCTCAAGCACGGACCGCAGGACGTCGCCGATGTCGCCCACCAGCTGGGGGTCGCCGAAAGCTTCCCGGGGGTTGCGCACACCCTGTCTCAGGATGGCCGCGGCGGCCCCCCGGAGAATGGGATCGTTTTGGGCCAGTACCAGACCAGGGTGATCGACATGGCGTCGGCGTACGCCACGCTGGCCGCGTCCGGGGTGTATCACCGCCCGCACTTCATCCAGAAGGTGGTCGGCCCCGACGACCGGGTGCTCTTCGACATCGGCGGCGCCGGCGACACCGGCGAGCAACGCATATCGAAAGCGGTCGCCGACAACGTCACCGACGCCATGAAAGCCATCCCCAGTTGGTCGGGCGGCCACGATTTGGCCGGTGGCCGGCCCGCCGCCGCCAAGACCGGCACCACGCAGCTGGGCGCCACCGGGGCCAACCGGGACGCCTGGATGGTGGGCTACACGCCCACCCTGTCGACCGCGGTTTGGGTCGGCACCGAGAAGGGCGACGAGCCACTGGTCAACAAGTGGGGCGGCCCAATCTACGGGGCGGGCCTGCCGGGCGACATCTGGAAGGCCAGCATGGACGGTGCGCTGTGGGGCGCCCCCATCGTGGCGTTCCCCAAGCCCACCGAGATCGGCGGCTTTGCCGGTGTGCCGTCCAGTGCGCCGATCCCGGTGCAAGACGACTGGTATGCCCCGCCGCCTCCTCCCCGGGACTGGGACGAGC
>NZ_MVHH01000105.1 GCF_002086515.1 Mycolicibacter arupensis
GGCCCGAGTTGGGTCATATGGCTTAGTGCCTTGAATTTTCGGCTTCCAGCGCATCCAGAATGGTCTTGACCTCGTTGTCTATGGCTGGCGGGTAGGTGGCGATGACGCCATTGAGGTCGATGGTGGCCGAGCGCAGGGGTTTGAGGGTGCGCAGGAATCGGCGCAGTGACAGTCCGGTCCGGTTCTGGACCTCGCGGCTGACGGCCAGGGCGGTGAACACGATCGTCAGGTGGGCTTCGATGGCGTCGCGGGTGCGGGCGAACATAGGTCGGGCGGCGAGGTCGGATTTGGACATCCGGAAGGACGCCTCGACGTGCCAGAGGTTGTGGTAGCTGGCGATCACTTCGGTCGCGGGCATCAGCGCGGCGTCGATGTTGGTGACGTAGCCCTTGAGCCCTACCAACCGGCGGGCCCGCTGCAACGATGCCTCGTCGAATTCTTGGGAACCGTTGCGGTTCTTGATGAACCGCGGTACCCGCGCCGCCTTCTCGCCGGCGGCGACCGCGCGGGCCTTGTTCTCCTGCAGGTTGAGCGTCTTGGTGTCACGCACCGCGCGTTTGGTTGAGTACGCCCACACCGCCCGCCACGACTTGGCGTGGACGGCCGGATCCCAGACGGGCTCGGCTTTGCGTTTGGGGTCGCTGGTCTTGGTGGCGGTGCCGCGTTGATCGCGTGGGGTGATGGTGTCGATGATCTGGCCGTCGGTGAAGAAATCGCCGTGCCAATGGAAGTGCGATGCCAGATCATTGGGCGCTTTGGTAACCCTGGATCCGACGATGAACCGCAACCCTGCCTCGTCGAGCTCGCGCAGATTGCCGCTGGCGAGCATGCCGGCATCGGCGACGACGACCATATCGGTGATCTGGTGGCGGGCTTGGAACGCTTTCACGATGGGCACGATCGTCAGAGTTTCGGCCTTGTTGCCTTCGAAACAACCGATCTCCAAGGGGAATCCGCGCCGGTCGACCAGCAATCCGACCACGATCTGTGGATCGACGCGGCGTTCTTTGGAGTAGCCGACGCGGCGCAGGTCATCTTCCTTGTCGGCCTCGAAGTAGAGCGTGGTGACGTCGTAGAGCACAAGGCTGACATCACCGGCGGTGCGGGCGTGGGCGAAACAGGCGGTAGCGATCTGCTCGCGATACCCACCGGCGCGGGCGCGGCGCAGGGTGCGTTTGCGGGTTGACAGTGACGCCGAGGTGCGGCCCAGTTCGGCCAGGACCCGATCGACATCGAGCAAGCTGGTCGGTTCCACCACCCGGGCGATCACCAGGTCCCGGAAGACCTCATCGCCCGCCGCGGCCTCGAACCCCAGGCTGGCGTACACCTGGGCCAGGGCGTCATAGAGCAGCCCGCTGCTGCTCTTGAGCACCCGTGGTCGCGCCACCAACTCCCGCGCCGTGGGCACACCAGCACCGTCGGGGAACAACGCTTCAGCCGGATTCGGAACCATCTGGGCCCGAACAGCTTTCGGGGTAATCCCGAGATCAAGCTCGCCTTGGGTGTCATCGGCCAACAGCCGGCGGGCCTCCTCGATGAGCAGACCCAGCTCGGCGTCATCACGCGCAGAACCGACATGGCGCACGATCCTGCGGCGGCCGTCGACGGATTCGGCGATCTGGACCGCCGTTGCGCCCGAGGCGGTGCGCACCCGCCGAATCCAGACCATCCAGGCAGCCTACCGACCCAAATTAGTGCCTAGCGGGTGCACTAAGCCGAGACATCACTGCAGTTCAACGCCCTGCAGCTTCCGAAAACTGTCCGAAGTGACCCAACTCAGG
>NZ_MVHH01000106.1 GCF_002086515.1 Mycolicibacter arupensis
GAGGTTGAGTTGAGCGAGAAGAGTGCTGCGTCGGTCGGGGGGCCGGATCGTCGGGCGATTGTTGCTGAGGCGCTGCGCAAGATTGATGATTTGACGGCGCGGTTGGCTGTTGCTGAGGCCGGTGATACCGAGCCGGTTGCGGTGGTGGGTGTGGGGTGTCGTCTGCCTGGTGGGGTGGATGGTCCTGCTGCGTTGTGGCAGTTGTTGTGTGATGAGGGTTCGGGGATTGTTCGGGTTCCGGCGGATCGTTGGGATGCGGATGAGTTTTTTTCGTCGGATCATTCGGTGCCGGGGACGATTTGTTCTCGTGAGGGTGGGTTTTTGACGTCGTGGGAGCCGGCGGAGTTTGACGCGGAGTTTTTTGGTATTTCGCCGCGTGAGGCTGATGCGATGGATCCTCAGCAGCGGTTGTTGATGGAGGTGGCGTGGGAGGCGTTGGAGCATGCCGGGATCACGAAGGAGGCGATTCGGGGTACGCAGACCGGGGTGTTCGTCGGTCTGACGACTAATGATTACTCGATTCTTGCTGCCGAGAAGTTGGGGCAGCGGGATGCTGATCCTTATCTGTCGTTTGGTAATGCACCGAATTTTGCGGCGGGTCGGTTGTCGTATTTCTTGGGTGTGCATGGTCCGGCGTTGATGGTGGATACGGCGTGTTCGTCGTCGTTGGTGGCGATTCATTTGGCGTGTGCGAGTTTGCGGCGGCGGGAGTCTCATCAGGCGTTGGCGGCTGGGGTGAATCTGATGTTGGCCCCGCAGAACAGCATTGCGACGTCGCGGTGGGGGATGTTGGCTCCCGATGGGCAGTGCAAGACTTTTGATGCTGCTGCTGATGGGTATGTGCGGGGCGAGGGTGCTGGGGTGGTGGTGCTCAAGCGTTTGTCGGATGCCCAGCGTGATGGTGATCGGGTTTTGGCGGTGGTGCGGGGTTCGGCGGTGAATCAGGATGGGCCGTCCTCGGGTCAGACGGTGCCGTCGGGTCCGGCGCAGCAGAAGGTGGTGCGGGCGGCGTTGGCGGCGGCGCGGTTGTCGCCGGCGGATATTGATTACGTCGAGGCGCATGGCACGGGTACGGCGTTGGGTGATCCGATTGAGTTGGATGCCTTGGCTGCGGTGTTTGGTGAGCGGGGTTCTGCGGCGCCGTTGGTGTTGGGGTCGGTGAAGACGAATCTGGGGCATTTGGAGTCGGCTTCGGGTGTTGCTGGGTTTATTAAGACGGTGTTGTCGGTGCAGCGGGGGTTTATTCCGCGGCATGTGAATTTTTCGGAGTTGACGCCGAATGCGGGTGTGGGGGCGTCGAAGTTTGTGATTGCTGCGCAGGCGATGGCGTGGCCGGCGGTGTCGCGTGTGCGTCGGGCGGGGGTGTCTTCGTTTGGGGTGTCGGGCACTAATGCGCATGTGATTGTGGAGCAGGCTCCCGAGGTGCCGGTTGTTGGGGCGTCGGCTGGGGTGCCGGTGAGTACGTTGGTGGTCTCGGGTAAGTCGCCGGCGCGGATTGCGGCCACGGCCGGGGTGCTGGCGCAGTGG
>NZ_MVHH01000107.1 GCF_002086515.1 Mycolicibacter arupensis
GGTGGCGTCCAGATTTCGGTGTAAATCGGCGGGCGCAGGTTCTGGCTTCGGTGGGTGATGTTACGCGGTAGCGCTGACAGCTTCGGGGCTGTGGGTGGCGGGCTCAGAGGTGTGCTGGGGTCGTAGTTGTCGGGGCGGGTGCAGCAGGCTGCGGCGGAGGTCTTGAAGCTGGCGTAGTCCAGCGGGGGTCATGGTCAGTCCGCGCCAGCCGCGCGATGCACGGTCGAGCACGGCCCAGACGATGCTGATGCAGCTGGTCTCACCGGGAAATCGGCC
Organism: Mycolicibacter arupensis; assembly: GCF_002086515.1. Lineage (GTDB taxonomy): Bacteria > Actinomycetota > Actinomycetes > Mycobacteriales > Mycobacteriaceae > Mycobacterium > Mycobacterium arupense. The sequence goes on from NZ_MVHH01000107.1 coordinate 277, forward strand.
GATAACCTTTGCGCGGCGACGTGTTTCGCCGAAGGTGCGCTCGATGAAGTTCGAATGCCGGACGCGGTGGTGATGCTCGGTCGGGAACCGCAGATACGCGGTGAGGCCCTCGCGGTCGGTGGTCAGGATCTTCATCGCCGCCGGGTAGATGGCGGCGTAACGGTCGACGAACGCGGTCAGGCGGGCATCGACTGACTCCACCAGGCGCGGGCCGGTTTCGGTGTTGAGTTCATCGGTGTCAAAGCAGGCCCAGTAGCCGTCGCGGATCTCTGCTTGCATCCCGGCCGGGATCTTGGCCAAGACGTTGCGTACCCGGTGGATGAGGCAGCGTTGCCGCAGGGCTTGCGGGAAGACCTGCTCGATGGCGGCGATCAGGCCGCGAGCGCCATCGGAGACGATCAGCAGCGGACACCTCAAGCCCCGGTCGCGCAGATCGGTCAGGAAATCAGCCCAGGCGTCGGTCGACTCCCCGGTGCCGGGGGCCAGGCCCACGAAGACGGGCTTGCCATCGGTGGTGATCCCCCAGGCGGCCAGGACCGGCTCGGCCGGCGAGCCCGGATGCATCCGGAAGAACGAGGCATCCAGGAACAGGTAGTCCAGCATGACGTCATCGAGGCGTCGAGCCGCCCAGCTGTCGTATTCGGTCTTGATGGCTTGACATACTTGCGACACAGTCGATTTCGAGATCGCGGCCTGATCACCGAGTGCATCAGCCAGGGTGGCCTCGACGTCGCGTACCGACAGTCCACGCACGAATGAGGCGATCACCAGCGACTCGAGCGCGTTGGTCTTGGTGACGTTCTTGCCGAACAGTCGGGAGGCGAACGCAGCGGTCGTGCCGCGCAGCTTGGGACGCTCCAAGGTGACCGGGCCGGCCGTGGTCTTGACCGTGACCGGCCGATAGCCGTTACGCGACCCGGACTGCGCATCCGGTGTCGCTGCGGTGCGCTGGTAGCGGTCACGGCCGAGGAACTCGGTCACTTCGGCCTCCAACGCGGCTTGCATCAGCAACTGTGCGCCAAGGCGGGCCACCTCTTCCAGGATCTCGGGCAACTCACGATCGGAGGCGAACAGCTCGTCGATCTTGGCGCGGACACGGTCAATCGGCAATACTCGTGCAGGCACGGGCGTAGGTCCTTTCTTCGATGACTTGGTAGGTCTCGAAGCAGAACCTACGCCCGGCCCCATTTACACCGGTTTCAGGACACGACC
>NZ_MVHH01000108.1 GCF_002086515.1 Mycolicibacter arupensis
GGTGCGTTTTTGGCGTTTGGGTTGGGGCCGTTGGCGTCGGCTCCTGCGGCGCAGGCTGATGAGTTTGATTTTGTTGTGGATCTGTTGGGTGAGGATCTGGCGGGTGCGTTTGGGGATTTGACGCAGGCGTCGTCGTGGGACACGTTGTTCGATCAGGGGGCGTGGGAGCCGCTGTTGTCGAACTTGGGGTTGTCGTTTGATGCGTCGGTGGTGGATCTGCCGGGTTCGTCTGCTGCGGTTGATGACTGGTTTGGTGCGTTGTTCTATGACCCTTGGCATGATTTGGGTCAGGCGTGGATCGAGAGTTCTTTTGGGTCGTCGGTTAATGACTTCATCAATTTGTTTGGTTTCGGTCAGCTTCTGATCGGTAATGGTGCTGACGGTGTTGATGGTGGGACGTTGGCGCAGGCTGCTGGTGGTGCCGGTGGTTTGTGGTTCGGTGATGGTGGTGCTGCGGGTACGTCGGCTGATGGCATCGGTGGTGTCGGTGGCTCGGCGGGGATGTTCGGCAATGGTGGTGCCGGTGGTGATGGTTTTGATGGTGGCGATGGTGGTGCCGGCGGTGCCGGTGGTTGGTGGATGGGTGTTGGTGGTGTCGGCGGTGATGGTGGTGCTGGCATTGATGGTGGCGATGGTGGCGCTGGTGGTGCCGGTGGTGCCGGTCTTGGTTTGATTTATGGCGTTGGTGGCGACGGTGGCTTGGGTGCTGACGGTGCTATTGGTGCGGTGGGGGCTGCGGGTGCGGCCGGTTTTGATGGGTTTGCCGGTGACAATGGTGGTGCCGGTGGTAATGGTGGTGCCGGTGGTCGGGGTTCGTGGCTGATCGGTTCCGGTGGTAAGGGTGGTGCCGGTGGTGAGGGTGCCACCGGTGGTGCCGGTGGCCGTGGTGGCGATGGTGTTGACGCGGTGATTGCTGGTGGTGCTGGTGGCGCCGCGGGTGATGGCGGCAATGGTGGTGCTGGTGGTGCTGGTGGTGCTGCTGGTGTGGGTGGTCGTGGTGGTTTGCTCGGTTCGTCGGGTTCGTCGGGTGTTGCCGGTGATGGTGGCAATGGTGGTGCTGCCGGTATCGGTGGTGATGGTGGTGATGGTGCCGACGGTGATGCGACGTATGCCGATGGTGGTGCTGGCGGTCGCGGTGGTGACGCTGGTGTGGCCGGTGTTGGTGGTGCGGCCGGTGGTGTTGGCGCTTCGGCGGGTAGTGCGGGTGCGGCGGCGCCTGGCGGTGGTCATGGTGGCCAGGGTGGTGATGGTGCTGACGCGACGGTGGCGGGTGGCACTGGTGGTGCTGGTGGTCGTGGTGGTGATGGTGGTTCGCTGGGCAATGGTGGTGCTGGTGGTAACGGTGGCGCCGGCGCGGTCGGCCTCGCGGGTTACACCGGCTTGGACGGTGACGGGACCACGGGCCTTGCTGGTGGTAACGGCGGTGTTGGTGGTGCCGGTGGTGCGGGTGGTTCGCTGGCCGGTGATGGTGGCGC
>NZ_MVHH01000109.1 GCF_002086515.1 Mycolicibacter arupensis
GTGATGCGGCGGAGGCGGCGGTGGGGGAGGCGGCGGAGCGGGCCGCAGGGCCAGATCGCCGTAGGCGGTGCCGTCGGGACTGATCACCTGGACGCGGATGTCGTGGCCCTGCACTTGGGTGACCAGCGCAGCCGGAGCCACCCCGGCGTCGACCAGATTTGCGGCGCGAGCGGCGGTGTCGTCGAGCCGGGTCCGCAGGTCCCGGTTGAGTTGTGCGCCGACCAGCTGGTCGCCGGCCACACCCAAGATGACCAGCAGTCCAGCGATCACCCCGACGGTGGCCACGGTTGCTCGTCGGCGCAAGGACGGCGTGGGTGTGCTCATGGCTGGGCCGCCGCCAGCCGGTAGCCGATCCCGCGGACGGTGTGCAACATCCGCGGACCGTGGGCCTCCAGTTTGCGGCGCAGACCGCTGACATACACCTCGACGAGGTTGGCGTCATAGGCGTCATAACCCCAGACCGCCGCCAGGATCCGATCTTTGCTCACCGTGCGGCCACGCTGCTCGGCCAGGTAGTTGAGCAGCTTGAGTTCGGTGCCGGTCAGCTCCAGCACGACACCGGACCGGCTCACCATCCCGGCTTCCATGTCGACCACCAAGTCACCGACCTGGATCGCTGAGGGAACGCGGCCGCGCCGGCGTAGCACCGCTGCGACACGGGAGAGCAGTTCGGCCAATTCGAACGGCTTGACCACGTAGTCGTCGGCTCCGGAGTCCAGCCCGCGCAACCGATCATCGAGTGCGTCCCTGGCCGTGAGCAAGATGATCCCGGTGTCGCCGTAGCCGCGCACCACGTCGATCAGGGTGAATCCATCCCGGCCCGGCAGCATCACATCGAGCACCACCAGGTCTGGGCGGAATGCGGGCAAGACATCCTCCAGGCCGCGGCCATCGACTCGTCCACCGCTGACGAATCCGGCGTCGGCCAGAGCTGCCACCACGGTCTCGCGGATCGCATCGGAATCCTCTACCACCAGCACCCTGGGTGCGCTGTTGTGCACCCTGCCATTGTGGCCGCCCGACTGCTGAAGCGGAGCTGAGCAAACCGGTTCCAGCAGCAGGCTTTCAGCTGCGCTTCAGCGTTGTCTCCCAGTGTGGATATCACAGCAGCACCCCACGACGCACGGAGGAAACCATGACTGAATCGGAACAGGTTGAGCCGTTGACCTCGAACTCCAGCCCGCCACCCACTTCCGAGGCCCCAGCACGATCGCTGACCAGCCGCCCGTGGTTCGCCGCGGTCGTAGCAGGTGCCGGGGGATTGATCGTCGGAGCACTGGCGACGGCGAGCTTCGTCGGACTGGTAGGCCCCGGGCCCGGCCCGGTGCCTCCTGGCTTCGCCCCGATCGCGGCCGCGGCCCCGCGGTGGCCGGCGCCCCCGCCGCCTCCGTTGCCGCCCGGACCGCCCCCGCTGCCGCCGGCGTGGGGACCGCCG
>NZ_MVHH01000011.1 GCF_002086515.1 Mycolicibacter arupensis
CCCCTGAGCCCCCCGCTGCCGGCCCCGACGTTCCCGAACAACCCGTGGAGCCCGACCACGGCACAGTGCGCCATGCCTGCAAGCTCGGCCGTGGCACGGGCCTGATGTGCTTCGACATCGGGCCCACCGGGGTTGATCCGGCCGGTGAGCCGTGGTGGGAGCCCGGCGATGACGGGGCGCCGGTCACCGTGGACGATCTGCTGGTCGGGATGATTCACGACGGCACCGTCCCGAGCGGCCCGCTGACCCAGCCGGGGCCGGGAATCGTGTTGTTCCAGGCCGTTCTCGATGACGTCGACGCCAAGGGTGGCCCGGGTGCCGGTTTCGGCCGTCGCACTTAGCCGGGCGAGCTTGGGGCAATCCTGACCTCCGTGCGCTCACGCAGCGCAATCGGCAGGCTGGCGGCCCCACCAGCATCGGCGCGCACGGTCGGGCTGACTGCTCCGGTGACGAGGTATTCGGTGTCGGGCTTGAGATTTTGCAATCCCAAGGTGGTCTGCACCGGGCCGTCGCCGGGGCGCAGGACGAGGTCAAGACCGGTTCCGTCGGAGACGGCGCGCGCCACCAGCACGTCCGGGTAGGCCGCCTCGGCCAGGAAGGGCCCGCGGCGCCAGTGGTCGGGCAGATCCTCGGTGATCAGCCCCCGCATGCGGCTGGGGCCGCCGAATCGGGCGAGCGCCAGGTAGGTGGTGGCCAGCACGGACATGTTGGCGTTGCGGGCCGCGCCGTGGGCGTGGATGAGCGGGTAACGCTGCTGCACCGAATTGTTCACGGCCGCAACGATGTCCTGGTCGCCGAATTCGGCCGCGGCGTTGGCCAGCATTCCGTAGGTCGGGCCGCCGGCGCCGGCGCCCATCTTGTAGTTGCCGGCGTCTATCAGTTGCTCGGCCTTGCCCCTGATCACGATGTGGCCGTCGTCGATGCGCAGGAGCCCGTCGCGCAGGGTGTCCCAGGTGGTGCGTGCCACGTCGGGCATCAGGCTGTCCAGCCAGTACGCGATCCAGGCGTCATTGCCGGTGATCAGGCCGGGCAGCGCCATGCCGAATGCGGTGCGGGCGATCACGAAACGGCCGTCCGGGCGGATCCAGCCGTCGCGAAAGTAACTGATGCGGACCGCCTCCACCAGCTCTTCGGCCCAGCTGCTGCCGTGCAGCCGGTCATGCATCAGCAGGCTGTTGAGCGCAAAGGTGTTGCACAGCGGGTAGATCAGGTGAGGCTCGCAGGGGTACTGCGGGCAGTGGGGGCGCTTACGCATGTTGCGCACCATCGCCTCGCACAGCGTCGCGAAGTCATAGGGGAACCGTCGCCGTGCACTCCACTGCAGTTCCAGACCGCCCGGCTCGCTGAAGCGGCGGTCGGCGTTGAGCGATTCGTACAGCCCGATCATGACGCCGAGATAGCCGGAGTACATGACGTTGTCGTGTGCGATGGGATCGGGATTCCAGCGGCCATAGCCGGCCAATTGCTCGTAGGCCCAGTAGCGCCAGACACGGCGGTCGCGCATCTTGTCGATGGCGTTGCGCTGGGCCTCGGCGAGGTAGCCGGTGAACGCCGGGGTGCGGGTGCGCTGGGACAGTGACAGCGCCCAGCCGACATTGTTGAGCTGGTAGCGCAGCGCGCCCAACAGGAACTGTTCGGTGACGGTGAACCCGTCGAATTGATCCAGCGGCTGCAATGTCAGATCGAGCAGATAACGCAGCACCGCCAGGTCTTCTTCGGTGGATTCGCCCACGGTGGCGTTGAGCGCTTCGGCGGTGGTCGTCTTCACGGCACCCTCCCCAGGGTCGCTGGCGAACTGCGGGCGAAGGCGCCAGCCGGTGCCTGCGGCTCGGTGTCAGCGTCGAATGGACGCACCGGCAGCATCAGCCAGCCGATCACCGCCAATGCTGCGCCGGTGCCGTGGAACACGATGTCCCACCACAACGAGCCGTGGTGGTGGGCCAGCATGGCGGCGTGTGCGGCGTGTGCGCTCTGGGGGCCCAGCGCGAAGGCGCGGAACAGGTGTATGTCGGCGACCCCGAGCGCAAACCACACCACTCCGATACCCGCCAGTGCGCACCCGAAGTGCTCCCGCAGCGGAACCGGGCTGGAGCGCCGGCCCACGCTTCGCCGCCAGGCCAGGGCACTCAGCGCGGTCGCTATCGCCAACCACACTGTCGTGCGCTCCGCCCACGTCGTGGTGTCGGCCATGCTGTGGGCCAGTCCGGTACGCAACAGTCCGGCGGTCAACACCACATAGATCAGAACTCCGGCGGCGGACGCGCACAGGGTGCGGTGATCGCGCCCCCGCGGTGACCGCGGGGGCGCCGGGACGTGCGTGGCCAACGGCTCGCCGCGGGCAGACCGACGTGCCGGTGGCGCAAAGAGATCCAGCGACCCCGGACGTCGGCGAGTCAGCCACATCCGGAACCGGAACACCATCGCCATGAGCGATCCGGCGACGAGGCAGCACAGCATGGCCTGTGCACCTCCTTCGCCGATGTGGAAAAGGTTGGGCGACCAGTTGGCCTCAGCGTCAAGGGGTGGGCGGCTGCCCAGCGATCACGCGGCCGTGGGCTCCGTGCTGCCGGGCACCCCGGGAGCCGGCGAGGGAGTGGCTTCGGCGGCAGGGGCCCACACCGTGGGGTCTTCGGCCGGGAAGGTTCCGCACTGCTCGGCGATCTCCGGGGCGGCGGATTCCTGCGTGCGGAACAGCGCCGCGTAGTACGGGAAGACAATGCCGAGCTGATCCACCTCGGCCTGCCGGCCGGCGGCGTCCTTGGCCAGCAGGTTGTTCATCCGCAAGATGATCTGGTCCTGCAGCACCTTGGGCTCTTGGTTGTACTTCGTCACGATCGCGTCGTAAGCCGGTTGGTCGACGACCTTGGTTGCGGCCATCAACTGATCCAACGAGCACTGCGTGGTCAGAATCGGTTCCGGAACCGCGTTCGGGTCGTCTGCCGCGGCAACTCCCGCTCCGGCGGCCGCCAGGGCCGCACCAACTGCTGCAAGGCCCGCGGCGCGCGCGAACCGACTCACTGTGGATGTCATGCGGCGCGACGTTACCAGCATCGGCTTTGTGGGACTCCCGCTTTCGGTCTTAACAAGTGCGGGGTCAGGGCCGCAGCGTCTCCGGGCACAGTTCGGCCTGCGCCGCCTGAATCTGCACGTCGGCGGCCTCGGGGCTGTAGTGGAAGGTGTTGGTCAGTTGGCGGACCAGGTCGCCGGGGGAGATGCCGGCGCGGTAGGTGCCGGTGTGGCCGTACATCCGCAACTCGGCGCAGATGTAGTGCCCCGAGGTCACTTTGACGTGATCGGCAACCGGGATCGGCACCGGGGCGGCATTGACCCGGGCCAGATAGCTGGCGTCGTCGGCGCGGGCTACCGGTGCAGCCAACAGCGCAACGGCTGCCAACAGTGGTGCGGCGATCCGGGCGGTCACGTGCATGGCGTCCATCGTGCCACCGCCGCGCGGACGGGGGGAGACTCTCGGCGCGGCTCAAATCCCCGCGTATCGCCTCGCGCCTGGCTAGGGTGCCAGCCATGGCAGTCAAGGATTCCCGCGAGGTGGTTATCGAAGCGAGCGCGGAGGAGATCTTCGACGTCCTCGCCGACGTCGAATCTGTTCCGTCGTGGTCGCCCCAGTATCAGAGCGCCGAGGTGCTCGACACCCACGACGACGGCCGGCCGCGCCGGGTGCGGATGAAGATCAAGGCAGCGGGCCTGACCGACGAGCAGGTCGTCGAATACAGCTGGACCGACAACAGCGTCGGCTGGACCCTGGTGTCGGCCGGTCAGCTCAAGGCGCAGGACGCCAAGTACACGCTGACCCCGCAGGGCGATAAGACCAAGGTCCGGTTCGACATGGATGTCGACCCGTCGATCCCCATCCCGGGGTTCCTGCTCAAGAGCACCCTCAAGGGCGGTATGAAGACCGCCACCGACGGTCTGCGCGATCAGGTGCTCAAGATCAAGAAGGGCCGCTGACTTTCTCCCTGCGATGAACTTCTGCCGCCGGCAGGACACGGCGTTAGGCTCGACCTAGTGGCTGTTCGAGCATCGCGGGAAGTTGTGATTGGCGCGCCGCCGGAGAAAATCCTCGACGCGCTCGCCGATGTGTCCGAATTGGCGTCGTGGTCCCCGGTGCACAAGAGCATCGAGATCCTCGACGAGTACGAAGATGGCCGTCCCCATCATGTGCTGGCCACCATCAAGATTCTGGGCTTGGTGGACAAGGAGATCCTGGAATACCACTGGGGCCCGGACTGGATGGTCTGGGATGCCAAGGCGACGGCCCAGCAGCGCGCCCAGCACGTGGAGTACACCCTGACCCGCGAGGGTCCCGACAGCACCCGGGTGCGCTTCGACATCACCGTGGAACCGTCGGGGCCTATCCCGGAATTCATCGTCCGGCGCGCCAGCAAGCTGGTGCTCAACATCGCGACCGAACAGCTACGTCAGCGAATCATGGGCGAAGACAACGCTACCGAGCAGCAGTAGGCCCGTCGCGCAGCGTCTCCAACCGCCGGATCGCCTCGTCGATGGTGTCCTCACGTTTGACGAAGGTGAACCGCACCAGGTGATTCCAGACCTCGGGGGCGGTCGCCTCCGATCCGGGCACGCAGAACGCCGACAGCGGGATGGCCGCCACTCCGGCCCGGTGCGGCAGTTCGGCGCAGAACGCCGTGCTGTCGTCATAGCCCAGTGGGCGGGGATCTGCGCACAGGAAATAGGTGCCGAAACTGTCGTGCACTTCGAACCCGACGCCCTCAAGGCCGGCGGTCAAGCGGTCCCGGCGCGCCTGCATGGTGTCCCGTAGGCCCGCCACCCAGGCGTCCTCGGTGCCCAGCGCCAGCGCCACCGCGGGCTGAAAAGGCGCGCCACCGACGTAGGTCAGGTACTGCTTGGCGGCCCGCACCCCTGCCAGTAGCTCGGCGGGGCCGCACGCCCAACCGACCTTCCAGCCGGTGCAGTTGAACATCTTCGCCGCGCTCGAGATGGTGACGGTGCGCCGTGCCATCCCCTCGAAGCCGGCCAAGGGGCGATGGGTGCGTCCGGAGAACACCAGGTGCTCGTAGACCTCGTCGGAGATCACCAGCAGGTCGGCTTCCACCGCAATCCGGGCGATCTCGGCCAGCTCCGCCTCGGTGAACACCGTGCCGGTCGGGTTGTGAGGCGAGTTGACGATCAGCGCCCGGGTGGCCGGGGTGATGGCCCGCCGCAGGCTGTCGGCGTCTAGGGCGAACCCGCGGCCGTCGGGCACCAGCGACACACTGATGCGCCGCGCCCCGGCCATGGCGACCACCGGGGAGTAGGAGTCGTAGAACGGCTCGAGCAGCACCACGTCGGAGCCCGGTTCCACCAGGCCGAGCACCGCGGCGGCGATGGCTTCGGTGGCCCCCACCGTCACCAGGACTTCGGTGTCGGGGTCGTAGTCGATTCCGTACGCGCGGGCGCGCTGCGCGGCGATGGCCTCACGCAGGGCGGGGATTCCGGGCCCGGGTGGGTACTGGTTGGTGCCGTCGGTGATCGCGGCCCGGGCGGCTTCGAGCATGGCCGCCGGTCCGTCCTCGTCGGGAAACCCCTGGCCGAGGTTGACCGCGCCGATCCGCGCCGCCAGCGCCGACATCTCGGCGAAGATCGTGGTGGCATAGGGCTCCAGCCGGGTGACCATCCGCGCCGTCATGGGATCTGAGCCTAAAGGGCGTCGTCCCAGGGTCGAGCGTGAAGCTGGCTTCACGCTCAGGCCACCGGTGTGAAACCAGCTTCACGCTCGGCGGGAGAGCGGTCCCCAACGCACCAACCATCCGGTTGATAGGCCGCCCTGTTAGGCTGCAAAATCGGGGACTACGCTCCGACCTGGGGTACCACCCGCTCGCGGGGGAACGCAGTCGATCCGCATCGAACACCCAATACTGAAGAGGAATCGCCCATGTCCGAAGAAGCCTTCATCTACGAGGCCATTCGCACCCCGCGCGGCAAGCAGCGCGGCGGCGCGCTGACCGAGGTCAAGCCGCTCAGCCTGGTTGTCGGCCTGATCGAGGAGCTGCGCACCCGCCACCCCGACCTGGACGAGAGCTTGATCAGCGACGTCATCCTGGGCTGCGTCTCGCCCGTGGGTGACCAGGGCGGTGACATCGCCCGCACCGCGGTGCTGGCCGCGGGCCTGCCCGACACCACCGGCGGCGTGCAGCTCAACCGGTTCTGCGCCTCGGGTCTTGAGGCCGTCAACACCGCCGCCCAGAAGGTGCGTTCCGGCTGGGACGACCTGGTGCTGGCCGGCGGCGTGGAGTCGATGAGCCGGATCCCGATGGGCTCCGACGGCGGCGCCATGTTCTCGGACGTGCCGTTCACCTACGACAACTACATCGCCCCGCAGGGCATCGGCGCCGACCTGATCGCCACCATCGAGGGCTTCTCGCGTGAGGACGTCGACAACTACGCGCTGCGCAGCCAGCAGCGGGCGGCGGCGGCCTGGTCGGGTGGCTACTTCGCCAAGTCCGTCATCCCCGTGCGTGACCTCAACGGTCTGGTGATTCTCGATCACGACGAGCACATGCGCCCCGAGACCACCCTGGAGGGCCTGGGCAAGCTGCGGACCGCCTTCGACGGCATCGGCGCGATGGGCGGCTTCGACGACGTGGCGCTGCAGAAGTACCACTGGGTCGAGGGCATCAACCACGTCCACACCGGCGGCAACAGCTCGGGCATCGTCGACGGTGCCGCGCTGCTGCTGATCGGCTCGGAGAAGGCCGGCGCCTCGCAGGGTCTGACCCCGCGCGCCCGCATCGTGGCCACCGCCACCAGCGGCGCCGACGCGACCATCATGCTCACCGGACCCACCCCGGCCACCCGCAAGGTGCTCGACCGGGCCGGGCTGACCGTCGATGACATCGACCTGTTCGAGCTCAACGAGGCGTTCGCCTCGGTGGTGCTGAAGTTCCAGAAGGACCTGGGCATCCCCGACGAGAAGCTCAACGTCAACGGTGGCGCCATCGCGATGGGCCACCCGCTGGGCGCCACCGGCGCCATGATCACCGGAACCATGGTCGACGAGCTCGAGCGTCGCGGTGCCAAGCGTGCCCTGATCACGCTGTGCATCGGCGGCGGCATGGGCGTGGCCACCATCATCGAGCGCGTCTGAGAGGTTTGAGAAAAAATGGCAGAGAACACCATTCAGTGGGACAAGGACGCGGACGGCATCGTCACGCTGACCCTCGACGACCCGACCGGGTCGGCCAACGTCATGAACGACCACTACCGCGAGTCCATGCACAACGCGGTACAGCGGCTCGTTGAGGAGAAGGACTCGGTCACCGGTGTGGTCCTCACCAGCGCGAAGAAGACCTTCTTCGCCGGCGGCGACCTCAAGGCGATGATCCACGTCGGCCCCGCGGACGCACAGGCCGTGTTCGAGCAGTGCGAGGGCATCAAGGCCGACCTGCGGACCCTGGAGACCCTGGGCAAGCCGGTCGTGGCCGCCATCAACGGCGCCGCACTCGGCGGTGGCCTGGAGATCGCCCTGGCGTGTCACCGCCGGATCGCCGCCGACGTCAAGGGCAGCCAGCTCGGCCTGCCCGAGGTCACCCTGGGCCTGCTGCCCGGTGGTGGCGGTGTCGCCCGGACCGTGCGCATGCTCGGCATCCAGAACGCCTTCATGAACGTGCTGGTTCAGGGCACCCGTTTCACCCCGGCCAAGGCCAAGGCCGCCGGCCTGATCGACGAGGTGCTGCCCACGGTCGAGGAGCTGGTGCCCGCCGCCAAGGCGTGGATCAAGGCCAACCCCGACGCCGGTGTGCAGCCGTGGGACGCCAAGGGCTACAAGATGCCCGGCGGCACCCCGGCCAGCCCGGCGCTGGCGGCCATCCTGCCGTCGTTCCCGGCCCTGCTGCGCAAGCAGGTCAAGGGGGCCAACATGCCGGCGCCGCGTGCCATCCTGGCCGCTGCGGTCGAGGGCGCGCAGGTGGACTTCGACACCGCCACCCGTATCGAGACCCGCTACTTCGTCTCGCTGGTCACCGGCAACGTCGCCAAGAACATGATCCAGGCGTTCTTCTTCGACCTGCAGCACATCAACGGCGGCGGCAGCCGGCCCGAGGGCATCGCGAAGACCCCGATTAAGAAGATCGGTGTGCTCGGGGCCGGAATGATGGGCGCCGGCATCGCCTACGTGTCGGCTAAGGCCGGCTACGACGTGGTGCTCAAGGACGTTTCCCTGGAGGCCGCTCAGCGCGGCAAGGGTTACTCGGAGAAGCTGGAAGCCAAGGCGCTCGAGCGGGGCCGTACCACCGCCGAGAAGTCGCAGGCGCTGCTGGACAAGATCACCCCGACCGCCGACCCGCAGGATCTGGCCGGCGTCGACTTCGTGATCGAGGCCGTCTTCGAGAGCCAGGAGCTCAAGCACAAGGTCTTCCAGGAGATCGAGGACATCGTCGAGCCCAATGCACTGCTGGGATCGAACACCTCCACCCTGCCGATCACCGGCCTGGCGACCGGCGTGAAGCGCCAGGAGGACTTCATCGGGATCCACTTCTTCTCGCCGGTCGACAAGATGCCGCTGGTGGAGATCATCAAGGGTGAGAAGACCTCCGATGAGGCGCTGGCCCGGGTGTTCGACTACGTGCTGGCGATCAAGAAGACCCCGATCGTGGTCAACGACAGCCGTGGCTTCTACACCTCGCGCGTGATCGGCACCTTCGTCAACGAGGCGCTGATGATGCTCGGCGAGGGCGTGGAGCCGGCCAGCATCGAGCAGGCCGGTCTGCAGGCCGGCTACCCGGCAGCCCCGCTGCAGCTCTGCGACGAGCTCAACCTGGAGCTGATGCAGAAGATCGCCATCGCCACCCGCGCGGGTGTCGAGGAGGCCGGCGGCACCCTGCCGATCTCGCGCAACGAAGAGGTCGTCGACAAGATGATCGAAATCGGTCGTCCGTCGCGTCTGAAGGGTGCGGGCTTCTACGAGTACGTCGACGGCAAGCGCACCGGTCTGTGGTCGGGCCTGCGGGAGACGTTCAACTCCGGCAGCTCCACCCCGCCGCTGCAGGACATGATCGACCGGATGCTCTTCGCTGAGGTGCTCGAGACCCAGAAGTGCTTCGACGAGGGTGTGCTGACCTCGACCGCCGACGCGAACATCGGCGCGATCATGGGCATCGGTTTCCCGGCCTGGACCGGCGGCACCGCGCAGTTCATCACCGGCTACCCCGGTGGTAAGGCTGCGTTCGTGGCGCGGGCCAAGGATCTGGCCGCCAAGTACGGCGACCGGTTCACACCGCCGGCGTCGCTGCTGTAGTCAGGAGCCAGACGTGGAATCCCCCGAGACCCCGTGGTTTCGGGGGATTCTGCGTTTGCTCGACCGGCAGGTGAGCATCGGGGCGTTGATCGAGACCGCGCTGTGGTCCGGCCTGGTCTACGTGATCGCCGGCGTGCTGTGGCTGTTTCTGAACCCCGGCGGCGTCGAGCGCCTCCAAACGCAGCTTGAGCGCCACTACGGCATACCACCGGCCAGCGTTCACGAGGTGGCGGCGGTGGCCTCGGTGGCGCTGTGGCCGGCAATGCTGCTGCTGCCCGCCGACGAGTGCGCGGGCTGAGCCGGGTGCCCGCGGTTAGATCGCGCCCAGATCCGCGGACAGCCAGTGCCGGGGCTTCATGTAGATGACTATCTGCTCGCCCAGCTCCGCCGACGCATACTCAAGAAACTTCTCGGCCCGCTCCGGTGGCAGGTAGCGGTGGGCCAGCTCGGCATGCAGTTCCTCAGTGCCGGGTTCGATGCGGCTGACGGTGCCGTCGACGGCGACGTACCTCAGTGTGGGCTCGGTGCGCTCCACCATCAGCGAGAAGCATCCGGCCGCCTCGATGAGCCTGGCCTTGCGTGACCCGGCCGCAGTCATCACCCAGGGCTCACCGCCTGGGGTGTACTGGTACCAGATGGGCACCGTCAGTGGCCCGCGGCCCTGGCCGGCGTCCACCGACAGCGCCGCGATGTGCGGTTCAGCCAGGAACTGCTCGCGCTCGTCCGGAGAAAGGCTCATGAGCCGAGGCTAGCCGTCAGCGGCGACGGTCGCCTCAGATCGCCGGGCCCAGCAGATCGTCGGCGTCGCGGATGACGTAGCCGTAGCCCTGCTCGGCCAGGAATCGCTGCCGGTGCGCGGCATACTCGGCGTCCAGACTGTCGCGAGCTACCACCGAATAGAACACCGCGCCGCCGCCGTCGGCCTTGGGCCGCAGCAGCCGGCCGAGGCGCTGAGCCTCCTCCTGCCGGGAACCGAAGGTGCCCGAGACCTGCACTGCCACCGAAGCTTCCGGCAGATCGATGGAGAAGTTGGCGACCTTGGACACCACCAGGGTGGAGATCTCGCCTCGCCGGAACGCATCGAAAAGCTTCTCGCGCTCGGCGGTACGCGTCGAGCCCTGGATGACCGGGGCGTCCAGCTGCTCACCCAGCTCCTCGAGCTGATCGAGGTAGGCGCCGATCACCAGGGTCTGCTCGCCGGGATGCTGCTGGAGAATCGAGCGCACCACCGCGATCTTGGAGTGCACCGTCGCGCACAGTTTGTAGCGCTCTTCGGGCTCGGCCACCGCGTAGGTCATTCGCTCGGTCTCGGTCATGGTGACCCGTACCTCGATGCACTCGGCCGGTGCGATCCAGCCCTGGGCCTCGATGTCCTTCCACGGCGCGTCGTAGCGCTTGGGTCCGATCAGCGAGAAGACGTCGCCTTCGCGGCCGTCCTCACGGATCAGTGTCGCGGTCAGCCCGAGCCGCCGGCGCGACTGCAGGTCGGCGGTCATCCGGAACACCGGCGCGGGCAGCAGGTGCACCTCGTCGTAGATGATCAGCCCCCAGTCGCGGCTGTCGAACAGCTCCAGGTGCCGGTATTCCCCTTTGGTGCGCCGGGTGATCACCTGATAGGTGGCGATGGTGACCGGACGGATCTCCTTGCGCTCACCGGAGTACTCGCCGATCTCCTCTTCGGTCAGCGATGTGCGCGCAATCAGTTCACGCTTCCACTGCCGGCCGGCCACGGTGTTGGTGACCAGGATCAATGTGGTGGCCTGCGCCTTGGCCATTGCTGCGGCGCCCACCAGGGTCTTGCCGGCACCACAGGGCAACACCACCACCCCGGAGCCGCCCGCCCAGAACGAGTCGGCGGCCATCTCCTGGTAGTCCCGCAGCTGCCAGCCGTCGGGCTGCATCGCGATCGGATGGGCCTCGCCGTCGACGTAGCCGGCCAGATCCTCGGCGGGCCAGCCGACCTTGAGCAGCATCTGTTTGACCCGCCCACGTTCGCTGGGATGCACCACGACGGTGTCGTCGTCGATCCGGGCGCCCAGCATGGGAGCGATCTTCTTGTTGCGCAGCACCTCCTCAAGAACCGCACGATCCAGGCTGACCAGGGTCAGCCCGTGCACCGGGCTCTTCACCAGCTGCAGGCGCCCGTAGCGCGCCATGGTGTCGACGATGTCGACCAACAGCGGCTGCGGCACCGCGTAACGCGAGTGGCTGACCAGAGCATCGACCACCTGCTCGGCGTCGTGGCCTGCGGCCCGGGCGTTCCACAACGCCAGCGGCGTGATGCGGTAGGTGTGCACGTGCTCCGGGGCGCGCTCGAGCTCGGCGAACGGCGCGATCGCGGCGCGCGCCGAGCCGGCCAGTTCGTGATCGACCTCAAGCAGCACGGTCTTGTCGGATTGAACGATCAACGGCCCGTCGGTGCTCATGGGGCCCATTATCCGGAGTCGACTGACACGGTGCCTACGGCGCCGAGTCTTCACCGGCAGACGACACCGACGTGATCCGGTGAATCGCGAAATCCTTCATCTGTCCCGACGTCGAATCGAATGCCACCAGCCGCCCACCCAGAACCTGGGTGGGGGCCACCTCACGCTGGGTGGCGACCCCGGCGGCGTCGACGTAACCGATGAGCACGGTGGCCCGCTCCAGCGCAGCGCGTTTGAGCATGATCATCGCGGTCACCGGATCCAGCCGGATGTTGTCGAACGGCGCCGAGGTCACGGTGCGCAGCACCCGCACCAGCGCGGTCAGGCTGTCGTCACCGGGGCCGGGGTGGGTCCGGTGCCCGCGCCGCTCCGCGGGGGTGTGCACCCGCAATCCGCGCGGCCGGATGTCGACGATCATCCCCGTAGCGTCCTCGGCGGCCGGCGCCAAGCCCGCGGCGCGCAGCGCGGCCAGCACATCGGCAAGCGGGGCCTGTGCCACCGCCACCGTCGGAGCCAGCAGCCGCAGGCCCAGCGCCTCGGCGGCCGGAGCGGCCACCGCCTGGGCCAGCAGCGTGGGATCCTCGCAGCGCACGAAGGAGGCCGCGATCCCGATCCGCAGCTGACCATGTCGTCGTGCCACATCATCGATCAGATAGCTGAGCCCCTGCGGGACAGGCGTCTTGGAGTGTCTTTCGAAGAACGCCCGCAGGCCCGCCCCGGTACGGCCCACGTCCAAGGCGGAGCGGATGGTCTGCTCGGAGACGCGGTAGACCATCGCCGCACCGGCCGACTCCACGGTGGCGACCACGGCCAGCTCCTCGGCGAGTTCGCGTTTCAGCGGGCCGGGCACCACCACGGTCAGGTCTGCCTGGACCAGGAAGTGATCGATGGGCTCGGGCAGTGCCCTGGCCATTGCGGCCACGGCTGCGGCGTCGTCGGCGTCGGCGGCGGAGCCCTGCGCGCTGTCCGCCAGCAGCAGGCGTGCCGGGGAGCTCAGTGCGCCGCGGCCCAGCACACCCAGGGCGTGGGCCTCGTCGAGCAGTTCTCCGACCGGGCCGGGCTGCAGCCGGCTCGCCCAACGCGGGCGGCGCCACACCAGGGCCCGCGACGCGGACACGGCGTCTACCCCGGTTCCCTCGGACAGTTCTGCGAGCATGCCGAGCAGCAGTCGACGGTCCAGCGGCGCGGCGGTGGAGAACAGCGGCGTGGACAGCGCTGCCCGGGGTTTGCCGTCGGCGCCGCGGCTGCCGATCAGCCCCGGCCTCGCCGGCAGATCCAGCCAGGTGGCGGCCAACAGATGCCAGCGCTGGGCGGTGGACTGCTCGGCGAACCGGTCGGCGAGCACCGTCGGCGCCCAGTACGGACCCTCGGTGTCGGGCCATTCGCGCTGGTCGACAACGGCCGGGTCGGGAAGGTCCGCCGCGATCAGCCGGGCCGTGGCCGCCACCTCAAGCAGCAGACCCAGCCGAGTTTCATCGACGCCGGTGGTCTTGGCCAATCGTTTGACCTCGCGCACACCCAACCCGCCGGTGCGCAGCTCTGGCACCGGCGTCTCGCCCAGGCTGGCCAGGATCACGTCGAGCTCGCGCAACACGTCGATGACCGCCCCGGCCGCGGCGGCGTCAACATCGGCCGCGGTGGTCTTCGACACCGCCGGATCGGGCGCCTCCAACGCGATCGGTCCCGGCTGCTCGCCGCGCAAGGTCTGCCCCACCAGGCGCGGCAGGATCACCGTCTCCTCGTCGACGCGGCGCAGCAGCCCCGCCGCCAGCAGCCGGGGCACCGGGCGTTCCGGGGGCGCTTCGGGGGCGGCGTCGCGGGTGCGCCCGATCGGGGAACCGGTCAGCAACTTGTCCAGCAGGTCGCGCTGGGCACTGTCCAGGTCGGCGATGGCCGCTCGTAGCGCGGCCAGATCCGCCGGCCCCGCCGGCTCCTCCCGGGTCACCTGACCGGGCTGCCAGGGCAGGCCCGCACCGGCCTCGGCGACGATGCGCAGCACGCCGTTCGGCTGCTCCGTCGAACCCCAACACAGCGCCCGCTCGATCAGGCCGTTGAGCGCCGCGGTCACCGCGTCGGCGGGGGCGCGATCACCGAGCAGCTTCAGCAGGTCTGTGACCGGCACACCGTGTGAGTCGGCGCGCAACTCCAGCAAGGCGTCCAGTACGGCCAAATGCAGGAAGTCCAGCTCATCGGTGGCAGCCCGAACCGACTGGCGGGCCTGTGCCCGGGCGGCGAGCGCGGCGATACTGCCCGGCGGTGGTTGGGCGAGGTCGGGCCGCAGCTTCAGTAGCCGGATCAGATCCTCGTCGGGCAGCTCGGCCAGCCACGACCCCAGTGGGACACCCCGGGCGCGTTCGGTCATCGCGACCAGCGTAAGGCCCAACCGGTGAACGGCGTCGATCGCGACCTGTCAGAATGGTTCCGTGGCTGGAAACCAGGACAACAAGAACCGGTATGTCGACAACGGTTGGCCGCAGACCGACGGCGAACCCGCTGTCAGTGAGCTGCGCACCGATCGGACCGGCGCACTGTCGCCATTCGGGGACCTCGTGTTCCCGCTGCCGTCCGAAGAGCTGCCTTACCTACATCCGGTCACCGTCGTCAATCGGTAGCCGGTGACGTCATGACCGGCCCGCTCTCACACCTCGACGAACGGGGGGCGGCGCACATGGTCGACGTCAGCGCAAAGGCGAGCACCAAGCGGGTCGCGGTCGCCGGCGGCGTGCTGCGCACCACCGCCGAGGTGGTGCAGCTGATCTCGGCCGGTGGACTGCCCAAGGGTGACGCGCTGGCCACGGCACGGGTGGCGGGAATCATGGCTGCCAAACGCACCAGTGATCTGATCCCGCTCTGCCATCAACTCGCACTCACCGGTGTCGACGTGGAGTTCACCATCGGGCAATCCCAGATCGACATCACCGCCGCGGTGCGCACCACCGACCGGACCGGCGTCGAGATGGAGGCGCTGACCGCCGTCAGCGTGGCGGCCCTGACCCTCTACGACATGATCAAGGCCGTCGACCGCGCCGCGGTCATCGACGAGATCCGGGTTCTGAGCAAGGACGGCGGGCGTAGCGGGGCCTGGGAGCGCGCGTGAGCGCCCGGACCGCCCGGATCATCATCGCCTCCACCCGTGCCGCCACCGGGGTGTACAGCGACCGCACCGGGCCCATCATCGCCGAGTGGCTGGCGCAGCGCGGCTTCGCGCCGGTGAGCCCGGAGGTCGTTGCCGACGGGGAACCGGTGGGTGCCGCCCTACGAGCGGCATTGGCCGACCGGCCAGATCTGATCATCACCTCCGGTGGGACCGGTATCGCCCCCACCGATGACACCCCGGCACAGACCCGCGCGGTGCTCGACTACGACATCCCGGGGCTGGCCGATGCCCTCCGCCGCTCCGGACTGCCGCAGGTGCCGACTTCGATACTGTCGCGGGGCGTCTGCGGGGTGGCCGGCCGCAGCCTGATCGTCAACCTGCCCGGGTCATCCGGCGGGGTGCGCGACGGGCTCGGCGTGCTCGCCGACGTCCTGGATCACGCACTGGACCAGCTCGCCGGCGGGGATCACCGGTGAGCGGCCACGGTGCCGCGGTGCTGCGCGCCGCGGTCACCGAGGAGCCGATCGTGCTGGCCGAGCACGAGGAGTTGGTGAGCCACCGGGCTGCGGGAGCGATCGTCGGATTCGTCGGAATGATCCGCGACCATGACGACGGACGTCAGGTGAGAAGGCTGGAATACTCCGCGCACCCGTCGGCGCCGCAGGTGATGGCCGACGTGCTGGCCGAGGTCGCCCGGCAGGCGGTCGGGGTTCGGGCCGTGGCGGCCAGCCACCGGATCGGTGTGCTGCAGATCGGCGATGCGGCGCTGGTGGCGGCGGTGGCGGCCGATCACCGCCGGGAGGCGTTCGAGGCCTGCGCCCTGCTCGTCGACACGGTCAAGGCGCGGCTACCGGTGTGGAAGCACCAGTTCTTCACCGACGGCACCGAGGAGTGGGTGGGCTCGGCCTGACGGCAGCGCGACAACGAAAAACGGGGGCCGGTTAACCGGCCCCCGCATTTCGTAGATGTGTGTTCTTACACAACCCGGCTGGGCTGCTGCACGAACGCGGCCAGCGCGTCGTTGCCGCTGATGTTCTCGGCACGGACGGCCTGCCACAGCTCCTGGTGGAAGCCGACCGCGACCGCGTCCTGCCGGTTGCCGTCCTGGGCGGGCGCCGGAGGCGCTGCTTCCTCCCCGGGGGCCGGGGCTTCAGGAGCCGGGGCCGGAGCCTCGGGGATCCACCACGGTGCGGGAGCCTCCGGGGCCGGCGGCAGCTGTTCGGCGGCCGGAGCCTCGGGAGCGGGGGCCTCCGGTGCGGGGGCCTCGGGAGCCGGTGCCTCGGGAGCGGGAGCTTCGGGAGCGGGAGCTTCGGGAGCCGGCGGCAGGTCCTCGGCGATCGGTGCCGGAGCCTCGGGGGCCGGCGGCATCCAGCCTGCGGGGGCCACCGGCTCGGTGCCTTCAGCGGGCGCCGGTGCCTCGGGGGCCGGGGGCATCCACCACGGAGCGGGCTCGGGGGCCGGCGGCGGAGCCATCGGGTTGTCCAGGGCGACGGTCTCGCCGTTGACTTCCGGGTTGTCGATCGGGGCGTCCGCGGGCGTTGCCGGGACCTCGCGCTGCGATGCGCCGGACAGTCCGCGGCCGCACACCGGCCAGGCACCGCGGCCCTGCGTTGCCAGCACGTGCTCGGCGATCGCGATCTGCTGTTCCCGGCTGGCCATGTGCGCCGACGGGGCGTACTTGCCACCACCGTGTGCGCTCCAGGTGCTCGGCGAGAACTGCAGCCCGCCCTGGTAGCCGTTGCCGGTGTTGATGCCCCAGTTGTTGCCGGATTCGCACCGGGCTACGTGGTCCCATTCGTCATCGGTGGCCGCGGCTGCGGTCCCGGCGAGGGCCAGGCTGCCGCCGCCGATCACGGCGCCGGTGACAGCGATTTTGGCGATGTTGACGTTCGATTGGGTGGGCTTGCGATGCCGTCCACTCATACGTGCGGTGATTTCCTCTCTGTCTACGCCTGCGAGGTCAGCGTCGGGTTCAGGCAAGGGGGCTGCCTGGCCGCGACGCACATCGTGAGTACGTCATCGGCTTCACCCCAAGAGGCCGGCTAGGGCCTCAGGGCCGCTCTCGGCGGACCCGGTGGGTCCCCCGCCTCCATCCATCAGGTACTGGGTACTTGTGGATTTGCTTGCCCGTTGGATGGAGCTCGGCGCTACGGACAAGCAAAAGGTGGATCGAACGGAAATTTTCGATACACCCGGAGATGTACGGTAACCGCTCATCCGCGCCGCGTCACCCTTCTCGCTTCCTGGTGTTTTCCCCGCCGCGGTGTCCCAAAACGCCCCGAATGTCAGATGTTTGCGCAGGTCAACGCGTGCTCCATCAAGTCGTTGCCTGCCCGTGATCAATTCGTTATGTGACGTAGATCATGCTGTCCGCCGGGTTTGATTCGGCGGTCCAGCTTCGTCTCTCGCTCGTCCGAGCCTCGCTAGCCACCGGCGAACGGAGGAAGGATGTCCACCGTTTCGCCGGGCCGCAAGGGTGCCTCGTGGTCGCGCACCGCAACGCC
This sequence comes from Mycolicibacter arupensis, assembly GCF_002086515.1. Taxonomy (GTDB): domain Bacteria; phylum Actinomycetota; class Actinomycetes; order Mycobacteriales; family Mycobacteriaceae; genus Mycobacterium; species Mycobacterium arupense. The sequence goes on from NZ_MVHH01000011.1 coordinate 17,299, forward strand.
GTCGCGCAGATAAGAGCAACGCCGCAGCACCGCTGCCAGTCGCTCGTTGCGGCCGGCGAGGTCCTCGACCAAGGCCGCCACGCCGGCCCCGTGCGGCACGCTGACGGCCTCCGAGTCGGTCCCCGCGGCCGCGCGCGCTGCCGCGAAATAGCGGACCGTCACCGAGACGTCGGCACAGCTTCCGGTCTGAGTGGGCACCGATCAGCCGCCGATCGCGCTCATCGGGCGGTCCGGCTGGATGAAGTCCGGGTCGTTGATGCCATGGCCGGCCTTCTTGCTCCACATCGCGGCCCGCCAGGCCTGCTCGATGGTGTCGTCGTCGCTGCCATTGCGCATCAGTGCGCGCAGATCGGACTCGGCGGAGGCGAACAGGCAGTTGCGGATCTGTCCGTCGGCGGTGAGCCGCGTGCGGTCGCAGCTGCCACAGAACGGGCGCGACACCGAGGCGATGATCCCGAATGTTCCGCCGCGGTCGTGCGAGCCGTCCTCGACCAGCCAGACCTCGGCGGGGGAGGCCCCGCGCGGCTGTGGATTGTGCCGCAGCGCGAAGCGGGATTGCACCGCCTCCAGGATCTGGTCGACGTTGAGCCCGGCGTCGCGGGTCCAGCGGTGTTCGGCATCGAGCGGCATCATCTCGATGACCCGCAGGTGGTAGCCGTGGTCCAGGCAGAACTGCAGCAGAGTGACGACGTCGTCGCCGGTGACCTTCGGGTCGAGCACGGCATTGACCTTGATCGGAGCCAACCCGGCCCGCGCGGCCGCATCCAGACCGGCGAGCACGTCGGGCAGCCGGTCGCGCCGGGTGATCTCGGCGAAGTGGGCGCGGTCGACGGTGTCCAGCGAGACGTTGATCCGGTCCAGGCCCGCGGCCACCAGAGCGCCGGCCCGGCGGGCCAGGCCCAGGCCGTTGGTGGTCAAGGCGATTTCGGGACGCGGGTGCAGCGCTGCGGCGCCGGCCACCACGCGTTCCAGGTGGCGGGCCAGCAACGGTTCGCCGCCGGTGAATCGGATGTCGGTGATGCCGAGGCGGCTCACGCCGATTCGGATCAGCCGGATCAGCTCCTGGTCGCTCAGCAGATGCCCGCTCGGAAGCCAGTCGAGGCCTTCGGCCGGCATGCAGTACGTGCAGCGCAGATTGCAGCGGTCGGTCAGGGAGATCCGCAGGTCGGTGTGGACCCGCCCGAAGGTGTCCACCAGGGGGCCGGTTGTCGGCATCTGTGCGGCGATGGCGCGCGCCACGGCGTCGTCGAAGGCCGCTCGGGTGGCCTCCATATGTTCCGCATGGTCCGCATCGCCTGTCCCCGCCAACGGTGGGGGCGCGCCTGGACCCGGGTGCCTCAACGTCATGTCCGTTTCCGATTCGGTTGGCCGGGGAGTGACCGAATCCCTCTCGGCGTCCGGTCTTCATCTCCTTCAGCGGCGTAGTCAGCCTACCGAGCAAACCTGGGTGTTTTGCGGGTCAGGGTCCGAGTAAGATCGGCTGCTGACGCGTCCTGCGCAGGCGGGACGCTTCCTTTATGTCCGCACGTACGTGATCAGCAAGACAAGCAGGTGAGACCAGTGCCGACCGGCAAGGTGAAGTGGTACGACGCCGCGAAGGGCTTCGGCTTCCTGTCCCAGGAAGAAGGTGAGGACGTCTACGTCCGCGCCTCGGCCCTGCCGGACGGTGTGGAGGGTCTCAAAGCGGGTCAGCGGGTGGAGTTCGGCGTCGCCGCCGGCCGCCGCGGCCCCCAGGCGCTGACGGTGAAGTTGATCGACCCGCCGCCGAGTCTGTCGCGGACCCGGCGCGAGGCCGCCCCGGCCGTCGAGCACCGGCACACCCCCGACGAGCTGCACGGCATGGTCGAGGACATGATCACGCTGCTGGAAGGCACCGTGCAGCCTGAGCTGCGCAAGGGGCGGTACCCGGACCGCAAGACCGCTCGGCAGATCTCCGAGGTGGTCAAGGCCGTGGCCCGCGAACTCGACGCCTGAGTTCAGCCGGTGCGGGCGATCCCACCGAACGGGATCGTTGCTGACTGACTGATGAACAGGCAGTGTTCATTGCTCGACACTCGAACAACTGGTCTGACCACCAGACCTCAGGCCATTTTTGTGTTAGGGTTCGGGTCATGACCCTGCAGCCGATCAATCGGCAGTCCATACCCGACGAGATCTTCGCCCAGCTCGCCGGCCAGGTGCTCTCTGGTGACCGGACGCCCGGCGAGTCTCTGCCGAGCGAGCGAACTCTGTCAGAGGCGCTTGGAGTCTCGCGCGCCGCCGTCCGGGAAGCGCTGGGCCGACTCGACCGGGCGCGCCTCATCCAGGTCCGCCAGGGCGGATCCACGGTGGTCCGAGACTTTCGAGCCGAGGCCGGGTTCGACGTGCTGCCGCTACTGCTTGTGCATGGCGGCGACGTCGATCGCGCCACCTTGGCCAGCGTGATCGAAGCCCGCGCCATCATCGGTCCACAGGTGGCCGCGCTGGCAGCGGCTCGCGCCAATGATGACGTCCGCGCCCGGCTGCGGGCCGTGGTGGACGAATTGGAGGCTGAATCGGAACCCGTGCAACGCATGTGGCGTGTTGTTGGGTTTTGGGAACTCATCGTGGACAGTGCCGAGTCCATCGCGTTTCGGCTGTTGTTCAACACGCTGAATCAGGCGTACGTGCCCGTCCTCGACGTGCTTGTCAACGTGATGGCTGCCGAGGTCAACGACATCGAGCATTACCGATGGCTGGCCGAAGCCGTCGCCGCCGGTGATGAAGGTGGCGCCCGTGTGGCCGCGGCAGAGCTCCTTGGCTTGGGTAGTGCCGCATTCACCCAACTCACCGACCAACTGGCGGACCCGCGATGACCCGCAAGCAGCAGACGCTGCGCGACGCTTTCGTCGAGTTCCTTCGCCACCCCACGCCCTGGATGCTCGTCACCTGGGTCGGCGCCCTGCTGGCAGCCCGCCTTGCGGTGGGCGGCTGGTCGATCGGCGACGCCGTGATCGCCGTGGCGCTGGTGGGTTTCTCTCCCCTGGGCGAGTGGCTGATCCATACCGGGATCCTGCATTGGCGTCCGCGCACCCTCGCCGGTGTCAGGATCGACTCACGGCTGGCCCGTGACCATCGCCTGCACCATCGGGACCCCCGCGATATCCCGCTGATCTTCATCCCGTGGCCCAGCCTGGTCGTGATCATCGTCGGCCTGACACCGCTGGCGCCGCTCGCCTTCGGCAACGCCGGTAAGGGGCTGACGTTCGTGCTCACCATCGCGACGTTCCTGGTGTTCTACGAATGGATCCACTACCTGGTTCATACGGACTACAAGCCGCGCCACGCGGTCTACCGCGCGGTATGGCGCAACCACCGCTATCACCACTTCAAGAACGAGAGGTACTGGTTCACCGTGACCAGTTCCGGTACCGCCGACCGCCTGCTGGGGACCTACCCCGATCCCAGCGCGGTCCCGTCATCACCGACCGTGCGAAACCTGCACGCGCCCAGCGTCACCGGCTGACCCATTGCCACCAGCCGTGGCACCCTGGTAGGCATGGCCAGCTACCTCGCCGGCGGTGACTTCACCCGCGATACCCAATACATCTCCACCCGGATCACCGCCGATGGCCGTGATGGGTATCCCGTGGAGCCAGGCCGGTACCGGCTGGTGGTGGCTCGGGCCTGCCCGTGGGCCAACCGCGCCATCATCGTGCGGCGGCTGCTGGGGCTGGAAAAGGTGATGTCCATGGGCTTGTGTGGACCGACTCACGACCAGCGCAGCTGGACCTTCGACCTGGACCCCGGTGGCCTCGACCCGGTGCTGAAGATCCCGCGGCTGCAAGACGCCTACTTCAAGCGCATCCCGGACTATCCCAAGGGAATCACCGTGCCCGCGATGGTCGATGTGACCACCGGCGAGGTGGTGACCAACGACTTCGCCCAGATGACTTTGGATTTCTCCACCGAGTGGACGGCCTATCACCGCGATGGTGCCCCGCAGCTCTATCCCGAGCCGCTGCGGGCGGAAATCGATGAGGTGGCCCGGCGTATCTACACCGAGATCAACAACGGCGTCTACCGGTGTGGTTTTGCCGGAACGCAGCAGGCCTATGACGCCGCCTATGGCCGGTTGTTCGCCGCGCTGGACTGGGTCAGCGACCGGCTCAGCCGGCAGCGGTACCTGGTGGGGGACACCATCACCGAGGCCGACGTGCGACTGTTCACCACGCTGGCCCGGTTCGACCCGGTCTATCACGGACACTTCAAATGCAACCGGCAGAAGCTGGCCGAGATGCCGGTGCTGTGGGCCTACGCCCGGGATCTGTTCCAGACTCCGGGGTTCGGCGACACCACCGACTTCGTCCAGATCAAACAGCACTACTACATCGTGCACGCCGACATCAATCCGTCCCGGATCGTCCCCGACGGGCCGGATCTGGCCAACTGGCTATCCCCGCATGGGCGAGAAGCGCTGGGCGGCAGGCCTTTCGGAGACGGTACGCCGCCCGGTCCGGTTCCGGCGGGCGAGCAGGTGCCGGCCGGTCATGGGGCTCAATCCGGCGAGGGTTGATTCCAGCGGGTGCCCACCGCCCACTCGGCGTGCGGTACCCGGATCTCTTCGCCGGTCCTGAAATCGATGATGATCGTGGACAGCTGCACCACCAGCCCGCGCAGAAGTCCGCGTTGCGGATCCACGGTGGGGACGGTGACCGCCAGGGTGCTGCCCGGCCGGTATACCTGTTTTGTGGTGTCGGCCGGGTCGTCGTAGAGCCGCCACAGCTGCCACGGCGCTCGACCGATGCTTTCGTCCACCGACAGCTGCACTGGATGACGCGAATCGACCGTCACCGTGCCTTGCGCTTCGGTGAGCAGGCACTCATTGAGGTCGAGCACGTTGCAGTACATGTAGGGCCCGGTGCTGGCGAGCTGCCCGTTGGAATACGCGCTGATCTGCGGAGGCGTGGGCTCCTGTGCCCGGGTGATCCACCAGGTGCCGAATCCGGCCAGCGCCGCGGTCCCCACCGTCAGCACCGCCACCAGTACGGCCGTCGTGCGCTTCACCTGCACATCACCCCTGTCTTGCCGGATCGAGGCGGGCGCCGTCCTGCTCGATCAGCACCGGACGGTTGCCCCCCAGTCCGGGAATCAACGAGTCGCCGTGGAACGACAGGATGGTCTGGGCCAGACCCGGGATCAGTAACGCCGTGATCGCGGTGAAGCCCACCCACAGATCGGTGTATACCAGCACCCCCAGCGCACCACCCAAAACCCAGGCCAGTTGCAGGGTGGACTCGGTGCGGCCGAAGGCCGACGCGCGCGACTCCTCGGGAAGGTCGTCCTGCAGCGCGGCATCCAGCGAGGCCTTCGATATCGCGCTGGCTCCCGACGTCACCAGTGCGGCGACGGCCGCCATCACCAGCGTGCCGGCCACGGCCGCGGCCAGCGCCACGGCGGTCACCGCCATGGTGCAGCGCACCACCAGCACCGCCGGGCGGCCCAGTTGCAGCCGTGCGGCCGTGAAGTTGCCGGCGAAGTTGCCGGCACCGGCGGCCACGCCGATCAGGCCCAGAATGCCCAGCTGCACCCAGCCTCCGGCGTCATGTTGCTTGGCCACGAAGGCCGGGTACAAGAACAGGAATCCGACCATCGCCTTGATGGTGCAGTTTCCCCACAATGCGGCGATGATGTTGCGGCCCAGCGGTTGCCGCAGCGGCTGGCTCAGTGCGTCGCCGGCCCGCCGGACCTGCTCGGGCCAGCTGCGGCGGCGCTCGCCGAAGCGATAGCTCAAGGTGGTGGGGATCTCGCCGGCGGTCACCTCGACCCAGCGCGGGATGCGCATGGACAGCACGGCTCCGGCTATCGAGACCGCGATGAGAACCAACAGTGCCCCCGGCAGCTGCAGCAGCCGGGTGAACACAAACTCGGCTGCGGCGGCGATACCGCCGCCGACGATCGTCCCGCCGAGCAGGCCGAACATCGTCAGCCGGGAATTGACGCGCACCAGATCGATCGACGGCGGCATGACGCGAGGCGTCACGGCACTGCGCAGGACCGTGAAGGACTTCGACAGTGCCATCATCGCCAACGCGCACGGGTAGAGCACCCACGAGCCGAACGTGCCCGCCACCCCGTCGTAGTTGGCGACCAAGACCAGCGCCAGGACGGTCCGCAGTGCGAACGACATGGCCAGCGCCGCGCGCCGGCCGTGCTGGACGCGGTCCAGGGCTGGACCGATCAGGGGAGCGACCACCGCGAACGGTGCGATGGTCACCAGCAGGTACAGCGCCACGCGCCCTTTGCTCTCTCCGGCAGCGGCCGCGAAGAACAAGGTGTTGGCCAGCGCCACGGCCATCGCCGCATCCACGGCGAAGTTGGCCACCACCGGCCACGTCAATGCGGTCAGCCCGGATTTGTCGGCACCGTCGGCAGTGGCGGCCCGCTGTACCAGCCCGTACACCCGCGATCCCATTTCGCGGCTGCGCGCCGCGGCGGCTTGGGTGACCGTGACGCGATCGCCGGTCCCCGGCCCGCTCGGTGGCTCGTGATGGCGAGGGGCAGCAGAGTGCTCGCGCAGCGGCGGCAGGTAACGATTGTCGCTGGGCATGGGTTTGCGTGGGCGCTGCTCCCCGGCGGGGCTGCTGGGGTAGTTGGCCATGCCGGGATGCTGACCGGCGGAGCCGTTGCGTGACCCTTTGCCCGTGGCTGCAGGGGTACGTCGGCGCCGGCTCGGGTCGGGGAGATCACGCCGCCGTGCTGACACGCCTCGATTCTTCCCTATGTTCGCCGCGTGGCCGCGCAGGCCGTGATCGTGCCTGCGTGTGGCTCACCGAGCGTGCCTGCGGCAGTATAGGGACGTCATTGAACGGAAGGGACCCGCGTGACTGGACCCAGCGCAGAATCAGCCACTGCGACCATCGCCGTGCCCGCGGTGCTGGCCGCGGCCGTCGAGCAGGCCCGTGCGGCCGTCGCGGAGTTCAGCGGCGCCGACACCGTCGGCGAGCATTTGGGGGTCGCCTACGAGGACCCGACCGCGGCCACGCACCGCTTCGGCGCGCTCCTGCCCGGCTATCAGGGCTGGCAGTGGGCCGTCGTCGTTGCTGCCAGCCCGGGCGCGACGGAATCCACGGTCAGCGAGGTCGTGCTGGTTCCGGGGCCCACGGCTCTGCTGGCTCCGGAGTGGGTTCCGTGGGACCAGCGGGTCCGGCCCGGTGACTTGGGGCCTGGGGATCTGCTGGCGCCGCCCGCCGACGATCCGCGGTTGGTGCCCGGCTACACCTCGACCGGCGATCCGGAGCTCGACGAGGTGGCCGGCGTACTCGGGCTGGGGCGTCGTTGGCTGATGAGTCCCGTCGGGCGCGCCGAGGCCGCTCAGCGTTGGCACGACGGCGAGTTCGGGCCGGATTCTGCGATGGCGCGGTCCACCAAGCGGGCCTGCCGCGACTGCGGCTTCTATGTGCCGCTCACCGGCTCCCTGGGGACCCTTTTCGGGGTCTGCTGCAATGAGATGTCCGCCGACGGTCGGGTGGTCGAGCAACGGTACGGCTGTGGCGCGCACAGCGACACTCCGGCACCGGCGGGCACCGGCTCCCCGGCATACGAGCCCTATGACGACGGCGTGCTGGAAGTCGTCGCTGTGGCGCCGGCCCCGGTAGCCGAGTCGGTGGATGAGACGGGCGAGCCCGCAGCGGTATCGGCCGAGCCGGTGATCGAGGCCCCGGAAGAGACTGACGCGGCGCCCGACCCGGCAGAACCCGCGGTCGTGGCTGAAGAAGCCGTCGCCGAAGAAGCGGTCGTCGACCCGGCCGGGGCGGAAGACCCCGAGGCGCTCTAACCGAAGTTGAACAGGTATTCGCCCGGTATCACAAAGAGCATGTTGAAGGCGGTGTTGACCACCGCTCCCGGCAACCCGAGCACGTAGTTGACGATGTCGAGCGGAATGGTGACGGCCTGACTGAAGGCCATCCCGAAGTCGAGGTTGATCAGGCTTCCGACCAGGTTCGTGACGTCGTTGTACAGCGTGAAGGGCAGGCTGATAAAGCGATTGAACAGCCCCACGGCGGCCGCAACCTCCGCGTTGAACAGACCTACCAGGTCAAACGCGTCGGCGGCGCCGGGAACGTCCACCGCGGCGCCGGGGAATCCGGTGAAATCGAACTCCTCGGCGGCGCCGGGCACCGCGAACTCCTCGACCAGGTTGGAGAGGTCCACGGTCGCCAGACCGGCAAGGGTGTCGAAGCTGTCGATGACCGCGTTGCCGGCCAGCGCCACTTCGGCCGACACCGTGGTCAGCGTGTGGGTGATCTCGGGCGGCGCGGCGGCCGGTGTCAGCCCGGCGGCCAGCAGGGCGGTGGCTGCGATGACGATGCTCGGCAGTCGGATGCCGGATGTGACGTTTTCCATGGATCCTCCCCGTTCCAAGGGACGTTACTCCGCCAGCACGGAGGCGTCAGCGGTTCTCTGCGGCGGCTTTGATCTTGCTCAACGAGGCGTTCATGCCCTCGACCAGCTCGCGTTCGAAGTTGGGCGTCCCGCCCATGAACTTGCCCACCAGGAATGCCGACACCGCGGTGGTGGTGCCGTTCTCGGCGTGCCGGCTTTCGACGACCCGAGTCCCGGTGGCGGTCGCTTCGAGCTCATAGCTCCAGACGGTGTGGTTCTCGCTGACCCGGAAGGCCAGCTTGCGCTGCGGAACGTATTCGGTGATCACGGAGCTGGTGGGCCAGTACATCCGGCCGCGCCGGTTGAAGTTGATGGTCCGGGTGCCCGGGCGCACCGCGCCCAGGGGCTTCATCCACCGGCACTGCGGGCTCCACTCGGGCATCCGCCGGAAATCGGAGATCAAGTCCCAGACCTCGGCCACCGGTGCGTTGATGTCGATCTGCGCGCTCAACAGCGGTGCTGCCATGGCGATCCTCCTCGGATTCTCGGTTCGCAACTTTATTCGTGTTCCAGTCCGGTTTGGGCACCACGGGCCCCGCGGCGCGCCGCCGCGCGCTGCCACAGAAAGACCGAGGTGCCCACCATGCCCGTCGCCAGGCCGGCCAGGCTCACCGGCCGCCACCCTTCCAGCGCGGGCACCGTGAATGCGGCGATGGTGGCGCAGCTGAAGCCGAATGCGCCGACACCGATCACGGGCCAGGCCCGCAGCAGGCCGGTCGGCAGCGGGGGAGGCTCGGGAGCGGGCGCAGGGGTCATCGCCGTTGACGTTAGCGCCTCGCCGGTAGAGTCCCCGCAGTGGCCAGGGTTGTCGATGTCGTCGATATCGCCGACCCCAACGATTGCCGCCTCGACGACTTTCGCGACCTGAACAGCATTGACCGGCGCCCGGACCTGCCCACCGGTAAGGGCTTGGTGATCGCCGAAGGGGTGCTGGTGGCGCAGCGGATGCTGGCGTCGCGTTTCCGCCCGCGGGCGCTGTTGGGCACCGATCGCCGGCTGACCGAGCTGATGCCGGACCTGACCAGCCCTGATGCCCCGGACGTGCCGTATTACCGGGTGTCGGCGGAGGTGATGGCCCAGGTGGTGGGGTTCCATCTCAACCGGGGAGTGCTGGCCGCCGCGTCGCGGGTACCGGAGCCCACGGTGGCTGAGCTGGTGGCGGGGGCGCGGACCATCGCGGTGCTCGAGGGCGTCAACGACCACGAGAACCTGGGGTCGATCTTTCGCAACGGCGCCGGGCTGGGTGTGGACGCGGTGGTCTTCGGTTCCGGCTGCGCCGACCCGCTGTACCGGCGTTCGGTTCGCGTCTCGATGGGGCACGCCCTGTTGGTGCCGTTCGCCCGATCGGTGAACTGGCCGGGGGATTTGGTGATGCTGCGCGAGCGGGGTTTCCGGCTGTTGGCGATGACGCCGGACCCGCGTGCCGAGCTCTTGTCCAGCGCCGTGGCGACGGTGCGTGACGAGCCGCTGGCGGTGTTGGTCGGTGCGGAGGGGCCGGGCCTGTCGGAGCAGGCGATGCGCGCCAGTGACATGCGGGTGCGGATCCCGATGTCGCGGGGAACCGACTCGCTCAACGTCGCAACCGCGGCCGCATTGGCGTTCTACGAGCGCATTAGGCTGCCGGAATGACGTCCGCCCCCCGTACGCCGTGGGGGACCGGGTTGACCGTGGCGGGGTTCACCGCGGCGGTGACCGGGACCGCGATCGCAGTACTGACTCTGGGGCTGTTGCGGGTTCACCCGGCGGTGGCCGTGGTGCTCAATCTGCTTGCGGTGGGCGGGCTGGCCCCCACGGTGTGGGGCTGGCGGCGGACTCCGGTGCTGCGGTGGCTGGCCCTGGGTGCCGGCCTGGGCGTGGCCGGCGCGTGGCTGGTGCTGGCGGTGCTGGTCGCTCAGCGCTGACCGGTCGAACGCACCCCGAGCAGGACGTCCTCCCACCCCGGTACCGGGGGCTTGCTGCGCCGGACCCGAGTCCCGGGGCGCTGCTGGACCGGCTCCTCCTCGACCGGTGCGGGGGTGGCCGGCTCCTCGAAGTCCAGTTCGGCGACCAGGGCGACCGGCCGCAGCGAACGGTCGAATGCCGGGTCGATCAACTCCATGGCCGCGTCGTCGACGGCGGTCACCGTCCCGCCGTGTGCGCCGGGAGTGAACCGGAAGTGGGCGACGTTGTCCGAGCGCCCGGCCTTCCAGGCCAGCTGCACCGTCCAGCGCCCGTCGTCATTGCGCCACGCGTCCCAGCTGCTGCTGTCGGCGCTCAGTCCCCGCGACAGCAGTGCGGAGGTGACGACCTCCAGCAGCGTCGGCACGGCCGGACCGTCGGAGAGCACCGGGTGGGCGGCGGCCGCCAACTCCGCGGCCCGCGAGCGCTCCAGCAGCACCGGGTGAGCGAATCGTTCCACCCGGGAGACGTCGACACCGGCGGCGGCAGCCACCTGCTCCACCGATGCCCCGGCGCGGATCCGCGCCTGGATGTCCCTGGGGCGCAGCATGCTCAAGCTCATGTCGGCCGAACTCTGGCCGACGCGAGTGCCCTCACCGCGGACGGCGCCACGCAAGCGGTCGTCGATGCGGACCCGGAACATCTGGGTGTGTTCCTCGTCCTCGCCCGTGCTTTCGCAGATGACGTGCTTGCCGTCGACGTCGAGGCCAATGGCCCTCAGTTCCCGCATGACTTCTCCTTGCGAACGCCCGGTTACGTTCGGACTGTAGTCCAGTGAACAGCCCGATCAGCCGTGACACGCGGGCGTTATAACGATCCGATCACGAAGCCGGGACCGGGTGCGGATGTCAGAGCTCAGAGGCGCTCGACGACCCAATCGACGCACTGGGTCAGGGCGCTGACGTCGTCGGGCTCCACGGCCGGGAACATCGCCACCCGCAGCTGGTTGCGGCCCAGCTTGCGGTAGGGCTCGGTGTCGACGATGCCGTTGGCCCGAAGCACCTTGGCCACCGCTGCGGCGTCCACCTCGTCGACGAAGTCGATGGTGCCCACGACCTGCGAGCGCAGTGCCGGGTCGGCGACGAATGGCGTGGTGAAGGAGCGCTCCTCGGCCCACGAATACAGTCGCTGCGAGGAGTCCGCGGTGCGCTTGACCGCCCAGTCCAACCCGCCGTTGCCCAGCATCCAGTCCAGCTGCTCGGCCAGCAGCACCAGGGTGGCGATCGCCGGGGTGTTGTAGGTCTGGTTCTTGGTGCTGTTGTCCACGGCGATCGGCAGCGACAGGAATTCCGGCACCCAACGGCCCGACGCGGCGATCGCTTCGACGCGGGCGAGAGCGGCCGGGCTCATGATGGCCAGCCACAGCCCGCCGTCGGAGGCGAAGTTCTTCTGCGGCGCGAAGTAGTAGGCGTCGACCTCGGTGATGTCGACGGGCAGGCCGCCGGCTCCGGACGTCGCGTCGATCACGATGAGGGATTCGCCGGCGTCGGCGGGCCGGCGCACGGGCACGGCCACCCCCGTCGACGTCTCGTTGTGGGCCCAGGCGATCACGTCGACCGACGGGTCGGACTGCGGCTCGGGCGCGCTGCCCGCGTCGGCCTTGATGATGATCGGATCGCCCACGAAGGGGTTCTTGGCCACCGCCGAGGCGAACTTCGCACTGAATTCGCCGTAGGTCAGGTGCAGGGACCGCTTGTCGACCAGCCCGAAGGCCGCCGCGTCCCAGAAGGCCGTGGACCCGCCGTTGCCCAGGACTACTTCGTAGCCGTCGGGGACGGAGAACAGTTCACGCAGCCCGGAGCGCACCCGGCCCACCAGGTCCTTGACCGGCGCCTGGCGGTGGGAGGTGCCGAACAGTGGCGCCGCCGTCGTGACCAGCGCATTCAGCTGTTCAGGGCGGACCTTCGAAGGCCCGCAGCCGAACCGTCCGTCGGCGGGCTTGATGGTGTCCGGGATTGTCAGCTGCTCAGCCATGGGCTCTAGCGTAGACAGCCGTCGGCGGGAGTCGGCAGGGCAGGTTTATTGTGGCGTGGATCACGCCGCGGACTCGACACATGTCACGCCCACAGTGTTGATTTCGAGCCTGGACGGGTAACCAGTACCTGCGGTACCGTTGTACATAGCCCTGGTAAATGTAAACCGACTGGTGGAGGTTCCAATGGCCCAGAAAGCAGCTCGAACGCGAATCGTGCGCCGCTGGCGAGCCAACATGGACGTGACCGACGACGCCAAGTACGTCGAGATCCTCAACACGTTGTCGGAAGGATCGGTGCGCCGGAACTTCAATCCCTACACCGACATCGACTGGGACAGCCCCGAGTTCAAGGTCACCGACAACGACCCGCGCTGGATCCTGCCGGGCACCGACCCGATCGGTCGGCACTGGTGGTACCAGTCCCAGCCGCAAGACGTTCAGATCAAGATCGGGATGTGGCGCCAGGCCAACGTCGCCAAGGTCGGGCTGCACTTCGAATCCATCCTGATCCGCGGCCTGATGGAATACGCGTTCTGGGTGCCCAACGGCTCACCGGAATACCGCTACTGCCTGCACGAGGCGGTCGAAGAGTGCAACCACACCATGATGTTCCAGGAGATGGTCAACCACATCGGCGCCGACGTTCCCGGCATGCCCCGGTTGCTCAAATGGGTCCAGCCGTTCATCCCGCTGGTCGCCGGGCCGCTGCCCATTCCGTTCTGGTTCGGCATCCTGGCCGGTGAGGAGCCCATCGACCACATTCAGAAGGCCATCCTGCGCGAAGGCAAGGACCTGCACCCCATCATGGAGCGGGTGATGGCCATCCACGTGGCCGAGGAGGCGCGACACATCTCGTTCGCGCACGAATACCTGCACAAGCGCATTCCCGCACTGCCACGCCGCAAGCGGTTCTGGCTGTCGCTGTATGTGCCGATCGTCATGCGGATCCTGTGCTCGGCGATCGTGGTGCCGCCCAAGGCATTCTGGACCGAGTTCAACATTCCGCGCGAGGTCCGCAAGGACATCTTCTTCCGCTCGGCGGAGGCTCGCCAGATGCTGCAGGACATGTTCGGCGACGTCCGCATGCTCTGCCACGACACCGGCCTGATGAACTCCGTGGCCAAGCTGGTGTGGCGGATCTGCCGGATCCACGGCGCACCGTCCCGGTTCCGCAGCCAGCCGCAGCGTGCGCACCTCGCGCCGGTGGCCACGGCCTCGGTCGCGTAGCGGCGCTCCGGTTCATGCCGCACGTTATTACCCAGGCGTGTTGTAACGACGCGTCGTGTGTGTTCGCCTGCCCGGTCAACTGCATTCACCCCACGCCGGACGAGCCCGACTTCGCCACATCGGAGATGCTCTATATCGATCCCGACGCGTGCGTGGACTGCGGCGCCTGCGTGCGAGCCTGCCCGGTCGATGCGATCGTCCCGCACACCAAGGTGATCACCGAACAGTTGCCGTTCGTGGAGATCAACCGGTCGTTCTATCCGGAACGTCCCGCAGGGGTGAAGCTGCCACCGACCTCCAAGCTGGCGCCCGTCCTGCCGGCCGCGGAACTGCACCAACGTGGCAAATACCCGCTGACCGTGGCGATCGTCGGCTCCGGTCCGGCGGCCATGTACGCCGCCGACGAGCTGCTGACCCAGCAGGGCGTGCTGGTGAACATGTTCGAGAAACTGCCCACCCCTTATGGTCTGGTGCGAGCCGGCGTCGCTCCGGACCACCAGCGCACCAAGCTGGCCACCCGGCTGTTCGACGAGATCTCCTGGCGTCGGGGTTTCCAGTTCTTCCTCAACGTCGAGGTCGGCCGGCACGTGAGCCACGCAGACCTGCTGCAGCACCACCACGCCGTGCTCTATGCCTCTGGTGCGCTGCATGACCGGCGCCTCGAGATCGACGGGATGGGCCTGGCCGGAACGGGCACCGCAACCGAGATCGTCGGCTGGTACAACGGGCATCCCGAGTTCACCAGTCTGCCAGTCGATCTCAGTCACGAGCGGGTGGTGATCGTGGGCAACGGCAACGTGGCCCTCGATGTGGCTCGCATCCTGACCGCGGACCCGGACCGGCTGGCCCATACCGACATCGCCGACTATGCCCTGGCGGCCCTGCGTGGCTCGGCCGTGTCCGAAGTGGTGATCGTCGCCCGCCGCGGCCCGGCCTCCTCGGCCTTCACACTGCCCGAACTGGTGGGGCTGACTCAGACCGCTGAGGTGGTGCTGGACGCGCAAGACCATGCTCGGGTTCGCGAGGATCTGGCGACGGTCAAAGACAACCTAACCCGGCAGAAGCTGGAGATCCTGACCAAGCTCGGTGATGCCTCGGCGCCGATCACCCGGCCTCGGATCCGCTTCGCCTACGAACTCACCCCGGCGCGAGTTATCGGCGAACAGCGTTGTTCCGCCATTGAATTCACCGTCACCGGCACCGATCAGGTGCAGCGAATCGACGCCGGCATGGTGCTGTCCTCAATCGGTTACCACGGAACGCCGATCGCTGACCTGCCGTTCGACGACAACGCCGGGGTCGTCCCGAACAAGGGCGGCCGCGTCATCGACCCGCAGACCGGGCAACGGGTTCCGGGGGCCTACGTCTCGGGCTGGATCAAGCGCGGTACCAACGGCTTCATCGGCTCCAACAAGTCGGACTCGCTCAAGACGATTCAGACCCTGGCCGCCGACTACAACGCTGGGCTGCTGACCGAGCCCGTCGCCGGGCCGCGGGCGGTGGCCCGGATGGTGCACGCCCAGCAGCCGGATGTGATCGACGCCGCGGGCTGGAAGATCATCGACAAGGCCGAAATCGCCCGCGGTGCGGCGCAGGACCGGCCGCGGGTGAAGTTCACCCGGGTGGCCGACATGCTCGACGAGGTCAAGGATCATTCCGACCTGCCGCTGCTGCAGAACATGCTGGGCGCACTGCGGCGCAGCTGAACCATCGACTCGGACACCGCCGAGCGTGCGCTCAGATCGAAAAAACGGGGTGCATCTCGCGCTGATGACACGTTCGGCGCAGTCGCCGTCGGGTCAGGCGCCGGCGATCCGGTCCCAGCCCGCCACGGCCGCTGCGCTGCGCGGTCCGGGTCCGACATAGATCGCCGACGGGCGTACCAACTTGCCCAGCCGCTTCTGTTCCATGATGTGGGCGGACCAGCCGGCGGTGCGGCCGCAGGTGAACATCGCCGGCATCATCGCCGGGGGCACCTCGGCGAAGTCCAGGATCACTGCGGCCCAGAACTCCACGTTGGTCTCGATCGCCCGGTCCGGGCGACGTTCCCGCAGCTCGGCTAGCGCCGCCTGTTCCAGCGCCGCGGCCACCTCGAACCGGGGGGCGTCCAAACGCTTGGCGGTGGCCCGCAGCACCCGGGCGCGCGGGTCCTCGGCGCGGTACACCCGGTGCCCAAAGCCCATCAGCTTCTCGCGCCGGTCCAGAATGCCCTTGACCACCGCGCGCGCATCACCGGTGCGCTCCGCCTCGGCGATCATCGGAATCACCCGGGCCGGGGCGCCGCCGTGCAGCGGGCCGCTCATGGCACCGATCGCGCCCGACAGCGCCGCGCCGACGTCGGCGCCGGTGGAGGCGATCACCCGGGCGGTGAAGGTCGAGGCGTTCATTCCGTGCTCGGCCGCTGACACCCAGTAGGCGTCGATGGCTTCGGTGTGGCGCGGGTCGGGCTCACCGCGCCAGCGGGTCATGAACCGCTCGGTGGTGGTGGCGCACTTGTCGATGCTCTGCTGGGATACCGCCGGTGCCTGACCCCGGGCCGACTGAGCGACATAGGACAGCACCATCACCGACGCGCGCGCCAACTGGTCACGGGCGGTGGCGTCGTCGGTGTCCAACAACGGCTCAAATCCCCACTGCGGAGCCAGCATCGCCACCCCGGCCTGGGCGTCGACCCGCACGTCCCCGGTGCGCACCGGCAGCTCCAGCGCGTCGGCGGGCGCCAGCGGACGGTCGAAGTCGCCGTCGACCAGCAGGGCCCAGACGTCGCCGAAGCCGACCTTGCCGGCCAGGTCCTCGATGTCGACGCCGCGGTAGCGCAACGCACCGCCGTCCTTGTCCGGTTCGGCGATCTCGGTGGTGAAGGCCACCGTGCCTTCCAAGCCGGCGACGAAGTTCTCCGGTACCGCAGCAGTCATAACCGAGATTCTTTCACCCCGGCGCCCAGTCGTTACTACCGGCCGGTAACACGGGCCGCAGTGTGCTGGGGCGTAGCGTTATGCGGTGCACAGGACGGGCCCCGACAACGAGCATTTGGCGGCGATGCGAGTGGAATACCAGGAGAAGGACAACAGCGGCGACCTCGACTCAGACTGGCTCGAGGCGGGCTGGGAGGTTTTGCTGCGCAACTGGATCGGCGACGCCGCGCGCGCCGGTATCGCCGAGCCCAATGCCATGGTGCTGGCGACCGTCGACGCCGGACGTCCCGTCAGCCGCTCGGTGCTGTGCAAGAACCTCGACGAGCACGGTGTGACGTTCTTCACCGACTCCGACTCCGCCAAGGCGGCCGAGCTGGCCGCGACGCCATACGCCTCGGCGACCTTTCCCTGGTATCAGCTGGGCCGCCAAGTCCACATCCGCGGGCCGGTCGTCCAGCTCGACGAGTCGGTCAGCGCGCAGTACTGGGGGCACCGCCCGAGGGCGTCGCAGTTGGGTTTCTGCGCCTCGCAGCAGTCGCAGCCGATCGCGTCGCGGGCCGCGCTGCTGGCGCAGCTGGACGCCGTGACGGCGCGATTCGCCGGCGCCGAGTCGATCCCCGCGCCGGCGAACTGGCGCGGCTATCGGATCGCCCCGGAAGTGGTGGAGTTCTGGCAGGGCCGGGAAGGCCGGTTGCATAACCGGATTCGCGTGACCGGCGGGCGGGTGGAGCGTCTGCAGCCGTGACGGCGGTGCGGCGCGCGTGAGAGTTTTCGCCGACACCACTCCGCTGCGCAGCCCTGACTTCCGTCGGCTCTGGGTTGCCGGGATTCCCACCGTCATCGGGGCGAACCTGACGATCTTCGCGGTTCCGGTACAGATCTACGCGCTGACCCGAAGTTCGGCATACGTCGGGCTGGCAGGGCTGTTCGCACTGGTGCCGCTGGTGGTATTCGGTCTGCTCGGTGGCGCCTGGGCTGACGCGATGGACCGACGCAAGCTGCTGATCATCGCCTCCGGCGGGCTGGCGGTGGCCTCGGTGCTGCTGTGGATGCAGGCAGCGGCCGGACTGAACAATGTGTGGATCGTCCTGGGCCTGCTGGCCCTGCAGCAGGGCTTCTATGCGGTCAACGCGCCCACCCGGTCGGCGGCGATTCCCCGGCTGGTGGCCGCCGGTGATCTGCCGGCGGCCAACGCGCTGAACATGACCGTGATGCAGTTCGGAGCGATCGTCGGACCGCTGCTTGCCGGGCTGTTGCTCGGCTGGGTCGACCTGTCCACGCTGTATCTGATCGACGCGGCGACGTGTCTGGTGCCGATCTGGGCGACGCTGCGACTCTCACCCATGCCGCCCAGCGATGCGGCCGGCCCGTCGCGCTTCGGGATCGCCGCCGTTCTGGACGGGTTCCGCTACCTGGCCGGCAACACCGTGGTGCTGATGTCCTTCGTGGTGGACCTGATCGCGATGGTTTTGGGCATGCCGCGCGCGCTGTTCCCGCAGATCGCCACCGCCGACTTCGGCGGGCCGGTCGAGGGCGGCACCACCATCGCGCTGTTGGCTGCGGCCATGTCGGCGGGCGCGGTGCTCGGCGGGGTGTTCTCGGGCTGGCTGCCGCGGATCTCGCGCCAGGGCTTGGCCATTGTGGTGGCCATCTCGATCTGGGGCATGGCCATGGTCGGGTTCGGGTACGCGGTGTCTCGTGGTGGCGGGCATGCCGGTCCGGCGCTGTGGGCGGCCCTGGCGATGCTGGCGGTCGGCGGCGCCGCCGACATGGTGTCGGCCGCGTTCCGCTCGACGATCCTGCAGCAGGTCGCCTCCGATGAGATCCGTGGCCGGCTGCAGGGCGTGTTCATCGTGGTCGTCGCAGGCGGGCCTCGGCTTGCCGACGCCGTGCACGGTGCCGCCGGGGCCGTGGTCGGGACCGCCGCGGCAGCGGCCGGCGGCGGGGTTCTGGTGGTGGTGGGCGTGGTGCTGGCAGCCCTGGCGGCACCCGCATTCCTGCGCTATCGGCGGCCCGTCGAGGTCCGGCGACCACCGCCGTCGGATGACCGATAGGCCCCGGGCGGGCGCGCCCGCCCGGAACCGACTACCTTTTCCTATACACGCCCAATCCGGTCAGCCGAATAGCGCAAAGGGGTTCCTCGTGGCCGCAACCGACGAAACCGCCAGTCTCCGGTATCCGGGCGGCGAGCTAGAACTGCCGATCGTGCACGCGACCGAGGGGTCTGACGCCCTGGCCATCGGTTCGCTGCTCGCCAAGACCGGGTACACCACGTTCGACAACGGCTACGCGAATACCTCGCCGGTCAAGAGCGCCATCACCTACATCGACGGGGACGCCGGCATCCTGCGCTACCGCGGCTACCCGATCGAGCAGCTGGCCGAGAAGTCGACCTTCATCGAGGTCAGCTACCTGCTGATCTACGGCGAACTGCCCACCACCGATCAGCTGGCGGAGTTCACCCGGCGCATCCAGCGGCACACGATGCTGCACGAGGACCTGAAGCGGTTCTTCGACGGCTTCCCCCGCAACGCTCACCCGATGCCGGTGCTGTCCAGCGTGGTCAACGCCTTGAGTGCCTACTACCAGGACTCGCTGGACCCCTCCGACAACGACCAGGTGGAGCTGTCGACCATTCGGTTGCTGGGCAAGCTGCCCACCATCGCGGCGTACGCCTACAAGAAGTCGGCCGGCCAGCCGTTCCTGTACCCGGACAACTCGCTGAGCCTGGTCGAGAACTTCCTGCGGATGACCTTCGGCCTGCCTGCCGAGCCCTACGAGGTCGACCCCGAGGTGGTCCGGGCCCTGGACATGCTGTTCATCCTGCACGCGGACCACGAGCAGAACTGCTCCACATCGACCGTGCGGCTGGTGGGCTCCTCGCGGGCCAACCTGTTCACCTCGATCTCCGGCGGCATCAACGCGCTGTGGGGCCCGCTGCACGGTGGCGCCAACCAGGCGGTGCTGGAGATGCTCGAGCAGATCCGCGACCAGCAGGGCGGCAACGTCACCGACTTCGTACGCAAGGTCAAGAACCGCGAAGACGGCGTCAAGCTGATGGGCTTCGGTCACCGGGTCTACAAGAACTACGACCCGCGGGCACGCATCGTCAAGGAGCAGGCCGACAAGATCCTCGGCAAGCTCGGCGGCGACGACGAGCTGCTCAACATCGCCAAGGACCTCGAAGAGGCGGCGCTGACCGACGACTACTTCGTCGAGCGCAAGCTCTACCCGAACGTCGACTTCTACACCGGCCTGATCTACCGGGCGATCGGCTTCCCGGCCCAGATGTTCACCGTGCTGTTCGCGCTGGGCCGGCTGCCCGGCTGGATCGCGCACTGGCGCGAGATGCACGACGAGGGCGACAGCAAGATCGGCCGGCCCCGTCAGATCTACACCGGCTACACCGAGCGCGACTACGTCGGCATCGGCGGCCGGTAACCGCGATGACGAATTCAGCCAAGCCGCAGATCACCGTTCCCTCCGGCCCCGCGCCCGCGGAGCTGGTCATCGAGGACATCGTCGTCGGGGAGGGCGCCGCCGCCACCCCCGGGGCGCTGGTCAACGTGCACTACCTCGGTGTCGACTACGAGACCGGCGCGGAGTTCGACAGCTCGTGGAACCGTGGCGAGTCACTGGAGTTTCCGCTCGACGGGCTGATCGCCGGTTGGCAGGACGGCATCCCCGGCATGAAGGTGGGCGGTCGGCGCCAGCTGACAATTCCGCCGGAGCTGGCCTACGGTCCCGCCGGAACCGGGCACCAGCTCGCCGGCAAGACCCTGGTCTTTGTGATCGATCTGCTCGGCACCCGCTGAGTGCGTGCCCGACTGATCGCGGCGGCGCTGGGAACGGCGTTGCTGGTGGCGATCGGTTACGGCATGGTCGAACGCCTGCATCGGCCCGCCCCGCCGTCGGCCCTGGCCACACCGGGCCCGGTCTCGGTGATCCGGGCAGGCAACGAGGTCACGCTGACAGGTGGCGTCGCAGATCCGCTGGCTAAAAGAGCACTGGTGGACGCGGTGCTGGGCTCGAGCGACGACCTCACGGTGGTGGACAGGCTCGATGTGGCGCCGGGGGTCGTGACAGTCGACTTCACCGACGCGGCCCCGGTGTTCGAGGCGGCCGCGGGAATCGCCGACTTCCGGCTGGACGCCGACGGCGACACGGTGACACTCACCGGTACCGCGGCGAAGGCCGACCAGGCGGACGCCGTGCAGACCGCGGCCGAGGCCGCCTGGGCGCGGGCGCATATCGTCAACGCGCTCGTGACCGAGCGATAGCGGGAGATAGTCCACCAAAATCGACTAATTGCCCGCGTTAACTTGTGGATGCTCCTACACTCGCGATGTCTCTGGACTCGCCGGTGTTTTCGGTCTTCGAGGAGGATCCATGCCAGGCTCAGAAAATCGCACTGTGACTGGTTGGCGAAAGGTCTCGCGGTTCTACCGCAGGCCGCCCGGCGCCGGATGGCTGTTGGCCTTGGCCGCAATTCCGCTGCTGCTGGCACTGATCGGCTACGGTCTGCCCGGCGGCGGCAAACTCGATGTCGGTGCTCCGGACGTCAGCGCGCCGTCGGTGTCGGCACCGAGCGTCACACTGCCGGCGCTGTCGTTTGCGCCGCTGTCGATTCTGCGTAACGGCAACGTCGTCACCGTCAACGGCGATCTGCCCGATATCGCGACCCGAACCCGACTGCTCGACATGCTCAAGGGCGTATTCGGCGGCGGCGTTTCCCTGGTCGACAATGTCACCATCAAGCCCGGCGTCACCGCGCCGGATCTGTCCGGCCTGGCGGCGGTGTTCAAGGCCGCGGCGTCCCTGCCGGACTTCAAATTCAAGATCGTCGACGACACCGTCACGTTGATGGGGACCGCGGCTTCAGGCGCGATCAAGTCCGCCATCGAGGCCGCCGCCAAGGCGGCATGGCCAAACCTCAAGCTGCTCAACAACATCGAGGTTTCCACGAACGAAGCTCAGGCGCCGAGCCCAACCGGGACCCCGGCGCCCAGTCCGACGCCCGCCCCGACTCCCAGTCCCACTCCCACCCCCAGCCCGACTCCGTCGCGGAGTCCGTCGCCCTCAACCACGGCGCCGGGACAGGCGCCGTCACCGAGCCCGGCCGGTGACTGTGCCAACCTGCAGGCCGACATCACCGCAGTGATGAGCACACCGGTCAGGTTCGTCACCAACGGCTACACCCTGTCGGCGAGCACCAAAGCGCAACTGACCAAGGTGGCGCAGAAGGTGAAGGGGTGCAACAGCGCCCGCATCGCGGTCAACGGCTACACCGACAACACCGGCAACGACCGTGTCAATGTGCCGCTGAGCTCCGCCCGGGCCAAATCGGTGGCCGACTTCCTGGTGGCCCAGGGTGTTCCCGCCGGCAGCGTCACGTCCAAGGGATTCGGATCGGCCGACCCGGTCGCCAGCAACGCGACACCGGATGGTCGCGCCCAGAACCGTCGCGTCGCGATCACCGTGAGCTAAGGAGGCTCTGCAATGGATTTCGTCATGCACTGGCTGTGGTATCTGCTGGCCTTCGCGGTGGGCTCGGCGGTCGCCTGGTTGCTCACCCTCGTGTCGATTCGCCGCACCAGTGAGGAAGAGGCCATCGCGTCCCTCCCCGGGTCGCGTGAGAGAGGAGCCCACTGATGCACGGCGCCAATTGCTGGTTGATGGGCCTGTCGTTCCTGTTGGGGCTGTTGTTGACCTTTGCCTTCATGATTCGGCGGGTCAAGCGCGAGGTGCCCGTCGCCGCGCCGTGGGGCGCCGCCGATGCGGCCGGCGCCGCGGCGAGCGCACCCACCGCCCCGATCCCGGCTCCCGGCACAGCCACCGACCCCCGGGCGACCGCCAAACCCGCCGGCGGAACCCTTCCGTCGGAGGCCGAGACCACCCAGATGGCGGTCGGCGGCGCGCCCTACGGCGTGGGTTCTGCGCGCGCGGGCGCCGGGGGCGTGGGCCCGACCGGCTGGACGATCAAGGGCAACGAGGACTCGATGCTCTACCACACCACCGACAGCCCCTGGTACGGCCAGACGATCGCCGAAGTGTGGTTCGCCGAGGAAAGCGCTGCGCAGGCCGCCGGATTCACCCGTTGGGACAAGGGCAAGGCCGCTCGGGGCCTGGGCGGTGCCGCCAACCTGGTCGGCGAGGTCGAGGAGGTGCCGCCGGGTCCCTACGGTCCCGGATCGACCACGGCGGGGCCCGGTGGCAGCGGCCCGGTGGGTTGGACGGTCAAAGGCAACGAGGACTCGATGCTCTACCACGCGCCGGAGAGCCCCGCCTACGACGCGACAGTCGCCGAGGTGTGGTTCAAAGACGAACAGACCGCCGCGGCAGCCGGTTTCGCGCGGTGGGACAGCTGGCGCGACAAGAAGAAGTGACGCGTACCGCTCAGTGCGGGGGCGGCAGCTGCAGTAACAGGCGTACTCCGCCCAGTGGACTGTCCTGCAAAGTCGCTGTGCCGCCGTGCAATCCGGCTTGCTGAGCTACCAGTGCCAGCCCCAGCCCGGATCCCGAATGTGACGCGGTGGATCCACGGGAGAAGCGCTCGAAGACGATACGGCGCTCTTCCTCGGGGATGCCTCCGCCGTTGTCGTCGACGGCGATCTCCACACCGTCTCGCGAGGTGACCGCGGACAACTGCACCTGTGTGGCCCCACCGTGCTTGACGGCGTTGGCGATCGCGTTGTCCACGGCCAGCCGCAGTCCGGCGGGCAGCCCGACGATGATGCAGGTCGGCGACGGCACCAGCGAGACCGTGAGATCGGGGAAGACCCGCATCGCATCGTGGGCGGCCCGGTCGAGCAGATCGGTGATGTCGACCGGCACATGATCGTCGGAGGTGGACAGTTCGCCCTGCGCCAGGCGTTCCAGGGCGGACAGGGTCGCCTCGATCCGGGTCTGGGTGCGTACGACGTCGTTGAGCACTTCTTTGCGCTGGTCGTCGGGCAGGTCCAGGGTGGTCAGCACCTCCAGGTTGGTGCGCATCGCGGTGAGCGGAGTGCGCAGCTCATGCGAGGAGACCGCGGCGAAATCCCGGGCCGACGCCAGTGCCTCCTGGGTCCGGTCGCGCTCCTTCCAGATCCTCTGCAACATGCCACGCATCGCTTCGGCGATCTCTACGGCTTCGGTGGCGCCGCGCACCTCGATCTCGGGCTGTTCGTCGCCGGCGTCGATCGATCGGGCCTGTTGCGCCAGCCGTCGCAGTGGCCGCACCGCGAATGCCGTCAGCAGCCAGCCCAGCAACGCGGCCGCCCCGATCGCGGCGGTACACAGCAGCAGCACCCTGCGATGCAGGTTGTTGGTGTCGGCGAGGGTGGCGTCGTAGGTGGCGCCGACGGCCAGCGACCGTGGCCCCGGACCCGGGATGTCGACGGTACGCACCCGGTAGAGCACGCCGTTGATCTCGGTGTCGGCGTAACCCGGCTCCAGCTCGGGCAGCACCACGGTGGAGTTCGATGTCACTTGGTTGGCGCGCCGCAGCGTGATCACCGCGTCGGTGGGGCCCGCCGATCGGGGCAGTTCACCCAGGCCGATCAGCGGGACCGTGAGACCTGCCGCCTCATCGAGGCGGCGGTCCAGCCAATACTTGCGGTCGTTGGTGATGCCCACCCAGACGATGGCACCGATGATCACCGTCACGATCGCGGTCCCGATCGCGGTCGCCAGCATCACCCGGGTCCGCAGGGACGGTGTCCGGGCGAAGATACGTCGCAGCAGCTTCATCACGTTCATGCTGGGTCTCACTGTGTTCGCAGGACGAAACCGACTCCGCGCACGGTGTGCAGCAACCGCGGCGCGCCACCGGCCTCGAGCTTGCGTCGCAGATAGCCGATGAACACATCGACGACGTTGGTGTCGGCGGCGAAGTCGTAACCCCAGACCAGCTCGAGGAGTTGCGCGCGGGACAACACCGCGGTCTTGTGCTCGGCGAGCACGGCCAGCAGGTCGAACTCGCGCTTGGTCAGGTCCACATCGACACCCTTGACCCGGGCGCGGCGCCCCGGGATGTCCACCTCAAGGGGGCCCACCGTGATGGTCTCCGAAGAGGTACTGGCCGCCGAGCCCCGCCGCCGCAGCATGGCCCGCACCCTGGCCACCAACTCGGCCAGCACGAACGGCTTGACCAGGTAATCGTCTGCTCCGGCCTCCAGCCCGGCGACCCGGTCATCGACTGAGCTGCGGGCCGACAGAACGCACACCGGCACGTCGTCGCCCATCGCTCGCAGCGCCGTCACCACGCTGACGCCGTCGAGCACCGGCATGTTGATGTCGAGCACGATGGCGTCGGGGCGGGATTCCTTGGCGCTGCGCAGCGCCTCGGCGCCGTCGGCCGCGGTCGCGACCTCGAAGCCGGACAGCCGCAGTCCGCGTTCCAGGGAGGCGAGTACGTCGGCGTCGTCGTCGACCACCAATACCCGGGGCGATGCTGCTGCGTTGTCCATGGCGCCATTTTGCCTGAACGTGGTCGCCAAGCGCGGGATACGCCGCGGGTCGGCGCCATCGATCTCGCGGCGACCGCAAGCGCGACGAAGTCGGGCGCCGCGGGTCGGCGCCATCGATCTAGGGTCGACTGCGTGAATTCGGCTTCCGCCCTGCGCAGCTTGCTGCCGTACCTGCGCCCGTATCGGGCGCGGTGGATCACGATGGTGACGGTCGCCGTGCTCAGCCTGGGGGTCACCGTGGTCATCCCACTGATGACCAAGGCCGTCATCGACGGTCCCGTGGCGCACCGTGATCAGCCCGCCCTGTGGGCGCTGGGCGCGGCGGCCACCGCGCTCGGGGTGCTGGAGGCGGTCCTGTGGTTCGTGCGACGCTGGCTGATCGCTTACGGCACCATGGGCGTGGAGGCCGATATCCGCAAAGACCTCTACGCCCGGCTCCAGATCCTGCCGTTGACGTTCCACGGCCGCTGGCAATCCGGTCAGCTGCTGTCGCGGATCATGAACGACTTGGCCGCCGTCCGGCGCTTCCTGTCCTTCGTGGCGGTGTTCCTGGTGCTCAACGCACTGCAGATCATCGCGGTCTCGACCATTCTGGTGGTGCTGTACTGGCCGCTCGGTGTGGTGGTGTGCCTGTCGTTGATCCCGGTCATGCTGGCGGTGCAGCATTTTCAGCGTCAGTACACCCTGCTGTCGCGGCAGGCGCAGGACCAGGCCGGCCAGGTGGCCACGCAGGTTGAGGAATCCGCGGCGGGCCTGCGCACCATCAAGGCGTTCGGGCGCGAGGACTACGTGTTCGCCCGCTTCGACCAACAGGCCAGGGCCCTGCGCGACCTCGGCGTCGACAAAGTGGTGGTGTCGTCGAAGTTCTGGACGCTGCTGGAGGTGATCCCGAACTTCACCTTGATCCTGGTGGTGGCCGGCGGTGCCTATGCCGCGGGCCACCACCTGGTCACACTGGGCACCCTGGTCGCCTTCGTCACCTTGATGCTGTCGCTGATCTGGCCGCTCTCGGCGCTGGGCTTCCTGTTGTCGGCCACCCAGGAGGCGATGACCGCCGCCGACCGGATCACCGAGATCTTCCGCGCCCCCGTCGAGATCACCGACGGCGCGGATCCGCTGCCTCCCTCGGGCCGGCTGGAGCTGCGGGAGGTCGGGTTCCGTTTCACCGCCGCCGGGCCGGACGCCCCGTGGGTGTTGCGCGGGGTCAACCTCACCGTCGAGCCCGGTGAGACGGTCGCCCTGGTAGGCGCCACCGGGTCCGGAAAGTCTGTGCTGGCGATGCTTGTGTCGCGGCTCTACGACGTCAGCGCGGGCCAGATCCTGATCGGCGGGCGCGACATCCGCTCGCTGACGCTGACGGCGTTGCGCTCGGCGGTCGTCACCGCCTTCGACGACCCCACCCTGTTCTCGATGTCGGTGGCCGAGAACCTGCGGTTGGGGCGGCCCGACGCCGACGACATGGATCTGGCTCGCGCCCTGGATGTCGCGTCGGCGAACTTCGTCTATGACCTGCCGGCCGGGCTGGACACCCGGATCGGTGAACAGGGGATGAGCCTGTCAGGTGGACAGCGACAACGACTTTCGCTGGCCCGGGCGCTGGTGGCAGCGCCGACGATACTGGTTCTCGACGACACGCTGTCGGCGTTGGATGTGCACACCGAAGCCGCGGTCACCGCGGCGCTACGGCGGGTGCTGCGGGACGAAGCCGCGCCCATCACCGCGTTGGTGGTGGCCAACCGGGCCTCCACGGTGGCGCTGGCCGACCGGGTGGCGCTCATCGAGGACGGCACCATCACCGCGGTCGGCACCCACACCGAGCTGTTGGCCACGATGCCGCGGTACCGCAATCTGCTGGCCGCCGATGACGAGCTCGACGACGGCGCCGAGCACCTCGTCGACTGGGTGCGACGGTGACGGCGCAGCCGGGCCGGGCCGCGGCACGGGCCCTGCTGTGGTCATTGCTGCGCCCCTACCGCGGGGCGGTTCTGGTGCTGGCGGTGGTGGTCATCGCGGAGAACGCTGCCCGGCTGGCGGTGCCGCTGCTGGCGCAGCGCGGTATCGACCGGGGCATCCCGCCGATCGCCGCGGACGGCTCTGTCCGCCAGCTGGGCGTCATCGTGGGCGCCCTGGTGGTCGTCGTGCTGATGCAGTCCGGTACCCGAATGCTGTTTCTGCAGTGGTCGGGCAGGATCGGCCAGCGGGTGTTGCTGGAGCTGCGGCGACGGGTGTTCCGGCATTTCCAGCAGCTGGACGTGCAGTTTCACGAGCGCTACACCTCCGGCCGGGTGGTCAGCAGGTTGACCAATGACGTCGATGCCATACAAGAGATGCTGCTGTCCGGATTCGATGGGCTGGTCGGCTCGGCGCTGACCATGGCCGGCACCGCGGTGCTGTTGATCGTGCTGGACTGGCGGCTGGGGCTGATGTGCCTGACGGCCTTTCCGGCTCTGGTCGTGCTGCTGCGGTGGTTCCAGGCCGAGTCGGCCAAGACCTACACCGCGGTCCGTGAGCACGCGGCGCAGGTGATCGTGCAGTTCACCGAGACCATGACTGGAATCAAGGCGGTGCAGGCCTATCGACGGCAAGCCCGCAACCAGCAGATCTTCGCCCGCGTCGCCGACCGCTACCGCGTGGTGAACGAGAAGGCGTTCAAGTTGATCGCCATCTTCAGCCCCGGAGTGAAACTGGTCGGCAACCTCACGACCGGTGTGGTGCTGCTGTACGGCGGATGGCGAGTCTTACAGGGCCACATGACTATCGGAACATTTACGGCATTCCTGCTGTACCTGCGGATGTTCTTCGACCCGATGCAGGACATCAGCCAGTTCCTCAACATCTTCTCCTCGGCCACCTCGGCGCTGGAGAAACTGGCCGGGGTACTGGCCGAAACTCCCGCCGTCACCGACCCGCCCGCCCCGAAGTCCGTGCCGGCCGCGGGCGAGGTTCACGGTGAGATCGCCTTGCGGGAAGTGCATTTCGGTTATCGGGACGGCCAGTCGGTGTTGTCCGGGTTGTCCCTGCACATCCCGGCCGGCCAGACCGTGGCGCTGGTGGGCAGCACCGGCGCAGGCAAGTCCACGATCGCCAAATTGATAGCCCGGTTCTACGACCCGGTGTCAGGGTCGGTGAACCTCGACGGTGTGGACCTGCGCGCGCTCACCCAGGCCGTGTTGCGTCAGCACGTGGTGATGGTCACGCAGGAGAACTTTCTGTTCAGCGGGACGGTGGCCGACAACATCCGTTTCGGCCGGCCGAGCGCGACCGACGCCGAGGTGGTTGGCGCGGCTGCTCGGGTGGGCGCCGACGGGTTCATCGCCGCGCTGCCGGACGGCTACGACACCGACGTCGCCAAGCGCGGCGGGCGGCTCTCGGCCGGGCAGCGTCAGCTGATCGCGTTCGCGCGCGCGTTGCTCGCGGATCCGGCCGTGCTGATCCTGGACGAGGCGACATCCTCGTTGGACATTCCCGGTGAGCGGATGGTGCAGAAGGCGTTGCGCAGCGTGCTGGCCGATCGGACCGCACTGGTGATCGCCCACCGGCTCTCGACGGTCGAGATCGCCGATCGGGTCCTGGTGATCGAGGGCGGGCAGATCGTCGAAGATGGGCCGCCCGCGGAGTTGATCCGGGCCGAGGGGCACTACGCGGCATTGCACGACGCATGGCTGCGTTCGCTGGCCTGAACGCTCCACGGCGGGCCCGCCGGAGTTAAATCCAGGCGAATTTTAATCAACGACGTGCGGAAATCAGCAGGTCGACTGCAAAGATCTTGCAAACAAAGGTTTCTGGCAGCTCACTGTGCACTTACGCTTTCCCCCGTGATCGTCTCATCGAACGTTAAGCCAGCCGGATCCGGCGCGGCCGCCAGGGCCGCGGCGTGATCGGCTCACAGGGTTTGGCGTTGGCCTCGGCCACCAGTTTCGGGATCAGCGACTTCGTCGGCGGTGTCGCGTCCCGGCGGGTCGCGGCCCTGCGGGTGGTCTTGGTGTCCACCCCGGTCTCGATGGTGATGTTGGGCGGACTGGCACTGATCGGTGGCGGACGGATCACGACCGGCGCCATCATCTTGGGCATGCTCGGTGGGCTCAGCCAAGCGCTGGGCATCTGGTGGTTCTACGCGGCCATGGCGGCCGGCCCGATCTCGGTGGTGTCACCGCTGGCCGCCGTCGTCGATGCCAGCGTTCCAGTCTGCGTCGGGCGGGTGCTGGGGGAGCGGCCCGGACTGCTCGCCAGCGCAGGAATTGCGCTGGCGTTGGGTGCGGTGGTGCTGATCAGTTGGCACGCAGGCGAGGAAGGCGTCAAGCGGCCGGGCCTGAACCGTCGCGTCATCTGGCTGACCGTCGCATCGGGCGTGGCGCTGGGACTGAATTTCGTCTTCCTGGATCGCACGCCATCGGACGCCGGGCTCTGGCCCCTGCTGTTCGCGCGGGCCGCCGCCACCGTCCTGGTGGTCGTCGTCGCGGCCGCCAGCCGCAACCTTCGGGCGCCCACGGGCACGCCGCTGCGCCTGGCGTTCCTGATCGCACTGCTGGACACCGCGGCCAACGTCACCATGTTGTTCGCCCTGCAGCTTTCGCTGCTGTCGTTGGCCAGCGTCCTGATCTCGCTGTACCCGGCCGCAACGGTGTTCTTGGCGGTGGCTTTGCTGCGGGAGCGGGTGCGCCCCCGCCAGGTGGCGGGGATGGTGCTGGCGGCCGCCGCGGTCGCGATGATCACCGGGTAATCAGCTCGGGTCTGTAACGACCGCCGAAACCGACGTTTTGCAGGCCGCTACCCGCACTTTCACTGCACAACGTCGGGCTCGGCGAGATTGGGCAACCCGATTCGGCGATAGCGCTGCAACCGGGCCGCCATCCGTTGCTCCGCCGGGACGCCGCGCAGCCCATGCAGCTCGACGGCGATCGCCTGCGACATTCGCTTGGCGAATTCGATCGGCTCGTCGGCGGCATCAGGATGCTCGGGGACGACCACATCCACGATCCCGTGCGCCGCCAGATCCGCCGAACGGATGCCCTGCGCGGCGGAGAGTTCCGGGGCGTGCCGGGTATCGCGGAACACGATGGCACTGGCGCCCTCCGGCGGCAGCGGCGCGAGCCAACCATGCAGTGCCGCCAGCACCCGATCCGCCGGCACCATCGCCAACGCCGGGCCGCCGCTGCCCTGACCCAGCAGCACCGACACCGTTGGCACCTCAAGAGTGACAAGCTCGGCCAGGCACGCCGCGATCTGGGCCGCCAATCCGCCTTGCTCGGCCTCCACTGACAGCGCGGGGCCCGGGGTGTCGATCGCCAGCACCAGAGGCAGTCGCAAGCCCGCGGCCAGCGCCATCCCACGACGGGCATCGCGCAGCGCGACGGGGTCGGTCAGGCGATCTGCCCCGCGCAACTGCCCCAGCACCACGGCGGGCTGGCCGCAGAAGCGAGCCAGCGCCAGCAAGATGGTGGCACTGTGCCCGATGCTGCCGGTGCCCGAGAGGAAGACCCGTTCGGTGGCGCCGTGCCGCAGCAGAAACCCCACACCGGGCCGATCCGGGCGCCGCGACGCGAGCACGGAGTCCCACGCCGGCACGTCGGGAAGCGGCTCGGCGGGCGGCGCCGGCGGCGGCGGACCCGGATCGTCGAGCATCACCTTCAGTGCCCGCGTGCAGACGCGTCGTAGCCACTTCGGTGGGATGACGCCGTCGATCACACCGTGGGCCTGCAGGTTCTCGGCTGTCTGGACGCCCGCGGGGAACGGTGCGCCGTAGAGCTGCTCGTAGACCCGCGGGCCCAGGAAACCCACCAGTGCCCCGGGCTCGGCCAGCGTGACGTGTCCCAGCGACCCCCAGGAGGCGAACACCCCGCCGGTGGTGGGATGGCGCAGATACACCAGGTAGGGCAGGTGCGCTCGCTTGTGCAGCTCGACCGCGGCGGCGATCTTGACCATCTGCAGGAACGCGACGGTGCCCTCCTGCATTCGGGTGCCGCCCGAACTCGGTGATGCCAGCAGCGGCAGTCGTTCGGCGGTGGCCCGCCCGATCGCGGCGGTGATCCGTTCGGCGGCCGCCACCCCGATGGAGCCGGCCAGGAAGTCGAAGTCGCTGGCGATCACCGCGACCCTGCGGCCGTTGATCCGGCCCTCGCCGGTCAGCACCGACTCGTCGGCACCGCTGGCCTCGCGCGCGTCGGCCAGTTCGCGGGCGTAGGACTCGCTGGTCGGGATCGCCAGCGGCGCGGTGTCCCAGCTGACGAATGTGCCGTCGTCGAGCACCGCGTCGCGCAGTTCGGCGGTCCCGATTCGTGTCACGAGGGTTGCGGGATATCCAGGATGACGCCGGTGTCGGAGACGTAGCGCTCCCACAGCACGATCAGCTCGGCCAGCTTGTCCGGATGAGTCGCGGCCAGGTCGTCGATCTCGCCGGGGTCGACGGATAGGTCGTAGAGCTGCCAGTCACCCCGGCCGTACGGCTCGGGCAGGTGCAGCGCCTTCCAGTCGCCCTGCCGAATTGCGTAGCGGCCGAACAACTCCCATCCGGTGCCAGCGGTGTCGTCGTGGACCGCTTCGGTCTGGCCGGACAGGTAGGGCAGCAACGACCGCCCGCGGATCGGTTCGACGTCGCGTCCGCGGTACTGGGCGGGATGCTCGACGCCGGCGAGTTCGAGCACGGTCGGGGCGATGTCCATGACGGTGCTGAACGCGGTGCCCACCTGCTGCTGGCGTTCGAAGCCCGGCCAGGTGACGAACCCGACCACCCTGATACCGCCCTCGGCGGTGAATGCCTTGTGCAGGCGCGACGGCGCGGTGGCGGCCTGCGCCCAGTGCGGGCCGTACCAGATGAACGAGTTTGCGGCCCCGGCGTTGTCGAGGCTGTTGTCCCAGTTCTTCTCGATCTCGGCGGCGATCACGCCGCCGAGGATCGGCATCGCCTCGACGATCGCCCCCTCGGCGCCGTTGTCGGACAGGAAGATCACTACCGTGTTGTCGAGTTCGCCTGTCTCGCTGAGGTAGTCGACGACTTTGCCGATGTTGTAATCCATCCGGTCGACCATCGCGGCGTAGACCTCCATGGCGCGGGCAGACAGAGCGCGCTCGTCGGCGCTCCGCTCCGACCACTCCGGCTCGCCGTCGGAAACGACGGGGTGTGGCGTGACGCCTTCGGGCACCAGCCCCAGCTTCGTGAGCGCCGCGAGCCGCTCCTCGCGCAGCACGTCGGGCCCGTCGTCGTAGCGGCCGCGATACTTGGCGATGGTCTCCTCGGGCGCCTGTAGCGGCCAGTGCGGCGCCTGGAACGGCAGGTAGGCGAAGAACGGCTGGTCATCCTCGGTGCGCTCGCGTAGATACCGCAGCAGCGTATCGGCGTAGAAGTCCGAGGAGTAGAAGTCGTGGTCGACCGTGACGAACTGATCGTCTTCGGTGTAGCGCGACATCAACGGGAGAAAATCACCCGGAACTTCACCGTAATGGCTTGCACCGCCGGGCAATAACGCAAACGACCGGTCGAATCCGCGGGCCCACGGCGTCCGGTCGATGGTCATGCCGAGGTGCCACTTGCCTGCCATCAGCGTCAGGTAGCCGGCGTCGCGGAGCAACTCCGGCACGGTGACCACCCGGTCGTTCAGGAAGCCCTCGTAGCCGGGCTGCCCGCGCAGCTCCGGCACGACCTCCACCATGGTCCCGATGCCGGCAATGTGGTGGTCGGTGCCGGTCAGCAGCATCGATCGGGTCGGCGAACAGGCCGGTGCGGAATGAAAGTCGGTCAACCGGATGCCCGCGTGGGCCAGCCGGTCCAAGTTGGGGGTGTCGATTTCGCTGCCGAATGCGCCGATGTCGGAAAATCCGAGGTCGTCCGCCACGATTACCAGGAAGTTTGGCCTTGCCATGGGGAAGCATCTTGTCAGGTCGGGCGGCGGAATGGAACGTTCTGCCTACCGCCGAGTAGATACCTGTCGAAACTCACTAGGCTACGGCACATGATCGGCATCACCCGCGACGGCAATGTCACGACCATCGAGCTGCAGCGCCCCGAGCGCCGCAACGCCTTGAACTCCCAGCTCGTCACCGAGCTGCGGGAGGCGGTCTTGGACGCCGCCACCCATGAGGTCCGGGCGATAGTGCTGACCGGGCAGGGCACGGTGTTCTGCGCCGGAGCTGATCTGTCGGGTGACGCGTTCGCCGCCGACTACCCCGACAAGCTGGTAGCCCTGCACCAGAGCATCGCCGACGTCCCGGTGCCGGTGATCGGCGCCATCAACGGAGCCGCGATCGGTGCCGGCCTGCAATTGGCGATGGTCTGCGATCTGCGGGTGGCGGACCCCGACGCCTTCTTCCAGTTCCCGGTCGCCAAGTACGGTCTGGCGCTGGATAACTGGAGCATCCGGCGACTGACCTCCTTGGTCGGTTATGGGCGGGCCCGGGCCATGATGCTGACCGCGGAGAAGCTGCCGGCCGACCAGGCCCTGCTGACCGGCATGGCCAACCGGCTCGGCACTCTCGCCGACGCTCAGGCCTGGGCGCACGAGATCGCCGGGCTGGCGCCGCTGGCGCTGCAGCACGCCAAGCGGGTGCTCAACGACGACGGTGCCTTCGAGGAGCAGCTGCCCGTGCACAAGGAGCTGTTCGACAAGGCCTGGAGTTCCCAAGACGTCATCGAGGCCCAGGTGGCGCGCGTCGAGAAGCGACCGCCGAAGTTCCAGGGCGCGTAAACGCCGAGGCGCCCGTCGGCGGCCACCATAGACTCGTGGTCATGCTGCGTGAAGCACTTCGGCTGGGTACGGCCACCGCCTCGCTGGTCGCCGGCGGCTGGACGCTGCGTGCACTGCGCGGCACACCCGCCGCGCTGGGCGCCGCGCCCGCCGCCATCGATGCAGTGGCCGCCCGGTCGAGCAACTACCGAGACGGGATCTTCCACAACCTTGAACGCGCCGCGGCGGTCAACATGGATCGCGAGCAGCGGCGGCTGATGCTGCGTGAGCTGTTCGCCGACCGTGGGGCGCGACGCCCCCCGGAACCCATCCCGCTGGACACGCCCGATTTCAGCGCCGAACTCGATCCGCTGGCGATCGTCTGGCTGGGCCATGCCACGGCCCTGGTCGAGATCGACGGCTACCGCATCCTGACCGACCCGGTCTTCAGCGACCGCTGCTCGCCGTCGGACGCTGTCGGTCCCCGACGGCTACATCCCCCTCCGGTGGGGTTGTCGGCGCTGCCCGCGCTGGACGCGATCGTGGTGAGCCACGACCACTACGACCACCTCGACATCGACACCGTCACCGCATTGGCCCGCAGTCAGCGGGCACCATTCGTCGTCCCGCTGGGCGTCGGGGCACACCTGCGGGAGTGGGGCATCCCGGCGGATCGCGTGATCGAGCTGGACTGGGATGAGCACACCACGCTGGGCGATCTCACCGTGACCTGCACCCCCGCCCGGCACTTCTCCGGACGTTTCCTCACCCGCAATCAGACGCTGTGGGCGTCCTGGGTGATCGCCGGGCCCACCCACCGTGTCTACTTCGGCGGCGACAGCGGCTACACCAGCAGCTTCGGTGATATCGGCGCCGGGCATGGCCCCTTCGATGTCACCCTGCTGCCGATCGGGGCCTACAACACCGCATGGCCGGACGTCCACATGAACCCCGAAGAGGCGGTTCGGGCACACCTGGACCTGAACGCCTCGGAGTCGGGCCTGTTGGTGCCGATTCACTGGGCCACATTCCGGCTGGCGCCGCACCCCTGGGACGAGCCGGTGGAGCGGTTACTGGCCGCCGCCGAGGCTGCCGGGGTGACGGTGGCGGTGCCCAAACCCGGGGGCCGGGTGCGGCCCGGCGTCCCCGCCGCATCGGCGTGGTGGAGGCCCTAGCGTCATGATCCGGTGGACGGCTGCGGCCGGGGCCACACTGCTGCTTTTGGCCACGGCGGGATGTGCGCCCGCGGCCGCGCCACCGGCGCTGCCCGACGCCCCGCCGAACCAGGTGTCGGGAGTGGACATCCCGGAGGGCCGCATCGATGCGGCGGTGGCCAGACTCGACGGTCTGGCGCGGGAACTGATGGACAGCACCGGCGTGCCCGGGCTGGCCGTCGCGGTCGCGCACGCCGGAAAAACTCTGTACGCCAAGGGCTTCGGTGTTCGCGATACCCGCGGTGGCACGGGGCCGGATAACGCGGTGGACGCGGACACGGTGTTCCAGCTGGCGTCGATGTCCAAATCGGTCGGGGCCACCGTGGTGGCGCAGCAGGTCAGTGCCGGCACGGTCGGCTGGGACACACCGGTGGTGACACACCTGCCGTGGTTCGCGCTGTCCGACCCCTACGTCACCGACCACCTCACCATCGCCGACCTGTACGCGCACCGGTCCGGATTGCCCGACCACGCCGGCGACGGACTGGAAGACCTGGGCTATGACCGCCGGGAAGTGCTGCAGCGGCTCAGATATCTGCCCCTGTCCTCGTTCCGCGACAGCTACGACTACACCAACTTCGGGGTCACCGCCGCAGCAGAGGCGGTCGCCGCAGCGGCCGGCGCCGAGTGGGAGCAGCTGAGCGCCGACGTGCTGTACCGGCCGATGGGAATGACCTCGACCAGTTCCCGCTACTCCGAATATCTGGCACGACCCAATCGGGCGCTCACCCACGTCAAGGGCCCCGACGGCTATGAGCCGCGCTATCAACGCAATCCGGACGCACAGTCCCCGGCCGGCGGAGTCAGTTCCTCGGTGAACGACATGGCGCGGTGGCTGGCCATGGTGCTGTCCAACGGCAGTCACGACGGCACCCAGATCATCGAGCCCGAGGCATTGCTGCCCGCGATCACGCCGCAGGTGATCAGCGCCCCCGCCGGCGTCCCCGCCGCCCGGGCCGGGCTCTACGGCCAGGGATTCACGGTG
This sequence comes from Mycolicibacter arupensis, assembly GCF_002086515.1. Classification (GTDB taxonomy): domain Bacteria; phylum Actinomycetota; class Actinomycetes; order Mycobacteriales; family Mycobacteriaceae; genus Mycobacterium; species Mycobacterium arupense. Next base: position 53,063 of record NZ_MVHH01000011.1, read on the forward strand.
TCGATCACCTCATCGGGGCGCACCCAGTACGGCCACTCGGGCGCGTTCCTGCTCGGTGCCGCGACCGCCTTTTCGGCATTGCCGTCGCAGAACGTCGGCATCGTGGTGCTGACCAACGCCGCCCCGATCGGCGTCCCGGAGACCTTGGCCGCCCAATTCCTGGACTTGGTCCAGTACGGCGCGATCCGCGAGAACTGGGCGACGCTGTATCAGCAGGCGTTCGCGCCGATGTCGCAACCGGAGGGTTCCCTGGTGGGCGCCCAGCCCCCGGCCCAGCCCGCTCCCGCCCGGCCGCTGTCGACGTATGTCGGCCAGTACACCAACCGCTACTGGGGACCGGTCACCGTGACCGAGGGCCACGATGCGCTCGCCATGACCCTCGGGCCGCGCCACCAACAATTCGGGTTGACCCACTACGACGGTGACACCTTCACCTTCACGCTGCAGGGTGAGAACGCGCCAGAGGGAACGATATCCAAGGCCACCTTCACCAAGGATGCGGTGGAGCTGGAGTACTTCGATCACGACAAGTTGGGAAGGTTCACCCGGTGACGACAGCGCGAACCGCCGGACTCTCTGACGCGCAAGTCGCCCAGCGGGTCGAGCAGGGCCAGACCAATGACATTCCGGCGCGTGCCGCGCGCAGCATCCGCGAGATCGTCCGGGCCAACGTCTTCACCCGCATCAACGCCATCCTGGGCGTGCTGTTGGTCATCGTGCTGACCACCGGTTCCCTGATCAACGGCTTGTTCGGTCTGCTCATCGTCTTCAACAGCGTGATCGGCATGGTGCAGGAGATCCGGGCCAAACAGACGCTGGACAGACTGGCGATCATCGGCCAGGCGAAACCCTTGGTGCGCAGGCAGTCCGGGACACAGCAGCTGCCGCCGGGCGATGTGGTGCTCGACGATGTCATCGAGCTGGGGCCGGGCGATCAGATCGTGGTCGATGGCCAGGTCGTGGAGTCGGTGGACCTGGAAGTCGACGAGTCGCTGCTCACCGGGGAAGCGGACCCGATCGGCAAGGGTGTGGATGACCAGGTGATGTCGGGCAGTTTCGTGGTGTCCGGCAGCGGGGCCTACCGGGCCACCCGGGTCGGACGTGAGGCCTATGCGGCCAAACTGGCCGAGGAGGCCAGCAAGTTCACGCTGGTCAAATCCGAACTGCGCTCCGGTATCGACCAGATCCTGAAATTCATCACCTACCTGTTGATTCCGGCAGGCCTGTTGATCATCTACACCCAGCTGTTCACCACGGATGTGGGCTGGCGCGCATCGGTGCTGGCCATGGTCGGGGCCCTGGTGCCGATGGTGCCCGAAGGCCTGGTGCTCATGACGTCCCTGGCGTTCGCCGTGGGAGTCGTTCGGCTGGGGCAGAAGCAGTGCCTGGTGCAGGAGCTGCCCGCGATCGAAGGCCTGGCCCGAGTGGACGTCGTCTGCGCCGACAAGACCGGCACCCTCACCGAGAACGGGATGCGGGTGTCGCAGATCGCCGAACTCGATTGCGTCGAAAGCCTTCCGGTGCGTGAGGCGCTGGCCGCCCTGGCCGCCGCCGATGCCCGCCCCAACGCCAGCATCCAAGCCATCGCCGAGGCGTTCCCCTCGTCACCTGGCTGGACGCCGAGTGCCTGCGCGTCCTTCAAATCGGCCACCAAATGGAGCGGTGTCTCGTTCTCCGAGCACGGAAACTGGGTGATCGGCGCCCCGGATGTGCTGCTGGACCCGGCCTCGGCTGTCGCCGAGCAGGCCGAGCGGATCGGTGCGCGGGGTCTTCGGGTGTTGCTGCTGGGTGCCTGCGATCAACCCGTGGACCACCCCGGGGCGCCGGGACAGGTGACGCCGGCGGCGCTGGTGGTGCTGGAGCAGAAGCTGCGCCCCGATGCCCGCGAAACCTTAGATTATTTTGCCGCGCAGGATGTTTCGGTCAAGGTGATCTCGGGGGACAATGCGGTCTCGGTGGGTGCGGTGGCCGCGGAGCTCGGACTGCCCGGGGACGCGGTGGATGCCCGCAAGCTCCCGACCGAACCGGACCGGCTGGCCGGCGCGGTGGAGCAACACACCGTTTTCGGCAGAGTGCGCCCGGATCAGAAGCGTGCCATGGTGCACGCGCTGCAGGCCCGCGACCATACGGTGGCGATGACGGGAGACGGCGTCAACGACGTGCTCGCGCTCAAGGACGCCGACATCGGTGTGGCGATGGGGGCGGGGAGCTCGGCGGCACGGTCGGTGGCCCAGATCGTCCTGCTGGACAACAAGTTCGCGACCCTGCCCTATGTCGTGGGTGAGGGCCGCCGGGTGATCGGCAACATCGAGCGAGTGGCGAACCTGTTCCTCACCAAAACGGTGTACTCGGTGCTTCTCGCGCTGCTGGTGGGTCTGGTGGGCCTGGCGTCGGCACTGTTCGGCACCAAGCCGCTGCTGTACCCCTTCCAGCCGATCCACGTCACGGTTGCGGCGTGGTTCACCATCGGCATCCCGGCATTCATCCTGTCGCTGGCACCGAACAACGAGCGGGCGCATCCCGGATTCGTCCGGCGGGTGATGAGCGGGGCACTGCCGGCCGGTCTCGTGGTGGGCATCGCCACCTTCGTGTCCTACCTGGTGGCCTACCGGGGCAGCGAAGCGACGCCGGTCCAGCAGATTCAGGCCTCCACCAGTGCGTTGATCACACTGCTGACCACGGCCGGATGGGTGTTGGCGGTGGTGGCGCGGCCCTATCAATGGTGGCGGCTGCTGCTGGTGATCTCCTGCGGGCTGGCCTACGTGGCGATCTTCGCGATGCCGCTGACCCGGGAGAAGTTTCTGCTGGACCCCTCCAACGTGGCATTGACGTCGCTGGCCCTGGGTATCGGAGCGCTCGGCGCTGCCGCCATCGAAGCGATGTGGTGGGCGCGGGGCGGGATGCTCGGTGAGCGGCCGAAGTTGTGGCGAGAGTCGGCACCGACCACAATGTCCCAGCGATAAACCGTGACACAGAGGGAAAGACGATATGGCGAAGCTCTCCGGATCCATCGACGTCCCACTGCCTCCCGAGCAGGCGTGGGCGCACGCCTCGGATCTGTCGCGCTACAAGGAGTGGCTGACCATTCACCGAGTGTGGCGCAGTGTGCTGCCGGAGAATCTCGACAAGGGCACCACCTTGGAGTCGATCGTCGAGGTCAAGGGCATGCTCAACAAGATCAACTGGACGATCGTGAACTACAAGCCGCCCACCGGGATGACGCTCAACGGCGACGGTAAGGGCGGAGTCAAGATCAAGCTGCTCGCGAAGGTGGCCCCGCAGGGCGACGGCTCGAAGGTCAGTTTCGACGTGCACCTGGGCGGTCCCGCGCTGTTCGGCCCCATCGGCATGCTGGTGGCCGCCGCGCTCAAGAGTGACATCAACGAGTCGCTGCGCAGGTTCGTCGCGGTCTTCGCCTCGGTTTAATCGGTTGCACGCCGGGTCGCACCGCGACTACGGTGGCGAACGTTGCTTCACAGGAGGTCATGTAATGACAGGCATCACCGGTCTCACGCCGCTGTCCGCGCGCTGATCACCGACGAGTCGCCGTAGCCCGGTCCCGGTTGTCAGCGCCCCCGCTGACCTTCCGGAGACCGCATGTCCCTCACTTTTTCTGACTCTCACCCTGCCGTCACCTTCGCCGGCGTCGACTTCGCCTGGCCGGACGGCACTCCCGCGCTGACAGGCATCACCGCTTCGTTCGGTGCCGGCAGAACTGGCCTGGTCGGTTCCAACGGTGCCGGAAAGTCGACCCTGCTTCGGCTGATCACCGGCGAACTCACCGCCACGGCCGGGCACATCACCAGGTCTGGTCCGGTGGCCTATCTGCCCCAGGCGCTGACCCTGGCCGCCGACGCCTCGATCGCTGACCTGATGGGCGTCGCCGAGCCGCTGGCCGCATTGCGGGCTATCGAACGCGGCGACACCGACGCGGCCCATTTCGAGGTCGTCGGTGACGACTGGGACATCGAATCCCGCGTGGATGCGGCGCTGCGCGACATCGGGTTCGGCTCGGGTGATCTCGACCGCCGGGTGGGTGAACTCTCCGGTGGGGAGGCGATGCTGGTCGCGTTGACCGGGCTGCGGTTACAGGCCGCACCGATCACCCTGCTCGATGAGCCCACCAACAATCTCGACCGGGCCGCGCGCGCCGCGCTGGCCCGGCTGGTGCACGCGTGGCCGGGCGCACTGATCGTGGCCAGCCACGACACCGCGCTGCTGGAGCAGATGGACGACACCGCCGAGCTCTACGACGGGCACCTCACCACGTTCGGGGGCCCCTACCGTGCGTGGCGGGAGCACCTGGAGTCCGAGCAGGCCGCGGCCCGGGCGGCGGTACGTACCGCCGAACAGGCGATCAAGGTGGAGAAACGTCAGCGCGTCGAAGCCGAGACCAGGCTCGCGCGGCGCCACCGCGCGGCCCAGGCCGCCCAGCAGAACAAGCGCGCCGCGAAGATCGTGATGAACCAGAACGCGGCCAACGCCCAGGTGGCGGCGGGCAAACTACGCGCCACCGCCGGAGGCCGGCTGCGTGACGCGCTGGCCGACGCCGAGGCAGCCTCGGCCCGGGTCCGCCGCGACGAGCACATTCGGGTGGTGCTTGCAGACCCGGACGTGCCCGCTAGCCGCCGCCTCGCCGAACTGCCGGGTGCCGACGGGCCGATCATCGTGCAGGGGCCAGAGCGCATCGGTCTGGACGGCCCGAACGGAGTCGGCAAGACCACGCTGCTGGAAGCCCTGCGCTGCGGCGCGGCCGGTCGCCTGTTGACCGACCGGGTCGGCTACCTACCGCAACGGCTGGACCATCTGGATGACGCGGTGTCGGCGTTCGACGCGGTGTCGGCGGTCTCCGGCAGTACGCCGCAGGCGATACGCGCCCAGCTGGCCCGTTTCCTGTTGGACGCCGAGAGTGTCGCCCGGCCGGTGGGAACCCTGTCCGGCGGTGAACGATTCCGCGTCGCACTGGCCCAGCTGCTGCTCGCCGATCCGCCGCCGCAGCTCTTGCTGCTCGACGAACCGACCAACAACCTGGACCTGGCCAGCGTCGATCAGCTGGTCGAGGCGCTGCAGGCCTACCGAGGAGCATTCCTCGTGATCAGTCACGACGAGAGGTTCCTGGCGCGGCTGAATCTGCGGCGGCGGTTGACCATGCCGCGCGCCGGGGAGCTGATCGATGCGAGCTAGTGTCACAACATGACTCGCTCGCGTCCCGGTTGGCTGATCGCACTGTGCGCGGCGATTCTGTCGGGCAGTGCGTGGTTGCCGTGGCTGATCACCTCCGCCGAGGGCGGCGGGCATGCCAGTGCGATCGGGGGCAGTGCCGGTGCCATCGTGTTGCCGGCGCGTTTCGGTGTCGGGCAGCTGATCGTGCTGCTGGCCGCGGTCCTGCTGGTGGCCGGCGCGATGGTGGCCCGGGAGTTGTTCACCCGGCTGGCCGCGGTGGTCGCCGTGCTGGACGCGGTGCTGATCGCTGCGCTGGGTCTTTGGTACTACCGGCTGAACGTGGTGGCGCCGATCACCGTGGGCTACGGGTTCTACCTGGGGGCGGCCGCCGTGGTGGGTGCCCTGGGTTGTTCGGTGTGGGCGCTGGTCACCGCAGTGCGGCGATGACCTCGGCGAACGCCGAGGCGTGTTGCTGCTGGACGGTGAAGTAACTGATCCCGTAGCGGTGCCGGTAGTGGCGCAGGGTCTCGGCCATGTCGCTCACCGATCCGGACAGCACGGCCGGCGAGGCCAACAGCTCCTCATCGGACAGCGTCGGTGCGAAGCGCCGGGTCAGTGTCAGGTCGGGAATCCCGGAGCCGTCGGTCGGCAGTGCGGTGATGGCCAGATTCAGCTCGAGGGCGTCGAATCGATCGCCGGCGGCCGCGCGGACGAAGCCGACGCGCTCGGCCAGCGGATCGTCGGCACCGTCGACCCGCGCCCCGGTCAGTCCGATGATGTCGGCGTGGCGCGCCGCCACGGTCAGCAGCCGGTCTCCACTGCCGGCGATCAGGATCGGTACCCGCGGCTGGTGCGCCGCCACGTAGCGAGTGACGTGTTCCAGGTAGGCGATGCGACGGGCGGCGGTCGGGAAGGGCAGCTCGGCGGCCTCGAACTCGGCGCGCACGTAACCCGCGCCCAGGCCCACCTCCAGCCGCCCGCCCGAGAGCAGGTCGGTGTCTGCGACGTCACGGGTGAGCAGCGCCGGCTTGTAGAAGCAGGCGTTGAGCACGTAGGTGCCCAGCCGGATCGTGGAGGTGGCCGCGGCTGCCGCGACCAGGACCGGGAAAGGCGCCGGAGCACCGAGATGATCGGGCACGTGCAGGACGTCGAATCCGAAGTCCTCCAATTGCCGTGCGGTCTGCGCCAGTTCGGGTGCGGGTCGGGTTGAGTTCAGGCCCACCCCGAAGCGAAACTGCTTGTCCACCGACTACCTCCTCAACCGGCTGTGCCGTATGCGGCTCCCGCGGTCAGCGTGACGGGCGCGCCGGCGGAGCCGGGGCGGGCGCGGAAGTTGGAGTCGGGGCCGCAGGACGCGTCTCGCTGTTGGTCGGCTCTTCCGGCTGTGCTGCCGGGAACACCCACTTGCCAGAGAGAATCTCCTTCTCCGGCTGGTAGAGCCGCACCAGGTAGTTCCAGCCGGGGGTGATGGGCAGGCAGTTGGCGGTGTTGTCGTCGGAGCACCCGCCGAACTGCACGGTGACCGACCCGTCCGCGGACTTGTCGGCGGTGATGTCGTTGACCGAGTACGCCTGCTGGGGGTTCTCGGTGAGGTAGCCGTTCTTGTTGTAGACGGTGACCGACCAGAAGGCTTTGACGGGAACATCTTTGACGGTCAGGCGATACACGGTGTTGCCGTCGTTGCGGGTGGGGGTGACGTTGAGGTACAGCGCTTCCTTCTCGGAGTTGCCGCCCCACGCCGCGGCCGCGCCAATGAGATGCCGCACCGGGTCGGTGTCGGTCTCGGTGCCGAACATGCCCCGGGTGTCGGGGATGGTCTGGGCCAGCTCCAGCAATGCATCGGTCACCTTCTTCTGGCTGACCGGATCCCACCGCGGGACATCGAAGCTGCCGGTGTTGTCCTGGCTGACGGTGATGGCGTCCTGAAGCCGGTGCGCGGTGGCCATGTCGGCCGGGTCATTGGGGTCGGCCAGGATCCGCACGATGACCATCGCGTAGCGGGTCCCGACGTGTTCTTCGTCGAGGGCGTGTTCGCCGCCGCCGTAGAACATGTCGGTGACGTACTCGTCCTGGTTGATCACCTGCGCCGACATGTACCGGTGCCCGGGGTCGGGCAGGGTCAGCGTCACCGGTGCGGCCTGCAGGTCGAACACTGCCGCTGAATAGAGCGTGTCGCGGTTGGACCGCACCACCATCTGCCGGTCGATCGGGGTGAGCTCGCGCATGTGGAAGAAGCGCCCGAAGCCGTTCTCGTTGACGACGTTGGTGAACTCCTGGTCGGTGACGGCCCGCACGAAGTTGTCCGGTGACACCAGCACCATGCCGTTGGGGGTGCTGCGGGGGGCGAGGTTGGCCACCGGATCGGTGCCGGCCTTGGTGACCGTCAGCCCGCATCCGCTCAACACCAGGGCCGCCGCCACCGTTCCCCACGCACACAGCCATCGCTTGGACATGCAGCGCAACCTACCTGGCGGCCCCGGCCGGTGCGGGCAAAGGGTTTGCCGACACGGGGTGCGGTCTGTGCGCGGCGACTATTGCACCCGATCAGGCCCCGACGTATCGTCGGAAAATAAAAATTCGCCGTGATTTAAACCAGAGAATCATGAACAAGATCGGGGAGTGGTCGTGGGCGTGATCGCACGTGGGGCCGTGGAACGCTCGAGCCGCGTTCGGCGGTACGGGGTCGCTGCGGCCGCGGCCGGCAGCGCGTTGGCGCTGGTGATGGGCTCGCCGGTACCGGCCGCTGCCAGCGCGCCGCCCGCGGTGGCGTTGACCGCGACGTACGGGTTCCAGCCCGCGATCGATGCCCTGGTCGCGGAGATGCAGCGGCTGGTCGACCTCAACATGACCTTGCCGTACGCGACGCCCGGCAGCGAAGACAACGTGATGTTGATGTTGCAGAACACCAACTATCAGTTGCTCAGTGCCGGCCTGTCCCGCGTCACCCAACTGTTCAACGGCGTCTTCTTTCAGGCGCCCGAGGTGATCGCGGGCAACGCCACCGAGCCCCGGCAGTACTTCGACTTCTTCACCCCCGACATCTATTACCGGGTGACCGCCGGCCTGGCGCCCGGCGCGACCTACGTCCTGCACGGCACCCTCGGCGGCGGCACCGAGCACTTCGCTATCAGCACGCAGGCCATCACCGGCGGCACGGCGCAGGCCATCGAAGACCTGGAACTGGGCGACGGCTTGGTGCTCAACCCCGACGGCACCTTCACCGTGTACATCGGACCTGAGGCGCCGGCCGGTGCGCTGAATTTCATGGACACCACCGACGCCACCGTCGGCGGGGCGGCGTCGCTGTTGATCCGCGACATCCTCGGCGACTGGGCGAAAGGTCCGGGCAGCGTCACCGTGCAATGTGTGGCCGACTGCCCACCGTTCTTTGCCATTCCCGAGGGCGGGTTCTTCCCCAGCGACAATCCGGTGTCGACCACGCTGGCAGATTCCGGCGGCCTCGGATCGGTCGACTCGATTCTCACCACCTTGTTCAGTGCCTTCGCTCAGGTCGTCGGCCCGTTCAACACGCGGGCCATCGAAGGCGGCGCATCGGTGGGCATGAACATTCCCGCCAACACCATGCACGACTTGGGCCCGCAGACCAGCTACGGTGCCGGACTGGCCAGTGCGGTGGTCACCGGCGGCAATTTCGATCTGAATTCCGATGAGGCGCTGGTCATCAAGGTGCCCAATGTGGAGTCGACCTACAGCGGCATTCAGCTGATGAACGTCTACGGGGGTGCGCTGCCCTACGTGATGGCGCAGTCCACGCTGAACCACACCACCACTTACCACGACCCCGATGGCTACACCTATTACGTTGTCAGCGGCAGCAATCCGGGCGTGGCGAACTGGCTGGACACCGGCGGTCTGGAGCGAGGCGAGATCTTCGCCCGCTTCGAGCACGTCGCCGATCCCGACAGCGTCTTGGGGCTGGGGGTGAGCGCCCAAGTCGTGTCCCTCAGCGAGCTCGGCGACTACCTGCCCTCCGGCACCCCGACGGTCAGCCCCGAGGAGTTCGCCGCCGACATGGCCCAGCGCGTGCTGTCCTACGGCTACGCGCTGGACATGTCTCGGATGACGGCCCAGCCCGACTGGGTGCTGCAGAACCTTCTGATGAACGGGCTGCAAGGCCTGATGGGCAATGAGAACTACGAGGCCGTCTTCGCTAGCCAGCCCTTCACGCCGATGGAGCTGCGCTTCACCGAGGCGCTCAGCCCGGATTGGGACGCCGTCATGCGCAGTGTCCTGGATAACCCGATGGAAAGCCTATCGGCGGTGTGGAACGCCCTGCCGCTGCTGGCCAGCAACATCAGCTTGCCCATCACGCTGGGGCTGGCGCAGACCGCACTGTCGGTGGTGATGCCCCAGTTGTTCATCCCCACCATCAACGATCTGCTGTTCGACCCCAACACCAGCATCCTGGCCGGCCTGCTCAATGCCCGGGATAACTTGGCGACGGTGATCTTGACCGCCAACGACGACTGGCCGACCGAACTCAGCGAGCGGGCGGCACAACAGTGGGCCAACATGGCGGATCTGATCGCGACCACGCCCAGCTTCGACTTGAACGACTGGTTCGGGGGCTGATCCAACGGCGGCGCTAGGCGGTCAGGCAGCGGCGCAGGTGTGCCACCACGTCGTCGGCCAGGGCCTCGATCGGCTGACGGCAGCCGTCTGCCACCCAGTCGGTCAGCCAGATCTGTAGCGCCGAGATCACCAGGGAGGCTGCGACGCTCGCCCGGATTCGGGTGATTTCGCCGGCGTCGATCGCGGCCTGCGCGGCGCGGGTGATCATCTCCATGCCGGTACGCCAGACTTCACGCTGCTGGCCGCGGCCGGCGTCGATCAAGGTGGTGGCGGTGCCCCAGCTCAGGCCTTCGCGCAGGTGAACATGCAGGAAGTTGGGCCGGCCGGCGAAGAACTCGATCTCCACGCGCGCGGCTTCCAGGATGTTCTCCAGCGCCGTGGCGTTGCTGTCGGCGCGCTGGGCGACGGCGGCGACGAACTCGGTCATCCTTTCGGCGTTGAGCGCATCCCAGAGTTCGTCTTTGCCCGAGAAGTAGCGGTAGACGGTGGTCAGGGAGACCCCGGCGGCAGTGGCGACAGCACCCACCTTGGCGCCGGTGAAGCCGTTGCGTGCGAACTCCTGCTCCGCGGCGGCGAGGATCTGGTGCCGGTACATGGCGCGTCGCGCGTCCCCGATGTCGGCCACCGCGCCCGCTGCTGCGTCCGCGGTCATCGGCGATCCTCCCCTCGTCAAATTCGGTCCTGCACTTTCCGGACCGGCGTTGCGCTGACGATGCTACCGTCGGCCAGTAATCATCGTTCCGGTCTGGATAATCACTATTACTGGACGTGGCGAAGGCGAAAGAGGACGCACATGACTTCGGCATCAGAGGTATCGGCGGCCGAGCCCGCGGCACCGCCGACGATCACCGCAACGCTGCCGCCCTCGCGTGGCCTGCGGATCGTGTGGATCCTGGCCTTCGGGTCATTGGCCGTGAGCTTTCCGCTCTACAGCTATCTGGCATTCCACAGCGGCCTTGACCGCACCACCATCGCCGACGCGATGGTGGTGCAGGTGACGATCGCGTACTTCGTGGGCATGTTCGCGGCGTTCCTGCCGATCCCCTCACTGCGGCAGTGGACGCCGTTCCAACGGCTGCAAGGTGTTGTGCTGGCCTTCGTCACCGTCTCCTACGTGACCCACCTGACCTGGGAGCTGGGCTGGCTCATTCTGCACAAGGCGATCCCCGCCGCTCACGACGCCGCCTGGGCATACCCGTGGTGGAACTACATCGACGGCGGCGACCTGCGTTACCTGTATGCCGAGCCGAATTTCTTGATGATCGAAGTGCTTTCGGTGATCAACGGCTGCATCGGCCTGACCGGCTTGGTCCTGCTGTACCGGTCGAAGTTCCGTGACTTCCGCGGCACCCTGCTGGTCATGTCGACCGCTGTCACCCACACCGTGCTCACCTGGTACTACTACGGCACCGAGATCCTGTCCGGATTCCCCTCGGTGAACACCACCAGCTTCATGGACCTGGGGGTGAAGTTCATTGCGCTGAACGGACCGTGGCTGATCGTCCCGTGGCTGGTGCTGGCCTGGGGGTATCAGTTGCTGCAGCGTCAGCTTCGGGCGTGAGGCGCTCCCTCGTCAGGGGAGTGTCAAGGATCAACCGAAGTAGCTGTCAAGCATCAGCCGACCTAATGCAAACGAGAAGTGCCCCCGGCAGGATTCGAACCTGCGACACCGGCTTTAGGATTTCGCAAACGCCCTGGTCGCTCTGCGTGACTCACGCTCGCATGAAAAGTCTGTGACCTGAGGAAACTGCTAAAGAGCCTCCGCGTGGTCGTCGGGGGTTCTAGGCATTTTTGACCCATAAACGACCCACGGGTTGTTTATTCGGCGCGGGGGAGTGGATCGAGCCCTGCTCGCCGTCGTCACCCCCGCCCGCCACCATGGGGGACGTGCATGACTCACCCGACCCCGCCGCCATCGACCACCACCGGGACCTGCCCGACGCCGAGATCACCGCCCTCAACGCGCCCGCCTTCGCCCGGGTGGCGTGGACGCCGCGACACGGTTCCCCCGCACCGTCAAGGGCGACTACCTGACCGCTCGATTCGCACGACAATATCCGCGTTAGCGCCTCAGGGCTGTCGCTGATCACCCGCCAGGGCGCCACCAGGCGTCCGTAAAGGTGCGTTGGCAGCCTCCTGTTTGCCCCGGCGCTTCGGTGATCAGCACAGCCAGAGACCCTGCGCAAACCTCGGCGTATTGCTTGTGCACTGGTAACACCGCTGCCGGCCGCTGCGGAATCCACGTTTTCGACCCGAAATGCGAGATGAGAGCTGGACGCCGTGCCGACGATCATTCACAGCGGTGGTGCCCATGGTGGGTGCCGACCTGTGTGGGCGCGTCACGTTGTTGTGACATGGCGCTGCACGGTTGTCGTAGCACTTCGGTACCTTCCAAGGCCATGGATCAGCCGCAGCAGCCGCCAATGGCGCAGCCCGTCCCAGACCCCAGCGCGCTACTCGGCGCGGTGGGGGCAGGAATAGGTCAAGCGCTGGCCAGCTCCGTGATGGGCAAGAAGTCGCACGGAATGCTTTCTGAGGGCTCAATCTGGCTGTGGGGTCTTGCGCCGGTTCTGTTCGCAGCTCTCCGCGTGCTCATGGTTTCACGCGGCGACTCCGAGACATTGCGCGCGTTGGTGCAGAACCTGAATGTCACCGCGCTCGTCCTGTCGACTCTATTACCGCTTGCCCCGCTGGCCGCTTTTTGGGCCATGCTGATTGTGCTAGTAGTGAAGATCATCGCCCGTCGTCAGGAATCTTCGAAGATCATGACTCCGCCGTTCGTACTCTTCCTAGTTTTCACTATGTCTTTCGCGTGTTTCGCTATGCCCTTGCGTTACCTTGTTTACAGTGCTGGCTTTTTCGCCGTAATCGCTTTATTTGTGGCATGTGCATTCATCTTACACCGAATGAGTATGGCGTCTGCCGCAAAGTACGTTCAGAAAGGCGCTGCGGTATGGGTGTTGGGGATTCCGCTTACGGCAATCGTAAGTCTTTTTGCCCAATCGGGCATGTGGGTACCCAAGGAAAGAATCGTCGCCAGGAACATTGAGGTGAGTCCCGTTTACGTACTTTCGTCCGACGAGCGGTGGACCTCCTATATGAACGATAAACACAAGGTTCATCTCGTGCCGACACCTGACATCGCACGGCGCGAGGCGATTGGATCATCGGGATCGTGGATGGATAAATCAGGGTGGGAGAACGGATCTGATATATGGAGCGGGCTATTAGGATGGGTCCGGAAGGATTGCCATTGATATTATTGAGCGATTCTGTCCTAGCTCAACCCGGAAACTAGCCGGCGCAACTCCATTGGCGCGCGGTCATGGTGGACAATCAAGTCGGGATACCCCCTGACACGCCGATCGGAAGATTCGTGGCGCGTCACCAGGCGGATGTTATCTCCATCTACTTCTCCGCAAATAGTCACACCAGCTTTGGAGTCGAAAGGTTCACCAAGGACGCAGAACGCGTGTCCTTCGTGCGGGTTTCGAGTCCAGTCGCGCCGACCATCCATCGCGCTTGCAAGTGCGTTGGCGAATTCATCGGCCGAGCAGTGACGATCCTCGGGAGCCAGGTTGAGCGACTTTCGTACGACGGTCGCTACCGACTGAGGGACGTGCGGTGCGAGATCGCGCAGTTCCCGCAATTTCCCCGCCTTAATCAACTTCGCCTGTTCGGCGAGTTCCATCCGTATCGATACGGGATATTCGCCGCTCAAGGCAAAGAACGTGGTCGCCCCGAGCGAGTACACCTCGGATGCAATCGAACATCTACCGCCCGATCCAACTTCCGGAGCTACGGTTTGCCAGGTTCCGTTACTCGGTGCTGTTCCGTCATTGTCCATGATGGCGCAGTAGCCGAGGTCGGAAACGAGCACGTTGTCACCCTCGACGAGCACATTCCCTGGCTTAATGTCACGGTGGAGCATCCCCTCGGCATGGATGCGATCAATACCCGCCGATACATGGCGGATGGTCCTCACGGCCCGTTGGAGACCAAGCCCGATGTTCTTCGCCATCGCCTCTAAGTCGCCGCCCGTTACCAGCGGCGTCACGATGAATCTGATGTCGCTATGGCTGTCGATGTCGGCGTTGAGCACGCCCAGGAGGCAGCGGCTGCTGAGATGCTTCAGTCGACGCGCCTCATCCCATGTGCGAGATGCTTCGCCTGCCACGGGGTCGAGAAGCTTAACAGCAACCAGCGTGTCGAAGTTTTTGTCATGTGCTTCGTATACATGCCCATCACTACCGAGCTTGCGGCGGAACTCGTACCGGTCATTGATCACGGTTCCTGGAGGGAACGTCGGAAGGGGAGTCGGGGACGCCATCGCATAAGGTTACGATTCGGCGATGGCCATCCTCGGTATCTGTGTGGTTCCTAGCGCGGGGGCACCCAAGTTGTACGGTGTTCTCGCCCGAGGCACGTTCGCAGAGCCTGAGATCGTGGATACCTTTGAGGTGCGCACGAATTCAGATCAGCCTGCCGACCAGGCTGTTGACCTGGCAAGGCTCCTCCAGGCGAAACTCCCAGGACTCGAATTCACCGCAGCAGCCATCCGCGTGGCGGGGACAAGGCCGGTCGGGAGTAGGCAAAAGGCGGCGTTTTCCCGTGCCCACGCCGAAGGTGCCGCTCTCTACGTGATCCGCGAGCATCTAAAGTCACCAGTGGTGACAGGTGATCACAAGGCTCTCGCCAAGATGCTAGGTGTGCCGAGTGCCGATCTGGAAATGAAGTCGAAAGAGCTAGCAAAGAGCAAGGCGGACGCCGCGCTCGCCGCACTTAGCCAGCTTCCGAAGTCCTGATACATCGGGACCGCGCAGGATCACCAGATCTTCTACCTCGGGAACGGTCCAAACGTCCGTATTGAAGTGCCATCCCTGCATCAGCGCGTTCAGGACAACCCCAACGAGGATGCCCCCCGTGCCTGAGTCGCGGAGCCTGGTCGCAGCCCGTGCGATCTGCGTCCCGCTAGCAATGTTTACCCCGACGATCACGGTGTCACCAATGCCGTCTGCGCGAATCGTGGGGTCAATGATCATCGCCGCGCCGATCAACCGTTCGGCGTGCGGCGTGGCGGCGTACAAGCCGTATCCGTCGAAATAAGCGCGACGGATCGCCATCAGGTCATCAACGTGACGACGTAGCGTCAGGGGGTCGTCAAGCTCTTCGACGGCGGCACGTCCACCGTTAAGGGCGTTGAGCAGTCCGTTCATGGCGGAGTACTCCTTTGCCTGTTGTCGATGTGTCACATGTGGCTGATGTGACAGTAGTCTCATCTCGGCGCTACGGTCGGAGTTAGGCGTCAACGATGAGCAACCGTAGCAACGGCCACCCACAGTTTTTCGGCAGGGGAATTGCTGGCGTTGCGGTGGGTAGACGTGGAGAACTTGGACGATGACCTGTCGGCTCCCGTGAAAGTCCCAGTGGCGGGAACGTTGATCAGCGGCGGTGCACGGCAAGACTGGACGAAGACCGCATCCGGGTACAGGACGATCCCTCCCGAGTTCGTGCGGCAAGCCCTTTTGCGGCAGCGTGAGCGTGGGCTGCCGTTTGATCTCATCTTCCCGAACCGACTGGGCAAGCCGCGTTCGATGTCCAACGTGAGAACGCACTGGCGTCACATCAGGGGCGATGACTACGCGTGGGTGACCCCGCATAGCTTTCGGCGCACAGTCGCGACGGTGGTGGAGCGCGCCTACGGAACTGAACACGCCGCCAAGCGACTCGGTCACTCTGACCCCGACGTGACTCGCAAGCACTTCGTCGACCGGACGCTGGTGGTGCCCGCCGGGTCAAAGCCAGCCAGGCATTTACGACCTATAAACGACACGTAGGCTCCCGTAATCGCTTCCAGCGTCGGCAAACGCAATGGTCAGAGTGCCCCCGGCAGGATTCGAACCTGCGACACCGGCTTTAGGAGAGCCGTGCTCTATCCCCTGAGCTACGGGGGCGGGGGACGTCTTTGGATACCTGACTAAAACCTAGCCGGTGGGAGCGCGGGGTGGTTTTCGGCGGTGTTCGTGGCGTCCTGGTGTTGTTCCCGGCGAATTAGCTGGTCGTCGGGGAGTAGCGGGTGTGAGTGTAGCGGGCGCGACGATAGCCACGCGACGCGCTGGCGTCCGTGGCCGGCCTGAGTGAGCCTCGCTGTCGTGGTGGCGGCGTTAGGCGGTTCGCTCTTCGGGGTGTCGTCGGCGGTGCAGGTAAGCCGCTATTGCGTTTCGGCCCAAAGCGAATCCGAGCATCACGGTCAACTGGCGAACCGCAGCAAAAGCGATCATCCGCCCGCCATAGAGGGTGCGGTCGAGGGTGTTGTTGAGGCTTTCGCTGTCTTCGCGCCAGCCATAGCAACGGTCGTAGACGCTGCCGCGGTCGTCGGTCTTGACGTGCTGGCGTAGGTGCTCGGCGCGGTTGTAGCCGCAGCTGCGGTCGGCGTCGGTGGTGTCGATACGCGTACGATGCACCGTGCCGCAGGATGGGGTGGCGAACTCGATGTACCAGCGGTGGCTGTCGTCGGCGTTGCCGCGCGGGTAGATCTTGGCCACCGGGCAGGGCTGCATGTGTCTGTCGCCGGCGTCGAGGATCTGGCGTTCGCAGATCCGTCCATCTTCGGTCCACAGGTCATGAACGTCGCCGCACGAGCACTCGAGTCGGGCGAATGCGGTGGGTACGCGGGTGCTGTCGTGCATCGGTGAGAGCACGGTCAACCCGAGCTTCATGGCGCGGTCGATGTGCTTGCCGCGGAACGCTCCGTCGTAGCAGACGCCGTCACACCGTACGTCGGCGTCGGCGACGACGCGGTCGATCATGTCGAGAGCGACACGAGCTTCACCGCCGTAGCCCTTGCCCGCTGGCACGGCGTCGACGTCGAGGATGACCCTGTTGTTGCGGATGGTGTCGGGGCGGGTACTGAGCATGGCGAACTTGGTGCCGTAGCGGAATTCGGTGTCGCTGTCGCCGTTTTGGGCTTCGATGCCGGCGTGCACGTGGCGTCCGCCTTGTTCGGCCCAGTGGTCGGCGGTGGCCTTGCGCACTGGTGCGGCGACAACGGTGCCATCGCCGACGACGTACTGCCCGCGCGCCGGGCTGGTGTGGGACACCCCAGCGTCTGGGTCGAGACAACCGAGTTCGCGCGCGAGCCGCCGCGCGAGCAGGCGAAACGTGTCAAGCAGCTTGTCGGTGTACTCGTCGAGTAGCCGTTGGGCGTAGTTGTGGTGCCAGCGCTGTGGTGGGCGCCGCGGCGCCCTTGGTGGCTGATGTTTGGCGGCCCGGTGGCGGATGGTGCGCCAGTAGGTGGGGTGGGCCATCGCGCGGGCGGCCTTGCTGTGCGAGCCCAGCACCCCGGCTAGGGCCTTGTGCAGCACGTGCACCCATGGGGGGTAGTGCGGACGCCGGCCCGGGGTTCCCGGCTCGTGGACGGGCAGGACCGCGGCGAGTTGATAGATGACCTCGTGGGAGGCGATCGCCTCGATGGTGTCGATCTCCAGCAGCGTGAGATCCATTGGCGTTTCGACCCGGCGCAGCTCGCGTTGCTTGATGCGTTCGGCGCCGTAGGCGCCGGCCTTTTTACGGGACCGGTCTTTGGGGTTCATAACGGGCCCGCCCGGTCATGCCAGTGGTAGCCGATGAGGGCGGCGGTGGTGTCCAGCGAGGGTGAGCCGATGAGACGCGCGGCGTCTTCGATGCGGCCGGTGCGGTCGAACTCGCGGCGCGCCGCGAAGGCGGTCAGCGATGCCGGCCGCACCCCGGAGTCGTCGGATAGCTCGGCGCGGGAGAGGATTTCGCGCACGGTCACGCACACCCGGGCCTGCTTATGTGCGTCGCTTCCGCCGGCGCCGGTGCACAACACCGGCGAGGGTTTGGGGCTGGGTAGCGGGCGGGTGAGGTGGGCGGCGCGCTCGGAAAGCACTCGCATCGACCAGCGGTCCAGCGTCAGTGTGCGGGGGCGATACTTGCTCGAGCCGTGCATCCACACGGTTGCGGCCTGTGGATCCAGATCGGCGGCGGTGATGTGTCCCAGCTCGGAGGTGTGCGCGCCGGCGAGTAGCAACGCCGCGGTCGCGGCGTGCCGAGTCGGGGCGGTGCGTTCGGAAAACAACCGCACCAGCGCGGCCTCATCCTCGGACAGTGGGCGCTGGCAGGACGACTGTCGGGCGGGGACGGCGATGTCGATAGTCGGGTCGTCCAGCGTCAGCCGCAGCCGGCGCGCGGTGCGAAAGAACGCGCGCAGCGCCGCACGGCGGTTGTGCATGGTCGCCACCGCCGCGTCCGATACGACACCGTGGCGGGTACGGCCTTTGGCCGCAACGAATTTCGCGACCAGCGCGTGATCGACTGCGGCGAGGGTGGTGACGTCGTGCACTGCGGCGAATCGGCTGAATCGGCGGATCAGCAGACCGAACTTGTCCAGCGTCTGCGCGGCCAGCACCCCATCGGCGATCCACGCACCGGTCACCGCCTGCACCGCCGCGGCCAGGCTCCCGTCAGCCATGGCCGGCCCCCACTGCAGCGGCAGCAGCAGCTGCACCCCGGGCCTCAGCATGCGGCGCCGCCGTTGATGACAGCTGGATCATCATGGTGACCCCTTCCCAAGTGGTGCGTGTATGCACCATTGGAGCAGAGGGGTCCGACACGTCGGCCTGCGGCGACGGTGGGGCGGGATATCGTGGGCCTGTGTCGCGCAGCAATGGTGACCGCCCACCGAGCGCATACGTCTTGCGGGGGTTCTGGCCGGACGCCGACCTGGACCCCGACGCGCCACCGTCGGCACCTGCCGCGCAGCAGCTCGCGCGTGCATTGCGCGCAGCCATGACCGAGACCGCCACCGGCCAGCGAGCACTCGCGGCGACCAGCGGAGTGGCCCACACCACCATCGGACGGATCCTGGCCGGCACCGTGCTCTGCGACATCGGCTCCCTGGCCCGCCTGGAACAGGCCCTGGGCCGACGGCTGTGGCCCGAACGTGACGACGTGCAAAGCCGCCCCCGCTCCAAGCACCGAGCGACCACCCGAAAGGCGAGTGGCGTCTGACACGTGAGGCAGGTTACAGGGTTGTAGTTCGATTGCAGGCCCGCCGATGCGGTGTGTTGCGCTTGACTCACGTTACAAGTGGCAGAACACTAGGTGTCGCGCGAACATACAGACGCGTCAACAGACCGAGCTAATGGGCGGTGGGCTGACTATGGGTAAGACCAGCAGATCGCTGATCGATTTGATCGACGTCGCCGCGCAACGTTACGGTGGGGCGTCCGGGCGCAGGCTAGCCGAGCTGGCGCAACACGGCGGGCATGACATTTCGCACGCGACGCTGAACCGGCTGCGGCAGGGCACGTATGCCACCCGGCCCTCGGATGCGTCGATTCGGGCGATCGCCTACCTGGCCGACGTGTCGGAGAATACCGCGTTCGCGGCGGCTGGGGTGAGGGCGCCGGGTGCGGTGGGGTATGAGCCGCCGTCTGAGGCCCAGCGCATGAACACCCGCCAGTGCAAGGCGATCGACGAGCTGATTCGGGCATTCATCGCCGACGACACCGGCGCGGTGGCGACCCGCAGCGACCTGACCAACCTCGTCGATGCGCGGCAACGGCTTGGGGCCGCGTTGAGCGCGGTCGACGTTGCTCAGCCCGCGACGGGCCAACTCGTGGCCGCCGCACAGGATGCGATGCGCTGCATCGACGAGACGCTGGACATTTTGAGCAACACCAGCGCGATGCCTCCGTCCTGGCACGGCAAGCCGCCGGAGGAGATGACCGACGCCGAACTGGACGAGGCCGCCGCGGCCGGGGACCCCTGGCCTGCGTACATTCGCACCAGGACGAAGGAGCGGATCGACGTCGACGGGGGGTAGACATGCTTCCGCGCTGCATGGGCGAGCACGGAACACTACCGCCGGGCATCCATCGGGCGACGTTGGACGAGGTACGCTCTCGATTCGTCGATGACGCTGCCGATCACACGCGCGAGCGGCGTGGCTTGATTCTGGATGCGATCCGGATTCACATCACCCTTGTCAGACAGTTGTTCTATCGTCACGAGATCACGATTTGGCTCAGCGGCGGCTTCTGCACCTATAAAGACGACACGCCCGGCGACGGCGATTTCGCCTGTCTGGTGCCAGCTCACGCGTTGGAGCAGGTACACG
Organism: Mycolicibacter arupensis; assembly: GCF_002086515.1. Lineage (GTDB taxonomy): Bacteria > Actinomycetota > Actinomycetes > Mycobacteriales > Mycobacteriaceae > Mycobacterium > Mycobacterium arupense. The sequence continues at coordinate 72,960 of NZ_MVHH01000011.1, forward strand.
GTGATGCCGCACTGCCGCTGTGGACTCTCGGCTCGGTCACCGGCACCCTCGGGCACAGTGACCTGGTTGTGCAGACAGACAAGCTGCATTGCATGGGCGGGCTCACCGACGCCCTGGTGGTGAACCGCGACAACCCATATGCCGTTGAGCGGCAACGCCGGTGGTGGTCACGGGTGATCGGCCCCGATGGTGAGATAATCGACAGTGCGACAAAGGGCTTCGTGGAGGTGATCGATCAATGACCGGTCTCGGCCACCTCTCCGGCCTCAGCGACGACGACCTGCTTCGAGCCGCCATCCGCTATGAATACGAGCATTTCCCCGACACCGCGGATTTCGCACTCGGCCAGCTGTATTCGGGCACGGTACAAGGTGATCCGGCCGCAGAACGCGTCTGGGCCGAAGAAACCGCGCCTGAACAAGTCGAGCTCGACCTGCACTTGGAGGGCGCCGGGGTGCGGGGCCATGCCACCCGCGCGGACAAACTCGCAACCTTCGTCGCCGGAGTCAACGACGCCACCAAAGCGATCGTTCGAGAGAGACTTCAACTGAACGCGCTGAATCGAAACCTTCTCATACACGGGCTCGGTCCCGGCTCGGTGCGGGTTGTGCTGCGCGCCGACGCCCCACTTGACGGAGATGCGAAGCATGTACCACTCGGCGGCACAAGCCAATTCGCCTCAAGCCCCGATTCGGAGGCGCTGCGCACAATCGCCCGGCTGTTCACCAACGCTAGCTCCAGTGCCGCCGGAGTCGGCAGCGACGTGCGTGACCTACCGATCAAAGCGCGACGAGGCCTGCTGCGCTCCACATCCGCAATGAGAACAGCTGGATGGGACATCGCCGGACAGATACGCCAGCGCGGCCTCGGATCTACCGAAGTCGCCTTCACCCAGGCCGGAGCCGCGCTGCTTGGCAGCGAACTGAAAAACTACAACTACGACAGCGAACGCGGATGGGCGATCGGCACCATCGACGGTTTCCGCCGCAGCCTCGGCAGCCTATACCTCACCCCGTCAGGCACCAAAACCCCTCTGGCGGTCAACGTCAGCGACCCCGACACCCTCGCCGCCGCCGCGCGGCTGGCCGCCGAGGAGGGAGTGGTCGTGCAGGTGCAGATCGAAACCGTGCGCGCGCTCAGCAGTGAGGAATCGACTCGCATGACAACCAGCCGCAGCCTGCTGCAGATCGAACGTGCCGCCGAATCACTGCCCTACCCCGAATAACCTTGCTGCTGTCGGGCACGCGACGCGGCGGGCGGCCGCTGCCGTTAAACCACATCGAGCGGTTCATGAGGCACATCAGCAAGTCATGGGGCAGCGCAGCCGCATTGGCCGTTACCGCAACCCTGCTCGCGGGATACGGCGGGGGGCCGCCAGGTGATGTCGCCGGTGGCGACAAGCGGCCGACCGGTGAGACGACGCTACGCGTGGTGCCCACGCCGCGCCGAAGCCCGGCTGGAGCAAGACCATCCACGCCTTCGCCGCCACGCCGGAGGGCAGGGGAGTGGCCGTGACCACGTTCTACTACGGCGCCTCGGGTGATCAGCCGCGCGCCGTTGTCGACCGCAAGCCCGCCGACATCGTCAACTTCTCGGTGGAGCCCGGTGTCACCCGACTGGTCAGGGCCGATGAGGTAGCCAAGGACTGGAACGCCGACAACATCAAGAGCATCCCATTCGGATCAAGAGCATCCCATTCGCGGGTGGGCTCTGGGATTTAACGCTTTACGGTGGCTGGCATACCACGCCCGAGGAGTGTGTGGTGGCAGTGAAGCGCTATGACCGCGACTCAGACAGCTCGAATGCGCGGCCGCGAGGACTGTATGTGCGAGGACGAGGTCTGTGAGCTGGAGCAGGTACGCCGTGCTGTCTGGTGTGTCGAGACCGTCTGACACTATCGGGCTTCGGGCCCGTCGGGCATGTGTTCCCCCTCGGGAGTCGACTCAGGTGGTGTGCCGTCTCCAAACGGCCTACCGCCTAACTCTTCCCGGCCGTGCGGCGTGAGCCAGTTTGACAGGTCAGGACCCTTCGGCACGACTTGTGTCGGATTGATATCCGTGTGCACGATGTAGTAGTGCTGCTTGGTCTGCACGAAGTCGATGGTGTCGCCAAAGCCCGGTGTCTGGAACAGATCCCGCGCGTAGGCCCACAGCGTCGGCATCTCTGTGAGTTTCGACCGATTGCATTTGAAGTGGCCGTGATATACGGAGTCAAATCGGGCCAGTGTGGTGAACAGCCGGATGTCTGCCTCGGTGATGGTGTCGCCTACGAGATAGCGTTGGGTCTGTAGGCGCTCAGAAAGCCAATCGAGTGCGCTGAATAATCGGTCGTAGGCTCTGTCGTATGCATCCTGTGAGCTCGCGAACCCGCATTGGTAGACGCCGTCGTTGACCTCGGTGTAGATGCGCTGAGCGACGTCGTCGATCTCGTCGCGCCGTCGCTCGGGATAGAGCTGGGGGGCGCCCTCGCGATGGAAATGGGTCCACTGCGTCGAGAAGTCCACGGTCATTTGGGCGAAGTCGTTGGTGACCACTGCGCCCGTCGGCGCGTCCACGATCGCGGGCACCGTGACTCCCTTCGGATAGTCCGGTATGCGCTTGTTGTATGCGTCGCGTAAGAAATGGATCTTCAGCACTGGGTCGAGGCCACCTGGGTCGAGGTCGAAGGTCCAGCTGCGTGTATCGTGCGTTGGTCCGCAAAAGCCAATAGACAGAACCTTTTCCAGGCCGAGCAGTCGTCGCACAATGATCGTGCGGTTGGCCCACGGACAGGCCCGCGCGACGATCAGGCGGTAGCGGCCTGGTTCGACGGGATAGCCGTCGCGGCCGTCAGCGGTGATGCGGCTGCTGATGTAGTTGGTGTCGCGATTGAATTCGCCGGCCGCGGCGACATAGCTCATGGTTTACTCGTCCTTTTCAAGGGGTTACCCGATCTGGAATCGTGTGGGATTGATGTGGCCGTAGGTTTAGACGAGGGGTGCCGGTCAGGGTTTCGACCTGCAATCGGTTAGCCACCTCCGGCGTCCAAAGAGCGTCTTCGACCGATTGGGTATTAATGCCCATCAACACATCTCACGTTTTTACCTAGAACATTGGTGTAGCTCGCATGCGCTGCGCTCCACGTCGGATCGATCAGTCACCACCGCGTGGGATGAGCAAGTCCTGCCACGCGCGCGGCCGCCCGTCCCGAGCGAGATCGGTCTGCGTGTACTGCTTACCGTCGGGCCCGGTGTACGTGCCGGTTGCGGGGTCATACTGGGCGACCGCGATGGGTGGCGGTGCGGGGGGACCGGCTGGTGGCGGCGTCCCCGGCGGCTGCTGGGGTACCGACTGGCCGGACAGCGTGGCATTCGGGTCGCCCTTCCAGTTGTAGCCGTCGTTGAGAGGCACATAGTCCTCGTCGCTCTCGCACAACTTGACGGTGGGTGCACGCTTGCCTGGGCGTGTGATGCATGGGGCGTTACGCGCACCGCGCACGTCCAACGCCGAGTCTTGCGGCACCCGGCAGTACATGTCGCCCGCCGGCCGTTCGGGATAGTCCACTTCGCTGGGCGAGCGTACCTGTTGAGCGGGGAGGAAACCGGTGGTGCACGGCGGAGGGAGGTTGGCGTTGAGGTTGAACGACAGGAACAGTCCCTTGTAGTCCTGCTTGGTATCGCGGTTGGCGAGTTGGGCCGCCTGGAGCATTTCGATGTCCTTGGGGAACAGGACAAGGATCTGTTCGAGACTGGGTTGGTAGGTGACTGCCACCTGTTCGAGGTTGACGAGGTTGGCCAGGACCACGGGCAGCGTGGGTTTGAGCCGGTCAATCAGCTGGCGTGCTTCGGTTGTTGCGGCAGGCCCTCTGTCCAGCACGCCTTTCAGCGCGGGATCCTGTTCTTGCAGTTGGCGGGTGACCTCAGCGACGTTGGCCGCCCAGGCCCGGATCGAGTCCGAGGAGTTGATCTGACTGTCCAGCACGGGCTTGGATTGATCGATCACGGTGGTCAGCGAGTCGAGGTTTGCGCGCGCATCGGCGGCAAGGGTAGTTGCCCCCTTGACGATGCGCGCCAGTTCTGGCCCTAATCCTCCTATCGCCGTGTAGGACTCGTCGATCACAGTCTTGAGATCGCCGTGGGGGATGGCTTGCAGTCCGGCGTTGGTCTGAGCCAGCAGGGTGTTGATATCGGGGGGCAGCGTTGCGTGGTCGGCAGGTATGACGTCACCGTCCTTGAGCTTGGGGCCGTCGCCGGAGCGGGGGACGAGCTCGATGAACAACTCGCCGACAGCTGTCTGACTGTGCACATTGGCGTCGACGTTGGCGGGAATCTTGGTGTCAGACTTCAATGACAGCACCGCGTCGACTCCGCCGCCGTTGAGCCGAACGTCCTCAACGCGGCCGACTTCAACCCCGCGGTAGGTGACGTTGCCGTCTTTGTACAGCCCCCCAGACGATGGCAGGTTCACCGTCACCTGGTAGTGGCCGATTCCGAACAGCGCCTTGGGCAGGTCGAGGTATCCGATGGCCATCGTGCCTCCGGCGACGACTGCGACGACGGAGAAGACCGACAGTTGGCGTCTGACCAGCTTGCTGAGATACACGGTTACGGTCCCTGGTTGTAGCGGTAGGGCGCCAGTAGGGGGTTACCGGCGCCGTTGGGCGGCGCACTGTTGGTGCACGGACTGGGCAGCTGGCCAATGGTTCGGCCCCACTGCATCTCCAGCCATGTCAGATCGCATTCCCATCTGGTTCCGGTGAAGATGGAGCTGTCGATCCGGCTCAGCGTCAGGTCGACGACCAGACTCACGTTGGCGTAGTCGCCGCGGAACCACTTGGTCAAGGTGGATTTCGGGAACGGGAACGTGGGTATCAGGTCCAACGCATGTGTCAGCGCCGGGCCGGCGTTGGCCAGTGATTCCAGCACCGGCCCAAGGTCTTTGAGTTCCTGGACCAACGGTGCTTTGGTCTTGTTGACCGAATCGGCAGCCAGCGCGCTGAATTTGCCCAACTGGTCGACCGCGTCGATGAGATTCTCCCGTTCTCGATTGACCACCGCCAGGGCGTCGGGGATTGTGTCAAGGCCCTTGTCGAGAACCGGCTTCTGCTCGGCGAATTGGCCCAGCAGGCGGTTGAGACTGTCGCTGGCCGCGATGATGTCGCCGGTTTGATCGTTGACCCGGGTGACGAATGTGTTCAACTGATCCATCAGGCTGCGGAGGTCTCCCTCCCGCCCGGATAACGCGGTGCTCAGCGCGGTGGTGATGTCCTGTACCTTGGCGATACCTCCGCCATTGAGCAGCAACGAGGCGGTCGCCAGTGTCTGCTCGGTCGATGGGTAGGCCTTTCCCGATGACAGCGGTATCAGCGAGCCCTGATGAAGCCTGCCCTCAGGCGCTTCGTCGGTCGGCGGCGCCAGCTCGATGTGCAGCGATCCCAGCAATGCCGTCTGGCCCAGTGTCACTGTCGAATTGGCGGGTAGCGTGACATCGCCGTTGAGCTTCATGGTCACCAGCGCGTGCCAATCCTGGCGCTCGATTTTGGTGACTGTGCCCACCGTGACGTCACCGACGCGCACGCGTGAATTGGGCTGGATGTTGTTCACATCAGGCATCTGCGCCTGGATGGTGTAAGCCCCGGGCCCACCGCCTTCGGTTCCGGGGAGTGGCAGGGAATTCAGCCCTCGCCACCCACAGCCTGCGACCGCGGTGGCCGCCAGGATGCACGTCAGGACAGCGGCCGGTATCCGTCGCCAGCTGCGCATCGTCATGACCCCGTCCCCGCAGGCAGCATCATTCCCGCCAGCCCGGCTGCCGGGTCGGTGGTCTGCGGCGCCGGCCCGCCGACTATGGCCGCCGCATCTGTGGGTGCTGCCTGTTCGGCGGCCAACGGGGGGCCGGGTGGGGCGGGCGGCGCAGCTGGAGCCGGTTGCGGCGGAACGTAATCCGGGCGCATCCAGTCCTCGCTGTAGGAGATCTCGTTCGGGCGTGCCGTGGCGCCGACGAACGGGTTGAAGCCAAGCGGCGGGAAGTTGTACTGGCGGTTTTTCACGATCGGCGCCAGGTACTGCACGCACAGCTTCGCCGACTGTTCGGCACCCAGGCGTGATGCCGCCTGAATGGCGCCGCACAGGAAATTGATGGGGTCGGCGAAGTTGTTGACCGCGGCGATGCCGGTGAGGCTGCCTTGTGCGGGCTGATAGAGGTTGGCGGCGTTGGCCGCCGTCGTCGGCAGGATATGCAGGAGCTGTTTGATGTCGTCCAGGCTCTCGTTCAGAGCAGTCGAAACCGATGCGAGTTTGTCGGAGGTGGTGCCCAGCGCTTCGCGGTTGTCTGCAACGAAACTGCTGACCTTGCCGACCACATCATTGAGGTCTTTGACGGCGCCGGCGACCTCGCCGGGCTCGTCCGCGAGCAGTCCGGTGACCGAAGCGAGGTTTCCGTTGAGGGTCTCGAGCAGTCCGGCGCTGTCCTTCAGCGCGGTCACCAGCGTTGCGATGTTCTTGACGCTGGTGAAGATGTCGCCGCTGTGATCGCCGAGCGCCGAAAGTGCCTGGGACAGTTTGATGACCGCGTCCCGGATCGCTGGGCCCTGACCGCGGAGATTGTCCGCGGCGGTGTGAACCAACGCTCCCAAGGTGCTGCTGCCGCCAGGCTCGGTGGGCTGCAACGCCTGGGTGAGGCGTTCAAGCTGAACGCGGACGTCGTCCCATTCCACCGGAACCGCGGTGCGCTCCTGGGGGATGACCGCGTCGTTCTGCAGGGTGGCGCCGCCGGTGTAGGGCGGGGTGAGTTGGACGGCACGTGCGGTCACCAACGTCGGCGATACGATCACGGCCTTGGCGTCGGCGGGAACCGCGTACTCGCTGTCCAGCCAGAAGCTGATTTTCACCCGGGTGGGTTCTGGCTCGATCTTGTCGATCTTGCCGACGTTGACACCACGGATGCGGACATCGTCACCGGGGAAGATGCCGTTGCTGTTGTCGAAATAGGCAACGACATGCGTGCGATTCGAAGCTCGAATGAATTGCACGACAACGTATCCCCCGACCACGACGAGGACGACCAGCGCCGCCGTCAGCGCTGCCTTGACTCTGCGGTTATTGATCATTGCCCGCCTCACTGGAGGCCGTCGGTTCGCCGGGTGCGGGTACGAACACCGGGCTTGGCGTCGGCGGCGTTGATGCGTTGGGATCGGGTACCTGCTTCGCCGGTGGACCGGGAGGTGGACCGCCAGGCGCAGGCGCGGGTGACGGCTCCCGGTAGGGATAGCAGCCGGGACCAGGTAGCGCAATTGCGGGCGGACCACATGCCTGGTCGCCGGGGTTTCCGGTGATCGCGTCGGGCAGCGTCATCCGCGGTTCGCCAGCCTGCCCGGTGCGCGGGTAGGGCGCCGGAAGAGCCGGGGTTCCCGGCTGACCCGTCTGCGGGTCGGTGCGTTGCGACGGCAGCAGGACGTTGGGGTCCAACCCGAGGTCGGAGAATGCGGAGTCGACAAATGGCTGAATGAATTGGCCTGGAATGAGATTGGCGATGTAGGCCTTGAAGAAGGGCCCCCCGGACAACACCTCGCCGAAACTCATCGCATAGGAGTTCAGTCCCTTGATCGACTGCTGGATCTCAGCTTTTCGGTTGTCCAGCGTCGCCAGTACGCCGTTGAGTTTGTCCAACGCGGGTTTGAGGGTCGCCCCCTCTCCCACCACATCCTCAGCACAAGTGACGAGAAACCCCTCCACCGTCATCACCTGACGAGACGTCCAACACCAGGCCATGTGGGGGGCCGCGCAGTTAGGTCGTTGGAAGTGGCATGACCCTGACGTGCACGTACCGCTGCTTGTCGACAATGACACCCGGTTGTGGGTCTACAGCCCATCCACTCTGACATGCAGTGATCCGGCGGCGATGATCGGCCATTGCGATCAGGCGCAGGGCTCGAATCGATCCTTTTATAACCACTACCGCAGCGCAGGCGGACGCAACGGGCACTTTGACATTGCCCAGGGTGGGCAACACGACTGGAACAGCTGGGCTCCCCAGCTGGCAGCCATGGCCCCCGACATGACCGCTACCATCCGATGACCATCGATCGCAACCGGGCGGCCCAAGTACTCCGGCGCGGACGAACTCCGGCCGCCACTACCGCAGGTGCGCTCGCCACGATTCTCACATGCGCGGCGCCGTCTACGGCACGCGCCGACACCGATAATCCGTGTTCGTTGGCGGCGACGTTCTTGTGCCAGTTCATACCAATCGTTCCGGAACTGGAGGACGACGTGGATCTGACTCAGGAAGAGCCACATATGCCGGTGGTCGTCCCCGGATCGGCGACACCATCGGCATCGCCGATGTGGCTCACGGGTGAGCACACAAGGCAACTGGTGGTAAGGCGGTTGAGGATAGGCGCCATGCACGAAGGGATGTCCGGTGGGTATTGATGTTTCGGTTGAGGGGTTGACGAAGTCGTTTGGGGCCCAGCGAATTTGGGAAGACGTCACGATGGAGATCCCCGCCGGTGAGGTCAGCGTCCTGCTGGGCTCGGGTACCGGTAAATCGGTGTACTTGAAGTCTTTGATCGGTCTGCTGCGCCCCGAGCGCGGCAAGATCATCGTCGACGGCACCAACATCATCGAGTGCTCGGCCAAGGAGCTCTACGACATCCGCACACTGTTCGGCGTCATGTTCCAGGACGGCGCGCTGTTCGGTTCGATGAGCCTGTATGACAACACCGCGTTCCCGTTGCGTGAGCACACCAAGAAGAAGGAAAGCGAGCTCCGCAACATCGTCATGGAGGAGCATGAACCACCAGGATCCTTCCCAACCCGGGGAACTCGATGTCGATCAGATATCTCGAGCCATGGACGCTCGACTTAATGCGTGATCCGTCGACGGTGCGGAATGGAGGAACCGATGGTCGGTTAGGCATGTGCCGACCCCTGGCGAGAACGTTGCGGTCACTGAATCATTCATCACCTCGTCGACCGCGCGGGTCGCGACCATGGGGTCAGCGCTTGGTCTGTTGTTGGACTTGCACTTTCGAAAGTATGGGAAAGTATTATGCCGAAATTCTCCGAGAAGACTGTGATCATCACGGGTGGCGCCGCGGGCATCGGTCTCGCCGCTGCTAAACTATACGCCGCCCAGGGGGCCAACGTTCTTATCACCGGCCGCCGACAGGACAGACTCGACGACATCGCACGCGATGACCGAGCCATCGTGGGGCTCGTCGCCGATGCTGGCGATGCTGACGACGTTTATCGGACCATCGATTTCGCGATGGCGCGGTGGGGGCGCCTAGACGTCATCGTGAACAACGCCGGAGCGGGCGTCCTCGCCGCGCTCGCCGACGTTTCGATCGAAGCAATATTCAACACATTCCGAATCAACGTGATCGGCCCTACTCTCATGGCTAAGGCGGCCCTTCCGCATCTGGCCCGATCACACGGCAGCATCATCAATGTGTCCAGTACATACGGGTCGAAACCTGCTGCTGGCTTGTCTCACTATGCGGCAAGTAAAGCCGCGGTCGAGCATCTCACGCGCTGCTGGGCGCTTGAACTGGCCTCCACAGGCATCCGGGTGAATGCGATCGCATCGGGGCCTGTCGAAACGGCATTTCTAAAGGAAAGGATGGGACTCAGCGAGGACGCGATAAAGGAAGTCAAAGCCCTGGAGACGGCAACCATTCCGCTGGGGCGGCGCGGCGTCCCCGACGACGTCGCAGCCTGGATCATCAAGCTGACCGATCCCGGTTCGGACTGGGTCACCGGTCAAGTTCTCGCCGTGGACGGCGGCCTCGCCGTCACATAGCTCCTCGTCACGGCTCCTTTTCGTACTCCACTATTGATTAAACCTTTGCACCCGAGTCCTATGACCGCGGCCCTGGCACGGCGAGTCGGTCGCGCTCGCTTCGAACAGCACAACACCTTCGAAGACTTCGACTTCACCCTCAGCCCCAAGCTGCCCGCCGCGATGCTCGATCTCCGCTGGGAGCTTACAGGTCACCGGGTTGGCAGTGTGCCCGGCGCGGCGCGGACGTCGTTGATGTAGTCGCCGAGTGTGAGCTCGAGTGGGCCGGGCTGTTGGAAGCCGTCTTTGAGTGCTTGGGCGATGATCGATGCGGCGGCGGGGCGCGCAAAGGCCCCGATGAGTGTGTCCATTTCGGAGAGCAGGGTCGCGTCGGCAGGTAGTGACGCGTTGTTCACGAACCGTTTGATGTCGGCGAGGGCGAGCAGGTCGAAGCGTGACACCCGATGTGCGAATGCGTCGACGAATGCGTCGAATTCGGCATCGGGGATGGCCCTGTTGACGTATCCGTAGCGCTCGGCCAGCTCACCGGTGAAATCGTGGCCGCCGAGGAGGATCTCCAGGGCCCGTCCGCGGCCGACTATCGTGGGTAGCCGGCTGGATGGACCACCGCCTGGGATGGCGGCGAAGCCGACTTCGAATTGTCCGAGGATCGCCCGTTCGCGGCTGGCGAAGCGGATGTCGGTGGCCAGCGCTAGCTCGCTGCCGGCGGCACGCGCTCGGCCGCGGATGGCGCTGATCGTCACGGCTGGCAATTTGCTGATCCGGATCAGCAGATTGGTCCAGTGATGAAACGGCGAGGGCGCGGTGGGCAGCGCCGTGAGTGGTGAGGGGTCGGCTGCGACGTCAACGTGGTTAAGGAAGAAGTCGGGGTTGGCGCTTTCGAACACGATGACGGCAACGTGGTGGTCTTGTTCGATTTCGGTGAGGAGTTGGTGAAGTTCGACGACCATCAGCGGGTCGACGAGGTTGATGGGCGGGTTGTCGAACGTGACCCGCCACAGTGCAGGGGTGGTGCGTGTGACGCTGAAGCGTGGCGAAGTGTCGGCTTGGGTGCTCATCGCGTTTCCTTGGGGTTGTGGGTGAAGTCCTGCGCGCCCGGTGGGCGTTGTTGATGGCGATCACTGTTGGCGTGCGGTGGCGAGTATTTCGTCCACCGTCCATTGGTCGTAGGCGTGGCTGCCGTACTTGGCGGCGAGGATTCGTCCATCGGGCCCGATGAGCAGATCGGCGGGCAGTCCGAGGTTGCCGTTGGTCGGTGAGGCGGGCAGTGGTGAGCGGCGTTTGGCGATCGCGGTCTTGATGGCGTGCCAGTATCCGCCGGGCAGCGCGCGCCAGGCCGCGAGTCTGAGGGCTTTTGTCGAGGCTTCCACCCCGAATCGGCGGTAGAGATCCTTGTCGGGGTCGCCGACCACCGCAAAGGGCATATCGTCTTGGTATTTGCGCAGCTCGGCGGCGGTGGAGTGGAACACCACCACTTCGCGGATGCCTGCGGTGTTGATCTCCTCGATTCGTCCGCTGATCGAGCGCAGGTGCAGATTGCATACCGGGCAGCCTGCGAAACGCCGGAACTGCAGGTGCGTTAGCGCGCCCGTGGGGTCGGGAATCTGTACGGGTTCGTCGTTGAGTCCCCTAAGCAGCAGGGTGGGGAACTGCTCGCCGACAGTGACGCGCTTGGATCGTGCTGGGGCCGTGCGGGCCATGATGATCTCCTTCTACTGATGGGCCGATGGTCAGGTCGGGCGAGCAGATGCCCACCGTCGACGATCAATTCGGTGCCGGCGGGCGTTCACTCGCCTCGTCGGCTCGTAGTGTGCCGGGCGGGGAGTTCGTTGGGGGGCCGGAGGGTCCACGCCCGCGTCGTCGTCGTCGACCACGTTCGGACCCGGCCCCTTTCCGCTAGGGCCACACCGCACTTCGATGTGTCTTGCCCCGATGTGTTGCTTTGGTTGCGGTGCTCATCCGGCTTCCGTTGGGTTGTGGGTGAAGTCCAGCGTGTGCTGGTTGGCGTTGTCGATCGCGATGACAAAGCACACGCGTCCGGGGCCGCGGCTCGGGAAGGCGGCGCCGGTGTATTTGATTGAGATCGGGTCCATGTAGTGGCAGGCGGCGTCGTCGCGGACTGCGATGACCCTGCCCTGCAGGGCGGCCATCCGGTAGGGGTTGTCGAACGCGGTGATCGACAGGCCGACGCGAGGGTCGCGGCGCATGTCCTTGGCCTTCGGGGCCTTGGCATGGGTGCAGATCAGGACGTTGTCGTCCTCGCGCGCGACCCACACCACCCAATTGCGGGGATGACCGCCGGCCGAAACTGTGGACAGGTGCGCGTAATTCGGTCCGTCAATAAGCACCCGGATGCTGGCCGGGATCGGGCTCGACATCCTCACCGCCCGCGCCGCTTGGCCGGGGAAGAGGCGGCGGGCACCAGGCGGCTCGGCTGCATGTGTTCCGTCGGGCTGGTCTGGCGGCACGGCAGCGGCCTGCAGCGGTGTGCGGCGTTGCTCATCGCGCGTCGGGGTGCTCGGACAGGTACCGGACGAAACCGATGACGTCGTCGGCAACCAGCCGCCCGATGGCCCCGCTCGAGTACACCGCGAGCCGCACCGTCCCATCAGGTGCCAGCACGAAGCCCGTCGATTGCAGATAACGGGGATGGTCGTTGACGTAGGCACCCGTCGCCGCAGCGATCGCGTCGGCGTCGGCGCTATGGCCAACCGGGAAACGCAGCTTGTGCTTGGCGACCAGCGCAGCCGAGGTCTGCTCATCATCCACCGACAAGGCGATCACCTTGACGTTGAGTTCACTGAGCGTGTCGAGCGCGCGGGAGAACCCGGCCAGCTGGGCATTGCAGTATGGGCACCACGACCCGCGGTAGATCAAGATGACGCCGTAGGACCCGGCGAGATCGCCGGGCAGGGAGATCGTGGCGCCGCCGACGGCGGGAACCTCGATCCGGGGAAACAGCTGACCATAATCGAGTCGGGACATCGGCATCCTTCCGAGGGGTTGGGTGGACTACTCGGTCCATCATGATGACATAGGAGTGGACTGGCAAGTCCAGTGTCGGTAGGCTGCGGTCATGGTGTCAACGGAGGGCCCTGCTGGTTCGCGGCTGACGGCTCGCGGCGCGGCGACTAGAGCCCGCATCGTCGCGGCGGCGGCGTCGCTGGTGCAGGAGCACGGGGTGGCCGGAACCAGCCTGGACGATGTCATGGCCGTCACCGCCACCAGCAAGTCGCAGCTGTATCACTACTTCGCCAACAAGGACGCGCTCATTCGCGAGGTGATCACCATCCAGCTCGGCCGCGTGATCGCCGCCCAGGAGCCCGACCTTCGCGAGGTCTCGTCGTGGGAGGGTCTGCAGCGCTGGTGTGATCACCTCGTTGCCATGACCCGCGCGAGGCAGGGTGTCGGCGGCTGCCCCCTTGGCTCGCTGGTCGGTGAACTCGCTGAGCGATCCGAGACTGCGCGACACGTGCTCGCGCAGTGCTTTGCCGAATGGGAATCGTATCTGTCCGCGGGCTTTGTGGCCATGCGCGACAACGGCGAACTGGCCGCCGAGGCCGACCCGGCCGAGCTCGCGTTGACAATGATGAGCGCGCTGCAAGGCGGTCTGCTGATGGCGCAGACCATGCGCAGCGCCCGCCCCGTCGAACTCGCCCTGAACATGGCGCTCGGGCACGTCAGTGCTTACCGGCGCAACCCATAGGCGCGACGGCGCTGATCAGCCAGCAGCCTGCGACTCAGTCGACGTCAGCTCGCCGGCAGGGCGGCCCCACCCGAGAGGCTGGTTCGGATCGGCAGCGACGCCACGGCCAACCCGACGCTGTTGTGCCGCGACCGTCTTGGATGGATAGGTGCGGCTCAACGGGCTGAGATCGCGAGGATGCGTTCGGCGTTGGCGTGGGCGATCTTTGCCCGGTCACCGGCACTGAGCGTTGTTCGCTGCAGCCGGGCGACGGCCTCTTGCGAGGACTCATACGGGTAGTCCACGGAAAACATGACAGCATCGGCGCCCACCTCCAGCACCGCCCCGGTCAGGGTCGCCGGCGAGAACACCCCGCTGGTGGTGAACACGATGTTGGTGCCGATGTAGGCCGATGGTGGTTGCTTGAGCGGTGTGCCGGGTTGGATGGTGCGGACACGCGAGTCGAGCCTGCTGCGCTGCAACGGCAAGAACGCGCCCATGTGGCCCAAGATCAGGGTGGCCGAAGGGATGGCGGTCGGAAAACTCCGGCGAAGAGTATCCGCAGGGCGTGGCCGCTGACCGCGGCGCCCCAACTCCCCGTCGGGCCATACAGTTCGCGCCGACCGTCCAGGGCATGCCACCGATCGGCCGGCGGGGCGCCCGGGTGCAGATACAGCGCTACGCCCAGCGCTTCCAAGGCGGCCCAAACCTCGTCGTACTCGGGTGCATCCAGGCAGTGTCCGCCCGGTCTGTGGATGCAGTCATTGACCAGCGCCCCGGACAACCCGAGCTGTCGCACGCAGCGTTCCAGCTCGACCGCCGCCCCGGCCGGGTCCTGCAGCGGCAAGGCCGCAAAACCGCGGAACCCAAGGGTGTAATTTCATCGTTTCGGCGCCGATTCCGTCTGAAGTCCTCACGCCCAACGGCTGTGTCGCCGCCGTGGTGGTGACTGCTGGGGCCGAAAGTACTGGCGCTCCTAAAATCCTTAGCGGTCGGGCGCGATGCGCTGATTGTGCCGTCGGCGCTGGCGAGTTGGCGGCGTGCACATTTTTGAACGAACAGCGGATGAGGTCGCACAGGGGGCTGGTGTCCAAGCGGGCGTAAGCATGTTTGGTCGCGGCCGACAGGCCGATCTTGCAGACAGCATGGCTTTTCGGCAGTCGAAGACGGCGACAGAGCGTCCGGGTTCGCAAACGGCGACGGCCAGCTGCAGGAGCGCGGCGCGAAGGACTTTAACGTGGTCGCCTATTCCCCCCTGCACGGGGCAACGCCGCGGCATCCCGATTCCGAGACCAATCTCCTTGTGCCGCTAGACCATACCGCGGCTGCCGCGAAGTCCAGTATCCACCGTGTCATCGGCGTCACCGTCACGATGTGCACGTCCGATTCGGATATCGAACTGGCACAGGCGTTCTGTTCACACCGCATCCCACTCGAAGCCACTGTGATGATGGTCAGCGGACGGCGGACGTTCGCGCTCAGCTGAAGGAGGCGGCGGTCGGGATTCCGATGCTGTCCTCGGTGTTGGCGCTTTTGTTGCTGTCGTTCGCCCGGCAAGCCAGGCCGGGCTGGCCGTGGTGGCGTGTCTGGGGGCGACTCGGTGAACGTCGATACCAGCCCGACTACTTCCGCTTCTCCGTAGGCCCGCGGTAAGACATTGTTCAAGCTTGCGGGAGGGGCGTCTGTGTTGCTTGTGGTGGCGAACCCCGCAGATTTCTAGGGCAGTGCAGGGCGGTGGACGAGGCCGGGTTTCGACTCGCGGTGATCATAACGGTGGCCGCTCGCAACAGGAACTGCAAACTTATTGTGCGGGCGCCACGGTTTGTTGTCGGGTGGGCGCATGGACTCTGACGATGCAGGAGAACATCGATACCCACCGCACTGCGACGTCCGCGTGGCCGGATCGTCTATCAGGTCATCGAGCGCTGTGCGGGACGGGAATGCGGTGCCAGCAGGCGCAGTTCATTGCGCAGACCCGATTGCGCAGACCCGTCTGCCTCGGAGGGTTGAAGTCCTTGGAGCCGGGCTTGTTGATCCGGTTCAGCGATACGAGTGCGCTACAGCTACGTAATGGATCCATAACCAGGAATATCTATCGTGCGACAGATTGGTAGCAAGGGAGTCTGCAGAATGTCGACGCTCCGAGTTCGCGGCGGCCGGCTAGCCCGGTTGGTCGGCCGCATTGGATTTGTTGTGGCACTCGTGCTCTTCGTAGGTGGCTGTGGCGGGGGCGGTGGTGCCCCGGATACAGTCCGGATTGGGACTTTCGCCAGCGCAGTCGATTACGCACCGTTCTATATCGCGCGCAAGCAACGGTTGTTCGAATCCGCCGTCGGCGCCGGCACGAAAGTCGACTACGTGGAATTCGACTCGGCGCCAGCCGTCACAGAAGCGTTGGCGACAAACCGGGTCGACATGGTCTTCATGGCCGAGCCGCCGGCTCTAATCGCCGCGGCGGCGGGAGTTCATTGCAGGATTGTGGCTCTGGGCGCGAGCCTGGTCCAGGACATCCTCGTACCGATCGACAGCAAGATCGCGAGCGCTGCCGATTTGGGCGGAGCGCGCGTCGGTGTGTTAGCGGGTACGTCGTCGCATTACGCCTTGATCAAGATCGCCAAGGATGCCGGCGTCGATCCCAAGTTAATTCAAGTGATCGATATGGCCCCGCCGGACGCGAAGGCGGCGTTCGAATCAGGTCACCTGGATGCGTGGGCGGTGTGGCCGCCGTTCGTGCAGCAGCAGCTTGTCCAGAAGACCGCCAGGCTGCTACCGGCAGGCGATGCTGCGATCCAGTCCATCGCGGTTGCACGGCCCGGGCTGGCCGAAGATGCACTGGCCGTTTACTCCGCTTTGGTCGCTGCCATCGGCAAAGCAAAGGAGTTCATCCGCGCATCACCGGCAGAAGCGAAATCGATTGTGGCCACTGAAGTTCGGGTCGATCCGGAGGTGGTCGAATTGGCCTGGCCGCGCCACGACTTCACCGCCACGCTGACTCAGGAGGTCATTGCCGACATCCAGGCGAAGGCCGATTTCCTGGCCGATGCTGGCTTCATTCAGCAGAAGGTCGATGTCAAGGACCTGGTCGGACCTCCGCGATGACGATGATGGTGACTGCGCCCGTGGCGACAAATGCGCCCCGTCGACGCCGGCGGTTCTTCGATCGTCTGACAAGCTGCGTACTTGCGCTGGCCGTACCGATCGGACTGGTCGTGGCATGGCACGTCGCGGTGGTCAGCGGCGTCCTGCCGCACACGCTCGTTGCTGGACCGCTCGACTCACTCGAAGCGTTCGTCAGGCTGGCGATGGATGGAACGCTGATCGAGCACGCGTGGGTCAGTGTGCGCCGCATAGCGATTGGCTTTGCCATCGGCAGCACGGTCGGCATTCTGGCAGGGGCGGTGATCGGCACCAGCCCGTTGGCAGCCAAAATCCTGGAGCCCACCGCCTTGACGTTGATTCCGGTCCCGGCGGTGGCGTGGATTCCGGTGCTGGTCATCGTGTTTGGCATCGGAGAGCTCTCAAAGGTGACCTTGGTGGCGATCGGGTCCGCCACCACGCTGATCCTGGCGACCGCTGCGGGGATTCGTTCTGCCTCGCAAGATCTCGTGGAGGTCGCGCAGCTCTACGAGAAGTCGCGCTGGACAGTGCTGCGGACGGTGTTGCTGCCGTCGGCGGCTCCGTCGATTGTCGCATCGGCGCGCGTTGCGATGGCGCTGTCGTGGACACTGTTGGTCGCGGCGGAGGTCATCGCGTCGGCTAACGGGTTGGGATGGCTCATCTGGGATTCGCGCAACTTCGCACGGCCCGCTGCCATGATCGCCGGAATGCTCGCAATCGGCATTCTCGGAAAGGCCACCGATGGGCTTCTCGCCCGCTTCGGCCGCTACCTCACCCGCTGGGACCGCTCCTACCGTGGCTGACGTGAATGGCGCGGAGGTGCCGGCCCTGCAAGTACGAATTCGCGAGAAACGGGTCACGGTCGGCAAGCGTCCCCTGGATGTGCTGAGCGAGGTCAACTTCGACGTCCGCCGTCAAGAGGTTGTCGGCATCGTGGGTGGCAGCGGAGCTGGCAAGACGTCGCTGCTGCGCGCGATCGCGGGCCTTGACACCACGTTCGTTGGCGAAATCCGGGCCTTCGGTCGACTCGTTCGGGGACCCGGCCGGGACCGGGGCCTGGTCTTCCAGGAGCACCGACTGATGCCGTGGATGTCGTTGTCTGACAACGTCGCCTACGCGCTGCCGTTCCGGAGACCGGCCGCCCAAATCGAAAAGCAAGTCGTCCATGCGCTCGACCTGGTCGGGCTGGCCGGTTTCGGCAAGGCGTGGCCGAATCAGCTTTCCGGCGGCATGGCGCAGCGAGCCTCCTTGGCCCGCGCCTTGGTCACCACTCCCGAGATCCTGCTGCTCGACGAGCCGCTGGGCGCGCTGGACAGCCTGCTGCGCAGTCAAATGCAAACCGAACTCGAGCGGATCATCCTCGACGAGGCGCTCACCGCGATCCTGGTGACCCACGACGTCGACGAGGCCGTGCTACTGGCAGACCGGGTGATTGTGATGGCTGGTCCACCCGGACGGATCATCGCCGACATGGCGCACCCCCAGCCCCGCCCGCGGGACGTGGCGGACCCAGCACTTCAGGCCCTCCGCGCCCAGATCCTCACTGTTTTGCATCAAGGAGGCAGGAATGGACATCTACTGGTACATCCCCACCCACACCGACGGCCCACACCTGTCGACGATGCACCGGGCGCGGGCGGCTAACCTGCGTTACATCACCCAAATCGCGCAGGCCGCAGACGATCTGGGCTATGTCGGAGTGCTGGTCCCGACGGGCTCGGTGTGTGAAGACGCATGGATCACCGCGTCGTTTCTGGCACCCGAGACCACGAGCCTGCGATTCATCGTCGCTGTCAGGCCCGGGCAGTCGACCCCGTCGATGACGGCTCGAATGGCCTCGGCCTTCGACCGCTACAGCAGGGGTCGGCTCACCGTCAACGTGGTCTGTGGAGGCGA
Source organism: Mycolicibacter arupensis (assembly GCF_002086515.1). GTDB lineage: Bacteria > Actinomycetota > Actinomycetes > Mycobacteriales > Mycobacteriaceae > Mycobacterium > Mycobacterium arupense. Next base: position 91,440 of record NZ_MVHH01000011.1, read on the forward strand.
TCCGGTCGAACTGGCCGGCGACGGTGTCTTCCTGTCGCATGGCCAACGCTATGAGCAGGCCGACGAGTACATCCAGGCGTGGACCGACCTGCTGCAGGGCAAGACCGTGGACATGAACGGCCGATATGTCCGCATCGAAGGGGGGCAGCTTCACTACCTTCCCCTGCAGGAGCCGCACCCTCCGCTGATGTGCGGCGCCTCCTCTGGCGCTGGGCAAGCGTTCGCCGCGAAATGGATCGACACCGTGCTGACGTGGGGCGAACCACCGGAGCAGGTGCAGCCGAAACTCGACGAGATGCGGGCCAAGGCACACGCTGCCGGGCGACGAGTCACCTTCGGCATCCGGCTACACACCATTGTGCGGGAAACGAGCAGAGAAGCGTGGGCGGCCGCCGATGACTTGATCCGCTACGTGCGCGACGAGGACGTCGCCGCCTCCCAGGCGGCGCTGGCCCGCTCTGAGTCGGAAGGCCAACGCCGCATGGTGGCCCTGCACCGTGGCTCGAGGGAGCACCTCGAGGTGAGCCCCAACCTCTGGGCAGGCGTCGGTCTGGTCACCGGCGGGGCCGGCACCGCGCTGGTGGGCAGTGTCGAGGAGGTCCGTGACCGGATCATGGAGTACCACGACATCGGCATCGACACGTTCATCCTCTCCGGGTATCCGCACCTCGAGGAGTGCTACCGGGTCGCTGAGACGCTGTTCCCGCAGCTGCCCTTCGAACCGAAGGTGAACAGCCTACAGCCGAAGGTGATCCCCGGCGGCTGGTGATCGACTGTCAGGACAAGGTGTTGGCCTCGCTGACCACAGCGGCGCCCGCCAGGTTGACCGGAAATCGCCTCAGCTGCAGTCGCTTCCGTCATGGAGCGGGTATTCAGGCCCACTCGCCGCGACACGATGGACGTGTGACGACGTGGGCGTGATAGCCGTCGCCGTCAAGTATCGGGCTCGGATTCTGGCGCCTCTCCGTTTCACATCGGAGAGGCCGCCCTGCCGCGGTCTTCGAGGATGACCCCGGCACCGCACGTGTCGTGTGACGGCTGGCCTGGCGGGCCGCGGTCGCGTGACCCGCCAGGCCGTGCGGTTCACGGCTGCACGATTGGGAAGTCGATTTCGGTGTGCGCGACGTTGTTGAAGTAGTTCGTCAGCACGTTAAGGCCCACGTGGCCAATGACTTCGGCGATCTCGGCGTCGGTCAGACCTGCGCGGCGCGCGTTTTCCAGATCGGCGTCATCGATGTGGCCGCGGTGTTCGTTGACGGCCACCGCGAATGCAAGGATCGCGGCGGTTTTGGGGTCGTCCGCATCTGCTTTGCGCGCCGACCCGATTTGATCGGCGCTGAGTCCCGCCGCCTTTTCACCCAGGTAGCTGTGTGCGGACAGGCAATACGAGCACCCATTGGCCTGTGCGATGGCGATGGCGAGGCGTTCGCGGGTGGAGCCCGGCAGCGTTCCGCGGTCGAGAGCGCCGGCCAAACCGAGATATCCGCGCAGCAGCGCCGGACTGTGCACCATCGCGCGGGTGAGGTTGGGAATCGTGCCCAATGCCTGCTGCACGGAGGCCAACGCCTCGGCCTGGTCGTTGGTCGCGTCGGCGTCGGTGACAAGGGACAGCGTGCTCATTGGTTCTCCTCCAGTATTGTTCGGGTTGATGGCCTTACACCGCATGCCAGATCGATGAGGCCACTGGTTAGACGCCCGTGCAGCTGATCTGTTACACGGGCCGCAATTTCGGCTGGGGAGCGGTGCTGGGTAATGGGCGAACACATCCGCACGGTCGTCGACGACCGGTGGGCTAGCGAGGACGAGTTCGTCGACGCGTTGCGGGCCGGGGACACCGAAGCATTCCGCCTACTGGTCGACACGATGCATGCACCCCTGGTCCGCATGGCGCGGATCTACCTGTCGGCGTCCATTGCAGAAGATGCCGTGCAAGACACGTGGACGTCGGTGGTTCGCACGATCGGGAGCTTCGAAGGTCGTTCGACGGTCAAGACGTGGGTGTTCCGCATCATGCTCAACCGAATACGGACGCTGGCCCGAACACAGGGGCGCACCGTGCCATTTGCCGTCGCAGGTCCGGAGGCGGATCCGTACCCGTCGGTAGATCCCAACCGGATGGTTCACGCCGAACTGGGTGCCCACCACTGGTCTGACGTGCCCGCAAGGTGGGACCTGTTGCCAGAGCAACGACTGCTTTCTCGCGAAGTGCGCACCTTGATCTCGCACGCCTTGGCCAAACTGCCAGACGCGCAACGCGAGGTGGTCTCGATGCGCGACGTCGAGGGCTGGACGAGCGAGGAAATCTGCGACGCGTTGGGGATCTCGGCGGTCAATCAACGCGTGCTGCTGCATCGTGGGCGCGCCGCCCTGCGGGCTGCGCTGGAGGAGTATCTCGATGACTGACGAATTCATCACCAACGAACTGCAACTGGCGTGCAGCGACGTGATCGAGCTGGTCACGACGTATCTCGATGACGCACTGAGTAACACAGACCTGCGCCGGTTCGAACAACACCGACGCGGCTGCGAAGCCTGCCGAGTCTTCATCGACCAGATTCGCCGCACCGTCAAGATCACTGCCGCCGCGCGCGACGACGCGGTGCAGGTGCGCCCGGCGAACTTCGACGCTCTGGTCGCCGAGCTGCGACGGCGGGGCCGTAGCTAGGGCCATCGTGTGCAAATCCACGCCGAACTCGATGCCCCCGAACGTCGCATGCCGCCGATGATGGCCCATGGCTGCGCGGGGGACAACGAAACTCGAGTCCCCGCCAGTTGTGCGTTCGGACCCGACAGGGCTTGGTGCTCAAGCGAGTTCATCGTCTGTACTGTTTGGTACACTAGGCGAGATCGCTGTCGACAGGCTCGATGACACCACCGACGGGGAAGGCGTGCTATGACAAGCTCTAAGTTCACCACTTTCAGCGAGAAGGTCGCAGAATTGGCGGAGCAGTTGGCCGGCGTGGCTCCGCCTGAGGTGCTCGAGGTCTTCGCCGCCGACCAGCGCGAGCTCCAGGCGGCCGGGGTGCCGGCGTCGGTGGCCGTGCCTGGGACGCGATTCCCGATCGCTGAGCTCATTGGGGCGGACGGGACGTCAGTCTCGTCGGCCGACGTGCTGGCCGGAGCACCCACGGTCGTGGTCTTCTATCGGGGGGCGTGGTGCCCGTATTGCAACATCGCGCTGCGCGTTTACGAACAGGATTTGGTGCCGGCGCTGGAGGCCCGCGGCGTTCGTCTGGTGGCCATCAGCCCGCAGAGCCCGGATGGTTCGGTGTCGATGCAGCAGGCCAATGAGCTGAGCTTCGCGGTGCTCTCCGATCCGGGCAACCGCATCGCCGCCGCGTTGGGCATCGTTATCGCGCCCAGCGACGAAGCGCAGGCCGCGCAGAAGCAGCTGGGGCTTGATCTTGCGGCGGTGAACGCCGACGGCACCGTTGCGCTGCCGATGCCCACGGTGGCGATCGTCGATGCCGAGTCGGTGTTGCGGTGGATCGACGTGCATTCTAATTACGCCACGCGCACCGAGCCTGAAGACATCTTGGCGGCGGTCGACCGTGTTCTTGGCCGCGCGGCCACGTCAGCGGCGACCACACCTTCTCTTGCCCCGGTGGCGCCCCGCCTGGAAGAACTGGCCGACGAACTCGGTGTCAAGTCCGTTCTGGTCATGCGCTCGGACCCCGATTCCATGGTCGTCGCGGCGACGGCGGGCCCGGGCACCGCCTTCTATCGGGTGGGCGCCGCAGGCTCCAAGGCCGGCGCCGCACCGGATCGGGTGCCGCTGTATTGCGAACGGGTGGTCGACGGCGGGGAGGCGATCTTCGTGCGTGACTCCCGCCTCGATGACACCTTCGCGGGCAACGAGGATGAGACCGAGTTCGGCTTGAGTAATTACCTCGGGATGCCGGTCCGAGACGCCGGCGGGCACGTGGTGGGGACGGTGTGTGTTCTTGATGACCACGCACGCGACTATGACGGGGCCGCCCGCGACCACCTCGACGCGCTGCGCATCGAGGTGGAGGCGATCGTGGCAGCCGACCCGTCGGCGCTTGTCACCGATGATCGGTAGTCAGCGAGCGGCGGCGACAAATCGGTGGATGGCTTCGTCGGCGCGATCTTGGATCGTGGTGTCGGCGAAGTCTGCCAGGATCGTCGCCTGGTCGACGACGGGCCCGGTGAGCTTCCCGGCGCCACTGGCGTAGAACACTCCGCTGCGGTACGAGTCATCGACGATTGCGTCAACCAGACGTCGCGCGCCGACGTCGAGCTTGTGCGCAAGGCCGAACAGCGGTGCGATGTAGGGCATCACGACGCGGCTCATGACGGTCCTCACTATCGGGTTGGTGTGCTCGAACGCGTTGGTGCCTGCGGTGTTGCCCGGGCTCACGGTGAGCAGACGAAGGTCGGGATGGCGGCGTGCCAGGGCCGATATCCACAGTGCACCAAGATATTTCGCGTGGGCGTAAGCCAGCATCGCGGTGGCGCGCCTGCCGGTGTAGAAGGATCCGTCGATGACGCCGGCGAACTCGTCGGCGGAATGGTGGGCGAAGGTTGGGGGTGGGATGCGCAATTGAACAACACCACGGGCAGCCTCGCTGCCGGTCAGCACGGCGGCGGCGGTTAACATTTCACGCTGGATCAGCGCCTCCAGCAGCATCACGTGCCCCAGCACGTTTGCGGCGAAGACCTCGGTGACACCATGGTCGTTGAGCGCCAATGGTTTTGGCCCGCCGAGGCCGCCAGCGTTCAAGACGACGGTGTGCAGCGGTTTGGTGATCGTGTCGAGGGCCGATTGCACAGATCCGGGATCGGCGACGTCCATGTGCAGGATTTCGAACAGCGCGGTGTTCGTGGCGCGCTCGAGGTCGGATCGTGCCGACGCGGCTCGCGTGAGGTTGCGACACGCGAGGAAGATTGTCGAAAATGCGCCGCGCAGTGCCAGTTGCCGTGCGATCTCCTTGCCGATCCCGGAATTCGCGCCCGTGATGAGAATGGCCCGATCCGTCCGTGTCATCGCCGCTCCGACCGCCGAAAGTCTGACTTTACCGTTCGGTACACTACATCACGATCACCTGCCTCACACCTGGAGCTGCCCGATGAGCGTTGGCCTGCCTGAAGTTTTTCGGACCCCGGAGGGCCGATTCGCCCACCTGCCTGGCTATGACTTCACGCCGCACTATGTCGACGTTGACGGTCTGCGGATCCATTACCTCGACGAGGGCCCGCGCGAGGGCACGCCGATCGTGTGTTTTCACGGCGAGCCGAGTTGGGTTTACCTGTACCGCAAGATGATCGGCCCGCTGGTGGCCGCGGGCCACCGTGTCATTGCGCCGGACTACGCCGGCTTCGGGCGCTCGGACAAGCCGACTGACCCGAACTGGTACACCTTCGACCGGCACGTGCAGATCGTCAGCGCGGTGCTCGATCGCCTCGACGTGCAGCAGGCGACGGCCGTGGTGCAGGACTGGGGCGGCCCGATCGGCCTGCGCTGGGCCGTCGAGCACTCCGATCGCGTGGCTGCACTGGCGATCTTCAACACCGGGCTGTTCACGGGGCGGGTGTCCAAAGGGTTCCTGTCCTGGCGCGAGTTCGCCGAGAAGAACCCCGACCTCCCGGTCGGAATGGTGATCCAGGGTGCGACGGCCACCGACCTGGCCGACGACGTCGTCGCCGCCTACGACGCGCCCTTCCCCACGCCCGAGTCCAAAGCCGGGGCGGCCCGCTTCCCGCTGCTTGTCCCCATCACGGGCGACGACGTCGGGGCCAACGAGATGCGGGCGGTCATCGACCAGCTGTCGCGGTGGCAGAAGCCGGCCCTGGTGGCGTTCTCCGACCAGGACCCCATCTTCCCCTTCCCCCGAGCTGGTCAGGTGTTCTGTGACCTCATCCCCGGCGCCATCGATCAGGTGCGCATCGAAGGCGCATCGCACTTCCTGCAGGAGGATCGCGGCGAGCTCCTCGCCCACGAGGTGCTCAAGGTGGCGCCGTGACGAAAGTGTGACGGCTGGTGGCAACGACCCGTTGGCCGTGTCACGCTGAATTCATCGGCCCGGCATTCCGCCGCGCCGACCGGGGATCTGGGGACCCGATGATTGTCGAGGGCGAGAAATGACGTCTAAGGCTGGCCGGATGCGGTGGTGGTGGCGGCGGCGCGGGGTGATGCGGTCGCGCCCGCTGCGGTGCGAGGAGATGGTCGAGCTGGTCACGGCGTATCTGGAGGACGCGCTCGATGCCGACGATCGCGCGCGCTTTGAGACGCATCTGCACGGATGTGAGGGCTGCGCCGCTTATTTGGACCAGTTGCACGCCACGGTCGGCACTCTGGGCGGCATCCGTGAGGAGCACCTCGATCCGGTCTACCGCGCCCGGCTGCTGGCCGCCTTCGCCGAGACGGCGGGCTCATGGTAACCCGGATCGCCGGTGAGCAGGCGTTGGTCACGGGGCTTCGCGCGGGTGATCAGCGTGCCTTTGCTCAACTGGTCGACGAGCACACGCCCGCCCTGTTGCGTGTCGCACGCGCCTACGTCTCCGATCACCCGACAGCCGAGGACGTGGTGCAAGAGACTTGGATCGCCGTGGTGAAGGGCATTAGGGGTTTTGAGGGCCGATCCTCGCTCAAGACGTGGCTCTTTGCGGTGTTGACAAACATCGCCAAGCAGCGCGGGGTTCGCGATCATCGGCGCAACGAGACCCTCACCGACTTCGGTGCGGCCACCGTGGATCCAGCGCGCTTTCACCGTCCCGGCGAGCCCGGCGCCGGCTCGTGGAAACAGCCGCCGGCGCCGTTCCCGGACAGCCCGGAGGGCTCGGTTCTGCATCGCGAGTTGTTGGAGGTTGCCCGGCGTGAGCTGGACAAGTTACCCGAGGGACAACGCGCCGTGGTGACCCTGCGCGACCTTCTCGGGTTCGACGCCGCGGAGGTCTGCGAGGTGCTCGACATCACCGCGGGCAATCAACGGGTGCTGCTGCACCGCGGACGCGCAGCGATCCGTCAAAGTCTTGAGGATTACCTCAGCGCAGGCCAGCGAGAGTTCTGACGGCTCAACGGGTTTGGCGCTTGCGGCGGGCCGATCCGGGTTTGGCGGGTGCTGAAGTAGCCGCCCAGCGGTGAAGTTCGGTGACCGCGCCGTCGAGGGTGTCGCGTAGCACGGTGACGTTTCCGCGCACACGGGCGAGCAACATCCCGCCCTGCAGGGCGGCGATGACCATGGCGGCCAGGCGCGCCGGTTTCGCCGTGTGCACCAGGTCGCCGCGATCCTTCATCGCCTTCAGCCCGCGCGCCAGGGGGGCTTCCCACCGAGCGAACGCGGCATCCAGGCTGGGGCCAAACGTGTCATCGTTTTTCAACTCGGCCGCGATCGTTCCCAACGGACACCCGAACGGGCCGCCCCTTCGGGATTGCTCGCGCACGATGCGGGCCATCCACGCGTCGATGCCCTGCCAGGAGTCGGTGTGGTCGAGTTCGGGTTGCTGCGCGGCGAGCACCAACTCCAGTTGCCGCTCGATCACCGCGGCCACCAGGTCGGCCTTGCCGTCGAAATAGTGATACATCTGGCCCTTGCCGGCGCCCGCGGCGGTCAGCACGTCGTCGAGGCTGGTGGTGCTCACGCCGTTGTGATACATCAACGTGGCCGCGGCGTCCACGATCTGTGCGCGCGCACGCTGACCGCGCGCGGTCGCTGGGAGCGGGCGCGCCGTGCCGGTCGGTCGCAATGCGGACATCCCGAAAAGGATATAGAAGCAACCCTGGCCGACCGGCACGGCGCGACCGCGGCCGGTGTCACCGCACGTGGGCCAGCAGTTCGTCGACCGACCACTGGTCGTAGGCGTGGATTCCGCGTTTGGCGGCGACCACTTTGCCGTCCGACCCGATCAGGAAGTCTCCCGGCAGCCCCAGGGTGCCTCCGATCGGGTCGTTGTTGTAGACCGGTGTCGGGGTCGGGTCGCCCCGCTTGAGGAGTTGGCGAATCCGCTGGGCCACGACCGGGGCGAGGGCGCGGGGGTCGAGGATGGCCCGCCGCGAGGAACCCACACCGAACTCGTCGTAGAGCAGCTTGGCCGGATCGCCGATGACCGCGAACGGCAGCTCGACCCCGTGGCGGCGCAGTTCGTCATCGCTGGAGTGGAACACCACCACCTCACGGATGCCGGCCGCGGCGATCTCGTCGTAACGCCGCGCCATCGACTGAAGGTGCACGTTGCAGATCGGGCAGCCCGCGAAGCGACGCAACTGCAGATGGACAAGGCGGTCGGGATCCGGGATGCGCACCGTCTCTCCGGATACGGTGACCAGTTCCCGGGGTGCCACCACAGTGCCCGGGCCGACGACGTTGGCTTTTCTCATGAGAAGTACTGCCTTTCAGAAAGTTCGTGGCGGGCCCGCAAGTGACAAAGATAGTGTACTAAACAGTACAGTCGAGGCTGCGGTGGGTAATGGGCGATTTCGCGGCTGTCGGCGTTTCGTCACCATGACCTGACGGTGTACGACAATGCTTGCCGCCCAGGGCCGAATCGCACTTCGGTGGTGGCGTGCCGAGTCGGCGTCGACCATGGCGCCCATCGTCGATCGCGTGGGGGTCACCCACGTAGGGTGTCGGCCAGGGTCCACAGCGACACCCCGAGTAGGACGACGTCCTTGAGCAGGAACTGACCGGTCGACGACAATGCGGGGAATCCGCCGCCGGCCGCTTCGGCGACGCCGGGGGTGCTGAACAGGAAGCTGATCGTCGTCAGGAACAACAGCGTCGCCAGGACGCTGCCGAGCACCGAGAGTTTGGGCGCGATGGGTTTGGCGGCCAGCAGGATCGCGGTGAGGATCTCGAAAACCCCCAGCAGATTGGAGAAGGTCTGCACCGAGAACAGGTTGTAGAGCCAGCTCAACAGTGGGCTGTTGGCGACCAGTGGCTGGATGCCCTCGGCCTCGTAGGCGGTGAACTTCAGCGCACCGATCCAGGCGATCACGACGACCAGGCCGTAGCGGGCGACGAAAGACGCGAGGCCTTCGAGCCTCGCGTGGATGCCCGGATTGGTCAGGACATTGTTGGTAGCCACGAGTTTAACCTCCAAACGGGAGTCTGCTGTCGTTGGTGTGGTGTCGGCCAACCCGGCTTCCGTTACACAGAACAGGGTTTCGGCTCCAAGTTGACCGAATGGTCAACTACGACTCAGGCGCGAGGCGCCTGTCCGCGTGGTCGCTGCCTGTGTGTTTGACAAGGAGTGGACGCGGGCGCCGTAACGGCTGTTCGTGGCGACTGTCAGGTTCGCAACGGTGTCGGGTTTACCGACGCTGTCCGTCAACGGCCGAAGCGAGACGGCAGACGGCGTCGGCGATCTGTTCTGGGTAGTCCTCTTGGAGGAAATGTTTGGCGGGCAACAGGATCGGGTCGTCGATGCCTGATGCCAGTTGCGCGTGAATGCCGTCGTGGCGCAATGTCAGGGCGTGGTCTCGGGCGCCCCAGACGATCTGCACCGGATACGGGGTGTTCCGTACGGCGGACACGTAGCGCCGTTGCTTGTCGGCGGTCGGCTCGAAGCCTCGCATGATCTTCAGGAACGCCCGCCCGCCGTCGTCGCCGAGCAACAGCGGGACATACGCGGCGATTTCGGCCGCCGGAACCTTGCGGCTGACACCCGTGTAGCGCATCAACGACAGGAACACACCGGGCAACTGCAGCGACGCCAGCCACGCCTCGCCCACGCCCGTGTGTGCAAACGGCTCCATCATCCACGGGCGCTGAAAGCTCTCAACGGCCACAGTGGTGTTGAGCATGGTCAACGACCGGATCCGGTCAGGCTGTGCTGCGGCGACTTCGAACCCGATCGGCCCTCCGATGTCGTGCACCACCAGGTGGAAACGTTCGAGCTCCAACGCGTCGACGGCCGCGAGCAACCAGCGGCCAAGGCCGGTCCAGGTGTAGTCGAAGTCCGCCGGACGTTCGGCGTAACCCAGCCCGGGCAGGTCGACGGCAATACCGCGCAGACCCCGGTGCGCCACGGCCGCTACGACCTTGCGGTAGAGATAGCTCGACGCGGGAACCCCGTGCACGCACACCACCGGCTCGGCGTCCGGCGCACCGGCATCGAGGGCAAAGGAGCGCACCCCGGCGGCGGTGAACTCTCTGCCCGATGCCCGGTACCCGGCCAATAATTGCTCGACGGCAAGCGACATTATCCTGTGGATCCGTTCATCTCAGCCTACCCTGTACTGGACAGTACACTACCGGGCGCTGCATACCGTCGCACCGTAGCGTCCGGTGCGGTTGGCGGCCTCGTCAGCAGCCGGTCGGGCAAGAAATGTCGACGTAGGCGGTCGGGTTGGCGCCCCCAGCGTCCTTCTTGACGCCGGTGACGGTGCACGCCGAGAGGTTGGCGCTTGGTGTCCCGTTGATTTGCACGTTGTAGCCCTCGGATTTCAACGAGTTGACGGTGTCGTCGGCCGTCGCCCCCGCGGGTCCGGCTGTGGCAACACCGGCCACGGCCAGCAGGCTGGCGCCGACGATGGAGAATGCGATTCGATTCATGAGGGAACCTCCTTGGTTGGCATGCGTTGGTTGGTTGGCATGCGCTGGGGCCGGCGCCTTCGGCAGCAGCCCTGATTGCCGCACCGCGGCAAAGCAATTGGATCACGCCAATTGTGACGGAACGGTGACCGCCAAGTCTCGACCGGTGGTGAGCGCGTAGGGTTCGATTCAAGACAGCACGATTTTCGAATCAGTGAGTTGATCAGATTCCTTCGGCTGCAAGGAGTTACGGACATGCATACCCTCGCGTCAGCATCGCTTGCTCCAAGACGAGTGTGCTCGCGATGCCCGAAAGACGTTCTGCCTCAGCCGACATCCAACTTTGACCGATCGGTGAACCATGGATGATCTGATGATGAACGACTCGTCGGGCGCTTCCGCTGCGCGACGCCCGCGAGCCTCGGGCACCCTTGGGCGCCGGCTGGCCGGGCGTGCACGGTGGTGGCTGGGTGCGTTGAGTGTGGTCGCGGTTGTGGTGGTGCTTGCTGTGGCCGGTATCCACCATTCGTCCGAACCACAGACGCAGCACGGTGCGTCACGATCCACCGCCGCGTCCTCGGCGATTCAGACGTGGCGCGGCGCGCATCAGCCGTCCGAGGGCGATGCCCTCGCGAGGGGATCGGTGTCGGCGCCGGTCGTGGTGGCGGAGTGGGGTGATTTCCAGTGTCCGTTTTGCCGGGCGTTCGATCTGGACAGCCAGCCGGTGCTGATCGGCGATTACGTGCAGACCGGCAAGGTGCGCTTCGAATGGCATGACCTGGCCAAGTTGGGTCCGGAGTCGGTGCTGGCCGCGCGCGGCGCGCGCGCAGCAGCGCGCCAAGGGGCGTTCTGGGCGTTTCACGACGCGTTTTACCGCGACCAGGCCCCGGAAAACAGCGGGGCGGTGACCGAGCAATCGCTGATGGCGATGGCGCGCAACGCGGGACTCGACGTTGACAGGTTCGTCGCCGACTTGGCTGACCCCGCCATCGCCGACGCGGTCGAGCGCGACCGCAGCGACGCACGGCAGCTCGGCATCACCCACGTGCCCTCCTTCCTGGTCAACGACGAGCTGCTCATCGGTGCGCAATCCTTGGACACGCTTCGTCGGGTCATCGATGCCGCCGCGGTGAAGGCGCCTTGACGTGCTCGACATCGGCTACCTGGCTGCGTTTCTGGGTGGGGTGCTGGCGCTGCTCAACCCGTGCAACGCGCTGCTGTTGCCGTCGTTCTTCGCGTACGCCTTTTCTAGTCCGACGATGATGGTGGCGCGCACCGGTGTCTTCTATCTCGGCCTGGCCGCGGTCCTGGTCCCGTTGGGTGCGGGCACAGGCGGACTGGCGGCCATCCTCACCGAGCATCGGAGGGTGTTGATCGTTGCTGCCGGGACGGTGGTCATCGTTTTCGGCCTGGTTCAGATCCTCGGCGGCGGGTGGACTCTGGCGCCGGTGGTTCGCCTTCAGGCGCGAATGGCCCAGCGCAGCACCTGGATATCGACCGCCGGCCTGGGAGCGGCATACGGCCTGGCCGGCTTCTGTTCCGGCCCAATCCTGGGTGCGGTACTCACGGTGGCGGCCGCCGGCGCGGCCCCAGTGCGCGGTGGCGTGCTGCTGGCCGTCTACGCCGCCGGTATGACCGCGCCGCTGTTCCTATTGACTGCGGCGTGGCAGCGGTTCGACCTCGGGCATCGGAAATGGTTGCGTGGGAGGGCATTTCAGGTCGGTCGGCTGCACCTGCACACCACGTCTGCCATCGGTGGGCTGCTGTTTGTCGCGACCGGGGCGGTATTCGTCTTCTTCGGTGGCAGCACCGGCATCCCCGCCGTCGATCCCAGGATCGCACTGCGGGGCGAGACGGCCGCCGCGGCTCTGGCCGCTCACGTTCCCGACACCGTCGTGGTGCTGGTCGTGCTGGCCGTCGCGGTGCTCACGCTGCGGTGCCGGCGGCGACACCCGCGGGCGGGGGCCGCCGACTCGACACAGCCGCCGGACGGCAGGCCCGCGATCGTCGGTGGTGTCGAGCACTCGGTCCGGCACACCGCGGTGGCAGACCCCGACTGAGGCCGCGGGCTCGACGAATGCGGGTTTCGCTGGACATAGCATCTATCGCATTGACCGTCGGCCTGGCCGTCGGTGTGACGGTCGGGTGTGGCCGCGATGCCGGCTCGCCGGTGTCCACGTCGAGTCCGCCTCCGACATCGGGCGCGGCGCGGCCGGCTGAGCCCGCGACCGCGGGTCAGTTGCGCACTCCGCCCGCGGGCCGGGTGGTGTCGATCGGAGCTGCGCCGGAAGGAATCGTGGTCGGGCGGTCCGGAGTCGGGGCCGTGGCGGTGCGCAATCCCGATGGCGTGGTGTTGTTCACCGCTGCGACAGGTGTGGTGCGTCGACGGATCTCGACCACCGCAGCGGCGCGGCACCTAAGTCTGGCCGGACCGGACGGGCCGGTCCTGGTGCCGATGGAGGGGTCCAACGAGCTGCTGCAGGTGTCGCTTTCGCAGGGCGCGGTTGTTGCCAGGACGACCGGAGTCGGCCACCAGCCGCACGACGCCGCTCAGACCGCGGATGGAACCATCGTGGTCACCAACGAACTCGGCGGCGGTGTCGTTTTCGTCCGCGACGGCCAGGTCATCGGTTCGGCTCCTGGCGGCCCGGTGCAGCCGGGAGGCGTTGCGGGCGTGGGCAAGTACGCGGCCGTCGCCGATGTGCGGGGAAACGGATTATGGGTCTACGACGGCGCCGCGCAGCGGCTGGCCGCGCACGGCCCGGCCGGTGTGAAACTGACCCACGTGGTGGGGTTGTCCACCGATCTGGTTGCACTCGCCGACACCGACGGTGGTGCGGTACTGATCGAGCGAATCGAGCCGCAGATCTCGCAGGTCTCCAGGATCGAGGCTCCCGGCAACCCGTACGGGCTGGCCTACGATGCGCGCCGTGCCCGCCTTTATGTCACCCTGACCGCATCGAACCTGATGCGCGTGATCGACACGACCGACGCCGCGACGCCGCGCATCATCGCTGACGTCCCCACCGTCCAACAGCCCAATTCTGTTGCAGTGGATCCATCTTCAGGCACCGTGCTGATCACCGGCAGCCACCCCGTCGGCCAGGACAACTTGCAGATCGTGTCGCCCGACCGGCTGCCTGCCGGCTAGCCGACCGATTTTCGGCAGGTCCAGAGCCGATCACCGGGTGAACGTATCGCGCCGCTGTGGCCGACGCGCGGCTCGCTCATCGAGTCTTGCTGTTGGCCGGCAGAACATTCACTGCCGCGGTCCTGCCTCGCCGATGGCCAGAAGGTCATCAGGGGTTTGCATCAGCTGCCGCGCCGGGGTGCAGGCGTTGTGGTGGGGGACCGATGGCGGGCGTGATGCTCAATGGTGACCGCACCGTGACGTCGAAGCGGTGTGCGAGCGAGCCACCACGACGGACCGACACCCTTGTGTGTAAACCCTGTCGGCCCGATCCCGAAGGGACTGCAGACTTGGAGTCACAGCGTGCACGCGAGGCGACTCCCGGCTGGCTGGCTCTGCTTGTCGGCCTCGTGGGCATCGTTGCCGGCCTCGCGCTGCCATTCTGTCCGGTGCGGGCCCAAACGACGACGCTGACCTGGCCGGTGCCCGGCCAGCCGGTCGTCTCCAGCAGCGCGATCGTGGTGCCCTACCGACCGCTGCACCTGCAGGCGACGATCCCCTGCGCGGCCCTGCGCGCCGCGACCGCATCTGCCGTACGTGTCATTGCGCTGAGCACCGGTACCGGGCCTGCAGGCCTGACCGTCGGCGGTGATCGCACCGGGATCAGTGTTGCCGCCGACGGGCGCAGCGTGCATTTGCCGGTCGCGCGCCACGACGTCGCATGTGACGTGCACGTCGCAGCCGGACCGGCCGGGATGTCGGTGCGCGACGCCGACTCCGGGCGCACGATCGAGCTGCCCGGCCACCCGGTTCCTGAGGTGTTCGGGTTCCGTACGGACCTCGACGCGGCCGATGCGACCGGGATGCAGGTGCGCCTCGAGGTCGGTGATTCCTTCACCACGTCTCCCGGTCCACTGAAGAACGCCCTGATCGGGGTGCAGCTGATCGCGGCTGCCGCGGCGCTGTGGTTGTTGCCGCGACCCACCGCGCCGCGTCGACGGTGGCTGCGGCAGCGGGATCGACTGTGGTGGGTCGACGTCGCGGTGGTGGCGGTGCTGGCCGGGTGGGCGGTGATCGGTCCGCTGGCCGTCGACGACGGCTGGGCCGCCATGATCGCGCGCAACCAGGCCGAGACGGGCAACCCGGGTAATTACTATCGATGGTGGAACGCCGCCGAGGCGCCGTTCGCGTTGAGCCAGCAGCTGCTGGCACCGCTGACTGGGGTCAGCGTGGCGCCGTTTTGGCTGCGGGGCCCCAGCACCGCATTGGCGATCGCGACCTGGTTTGTGTTGACGCGGGGGGTACTACGCGCGGCTTTGCCCGGGGTCGCGGCGAGCATGCGGGTCCGCAGTTTGGCGGCGTTGTTCCTGCTGGCGACCTGGCTGCCGTTCAACCTCGGTACCCGTCCGGAACCGTATGTGGCGCTGGGTGTTACGGCGGTTCTTGCGCTGGCAATACGCGCTCGCAGTCCGGCCGGTGTGGGCTGGCTGCTGCTGGTCGTCGCAGTCACGGTGCCGATCAGTGCCAACGGCCTTCTGGTCGTGGCCCCGATGATGGTGTTCGCCCCGCGGCTGATCGCGGCAGTGCGCGCGGCATCCGCTCGCATGCACCTGTCGGCGGTTGTCGCGATGCTGTGCTGCGTCGCGGCTGTGGCTCTTACCGTCGTCTTCGCCGATCAAACCTGGGATGGCGTGGTGGTGGCCACCGACTGGCACAACTTTTTCGGGCCGTCGCTGCGGTGGCACGAGGAGCCACTGCGCTATCGGTACCTGTTGGGGTCCGACCAGCAGGGCAGCTTCGCCAAGCGGCTGCCCGTCTTGTTGTCCGTCGCGATGGTGCCGATCACCTTGTGGGCGGGGCTGCGCCGCGGCGATCGGATCGGCCGGCCCGGTGCTCGGCTGGCGGGGGTGGTGGCGACGGCGCTTGCGTTGCTGGCGCTGTCACCGTCGAAGTGGTCCTACCACCTGGGGTCAGCGGCGGGACTACTCGCCGCGCTGCTCACTGTGGGCGTCGTGATGCTCGTCCAGCGAGTCGCTGCGGCCGATCGTTACGGCGTTCTTGCCGGGGTTGTGGGATCGGCGCTGGCCGCCGGAGCGGCGGCGCTGGCCTTCGCCGGGCCGAACGCTTGGTGGCTGCCTGCGGTCTATGACGTCCCGTGGGCCGACACGGCGCCCCGACCGCTCGGCCTGCCGCTGGCTCATCCGGTGTTGTGGCTTGGGCTGGTCGCGGCGCTGTCGGCTGCAGCGGGGATCGCCGCTCGACGGCCGGGTGCCCTGCGGGTGGTGGTCGCGGGTCCCGCCATGATCGCCGTGACCGCTGTCGGTATGGCGCTCGCCCTGCTGGTTGGCTCGTTTGTCGCGGCGCCCATCCGCCGTCCGGCCGGTTCACTGGCCCTGATGAACACGCACTGGATCGGCGGCAGCCGGTCGTGCGGGTTGGCCGATGACATCGAAGTGTTGCCCGACGGCGCGATCCTGGACACCGCGCCCGACCCCGGCGGCGCGATCGCCGGATTCACCGCCCACGGCGGCTTCGTGCCCGGCGCCCCGCCGCCCGACCCCCCGGGGCGAGGCACGTCGACTTTCCTGTGGGGTAGCCGCGCGGCCGGTGTCGCAGCCACGGCAGCCATGACCAGCCCCTGGTTCGTGTTGCCGGTGCTCTCGCCCGACGCCGGCATCGCGGTGTCGGTCTCGGGGCGCACCAACGGCGGCAACGCGCTCGCCTTCGAATTCGGCCGCAGCCAGGGGGCGGAGGTCAGTGTGCTCAGCGACCGCGCCCCGAACGACCGGCCGGCCGCCGGCGAGGATCCCGACCATCCACTGTGGCGCACGATCGGTGTCGATGCCGCCGAGGTGCCCCGCGGCGCTGACCGGGTACGGATCCGGGCGGTCGACGCCCGCACCGACGCCTTCGGTTGGCTGGCGTTCACCGGACCGCGGCTGCGTTCGATCGTGCCCTTGAACCGGTTTCTTGCCGGCCACGGACCGGTTCTGCTCAGCTGGCCGCAGTCGTTCGTGTTTCCGTGCGTGCGCGACATCGCCACGATCTCTGGCGGCGTCGCCCAGACACCCGTCGTGGTGATCGAGTCACCACGACCCTGGCTCACCGAGGACAGAGACCCCGACGTCGGGGGCACCTTCACCGAGCTCGCCCAGTTCGGGAACCTCTACGAGATCCCCAGCCGTCTGGTCGGGCACCCAGAGGTCGACTGGGGAACGGTGAAGGTTTCAGGGGACACAGCCAGCCGCGACGCCTACCAACGCACCGTCACCGAGGTGATCGTCCCCGGCAGCGGAGGTGTCGCGCATCAACGACCCGAACGCTGAGCGCGCAGACTGCCGCCCGCGCGCGATACCGACCGTTGCTGACGGAATCCTCACATGCCCGGCGCTCGCCAGGCAACCAACGCCACCCGGACATAACAATGACCGTGCGCGTCAGGCACCGCGATTGGGTGCAGACGCATCCCGAGCCGACGACCGATCGGCGACTCAACACCACGGGCGTGCCACGCCCTCTACTCGTACCTGGAGGGTGGATGCTGGGACCGCAGTACGAGCGCGCGCTTCTGGGGGAGCGCTGCTGGCTTCGCCACGACGACGGTGAACGCGTAGAGCTGCCGGTGGATCTCTGGCTCGGCCATCACGGCGCGGACCACTCCTTCGACGAAACGGTGGTGTCTTTGTGCACGGGTCCGACGATCGACCTCGGCTGCGGACCTGGACGTCTGGTCGCACAACTGATTCGACGCGGGCTACCCGCACTGGGAATCGATCAATCCGCGACCGCCGTGCGGATCGCCAACCAGCGTGGCGCGCCTGCCCTGCGCGGCGACGTGTTCAGTGCGTTGCCCGGCGAGGGTGGTTGGGGCACCGTGCTACTTGTCGATGGCAACATCGGCCTCGCTGGCGATCCCGTGCGGGTGTTGGCCCGCGCCGCGCGGTTGCTCGCTCCCGGCGGGCAATGCCTTGTCGAGTTCGACCCGGCGACATCGGGTGTCAAGCAGCGACGGGTTCGCCTGGAATCCGACAGCGGGATGGGTCGCTGGTTTGACTGGGCCTCGGTCGGCCTCGACAGCGCCTCGGAGCTGACCGAGCGAGCGGGCCTGACCTTGACCCATACCCACCGCGTGGGCGCACGATGGGTGGCGCAGGTGTCCAAGCCGCGATGATCGGCCCACAACCCGCGACGGACGAAAGACCGGCGCGGGCGGACATCGCGGGTTCTCACGATATGGTTGCTATCGGCCGCCCGATGAGTCATCGAGACTTCGTGTTGAGCACAAGCAGTGTGTTCGCGGTGGCGTCTCGGCATGCGCGGCCGGCGAAGTTGGCATCGGCGCGGTTGGCCGGGGCCCGGGTCAGTTGCGGTGGTGGCGGTGGTAGTGCCGGGCCACTCGTGTCCTGTTGGCGCAGATGTTCTGGGTGCAGAACTTGCGGCGGGGGTCGGAGGCGACGAAGAGCATGCTGCAGGTCGGGTTCTCACATCTGCGCAGGCGATTGTGCGCAGGCCCGACCAGCAGATCGATAAGGCTCTCGGCGACGGCAGCTAGCGCGAGTTCGTACAACCGGTCGGCCGGTGGATGGCGAGTGGTCAGGGCGGCCCACCCGGCTGGGGTCTGCACCAGCTGCCGGGTGCAGGCCACGCTTGATGCGATGTCGTTGACGCGATTGACGACCGCTGCGCTGGGACTGATCCCGGCGATGTGTGCGTCGAGTATCTCGCGAACTGCTTGACGCAGCTCAATGGTGAGCGCAAGTGACGGAGCCGGCGTCCCGTCGGGTAGTCGATCCTGCTGCAGGCCCCACCAGAACCGACACGCCGCCTCGTCGGCAAGCAGATCGACGACTGGATCCCGACTGGTGATGATCGTGTCGGCCAAGTCCACAGCCAAGGGCTCTCCCGCCACGACGAATCCCGCCGCCTGCGCCCTTTGGAGCCGTGACCCGGTATTCATTTAACTAATGCTATCAAGATGTTGACAACGTTAGGCAGCGCGAGTACAAAATCTAACGGTAAACATTGCTGTCAAACGTTAGTTGACGAAAGGAACTCGGATGAACTCGTTGGACCTGCTGCAACAGGCCGATAAGCGCCTGGTCGACCTGGTCTCCACTCTGAGCGTGTCGAATCTGGACGCCCCCAGTCCGTGCTCAGGGTGGAGCGTGCGGTCGCTGCTCAGCCACACTGTCGCCACGATCGACGCCTTTGCGGCGGCCCTCGACGGACAGGGCGGC
>NZ_MVHH01000110.1 GCF_002086515.1 Mycolicibacter arupensis
GGCCAGATCCCCACCTAAAAATGGAGGCCCGGCAAGGGTCCCGGAGGCGGACATGGCGGCGGGCATGGGCGCGGCGGCCCCTTCCCGTTCCCCCTGCCGGGCCTCCATTTTTAGGTGGGGATCTGGCCCGCGCGCTTGTAAGATTGACTAAGAAGTCGCCGACCCTAGTGGAGGAGGTGCGGTGGACATCGTTTTGGGGGTCTCGATGGCGCCGCCATCGGTACGCATGGTCCTGGTCGAGGGGGAGCGCGCCGGAGGCGTGACCGTCGACGAGGACGGCTTCGAGGTGGACGCCGACTCTCCGGTGCTGCCCCATCAGATCGTGTCGGCCATCCTGGGCACCCAGGAAAGTGCCCGCGAGAGCGGCTACCGGTTGGCCTCGACCGGGGTGATGGTCGCCGACCAGCTCCAGGCCGGACAGTTGCGCGACGCCCTGGCCGGCCATCGGGTCGAGAACGTGATGTTGGTGTCGGCGTTCTTGGCCGCCGCGGCCCTGGCCCAGACCGTGGGCGGATCGGTGGGCTATGAGCACACCGCCCTGATGTTCATCGAGCCCGACGGGGCGACCCTGGCCGTCATCGACTCATCGGACGGCTCGATCGCCGATGTGCAGCGGGTGGCACTGCCCTCCGACGACGCCGCCGCGATGGGTGCGCTGACTCGGCTGGCCGCCCAGGCCGGTCGACTGTCCCCGCGCCCCGATGGCCTGTTCGTCGTCGGTTCCGGCGTCAACGTCGGCATGGTCAAGCCGGAGTTGGACGCGGCCAGCGCCATCCCGGTCAGCGTGCCCGAAGAGCCCGAGACCGCACTGGCACGGGGCGCGGCCCTGGCCAGTGCCCACGCGCCGCTGTTCGACTCCTCGACCTCAGCGCTGGCGTGGGCGCGCGACCCGGGCACCGGAATGATCGACCCGGAGCTGGTCGCGCTCGGTTACGCCTGCCCGGCCGACTATGACGCGACCATGAGCGAGTACGCGCTGGCCTACAGCGCGGTTCCCGACGACGCCGACAGTGGCTACCTGAGCTTCACCGACGCAGACGGCATCGAGGACCTCGCCATCGACGACGACGAGTTCTATCCGCCGAGTTCCGAACTGCGCTTGGTCGAGGAGGACAGCGCACCGACTCGCCGGCGGCCCTTCCTGCTGGCCGGAAGCGGGTTGGCGGCATTCTTCGTCGTGGGGGTCTGCAGTCTGGTGGTCGCCCTGGCGGTCAGCATTCGGCCCACCGCCGCAGACCACCCACCACCCACCGGGCACCTCGTCGGACCCGCCCAACAGGCCCCGGCTCCGGCGCCCGCTCCGGAGGCCGCGCCTGTCCCGGCCCCCGCGCCACCGCCGGGGGTGGCGCCGCCGGCGGTCAAGGTCCCGGTAGCT
>NZ_MVHH01000111.1 GCF_002086515.1 Mycolicibacter arupensis
TGGACGTTGCTCCTATGTCAAGCAGCGATTGGTAGGTCGGGGTTTTGGCGGACTTCGTGGTCGGTATGCAGGCGGCGGTAGACCTCACGAGCGATGTGGCGTTTGAGGCAACGTAGTGCGGCTCGGGTGGTCTTTCCTTCGGTGATCTTGCGGCGGTAGTAGTCCTGGCCGCGACCAGCGATTCGGGTCTGGGTCAGCGCGATGCGATACAGGGCGGCGTTGAGTTGACGGTTTCCCGAGCGGTTGAGCCGGACCTGGCCGGTGGTGCTGCCTGACCACACGGGAATCGGGGCGGTGCCGGTGTGACAGGCAAAAGCCGCCTCACTGCGAAACCGGGTGACCCCGGCGGTCTCACCGAGGATTTTTGCTGCCGTCAATGCTCCACAACCCGCCAGCTCCAGCAGGGTGGGCGCGAGGTTTTCGACGCGTCCCTGAATACGGGTCGCGAGGGCGTTGATGGCGTCGGTGAGCCGACGAATGTCAGCCAACTCGTCGCGAGCCAACTCCGCAACCAGGCCGTCTTGGATACCCAGCCACTCACCCAGGGCCTGCTGATGTTTGGGGCGATCCAGCGGGCCGGCCGTGTACTCGGGAGCAAGACCGTGGATTCGCTCGCGTAGTGAGTTGATCGTCTCGGTGCGCTGACGAACCAGCATCTCGCGACGGTCTACCAGCAGTTTCATCTCCCGAGCGGCCTCGTCGTACGTGGCTCTGGGCAGGTCGGGTTCACGTAATGCCGCATGGGCGACGGCTAAGGCATCGATCGGGTCAGACTTGCCGCGAGTACGCGCAGATGCCCGTGCCTTGGCCATCATCTTGGTGGGCACCCGAACCACCTCGTAACCAGCAGCCGTCAGGTCACGCTCGAGACGCCCGGACATGTTGCGGCAGTCTTCCACCGCCCAGAGCACGTCGGTGCCCCAGTTCCCGCGTGCCCACTCGATCAGCTCGCCGTGACCAGCGCCGGTGGCGCTCACGGTCTTCTCGGCGAGTTTGCGGCCGACCTCGTCGACGGCGACGCACGTGTGACTGCGCTTGTGCGTATCGGCTCCAACAACAACCATGATGGTTGCCTCCTTGCAACTGTGAAGGGATGCATCGAGGTTGGACCGGTCGGCGGACATAGCTCAGTGGGGGCGGTGCCACGCTCCTATCAGGCCACGTCGACCGGTCCTTTCACACCCGAGCGTCGACGCAACGCCCAAAAGCCAACCCGAAAGTGGCACGCAGAGTCTGAGTCAGACACCCGAGTGATCCAGAACCAACCACCCAACGCAGCCACCGTCACGAAGACACACCGCGTCAGACCTCCCCAGAATCACACTGAGCAGAGTCAACG
>NZ_MVHH01000112.1 GCF_002086515.1 Mycolicibacter arupensis
GGGCCTTGCCCCCATGTAGTGGACACGGGATTTGTGGTTAAGCAGCTTCGGGCAGCGTAGCCGGTGTCAGGGTCCTTTCGTAGGTGGCAGGGCTGGATTGACGGCAGTGGGAGTGCCGTCGTTTGGTGTTGTAGCGGGCCAGCCATCGGAAGACCTCCCGGCGGCAGGTCGCCGCGTCCGGCCAGCAGGCACGGTCCTGCAGGATCTCGCGTTTGAGGGCGGCGTTGAACGATTCGGCCAGGGCGTTGTCGGCGCTCGTTCCCACCGCTCCCATCGACTGGATGACCCCATACTCGCGGCAGAGGGACACGAAATCCCTTGAGGTGTACTGACTTCCGTGGTCCGAGTGGAACACTGCACCGGCCAACGTGCCGCGTAGCGCGGCAGCGGCGTTGAGGGCGTCGGTGACCAGTTCGGTGCGCATGTGATCGGCGATCGCCCACCCCGCTACCCGCCGCGAGCAGCAGTCGATCACCGTGGCCAGGTACAGGTTGCCGCCGGTGGCCAGTGGCAGGTAGGTGATGTCGCCGACATAACGGGTGTTGATCTGCGCGGCGGTGAAATCCCGCTTCAGCAGATCAGGGACTTTCTGGCTGGCCGGATCCGCCGCGGTGGTCTTGACCCGCCGCCGGCGCCGATAACCGACGATCCCGGCGCCGCGCATCACTCGAGCGACCCGCTTGTGGTTGACCCGCTCACCGTCGGGCGCACCATCGTTGAGCTCGGCGGTGATCCGCGGCGCCCCGTAGGTGTTGTCCTCGCCGTGCACCACCCGGATACGGGCGGCCAGCGCCTCATCAGCGGCGGCCTTCGCGGCGCGGGAATCGGCGCCGGCGAGCCAGGCGTAGAACGATGAACGCGCGACCTCCACGACCGCGCAGAGCCACTTCACCTCGAAGGCGTGTAGGTGGTCGGCGACGAACTGGAAGCGGCTCACCAGTTCGTCTCCCCGGCGAAATATTTGGCTGCCGACCGTAGAATGTCCCGCTCGGTGGATAGCCGAGCCTCGGTGGCGCGCAGCGTCTTGTTCTCGGCGCGCAGCCGCACCAGTTCCTGCTCCGGGCTCTCGGCCCCTGGCGCAAGCTCGGTCTCTACGCTGCCGCGGCGGTGCCGAATCGCCACGCCGGCCGACTTGCACCACGCTGAGAGCGTGGCTTCGCTGACACCGAGCTCGGCAGCGATCTGCGTAATCGTCGCACCCTCGGTATCCCGGTACAGCGCGACCGCGTCACGCTTGAACTCATCGGGGTAATTTTTCCTTGCCATCGGGTTGGATCATCTCGCTTCCCCCAGGACATTCCTGGGATTGAGCGTGTCCAACACACGGGGTCAAGTCCC
>NZ_MVHH01000113.1 GCF_002086515.1 Mycolicibacter arupensis
TGGCAGGTCCCCGATAGTCGGACCACTTTGTTCTAGAGCCGTATGTGATTGATTGACCTCAGTCGATCTGGCAGCCTTCCACGAGATAGTGGGTGTGGCTGCATCGGGCAGCGTACTCGGCGGGGGTGAGGTAGCCCAGTGATGAGTGCCGGTGTCGGTTGTTGTGGTCGTCTTTGAAGTCCTCGATCACCACCCTCGCTTCGAGGAGACTCGTCCAATGATTGCGGTTCAGGCACTCCTTCCGTAGCCGGTTGTTGAAAGATTCGATGTGTCCGTTGTTCCACGGCGTGCCCGGCGGGATGTACGAAAGCCCGATGCGATCACCGCAGAACTGTTGCAGCACAGCAGAAATGAACTCCGGCCCATTATCCATCCTCAGCACCAGCGGCGGCCCACCCCACAATGCGAACGCCTTGTCCAACTCCACCGTCAACCGCTCGGCGGTGATCGAGCGCTCCACGATGTTCAACAACGACAACCGGGTGTGCTCGTCGATCATCGAGCAGATCTTGATGGCCTTACCGTCGACAGTGGAATCGAACTGAAAATCAAGCGCCCACACCACCTTCGGCGCATCCGCGTCGATCTGAGGCATCGTCGAGACGCCGGCACGTTTGCGAGGGTGGTAGATCCGGACTTGCAGACCCTCTTCTTTCCACAGCCGGTGCACCTTCTTCTTGTTCACCAGTGCGCCCCGGTCGTGCCTCAGGTGCGCCCACGCCCGCCGGAACCCGTGCAGTGGGTGTTCGCGCGCGTAGATGCGTAACGTGGCCCTGAGATCCGCATCAGGATCGGCGGGTGTCAACGCGATCGGGGTGCGGGCATAGGTGGAGCGGGGCAGCCCAACTGCTCTGCACGCCAACCGTTTCGACAACTTCATCGTTGTGACGAGCATGTCCACGGCGCGGCGCTTGGCAGCCGGGTCTAGAATTTTCCCCGAGCCACCTCCCTCAATGCGTCCTTCTCCAGCTCGGCGTCGGCGAGCAGGCGTTTGAGCCGACTGTTCTGCTCACGCAGCTCCTTGAGCTCCTTCGCCGCATCGGTGTCCATCCCGCCGTACTGGCGGCGCCAGTTGTACAACGTCGCCGCCGACACCTCGAGCTCGCCGGCAACCTCCTCCTGCGTCTTACCCGCCGCAGTCAGCTCGTCCGCGCGTCGCAGCTTGCGCACGATGTCTTCCGCGGAATTCCGCTTCCGTCCAGCCATGTTTTCCATCGTCCTATCCGCCCAGGTCACGGGCAACAGGACTCTAAAACAGGATGGCCCCGTTCATTGGGGACATGCCA
>NZ_MVHH01000114.1 GCF_002086515.1 Mycolicibacter arupensis
CAATCAATCACATACGGCTCTAGAACAAAGTGGTCCGACTATCGGGGACCTGCCACCGTCACCGCACACCGGCTTAACTTGCCTCTTCCTGTCCGGAAGAGGTGTCTAAATTGGACACCACCCCAGGACGACCAGTTCTCCGACTGTCGGAGAACTGGCCCCGCTGCTCCCGCGGGCAGGACGTGGGCCGGTGGACTGCGGGGGCTAGATTCCCGACCATGACGACTTGGCTCACACGCAAAGAGGCCTCCGAATACGTGAAGGTCTCCGTCGACCTCATTCGCGCCGCAGTGAAGAACGGTGACCTACCCGCATACCCAGTTGGTAGCGGACGCCGGGAATACCGACTGACCGCCGAGGACATCGATACCTGGATGAAGTCCCGCAGTTGGGAGCCGAGAGAGAGCTACACCAACCTCGACTGAACTGCCGGGGCGGCCAACCTCGGTCGAGGTTCTGAAGAACCCCGACCGGACCGGTCTGGTTCTACAGAACCAGACCGGACGGGGGCTATGAGGACGGGACTCGGAGCGCTCTGGGCTACGGCCAGCTGTGCAGAATCCTTCAACATGGATGAGCAACCGGAACGCCACAAGACCTACAGTCTCGCCGAGGTCGCGGAGCTGGTTCTTCCACCGGAGATGAAGGACCCAGAACGTTGGCTACGCCGCCACCTCAACGCTGGCGACATCCGCGGCTACAAGACCGGCCGCATCTGGCGGATGACGCAGGCGCACCTGGACTGGCTACTTGACCACCTCAGCAACTCCGTGAAGGAACCAGCTCCGGCGGCAGAACCTAACCAACCTGGTGGGCCGGTGTCGATCTTCGAGGGAATGTCTAAACGAGCACAGGCCCGCATCCTGCGTCACCAGGCCAGCGGGGGGAACTAATCCATAGGATGCGGCTCGGTGCCCGGCCATACCCTTGGAGGCATGACTGACCACGAGCTTGCTGTCGAGCTGCTCACCGTCGTGTTCCCTGACGGGTGCCGGGTGATCGAGGGCGCGATGGCGGCGGGCGAGGACGTCGCCGCAGTCATCGACCTCGTTGAGCAGGCGGCTCTGAAATCCATTCCCCTGCCCCAGAACCTCGTGGACGCGGTCGCTGAGTTCGCCGACGATCCAGCAGCCCTTGATCCTGATGACATCGCCGCGATCCGCGAAGACCTAGCGACGATCGCCGCCCTGAGTGGACCTGGCAGGTCCCCGATAGTCGGACCACTTTGTTCTAGAGCCGTATGTGATTGATTG
>NZ_MVHH01000115.1 GCF_002086515.1 Mycolicibacter arupensis
ATGCCGACATGAATGTGGAGGTCGATGCCGAATGGGCGCCACCGACCGGTGGGGGGCCGCTGGCTTCGGACGGCAGCGCGGGCGGGGTCGGCTTCGAAGGCGGTGCCATCAAACATGCTGTGCGAGAAGCCGGACTGACCACTGTGGCGGGGGACTCCTTCGGCTCTGCGCCGACTGCACCATTGCTGCCGGCCAGCTGGACCGGTCAGCCCAGTGAAGTGCCAGATCCCGACGCACAGCCCTGACCATCGGCGAACGCAGTAGTTCTTCCTTCAAGGCCCGGCGTCACCGCCATTGCGGTGGCGCCGGGCGCACAATTGCCCTGTCGTGTGTGCATTAACCGCTCAACTCGTCGGCGGAAGTGCCGTTCTGGCTGCTTCCAATCTGGTCTAGCTTCCGGCAGTACTGCTCTGTTGCACAGCATGATTCGATCACTGCGGCTCCTCTCAGCCTGTCATCGACAGAGTGCTCACGAGGGCCGCGCCCGCGGATTCCCGCCTTGATGAATATCGCCACGCCGAAAGGCGCATCGGATTCTCACGTGTCGGTGCGCTATTCCGCACCTGCTGATTCAAACTCAGCGAGCGTGGCGTGCAGAGATTAACTTATTCCCCTTCGGTCCTGAAAAAGCCTTCTCACCAGCGTTATTCAGAACACGTCGGCCGGTGAACCCAGTTCCGGCGGCCTCGGCTTGAGCGTGCAGTGTGCCGCCCCAGTGGTCGACACATGTTCGCACTTGGTGGTCGTATAAGTGCCACAAAGCAGTTGTCCAAGGGTGTGTTTCCCGGTTCGGAAGGAGATAGGTCATGCCGCTACATGTCGTCCCCGAAGGACTGGCCGCCGCCAGCGCTCGTATCGAGGCGTTGACCGCCAGGCTCGCTGCCGTCCACGCCGGCGCGGTTCCGGTGATCACGGCAGTGCTCCCGCCCGCCGCTGACCCCGTCTCGCTGCAGAGTGCGGCGACGTTAAGTGGCTACGGAAGTCGGCATGTCGTGGTGGCCGCCGCCGGCACGGCAGAACTCGGCCGCTCGGGCGTCGGTGTCGGCGAGGCAGGCGTGAGCTATGCGGTCGGCGACGCTCACGCGGCAGCGGTGTATCCGCGTTGGGGTGGTTAGTGTGACTGCGCCTGCGTTTATGGGGTTGCCGCCGGAGGTGCATTCGGCGTTGTT
>NZ_MVHH01000116.1 GCF_002086515.1 Mycolicibacter arupensis
CTGTGATGTCCAGGGAGGTTGGTCAGTCGGGTGACCGGTGGTTGGCCTCCGATGGCGGAGTGGGCTCGGTGGTGATTGTAGAAGTGCAGCCAGTCGGGTAGGGCTGCGTTGCGTTGCGCAGTGGATTCGTAGTGCCGTGCATAGGCCCAGCCGTCAGCGAGGGTTCGGTGGAATCTCTCGATTTTGCCGTTGGTCTGAGGCCGGTAGGGGCGAGTTCGTTTGGGCGTGATCTGCAGTTCGGTGCAGGTCTCGCGCCATGCGAAGGATCTGTAGGGCGACCCGTTGTCGGATAGGACTCGTTCGATGGTGACGCCGTGTTCGGCGAACCACGCTACTGCTCGCTGGAGCACTGCGACCGCAGTGACTGCTTTCTCATCGGTGCAGATCTCGGCGTATGCCATGCGTGAATGATCGTCGATCACGGTGTGCACGAACGCTGTTCCGATTCTGGGTCGGTAACTGCTGGTGCGTTCACCGGTCCGCAGGGCGGTCTGCCTGGCGTTGCGTTCCCCGAGTTGTCGGCCCACGAACTTGTGGCCGCCGCCGTCGGGGATGTTGGCAAATTTGGTGACGTCGACATGGAGCAGTGAGCCGGGATGGTCATGCTCGTAACGCCGTATAGGTTCGCCGGTGACCCGGTCGATGTGGGATAGACGGTTGATCCGGCATCGCTTCAGCACGGCATGCACGGTCGAGGCCGGCATGGCGAGTTGGCTGCCGATCTGGACAGGTCCCAGCCGTTTGCGCCACCGCAACTTCACCACTTGCCGCATCACCTGTGGGCAGGTCTTGGTGGGGCTGGCATACGGTCGTGAGCTGCGATCGACCATGCCCGCGGCCCCTTCGGCACGGTAGCGGTCGGCCCATTTCTTGGCAGTTCGCGCTGCGACCATGAACATTTTGGCGGCTGCGGCGTAGGTCCATCCTTGCTCGACGACGAGCCGAGCGAGCCTCAAACGTGCGCGTGGGGTCAATGCAGCGTTAGCGTGGGACACGAAGGCCTCCTGGTTGGCGAAGCGGTTCTTAGACAGCTCCACTTCACAACCGGAGGCCTTCCCTGTCACACAGGCTCACCGATACCGTGCGGGACAACCTCCCTGGACATCACA
>NZ_MVHH01000117.1 GCF_002086515.1 Mycolicibacter arupensis
GGGCTAGCTGTTGTGACCACGGACGTTAGGTACGGCGTGGCGTGGTGACATGAAGAAGACCTCCGAGTGAAGTGCGAGCTGTCTAGGAACGCATAACTCACTCCGGAGGTCTTCGTGTCCCACCGTAATGCTCCTTTGTCCGAAACCGGTCGGCTGCGTCTGGCCCGTTGTGTCGTCGAAGACGGCTGGCCGCTGCGTCGGGCCGCTGAACGGTTCCAGGTCTCGGTGACTACGGCGGCCCGCTGGGCCGCTCGCTACCGGACTGCTGGTCCGTGCGGGATGGCCGATCACAGCTCACGCCCACACCGCAGCCCCAACCGCACTGCTACGCGCACCGAACGCCGCATCATCAAAGTCCGCGTACTGCGCCGGTGGGGGCCGGCTCGGATCGGCTATCTCCTGGGGCTTCACCCCTCGACCGTGCACCGCGTCTTGAGTCGTTACGGCCTGGCCAAACTGCGTTGGCTCGACCGCCCCACGGGTCGTGTCATCCGTCGTATCGACTCGACCCGCCCTGGCGAGTTGGTGCACGTTGATGTCAAGAAGCTGGGCAAGATCCCCGCGGGCGGGGGATGGCGGATGCTGGGCCGCACGGTAGGTAATCGCAACTGTCGCGCCGACAAGAGTTCTGGGCGGCGCAGCAAGCACGGCCAGCCGCTTCATGGGCATCATTTCCTGCACACGGCAATCGACGGCTACTCGCGTTTGGTCTACAGCGAGATTCTCACCGACGAGCGCAAGGACACCGCGGCGGCCTTTTGGACTCGCGCCAACAGCTGGTTCGCCCAATGCGGCATACCGGTACGGAAAGTGTTGACCGACAACGGCTCGTGCTACCGCTCACACGCCTTCCGCGATGCGCTGGGTCAGATAGAACATCGACGGACACGGCCCTACCGGCCACAAACCAACGGCAAGGTGGAGCGATTTCACCGCACCCTGGCCGACGAATGGGCCTACGCCCGGCTTTACACCAGCGACGCCGAACGCTGCGCCGAGTTCCCCCGCTGGCTGCACACCTACAATCACCACCGCGGCCACACCGCACTCAGAGGCCAACCACCCGCCAGCCGCGTACCCAACCTCTCAGGTCACAACAGCTAGCC
>NZ_MVHH01000118.1 GCF_002086515.1 Mycolicibacter arupensis
GTCAGCAAAGGGCGCGCCGTTGCGCAGCGCACCGGGCTTGCGTTCGATCAGCGGGAGGTAGTGCTGCCAGTCATAGCTGACCTGGTCGCGATCCAGCAAGCGGACATGGCTGGCGATCAGCGCGTCGTCAGCCACCACCTCGATTCGCGTCGGATACAAACGGCTGCTGACCCACTTACCCGCGTACTCACACGGCACCGAGTAGCGGTTGCGCCCGACGCTGACCAGGCAGGTGCTGGAGACCCGCGCAGGCCGCTCGACGTAACCGTCGAATGGCGCTGGCACAGGCATCAGTTCAGCGCGCTCCAACTCCAGTACTTCGGCCACACTCAGACCGCTGTATTGAGGGTGCGTCAGCTCGTTCCAAAGCGCGCGGCAGCGCTGGCCCAGCCAGGCATTGAGTTCCTCGAAGGAGTGAAACTGGCAGTCCTGGGCGTCTAGCCAGATACGCCTGCGGCTGTCTTGCACGTTCTTTTCAACGATGCCCTTTTCCCAACCAGCGGCGACGTTGCAGAAGTCCGGATCGAACAGGTAATGCGCGCACATCACCGCAAAGCGTGCATTCACCGCCCGGCCTTTGCCCTTATTGACCTTGTCGACGGCGGTCTTCATGTTGTCGTAGATGCCCCGGCGCGGCACGCCGCCCAAGGCGCCGAACGAGCGTGTATGGGCGTCAAATAACATCTCATGGCCCTGGCTCGGATACGCCACAAGCCAGAACGCACGGCTGGCACACAGCTTCAGATGTGCCACCTGCATACGCCGGTAAATGCCGCCGACCAGCAAGCCTTCCTCGCTCCAGTCAAACTGAAACGCCTCGCCAAGAGCAAAGGTCAGCGGCACAAAGGCCTGCGACGCCTTGCCCTGTCCCCCTCGCCAGGCACGGATAAACGCGGTGAGCTGGCTGTAGCCACCGTCATAACCTTCGGCTTTGATTTGCGCCAACAGCGCCTTGGCACTGCGCCGCTGTTGCTTGGGGCGCAGCGAATCGGCTTTTAGCGCCTGCTCCAGCGTGGCGTGAAAA
>NZ_MVHH01000119.1 GCF_002086515.1 Mycolicibacter arupensis
GTGTTCGAGGATGGGCTGGCATTCGATGGCTCGTCGATCCGCGGATTCCAGTCGATCCACGAATCCGACATGCTGCTGCTCCCCGACTTCAACACCGCGCAGATCGATCCGTTCCGGGCGGCCAAGACGCTGAACCTGAACTTCTTCGTCCACGACCCCTTCACCCGCGAGCCCTACTCCCGCGACCCCCGCAACATCGCCCGCAAAGCCGAGAACTACCTCGCCAGCACCGGCATCGCCGACACCGCCTACTTCGGCGCCGAAGCCGAGTTCTACATCTTCGACTCCGTCAGCTTCGACTCCCAAATCAACGGCACCTTCCACAAAGTCGACTCCGCCTCAGGCTGGTGGAACACCGGACGCAGCACCGAACCCGACGGCAGCCCCAACCTCGGCTACAAAGTCCGCCCCAAAGGCGGCTACTTCCCCGTCGCCCCCAACGACCAATACGTCGACCTACGCGACGTCATGTCCACCAACCTCGCAGGCGCCGGCTTCACCGTCGAACGCGGCCACCACGAAGTCGGCACCGGCGGCCAAACCGAAATCAACTACAAATTCAACACCCTGCTCCACGCCGCCGACGACCTCATGCTCTTCAAATACCTCATCAAAAACACCGCCTGGGCCCACGGCAAAACCGTCACCTTCATGCCCAAACCCCTCTTCGGCGACAACGGCTCCGGCATGCACGTCCACCAATCCCTCTGGCAAACCGGCGCACCCCTGTTCTACGACGAAGCCGGCTACGCCGGACTCTCCGACATCGCCCGCCACTACATCGGCGGCATCCTGCACCACGCACCCTCACTGCTGGCCTTCACCAACCCCACCATCAACTCCTACAA
>NZ_MVHH01000012.1 GCF_002086515.1 Mycolicibacter arupensis
GCCCGGCGGGTCACGAGGCTCGACGTAGGAGAGCCGATGCTGGGCCCGCCGAATTGGCCCGGCGGTCGGGAACCTTGACGGGCATCGCGTGCGTTGAGCTTGGTGACTGTCGGTTTCCAGGGGTGACCCGTGAGGGGGAGAGCACGATGACGACATTGCTGCGGGAGTCGGTCGGTGAGGTGCTGCGTCAGGCGCGGACGGCTCAGGGCCGCACGTTGCGTGAGGTGTCGGACTCGGCGCGGGTCAGTCTCGGCTACCTCTCGGAGGTGGAGCGGGGCCGCAAGGAAGCGTCCAGCGAGCTGCTCAACGCGATCTGCGCGGCGCTGCAGATCCCGCTGTCGACGGTGCTGTTCGACGCCGGTACGCGGTTGGCCCGGGCCGAGCGGGCCCAGGCAGCGGTGCTGCACTCCGGAGTGACGCGCATCGATGCCGGCACCAAGGTGGTGATTCCGCCTATTCGGACACTGGCATCGGCGGCCTCGGCGTGACGCGCCCGGCCTGAACACCCACCCGAGCACCGCCGACCCGATAAATTGGTCAGCGGTAGCAGGGGGAGCGCGACAACACTGGAAACAAGCAGACGGAGCTGACTGATGGCCAACCCGTTCGTCAAGGCGTGGAAGTACTTGATGGCGCTGTTCAACTCGAAGATCGACGAGCACGCTGATCCCAAGGTGCAGATCCAGCAGGCGATCGAAGAGGCGCAGCGCCAGCACCAGGCGCTGACTCAGCAGGCCGCCCAGGTGATCGGTAACCAGCGGCAATTGGAGATGCGGCTCAACCGTCAGCTGGCCGACATCGAGAAACTCCAGGTCAATGTGCGTCAGGCCCTGACCCTCGCCGACCAGGCCGTAGCCGCCGGAGACGCGGCGAAGGCAACCGAGTACAACAACGCTGCCGAGGCGTTCGCCGCTCAGCTGGTCACCGCCGAGCAGAGCGTCGAAGACCTCAAGGCCCTGCATGATCAGGCTTTGTCCGCGGCCGTGCAGGCCAAGAAAGCCGTCGAGCAGAACGCCATGGTGCTGCAGCAGAAGATCGCTGAGCGCACCAAGCTGCTCAGCCAGCTCGAGCAGGCCAAGATGCAGGAGCAGGTCAGTGCCTCGCTGCGCTCGATGAGCGAGATCGCCGCTCCCGGAACCACTCCGAGCCTCGACGAGGTGCGCGACAAGATCGAGCGGCGCTATGCGAACGCCATCGGAGCTGCCGAGTTGGCGCAGGGGTCGGTGCAGGGCCGCATGATCGAGGTCGAGCAGGCCGGTATCCAGATGGCCGGCCATTCGCGGCTTGAGCAGATTCGGGCTTCCATGCGGGGCGAGTCGTTACCTGCGGGTGGGGCCGCGACCGCTCCGGGCCAGGCCACTCCGGCGACGCCGCAGTCTGGCGCCCATCCCACCCCCGAGAATCCGCTGGGAAGGTAGTCACGTGGCCGCGACGCTCGGAGGCACCACCCGTCACTCGCTGCTGCAGCGCGCCGTGGACCGTGCGAGCGAGGCCGCCGACGTCCTCGCCGACAAACTGGGGGCGCTGGCCGATCCCCGGGCCAGAATGCTCCGCAAACGGCGCTGGGCTCTGCGGCTGGGGTTGTTTTTCAGCGCCTCGTGCGGATTCTGGGCGCTGGTCACGGCCGTGCTGGCGTCGTGGGCCACACCGGTGTGGGTATTGCTGATCACCGGGCTGATCGCCGCCGGGGCGGCCGCCCCGGCGACGCTGCTGTTGCTGCGCTACCGCTGGCTGCGGGCGGCTCCGCTGCCGGCTGTGCGCGCACCCGCCTCCCGCCGGCTGCCGCCGCCCGGCTCGGCGGCCCGGCCGGCGATGTACGCCCTAGGTGCCTCCGAGCGTGGAATGGTCTCGCTGCTGGGCGTGCTCGAGCGGGGCGGACTACTGCCCGCCGATGAGATCACCGAACTGACTGAGGCCGTGAACCGCGCCTCATCGACCATGGCGGCCACGGCGGCAGAGGTGGTGTCTATGGAACGCGCCGTGCAGCACAGCGCACAATCACGTCAGTACCTGGTTCCGACCATCAATGCGTTCACCGCACAGCTCAGCGCCGGTGTCCGCCAGTACAACGAGATGGTCACCGCCGCAGCACAGCTGGTTGCCTCGGCCAACGACGGCACGCCGACATCTGCAGCTGAGCCGGCGAACTCCCCGATGTCGCAGCGGCGCTACCGCGAGGAACTGGCCGGCGCCACCGACCGAATGCTGGGCTGGGCGCAGGCGTTCGACGAACTGGCCGAGTTGCCCCGGGTCGTCTAGATGTCGTCGCTGCGCTGATCGACCGTTTCCGGCCGGGGACCGTAGCGCTCCTCGTAGGACCGGTGAATGTGGGCGTCGCGCTCCCGCTTTCGCGCGTTGGCGAGCTCCGGGTCCAGGCCGTGCATTCGCAGCATGTGCGTGCGCCACACCTTGTTCAGCGCGTGTGCGAACAGAATCACCATGAACCAGATCGGAAACGTCATGCTGAACCGCGTCATGAAGTCCGTCGGGAACAGCCAGAACGGGATCAGGATCAGCGTCGTCGGAATGGCGGCGCGCAGGATCATCCGGACGGTGGCACCCGGGCCGGCCAGGTCGTTGCGGACCCAGTCCTGCAGTTCTCGGGGCAACGGACGTCCGTAGCAGTACCGGATGTATTGAATCGGGCTAGGGCGGTCAGGCTTGGGACTTGGGCGCACAGCGGTGACTCTAGAACGTCGGCCGCAGCGCCGGGAACACGGTTGCCGCCACCGCCCGCAGCGTCGCCTTGAACATGTCGAAGAAGTCGAAGTAGTCGCGCCACAACGTGATACGGCCGTGGTGCACCTCGAAGACCCCGCACACCCAGAACTGCAGCCGCAGCGGTCCGAAGATCAGCGCATCGGTGCGCTCGGTGAGCACGGACGCGCCGTCGGCGGCGATGCGATGGGTCCGCACATCGAACGTCCCCCGCCCCGCCAGCCGCCGGAACACGCCGACAGTGGCGCTACGGCCGTAGATGGTCGGCAGTCCGACGTTCTGATACACGACATCCTCAGCGAGCAGCGCTGACGCGGTCTCGAGGTCGTCGTCGCGGAGGGCCTCCAGGAACGTCTCCACGATGCGGATGATCTCGGCGGCCTCTACGGTGCTCTGCTGCCCGGTCGGTTCGGTCATGCCTGCCACCCTAAGCCTGAGGGGCTGTGGCACGGTAGGCCGATGCGAGTGGTGGTGGTTGCCGGACCTGATCCCGGTCACGCGTTCCCGGCCATAGCGCTGTGCAGGCGCTTCGCGGAGGCCGGAGACTCGCCGACGTTGCTGACCGGGGTGCGGTGGCTGGACACCGCGCGCGGCGCCGGGATCGACGCCGCGGAGCTGCTCGGACTCGATCCCACCGACGCTGACGACGACGCGGACGACGGGGCCAAGCTCCATCGGCGGGCGGCGCGGATGGCGGTGCAGAACCGCGAACAGCTGCGGGCTCTTGCGCCGGACCTGGTGGTCTCCGACGTCATCACGGCATGCGGGGGCATGGCCGCTGAACTGCTCGGGATCGGGTGGGTCGAGCTCAGCCCCCACCCGCTGTACCTGCCGTCGAAGGGATTGCCGCCGATCGGCAGCGGGCTGGCGCCAGGGACCGGTGTGGGCGGCCGGCTGCGGGATGCGGTGATGCGGTCACTGACGGCGAGGTCGGTGCGCGGCGGCATGCGTCAGCGGGCCGAGGCGCGGGTGAGTATCGGCCTGCCCGGGCTCGACCCGGGACCACTGCGGCGGTTGATCGCGACGCTGCCCGCACTTGAGGTGCCCCGACCCGACTGGCCAGCCGAGGCTGTGGTGGTGGGGCCGCTGCATTTCGAGCCCACCGAGCAGGTGCTGTCCGTTCCGCCCGGCCGCGGTCCGCTGGTGGTGGTGGCGCCGTCCACCGCCTCGACCGGAGCCGCGGGGCTCGCCGAACTCGCCGTGGAGCACCTGGTGCCCGGTACCGGGCTGCCCGCTGGCGCCCGGGTGGCGGTGTCGCGCCTGGGAGGCCCTGCCCTGGCGCTGCCGCCGTGGGCGGTCGCCGGACTGGGACGCCAGGATGAACTGCTGACCCACGCCGACGTCGTCGTCTGCGGTGGGGGGCACGGCATGGTGGCCAAGACGCTGCTGGCCGGGGTGCCGCTGGTGGTCGTGCCCGGTGGCGGGGACCAGTGGGAGCTCGCCAACCGGGTGGTGCGCCACGGCAGTGGTCGGCTGATCCGGCCGTTGAGCGGGCCTGCGCTGGCCGAGGCGGTCGGCGACGTCTTGGCGACGCCGAGCTACCGCGAGGCCGCTCGGCGGGCCGCAGGCACCGCCTCAGAAGTAGCCGATCCGGTACGGGTGTGCCACGAAGCGCTGTCGGGCAGTGGGTAGGTTGGCGGTGTGCGCCTGACCGAATTCCACGAACGGGTCACGATGCGTTTTGGTGCCGCCTACGGCACCACAGTGCTGGCTGACCATGTGCTGGCGGCCGTGGGCGGACGCACCGCAGCGCAGGCCATTGAGGACGGGGTGGAACCACGGGACGTGTGGTGGGCGCTGTGCACCGACTTCGACGTGCCCCGCGATCAGTGGTGAGGCTGATCGCCGTGCGCCACGATGCTGCGGACCAGGGCGACGGACAGGTCTGAACAGATGGCGGCCAGTTCGGTGGTGGTCTCGACCGGGTTGGCCAGCCAGGTTTCGATGATCTGGTTCACCCCACCGACGATGAAGAGCGCTCCGCGGCGTAATTCCGCGGGCGCCAGAACCTGACCGTCGAGCACGCCGGGGGCGTGTTCGACGATCGCATCGGTGATCATGTCGAGGATGCCCGCGCGGTGTTCGTTGAGTCCCGGGATCGCCGACAGGTCGCTGGTCGCGATGCGGTGGATACAGGGATCGGCGGCGATCAGGTCCAGAAATGCCGTCAGTGCCGACCGGAGTTTGTCCGCGAGTGTGCCGGGGTCGCCGATGCCGGCGGTGACCATCGCTTCGAGCAGTTGGTCGCGGACGTCGTCGGAGACCGCGAAGAACAGCGCGTCGCGCGTGGGAAACTGCTCGTAGAAGTAGCGCGGGGTGAGCCCCGCGGCAGTGCACACGCCTCGAACGGTGACTTCGCCGATGCCCGACTCGCCCCAGATCTGGCGTCCGGCGGCCAGCAGCTTGCTGCGACGCTCCGCACGGCGGTCGACCGCGCTGATTCCGCCGTAGTCCCGCACGACCTCAGGGCGCTTCATTGACATCACCTTACTGGCGCCCGTAGATTCGGAACACGGATGTTATCCAAAATATCGCTGGAGGCTGCCCGATGAACGCGCCCGCGCTGACCGTCCCCGCCCGCCACCCGGCCGGCCCCGGAACCGTTCCGGCCAGTATTCGGGTGCTCGCGACAGCGTTGGCGATCGCCAAGCCCACACCGCAGCGGTGGCGCAAGATCGGTGAGGACCTGACCGTCGGAGACGAACCGATGGCGAGGCTGGTCGACTGGATGTCGAGCGCCGGGGCCGGTGATGCACGGTCGATCTTCAACCAGATGCTGACTCATGGCCTGGCCAGCGTGCCGAATGCGCCCACACCATTGCGGGAGTTCTTCGGCGAATTCGAGCCCATCCCGGACTGGGTCGACATGGCCCGGGTGCGACGGGGGCAACGAGCCCTGCGCCGCGGTGGTTCCGACGGCACCTACATCGCCCGAGACGTGTCGTTCCTGGGCGGTTATCAGTTCTCCTCGTTCAACAAGACGCTGCTGCGCACCGGAGTGCTGGAAAAGGGATCGAACAAGCGCTTCGCCGAGACGTTGCAGTGGGCCCTGGATGTCAGCGCCGAGGGTGGTCTGGAGCCGCTCGGCATCGGATATCAGGCCACCATCCGGGTCCGGCTGATCCATGAGTTCGTTCGGCGCCATGTGGCTGCGTTGCCGGACTGGCGCAGTGACGAATGGGGCTTGCCGGTCAATCAGACCGACATGGCGGCCACCCTGGTGGGAGCGTTGATCGCACCGCCGGCGGGTGGGCTGGCGCTGGGAATCGTGATGTCCCCGTCCGAGTTGGAGGACATCGCCCACCTGACGCGCTATGTCGGCTGGCTGATGGGTGTCCGAGACGACTGGCTGCCCGGCAGTTTTCGTGACGGCATCCGCATCCTTTACCAGACTCTCGGTGCGCTGTCGGCGCCCGATGAGAGCACCAAACAGCTTGCAGGACCGATGGCCGACGACCCGCTGGAATGGCACTACCCAGTCCTGGCCGGTCTGCGGCGGCGCATCGCACGTTCCCAGCATCTATCTCTGACCAGCAGCTTTCTCGGACCGCGCACGATGCGGAAGCTGGGTCTGCCGGCATTCGTGCTGCCGTGGTACCCGCTGGTGCGGATCCCGTTGAACCTGGCGCGCAGCGCTGCGGCGCTGACGCTGCCCGGCGGGCAGGACCGCGCGGCGCGGCGGGGAAGGCGCGAGCAAGAGGCGTTCATGCGCACCATGATGGGCGCCGGGGACACCACTATCGGGGCTTCCGCGCACGTCATGCACGTGGCATAGCGCATCCCCCTCACGGGCGCAGTCGCGCGGAGATGATCAGCCACGCGCGACACGCCGCGCCGCTGATTTGATTCGAACATTCGTTCGCCTACTGTGGAGGCAGTTCGTTCGGCCTGACGGAGTTTGTCGGACCCCGTCGCTAGCGTCACGGCCAACCGACCGACAACCGGTCAACCGAACACCGAACCACAGGAGAGGCATCATGGCGCAAGCGCCCGATCGCGAAAAAGCACTCGAACTGGCGATGGCCCAGATCGACAAGAACTTCGGCAAAGGCTCAGTGATGCGCCTCGGCGACGAGGTGCGTCAGCCGATCTCGGTCATCCCGACAGGATCGATCGCCCTGGATGTGGCGCTGGGTATCGGCGGCCTGCCCCGGGGCCGCGTCGTCGAGATCTACGGCCCGGAGTCCTCCGGCAAGACCACCGTGGCATTGCACGCGGTGGCCAATGCCCAGGCCGCCGGTGGGATCGCGGCGTTCATCGACGCCGAGCACGCGCTGGACCCGGAGTACGCCAAGAAGCTCGGCGTGGACACCGATTCGCTGCTGGTATCCCAGCCAGACACCGGCGAGCAGGCGCTGGAGATCGCCGACACGCTGATCCGTTCCGGCGCGCTGGACATCCTGGTCATCGACTCGGTGGCCGCCCTGGTGCCGCGTGCGGAGATCGAGGGGGAGATGGGCGATAGCCACGTCGGCCTGCAGGCCCGGCTGATGAGCCAGGCGCTGCGGAAGATGACCGGCGCGCTGAACAATTCGGGTACCACCGCCATCTTCATCAACCAATTGCGGGAGAAGATCGGGGTGATGTTCGGCAGTCCCGAAACCACCACGGGTGGAAAGGCTTTGAAGTTCTACGCATCAGTGCGCCTGGACGTGCGGCGGATTGAGACCCTCAAGGACGGCACCGACGCGGTCGGTAACCGCACCCGGGTCAAAGTCGTCAAGAACAAGGTGTCGCCGCCGTTCAAGCAGGCCGAGTTCGACATCCTCTACGGCCGCGGAATCAGCCGGGAGGGCTCGCTGATCGACATGGGTGTGGACCAGGGCTTCATCCGCAAGTCCGGCTCCTGGTTCACCTACGACGGCGAACAGCTGGGGCAGGGCAAGGAGAATGCCCGAAACTACCTGCTGACCAACGTTGACGTGGCTAACGAGATCGAGAAGAAGATCAAGGAGAAGCTCGGTATCGGCGCCGTCCTGACCGATGAGCTGGCCGATGACGTCCTGCCCGCCCCTGTCGACTTCTGAGGCGGTCGAGGCCGATCCGGCCAAACGTGAAGAGCAGGCGAAGGCACTGTGCCTGCGCCTGCTCACCGCCCGAGCCCGCACCCGAGCTGAGCTTGCGGGCCAGTTGGCCAAACGGGGCTACCCCGATGAGGTCAGTGATCGGGTGCTGGGCCGGCTGGCCACCGCCGGATTGATCGATGACGCCGATTTCGCCGAGCAGTGGGTGCGATCCCGACGTGAACATGCGGGCAAGGGCCGCAAGGCATTGGCTGCCGAACTGCGCACCAAGGGCGTCGACGAGGACGTGATCGCTGGGGCGTTGGAGGGAATCGACGCCGACGCCGAGCGGGACCGCGCCGAACAGTTGGTCCAGGCCAAGCTCCGCCGAGAGACGCTTGGCGACGACGACGTCAAGATCACCCGCCGGCTGGTGGCGATGCTCGCCCGACGCGGCTACAGCCCGTCGATGTCCTACGAGGTGGTCAGCGCTGAACTGGCCGTCGAGCGGGAGCGCCGCCGGGTGTGACTGCGCCGCTCAGGCCTCTTCGGGTTCTACGTCCTCGTCCTTGCTGGTGAAGACTTCCTTGGTCCGTTCCACGGCGTGTGTGGCGATCTCCATCGAGTCCTGAACGATCGCGCTGACTCCACCAGAGATGTCGCCGCGGATGATGTCGCTGGCGTCCTCGACGATGTCAGAGGCCTTCTCGACGGCGTGTGTGGCGATGTCGCGTGCAGCGTTGAATGCGTCCTTGGGGGTGATGGCCATGGGGATCTCCTGTCGCTGGCTGTCGAGTCCGACTCTAGACGCCGGGCATCGAGCGCGCAGTGCCTAAACGACTCGGGTTCCGGGGGTGCCCTCCGGCTCGATCGGGGCCGGCTCCAGGGTGGAGTGGCGTGCTCGGCGCAATCGCCGCTCCAGACCGAAGGCGCCCGCAGACAGCACCAGATTTCCGCTGATCATCAGCGCCGCAATCACCAGCAGCGCAGGAAGGTAGTTGCTGTATTGGGAGCCAACGACGGTGCCTTGGCGCACCATCTCCACAAATGTGATCTGGTAACCGATCGCGGTGTCTTTGAGCACCACCACCAGTTGTGACACCAACACCGGCAACATCGCGGTGACGGCCTGCGGCAGCAGTACCAGCCACATCGACTTGCCCCAGCCCAAACCCAGCGCGGCGGCCGCCTCGCCCTGCCCGCGGGGCAGGGCGTTGACTCCAGCCCGCACGATCTCGGCTATGACGGCGCCGTTGTAGAGGGTGAGGCCGGTGACCACGCCGGCCAATGCGATCTGTTGCGGCGGAAAGACATTGAGCAGGCCATAGACGAAATAGGCGAAGATCATCATGATCAGCACCGGAATAGCGCGAAAGAACTCCACTGTCGCCGCACAGGCCCAGCGCACCGTCCTGCTCGGTGACAGGCGGCCGATTCCGAGCGCGACCCCCAGGATCAGCGCGAGCCCGATAGACCAGGCCGCTGCGGTCAGGGTGCCTGCCACCCCCGGCAAGACATAAGTCCGCCACAGATCCGTGGTGAGAAACGGCGTCCATTTCTGGGCGGTCAGTTGGCCTTTGGCGGACAGCCGCGAGTACACGAGCCACCCCAGCAGTCCCGCCGCCACTACCGTTGCTGCCGACATGGCGTGATAACGGACGCGGGCCCGCGGACCCGGGGTGTCGAACAGCACCGTCGCCCGCGGCGCGGACCTCACCGCGACACCGCCCAGCGTCGGTCCAGGTACCCGAATACCAGGCCTAGGGGCAACGTCAGCAGGACAAAACCCGTCGCGAAAACCGCGCCCACCCCGAGCAGGGCTGCGGTGTTCTCCGTCATCGATTTCATCAGTAGGGCAGCCTCAGCGACGCCGATCGCCGAGGCCAGCGTCGTGTTCTTCGTCAGCGCGATGAACACCGACCCGAGCGGGATGATCACCGCTCGAAACGCTTGGGGAAGCAGGATGATCCGAAGATTCTGGGTGAAGCTCAGGCCCAACGATCGGGCGGCCTCGGCCTGGCCGATCCCCACGGTGTTGACGCCGGAGCGCACCGCCTCGCAGACGAAGGACGCCGTATACACGCCCAGCCCCAGCACCGCCAGACGGAAGTTGCTGTCATCGACCGACGTCGGAGACTTTGGGTCGCTCAACGACACTCCCAGTGTCTGCGCCAGTCCGAAGGAGCACAGCAGCAACAACAGGGTCAGGGGAGTGTTGCGCACCAGGTGGACGTAGCTGCCACCGAGCCACCTGAGCACCGGAACCGGAGCCAGGCGCATCGCCGCCAAGCCAGTGCCCAAGAGAAGCGCAAGCGTCCCAGAAAGAACTGCCAATTCCACTGTGACGGTGAATGATTGGAAAATCTGGCCGCGATAATCGGTAAGCATCATCGACTGATCTGGGGCGGCTCGGGCATCGGGAACCCGGCGGGGCCGAAGTTGTCCTGGAACGCGGCCTGCCAGGAGCCGTCCCGTTTCATCTCTTCGAGCGCCTCGTTGATGCGCTGTCGCAGTCCCTCATTGCCCTTATGCACCCCGATGCCGTAGAGCTCTTGGGAGAAGCGGTCACCGACCAGCTTAAAGATCCCGGGGTTCTGTGCCGCGTAGCCGGCCAGAATGACATCGTCAGTGGTCACCGCGTCGATAGCGCCATTGCGCAGCGCCTCCACACAGGCCGAGTAGGTGTCGTAGCGCTGCAGTTGCACACCCGGGTAGCGGTCCTTGATCCGTTGGGCTGGGGTGGAACCCGACACCGAACACAACTTCTTGTTCCGGTGCAGGGACGCGGTGCCGTCGATCTCGGTGTTGTCGGCGCGCACCAGCAATGACTGCCCCGTAAGCAGGTAGGGACCGGCGAAATCGACCTTCTGGCGACGGGAATCGGTGATCGAATAGGTGGCCACCACGAAGTCGACCTGGCCGTTGCGCAGCAGCATCTCGCGCTGAGCCGATGGTGCTTCGATCCAGGTGATGCGGTCGGGCGGGTAGCCCAGCCGCGCCGCGATGTAGCGGGCCACTTCGACGTCGAATCCGCCCAGCGAGCCGTCAGGCCTCTTGACGCTCAACCCGGGCTGGTCGAACTTGACGCCGATAGTGATGTTGTCGCTGTCGTGAGGGCTACAGCCCCCCGCGAAGATCGCCAGCGCCGACGCCACCGTGAGAGCTGCACAGACGCGCGCGAGCAGGTGCAGGGGTCGGGCCGTGCGCATCAGTGATCGAGGACCTTCGCGAGGAAATCCTGGGCTCGTGCAGACTTCGGCGTGCCGAAGAACTCGGCGGGCGCGGCTTCCTCGACGATGGCGCCGTCGGCCATGAAAATCACCCGGTCGGCGGCGCGGCGGGCGAAGCCCATCTCGTGCGTCACCACCACCATGGTCATCCCGTCGTCGGCCAGCGTGGCCATCACATCGAGCACTTCGCTGATCATCTCCGGGTCCAGTGCGCTGGTCGGTTCATCGAACAACATCACCTTGGGGCTCATGGCCAACGAACGTGCGATCGCGACCCGCTGCTGCTGTCCGCCGGACAACTGCGCGGGGTGCTTGTCGGCCTGATCGGCCACCCCGACCCGCTCCAACAGCGCCATTGCCTGACGTTGAGCCTGCGCGCGGGGCATCTTGTGCACCTTCATCGGTGCCAGTGTGACGTTGTCGAGGATGGTCTTGTGTGGAAATAAGTTGAACGATTGGAACACCATGCCGACTTGCGCGCGCAGCCGGGCAAGCGCCGCGCCTTCGGCCGGAAGCGGCTGTCCGTCGACGGTGATCACACCGGAGTCGATGACTTCGAGCCTGTTGATGGTGCGGCACAGGGTGGATTTACCCGACCCTGAGGGGCCGAGGATCGCCACTACCTCGCCACGGGCGACTTCCAGGCTGATGTCTTTGAGGACATGCAACCCGCCGAAGTACTTGTTGACGTCTCGGAAGGCGATCATCGGCACCGAATCCGGTTCGCCGCTGGTCATGGCATATGACCCTACCCAGGAAGCCGCCGCGCGGGCGCAGCTATCGGCGGGGTCACTCCCAACTACTGGGCCGCCGTACCATAGTGCGGGTGAGTTCGCCGGTGATTTCCGAACAGATGCGCACCTATGAAGTGCGCACTTACGGCTGCCAGATGAATGTTCACGATTCCGAACGCATAGCCGGAATGCTCGAACAAGCCGGCTATCGCCGTGCGTCCGGCGATGCCGACGCCGACTTGGTGGTGTTCAACACCTGCGCGGTCCGGGAGAACGCCGACAACAAGCTCTACGGCAATCTGAGCCACCTGGCACCCAACAAGCGCAGCAACCCCGACATGCAGATCGCCGTCGGTGGCTGCCTGGCGCAGAAGGACAAGGACAGCGTCCTGAGTCGCGCGCCGTGGGTGGACGTCGTCTTCGGCACGCACAACCTGGGCTCTCTGCCCGCCCTGCTGGAGCGCGCCCGGCACAACCGCAGCGCGCAGGTCGAGATCGTCGAATCGCTGCGCGAGTTCCCGTCGTCCCTGCCCGCCGCGCGGGACTCGGCCTATTCGGCCTGGGTGTCGATCTCGGTGGGCTGCAACAACAGCTGCACCTTCTGCATCGTGCCGTCCTTGCGCGGTCGTGAAGTGGACCGCAGCCCGGAAGACATCCTTGCCGAGGTGCGGGCGTTGGCCGCAGAAGGTGTTCTTGAGGTGACCCTGCTGGGCCAGAACGTCAATGCCTACGGTGTCTCTTTCGCCGACCCGGACATGCCGCGCGACCGCGGAGCATTCGCGTCGCTGTTACGGGCCTGCGGCGACATCGACGGCCTGGAGCGGGTTCGATTCACCTCTCCGCACCCGGCGGAATTCACCGACGACGTCATCGAGGCGATGGCGCAGACCCCCAATGTGTGTCCCACACTGCACATGCCGTTGCAGTCCGGTTCCGACTCGGTGTTGCGGGCGATGCGCCGCTCGTACCGGGCGGAGCGTTACCTGGGCATTCTCGACCGGGTTCGGGCCGCCATCCCAGACGCGGCCATCACCACCGACCTCATCGTCGGGTTCCCGGGTGAGACCGAGCAGGATTTCGCCGAGACACTCGAGGTGGTGGCAGCGTCTCGGTTCTCGGCGGCGTTCACCTTCCAGTACTCCAAGCGGCCTGGAACGCCGGCCGCCGAGCTTCCCGACCAGGTGCCCAAAGAAGTCGTCCAGCAACGTTACGACCGGCTGATCGAGCTGCAGGAGCAGATCTCGTGGGATGAGAACCGGGCACAGATCGGGCGCACCGTGGAACTGCTGGTGGCGGTCGGCGAGGGGCGTAAAGACGCACAGACAGCG
This sequence comes from Mycolicibacter arupensis, assembly GCF_002086515.1. Taxonomy (GTDB): domain Bacteria; phylum Actinomycetota; class Actinomycetes; order Mycobacteriales; family Mycobacteriaceae; genus Mycobacterium; species Mycobacterium arupense. The sequence goes on from NZ_MVHH01000012.1 coordinate 13,014, forward strand.
CGGATGAGCGGTCGTGCGCGTGACGGCCGGTTGGTGCACTTCGCCCCGGGAGCCGCGCAGGTGCGTCCCGGCGATGTGGTGACCACGACCATCACCGGTGCGGCGCCGCATCACCTGCTGGCCGACGGTGCGCTGCTGAGTCACCGGCGGACCCGAGCGGGCGACCTGCATGCGAAACCGGCGCCCGGCGTCGGACTTGGCATGCCCAAGATGCCGGAGGCGGCGCGATGAAGGGCAAGAAGCAACATCGGCACGACTTCGAGGCGTACCGCGCCGACATCGAAGCCGCCGAGCGCCGCGTTGCCGGCGAGATCGATCCCGGTGGCAGGGGACTGGTCGTTGCGATCTGCGTGTTTGTGTTGCTGGGGGCGTTCCTGCTGCCGCACACCGGTTCGGTGCGCGGGTGGGATGTGCTGTTCCCCGGCAGCGGTACCGACAGGGCCCTGTTGACGCTGCCCTCGCGGCTGTTCATGTGGTTGGCGTTGGTGTTCGGCGTCGGCTTCTCGCTGCTGGCGCTGGTGACCCGGCGCTGGACCGTGGCCTGGGTGGCGCTGGCGGGTTCGGCGATCGCCAGCGCCGTCGGACTGTTGGCCGTGTGGTCCCGTCAGACTGCCGTGCAGGGCCATCCGGGCCCGGGCATCGGGCTGATCCTGGCCTGGATCACCTTGATCGTGCTGACGTTTCACTGGGCGCGTGTGGTGTGGTCACGCACGGCTGTGCAACTTGCCGCCGAGGCCGAGCGCCGACGCAGCACCGCGGAGCTGCAGTCGAGAAACCTGCTGGAAGACCTCAGCCGCCCCGAGGATCAGCCACCGGGCCAGTGACGCCCGAACACGACGTCAGCGTCGGTTGAGCGCCTTTTCCGCGGCCTGAGCCCACTGCCGCCATTGCTCGGCGTTGGCGGTGGCCTCCGCGGCTTCCTTCTCGCGGCCCGCAGCCAGCGCCTTTTGCGCCTGCCGCTCGAACTGTTCGGCGCGAGTGCGGAACTGGGCAGCGCGCGCCTCGGCCTCCGGGTCGACTACGGCTGCTTCCGCGGCGGCGCCGGCGTCGCGCACCTTTTTCTCGACCGCCCGCAAACGCCGCTCCAACTCGGCGGAACGCTCCCGCGGGGCTTTGCCCAGCGCATCCCATTTGTTGACGATCGAGCGCAGTGCGGCGCGCGCGGCGTTCTGGTTGGCCGGGTCGATCCGTTCTGCCTCGGCGAGCAGAGCCTCTTTGGCGCTCGCGTTGGCCTCCAGCTCGGCGTCGCGTTCGGCATTGGCGGCATTGCGCGCTGCGAAGAACGTGTCCTGCGCGGCCTTGAACCTCTGCCACAGTGCCTCGTCGGCGTCCTTCGAGGCCCGCCCGGTGGCCTTCCAGCTGGCAAGCAGTTGCCGGAACGTGGCGCTGGTGGCCGCCCAGTCGGTGGAACCGGAGAGTTCCTCAGCGCGCTTGCACAGCCGTTCTTTCTCTTCCCGAGCCCCGGCTCGGCCACGGTCGAGGTCGGCGAAGTGCGACCCGCGCCGTCGGTTGAAGGCGTCCCGGGCTGCCGCATACCGCTTCCACAGTGCGTCATCGACCTTGCGATCCAGGCCGGTGATCGTGCGCCATTCATCGAGAATGGCGCGAAACCGGTCACCGGTGGCCTTCCACTGCGTCGAGTTCGCGGCCAGTTCCTCGGCCTCCGCGGCCAGCGCCTCCTTGCGGGCAGCCGCTGCCGCCCGCTTCTCGTCACGCTGCGCCCGGCCTGCGGCGGCCACAGAGTCGGCGTGATCGCTGACCGCCGCGATGCGCGCGGCCAGCGCATCCATGTCGCCGAGGACGCTGGCCGTCGGCAACTGCTCGGCCAGCGCTGCTGCGGATGCTTTGATCTTGCGCGCGTCACCCGTGCCGGAAGTCAACCGCTCCTCGAGCAGGGTCACTTCGGTGCTCAGATCGTCGTAGCGGCGGCCGAAGTGGGCGAACGCGGCGTCAGGGTCGCCGGCCTGCCAGGAGCCGATCTGTCGCTCCCCGGTCGAGGTGATCAACCACACGGTGCCGTCGTCGTCGACCCGCCCGAAGCGGTGTGGGTCAGCGGCAGGTGGTCCGACGATCACCGGGGCCGGCCTGGCACCCGGTTTGGGCCCGGGGCGCGGACCCGGGCGCGGGCCAGGGCGTGGCGTGGGGGCGGGCGAACCGCTGTCAGTGGTCATCGCTGTCGTCACCTAACCCTTCGCGGGATAACCCGCGCATCTGCCGCGCACCGCGGCGCCTTCGCTCTGCCAAGAAGCATTCAAGAGTATTCAAGCAGTTACCCGCCACACCGCGCCGCTAACTCGGCGGTTCAGCGAGGCTCGACGTAGCGGCTCGACGTTAGGAGAGGTGATGCTGGGGCCGCCAGATGGTGGGGCGGTAGCCTCCGCTTGTTTGTTAGCTGCGGCGCCCACAGATGCAGGAGGTCGGCATGGAGAAAGAGACCGTCGTCGTTCTGCTCGCGCTCGGCGCGGCTCTGTTCGGCGCTATCAGCGATGTGATCCAACAGCACAGCGCCCGCCGGGTCGGGGACCAGGGCATAGGGCCAGCAGCATTGTTCGCGCGTCTGTTGACCGACCGGCGCTGGTGGGTGGGCAGTCTTGCAGGGCTGGTGGCCCTGGGCCTGCAGGCGACGGCGCTCGGACTCGGATCGGTGCTGCTGGTGGAGTCGCTGCTGGTCACCTCACTGCTGTTTGCGCTGCCGTTGGGGGCCCGTCAGGCCGGCCATCGCCTGGGCAGCTGGGTCTGGATGTGGGCGGGTCTGTTGGTGGCGGCCGAGACGATCATCATCACCGTCGGCAATCCCACCGCCGGGCATGCGCGCGCCGGACTGGAGGCCTGGATCTGGGTGATCGCGGTGCTGGCCCCGACGGTGTTGCTCTGTCTCATCGGTGCGCGGGTCTACGCCGGCCGCGCATTGTCAGCGGTGCTGCTGGCCGCGGTGTCGGCCATCTCGTGGGGCATCTTCGCCGTTCTGACCAAGGGCGTGGTTGACCTGGTCAGCCACGGCCCGCGCACGCTGCTGGCCGCACCGGAGCTCTACGCCTGGGCGGCCGTCGCCCTGACCGGCGCGGTGTATCAGCAGTCGTCGTTTCGCGCCGGCGCACTGACCGCCTCGCTACCGACGCTCACCGTTCTGGAACCGACGGTGGCCGCGACGCTGGGCATCGTGCTGCTCGGTGAGGTGCTGAACCCCGGCCGCGAGGGAGTGTTCATCCTGGTGCTGGCGGTGGTCACACTCGTCGCTGCCGTTGTGGCGCTGTCGCGCGATCAGGCGGCCTCCGCGGGCAATCCGGTGATCGCGAGCGCGGCGTAGCCCGCCGGCCCCGTCGGCCTTGCTCTCCAGCCAAAAGGTGAACAGCGGGTATCGTTTGCCCTCTGAGGAGGGGGCCATGTCGACAGGGAATATCCTCGCGGCGCTGCTTGCGTTATGCGCAGCCTTGGCGTCCGCTGTCGGCGACGTTATCCGCCAGCGGTCTGCCCAAGAGATCACCGACAAGCAGGTCGGTCACCTGGAGTTGTTCTGGTTGTCACTGCGGGACCCGCGTTGGTGGGGCGGCGGGGCCGCAGCGGTGGCCAACTACGCGTTACAAGCGGTGGCGCTGGCGGTCGGATCGGTGATGCTGGTGACCGGGCTGCAGGTGACGGCACTTTTGTTCGCGCTGCCGATGTATGCGTGGATTACCCGCCGCCGGGTGACCAACTGGGAGTGGATGTGGGCCATTCTGCTGGCTTCGGCGCTCGCGGTGGTGGTGGTCGTGGGAGATCCCACCGAGGGCAAACGTCACGCGCCGGCGGCCACCTGGATCATCGTTTCGGTGGTGCTGGCCGCGGTGCTGTTCGGCTGTGTTTTCGCCGCCCGGATCTACAAGGGCCGGCCGGCGGCGGCGGTATTGCTGGCCGTGGTGGCGGGCACATCGCTGGCGGTATTCGCCCTGCTGACGAAGGTTCTGGTGGAGGTGCTCAAAGCAGACGGCTTCGCCGCGGTGCTGCGCTCGCCGACTCTCGTGCCGTGGTTGGCGGCGACCCTGGCAGGGATGATCTTCCAGCAGTCGGCGTTTCGGGCCGGCGCGCTGACGGCGTCGATGCCCACGATGACCGTGGCCAAGCCGCTGGTCGCCAGCGCGCTGGGCGTGGTGCTGCTCAACGAGACCATTCAGGCAGGTGGACTCGAAGACGTCGCCGTCATCATCGGGGTGGTACTGATCGTGATCGCGACGGCAGCCTTGGCCCGCGGCGAGGCCGCCACCATCGTCGCCGATGCCGGAGCCGACCTGGCCGAGCCGGTGGCCGCGCCGACCAACAGCTAACTTAGGTGCCGTGCTGGGACCGATAGCGATCATGCCGTCGGCGCCGGTGCTGGTGCCTGAACTGGCCGGCACCGCCGCCGACGCCGCCGAGTTGCGGGCAGCGGCACTGGCCGCCACACAGGCACTTCCGCGCAGGTGGATAGCCCTTGGCGCCGGACCCACTGCGGTATACGGGCCCCTCAGCGTCGGCAGTTTCGGGGGATTCGGCGCCGACGTCACGGTGCGTCTGTCGCCCGGTGCCGGTCCTGAACCTGGTGAGCTTCCGTTGTGCGCGTTGATCGCCGGATGGGTGCGTGAGCAGGTCCGCCCCGACGCGGAGGTGGTCGTTCACTGCTGGGCGGAGCCGAGCGAGGCGCTGGCCTCGGGCAGGCGTCTGCGCGCCGAGCTGGACCAGGCCGCAGAGCCCATCGGCGTGCTGGTGCTCGCCGACGGTGCCAACACCTTGACCCCGGCCGCGCCGGGTGGGCATTGCCCTGCCGACGTTGAGCACCAGCGCACCCTGGACGACGCGCTGGCCGACGGCCGCGTTGCGGCGCTGGCCGAGCTGCCCGCTCAGGTCGTCGGGCGTGCGGGTTTCGCGGCCCTGGCCGGACTGGCCGGAACCGCCCCGCGCAACGTCACCCAGCTCTACCGTGACGCACCGTACGGGGTCGGCTATTTCGTGGGGATCTGGCAGCTGTGAGGCCGATCGCGGTGGTCGGGCCCACCGGCACCGGTAAATCCCAATTGGCGCTGGATCTGGCTGCGCGCCTCGGCGGCGAGATCGTCAACGCCGATGCCATGCAGCTGTACCGCGGCATGGACATCGGCACCGCGAAACTCTCGCCGGAGCAGCGGTGCGGTATCCCGCATCATCAACTCGACGTGCTCGAGGTGGTCCAGACGGCCACGGTGGCCCGCTATCAACAGGCAGCGGCGGCGGACGTGGCGGCCATCATGGACCGTGGCGCGGTACCGATCATCGTCGGCGGTTCGATGCTCTACCTGCAGGCACTGCTCGACGACTGGACGTTTCCGGCCACCGATCCGGTGATCCGCGCCCGCTACGAGCAGCGATTAGCCGAGGTGGGGGTAGGGGCCCTGCATGCCGAGCTGGCCGGCGCGGATCCCGCGGCTGCCGCGGCGATCCTGCCCACCGACGGCAGGAGGATCGTGCGGGCCTTGGAAGTGGTCGAGCTGACCGGCCAGCCCTTCGCTGCCTCTGCGCCGACCATCGGAGTGGCGCGCTGGGACACCGTGATCCTCGGACTGGACTGCGATACAGCTGTTCTGGACGAAAGACTGTCCGCTCGCACCGACGCCATGTTCGCCCAGGGGCTGGTCGCAGAGGTGCAGCGGCTGCTGCAGGCGGGCCTACGAGACGGGGTCACCGCTGCCCGTGCCCTGGGCTACGCCCAGGTGATCGCCGACCTCGACGCCGGAGGCGACGGCGCCGGCGCCCGGGAGCCGACATTCATCGGTACCCGCCGCTACGTGCGTCGTCAGCGGTCCTGGTTCCGCCGCGACCACCGCACCCATTGGATCGATGCCGCCTCCGGCGGCGTGCTCGACGCGGCCCTGGCCGCGCTCCGGCACGTATCCTGAACACATGCTTTTTGCCAAGGGCCACGGCACCCAGAACGACTTCGTCGTGTTGCCGGACCTGGACGTGGCACTGGATCTGACGCCGGCTGCGGTGGCTGCGCTGTGCGACCGCCGCCGTGGTCTGGGTGCGGACGGTCTGTTGCGGGTGACCACCGCCGGTGCGGCGGTCCAGGCGGGCGTGCTGGATCGGTTGCCCGAAGGCGTGGCGTCCGGCGACTGGTTCATGGATTACCGCAACGCCGACGGCTCGGTGGCCGAGATGTGCGGCAACGGCGTCCGGGTGTTCGCACACTACCTGCGGGCCGCGGGCCTGGAGTCGGCCGATGAGTTCGTCGTGGGTTCGCTGGCAGGGCCGCGACCGGTGATCGTGCACCATGCCGACGACGTCCACGCCGAGGTCACTGTCGACATGGGCAAACCGAACCTGTTGGGCAGCTCCGGCCCGGCTTTCGAGGCCCTGGTCGGTGGGCGCCGCTTTGCCGGTCTGGGGATCGATGTCGGCAATCCGCACCTAGCCTGTGTGGATCCGGGAATGTCGGAGGCCGAGCTTGCCGCGTTGGACGTCGGTGCACCCGTGTCGTTCGACACCGACCAGTTCCCGAACGGGGTCAACGTGGAGATTCTGACCGCTGTCCACCATGGCGCCGTGTCAATGCGGGTCCACGAGCGCGGTGTCGGGGAGACCCGCTCCTGCGGCACCGGCACGGTGGCGGCCGCCGTGGCGGCATTGGCGCACAGCGGTGCTGCATCCGGCACACTGCGGGTCAATATCCCCGGCGGGCAGGTCTCCGTCACCGTCACCGAGGCAGGCAGTTACCTGCGTGGCCCGTCGGAGCTGGTGGCTCGCGGCGATATCGCGCCGCGGTGGTGGGCGGCGCAGTGAGCCACCCCGATTCGAGGCAGCAGCCCAGTACCGGTGAGCTGAACCTCGATGACCGTGCCGCGCTGCGCCGTGTCGTCGGGCTGTCCACCGAACTCGCCGACATCTCCGAAGTCGAGTACCGCCAGCTGCGCCTGGAGCGGGTGGTGCTGGTCGGCGTCTGGACCGAAGGCACCGCCGCCGAGGCCGACGCCAGCATGGTGGAGTTGGCGGCGCTGGCCGAAACGGCCGGTTCGGAGGTGCTGGAGGGGCTGATTCAGCGCCGTGAGCGGCCCGATCCCGCCACCTACATCGGCTCTGGGAAAGCCCAGGAGCTACGGGAGATGGTGCTGGCCACCGGTGCTGACACGGTGATCTGTGATGGCGAGCTGTCGCCTGCGCAGCTCAATGCGCTGGAAAAAGCGGTCAAGGTCAAGGTGATCGATCGCACGGCGCTGATCCTCGACATCTTCGCTCAGCACGCCACCAGCGCCGAAGGCAAGGCTCAGGTCGCGCTCGCGCAGATGCAGTACATGCTGCCGCGCCTACGTGGCTGGGGAGAGTCGATGTCGCGCCAGGCCGGCGGACGGGCCGGCGGTGCCGGCGGCGGGGTCGGCACCCGCGGTCCCGGTGAGACCAAGATCGAGACGGACCGGCGCCGCATCCGTGAGCGGATGTCCAAGCTGCGTCGTGAGATCAAGGCGATGAAGCAGGTGCGCGACACTCAGCGCAGCCGACGCCGGCAGAGCGATGTCGCCGCCGTGGCGATCGTCGGCTACACCAATGCCGGCAAGTCCAGCCTGCTCAACGCGCTCACCGGCGCCGGGGTGCTGGTGCAGGACGCGCTGTTCGCCACATTGGAACCCACCACGCGGCGTGGGCAATTCGACGATGACAGGCCGTTTGTGTTGACCGACACAGTCGGATTTGTGCGACACCTGCCCACCCAGTTGGTGGAGGCCTTCCGTTCGACGCTCGAAGAGGTCGCCGACGCCGACTTGCTGGTCCATGTGGTCGACGGGTCCGACCCGGCCCCCCTTGCGCAGATCAGTGCTGTTCGTGAAGTGATCTCCCAAGTCATCGCCGAGCATGATTCCGGTCCGAGCGGCCGTCGGGCTCCGGAACTCTTGGTGGTCAACAAGATTGACGCCGCCGGGGATCTGGCGTTGGCTCAGTTGCGGCGCGCGCTGCCGGACGCGGTGTTCGTCTCCGCGCACACCGGTGAGGGCATCGATGCGTTGCGTCAACGCATGAGTGAGCTGGTGGCTCCGGTGGATGCCGCCGTGGACGTTGTCATTCCTTATGGTCGAGGCGATTTGGTGGCCAGGGTGCATGAGCAGGGGCGTGTGCAGCAGGCTGAACACGGTGAGGGCGGCACTCGTATCCGCGCGCGGGTTCCCGCGGCGCTGGCGGCCAGCCTGCGGGAATTCGGCGCGTTTTAGGTAGAACCGCGCCGGTGCTATAGGCTGGGGTCACGCGTCGTGGAACGCTTACTCACCGCCGTCGAGGCCCTTGGTGCCGATTCAGCTGGCGTGTGAAGCTCTTCTCGCGGCGATCGCTATTGCCAACAGGCAATCTCGCCAACTCTGTGTCCCAGGCAGAAACGGTGCCGTCGTGACGGCCCTCTGTGGCACAGCCGATGCCGGAAAGGCATGTCATGACTACCGATTCTTTCGCCGAACTCGGCGTACCCGCAGCTCTGGTGAGCGTGCTCGCAGACCGAGGAATTGCCAGCGCATTTCCTATTCAGATCGCAACACTGCCGGATAGTTTGGCCGGCCGTGATGTGCTCGGCCGAGGCAAGACAGGCAGTGGCAAGACGCTGGCCTTCTCCCTGCCGCTGGTGGTTCGCCTGACTGGTGAAAAGCGCCGTCCCGCAAGACCGACCGGCCTGGTTTTGGCCCCTACGCGGGAACTGGCCACCCAGATCGCTGCGACACTGGAGCCGCTGGCGCAGGCCAGCGGGCTGAAGGTGACCACCATCTTCGGCGGGGTGTCGCAGAACCGTCAGGTCGCGGCGCTCAATGCCGGTGCCGACATCGTGGTGGCCTGCCCGGGCCGGCTCGAGGACCTGATGAAGCAGCGGCTGATCACCCTGGACGCGGTGCGCATCAGCGTGCTGGACGAGGCGGACCACATGGCCGATCTCGGGTTCCTCCCGGGTGTCACGAGGATCCTGGCCGCAACAGCAGAAACCGGGCAGCGGCTTCTGTTTTCGGCAACCTTGGATAACGGGGTTGACAAGTTGGTCAAGCGATTCCTCCGAAATCCCGTGTCGCACTCCGTGGATGAACTCGACGCCCCGCCTCCGGCGATGACCCACCACGTGTTCCACGTGGCCGGTCTTCAGGACAAGAAGGACTTGGTGCAGCTGTTGGCGTCGGGTACCGGGCGCCGAATCCTGTTCTTGCGCACCAAGCATCAGGCGCGCAAGCTGGCACGACAGCTGACCGAGTCCGGCGTTCCGTCTGTCGATCTGCACGGCAATCTCTCGCAGCCGGCCCGTGAGCGCAACCTCGCCGCGTTTTCCGGCGGGGATGTCCGGGTGCTGGTAGCCACCGATATCGCCGCGCGCGGTGTCCACGTCGACGAGGTGGAACTTGTGGTGCACGTGGACCCGCCGGCCGAGCACAAGGCGTACTTGCACCGGTCCGGGCGTACCGCTCGGGCGGGCAGCGCGGGGGACGTCGTCACGGTTGTCCTGCCCGAGCAGCGCCGAGAGACCCAGGTGTTGCTGCGTCGCGCGGGGATCACCGTTGCCCCGCAGCAGGTGGGCGCGGATTCTGCCTCGGTGCTTGAGCTGGTGGGGGAGGTGGCGCCGTTGCGGACCGCCCCAGTGGCTCCCGCGGCCGCCCCGCCTTCTCGTGTCAAGACTGCGCAGGGCCAGCCCGGCCGCCCGCGTCGGCGTCGTGGGGCCGGCGGTGCCCAGCAGCCCGCCGCGCACGGGGACACCCGACGTCGGCAGCGTGGCGGTTCCGGGCCTCGGCGCCAGGCGGAGGCTGCGCGCTAGGGCGAGGCGCACCACCGCGCCGCCCAACCATCCGGTTGGTCTATTCTCGTCGGAAAGATCCGTCGACCGGAGGTCCAGGCAATGAGTGCCGCAGTCAAATACCAGCGAACCCTGTTCGAGCCCGAGCACGAGCTGTTCCGGGAGTCCTTCAGGGCATTCCTGGATCGCCACGCCGCTCCGTACCAGGAGGAGTGGGACAAGGCCAAGATCGTCGACCGCGCCGTGTGGCTCGAGGCCGGCAAACAGGGCTTCTTGGGCATGGCGGTGCCCGAGGAGTACGGCGGCGGCGGCAACCCCGACTTCCGGTACAACACGATCATCACCGAGGAAGTCACCGCGGGCCGATACAGCGGGTTGGGATTCAGCCTGCACAACGACGTCTGCGCGCCGTACCTGCTGGAACTGTGCAACGAGGAGCAGAAGCAGCGCTGGCTGCCGAAGTTCTGCACCGGCGAGTTGATCACCGCGATTGCGATGACCGAGCCGGGCACCGGCAGCGACCTGCAGGGCATCAAGACCCGTGCGGTCAGGCAGGGCGACCACTACGTGCTCAATGGGGCTAAGACCTTCATCACCAACGGTATTCACTCGGACCTGGTGATCGTCGTCGCCCAGACCGACCCGGAGAAGGGCGCGCAGGGCTTCAGCCTGCTGGTCGTGGAGCGTGGGATGGAGGGCTTCGAGCGGGGCCGCCACTTGGACAAGATCGGTCTGGACGCCCAGGACACCGCGGAGCTGTCCTTCACCGACGTGCATGTCCCGGTGGAGAACCTGCTCGGCGAGGAGGGCAAGGGCTTCATCTACCTGATGCAGAACCTGCCGCAGGAGCGAATCTCTATCGCGATCATGGCCGCCGGGGCGATGGAGGCAGTGCTGGAGCAGACGATCCAGTACACCAAGGAGCGCAAGGCCTTCGGCAAGCCGATCGGCAGCTTCCAGAACAGCCGGTTCCTGTTGGCCGAGTTGGCCACGGAGGCCACGGTGGTGCGGATGATGGTCGACGAGTTCGTGAAGCTGCATCTGGACAAGAAGCTGACCGTGGAGCAGGCCGCGATGGCCAAGTGGTATTCCACCGAGAAGCAGGTTCACCTGATCGACCGGTGCCTTCAGCTGCACGGCGGATACGGTTACATGCGCGAATACCCGGTCGCGCGGGCTTATCTGGATGCCCGCGTTCAGACGATTTACGGCGGCACGACCGAGATCATGAAAGAGATCATCGGCCGCAGCCTCGGCGTGTAGTCGAGGCAATCGAGGACAGTCAGGCCACCCCACGGGGTGCCGCAAGGGGCGCTACCTGCACGTTTGGTAGCGCCCCTTGTTTTGATTTGCGCAGCGACTTTGGCATCATTTCAGCATCGGGTGGGTATCTGTTTCCGCAATATCGGTGACTTGGCTTCGAAACGCGGGCCGATTGCGGGAAAGTCTATGCCGGAAACATTTGCGTCGATAACGATGCCTGGGAGGGCTGGTGACTAGTCGGAAAGATCGGTTCGGCAAGACGGCGGTGCGCATGGCGCTCGGCCTCGCGGCGACGGTCACCGTGCTCTTGTCGGTGCAGACCGCCGCGGCGACGCCGGACAGCGATGCCCATGACGCCATCACCGCGGCGTGGCAGGCTGCCGGCGGTGACGGGTCGCCGTTGGGCGCGCCCAAGGGCGACGTGCACCCGGCCGGTGCTGGATTCGCGCAGGACTTCGCCGGTGGCACCGTCTTTTTCACCCCGGAGACCGGCGCCAGGGCGCTCTACGGTGCAATCCTGGACAAGTACGAGGCGCTGGGCGGCGCCGCAGACAACGGCCTCGGATTCCCCAGCAGTGACGAAGTGCCCGGGCTTGTCCCCGACAGCCGCGTGGCCATCCTTTCTGGCGCCGACAACCCGGTGATCTTCTGGACCCCTGAGCACGGAGCCCACGTGGTGCGCGGGCCTATCAACGCCGGCTGGGACAAGCTGGGCAGTTCCACTGGTGCGCTGGGCGTTCCGGTTGAGGACGAGAACTACGACGGCGCCGTGGTCACGCAGAAGTTCAGCGGTGGCGTGCTGTCGTTCGACAGTGCCACCCGTACCTTCACCACGATTCCGCCGGAGTTGGCGGCCCAGCTGGCCGACGTGGCAGCCCAAGTCGACCCGAGCGCGGCGATCGATCAGGCTTGGCGTACCGCAGGCGGCCCGGCGGGAGCGCTGGGCGCCAAGCAGGGCGACCAATACGCGATCGGCGAGAACGGTGGCGTGGGTCAAGACTTCGCCCACGGCAAGGTCTACTTCAGCCCGGTTACCGGAGCCAACATCGTCGACGGTGACGTGCTGACCAAGTACGAGTCGCTGGGTGGGCCCGCCGGTAGCGATTTGGGATTCCCGATCACCAGTACTGCCGACGGTGCGCTCAGCGGCAGTAGGTTCAACGCGTTTGCCGCCGAAGACGAGCCGGTGATCTTCTTCAGCCCCGACAACGGTGCCTACGTGGTGCGAGGCGCGATGAAGGAGGCCTGGGACAAGCTGGACGGGGCCACCGGAAAGCTCGGCGCCCCGGTGGGCGACGAGACTGTCGAAGGTGACGTCGTGTCGCAGAAGTTCACCGGCGGCTTGATCGCCTGGAACCAAGCCACGAACACGTTCAGCACGGAGCCGGCCGACTTGGCGCAATCGTTGTCGGGACTGCAGATTCCGGGCAAGAACCTGCCGGACGGCAGCAAGACCACCGCAGGTGGTACGGCCAAAGAGTCGCACTGGAATTGGGCATGGGTGCTGATCCCGGTGGTGGTGCTGGCGGTGCTGGGTGCGCTTGCCGGCGCGGCGATGTGGTGGCAGCGCCGTCGTCCTGCGCCGGTCCTGCAGGGCGCGCCGGTGGCCGTGCCCGCGCCGGTTGCCGACGACTATGACGAGGATGAGGAGCAGTGGGCTCATCACGATCGCAGAGACGAGCGTCGCGAGCACGAGGGCACCGTCCGGTTGCCGAGCCGCTACGGCACCCCGCAGTACGTTCCCGAGCCCGAGTTGCCGGTCTCCTCGATTCCGGATGCGCCGTGGTTGCACTACGGCGAGCACGAGAACGAGGCTGAGGCCGACGACGAGGACGACACCGACACCGCACCCACCCGGGTGGTCACCGAGGAAGATTTCGGTACCGGACGCCACGCCGTGGGGCACGGCGGCGGTGCGGTGGATCCGCGTTCCTTCGGCTCTGTGGCTGCACCGCGCAGATTCGGCGGCGGCACGGAGACCCGCACGTTCGGTCTCGACGAATCGGTGCACCCGGTGATGCATCTGCCGCTGGATGACCCCTACCAACAGCCGGCCGGTTATCCGATCAAGGCGAACATCGGCTCGGGCCTCTACTACACCCCGCAGAACGCGCTGTATGACGACACCCTCGCCGAGATCTGGTTCGCCACCGAGGATGCGGCGCGGCTCAACGGATTCACCCGGGCCGGCTGAGCCCGCCCGAGGGCGGGCGGGGCGCGACCGGTCAGAGCCTGCGGATGACGGTCACAACCTTGCCCAGCACCACTGCGTCATTGCCGGGGATCGGGTCGAAGATCGGGTTGTGCGGCATCAGCCAGACCTGACCGCCGGTGCGCTTGAAGGTCTTCACGGTGGCCTCGCCGTCGATCATGGCGGCCACGATGTCGCCGTTGTCGGCGACGTTCTGCTGGCGTACCACGACCCAGTCGCCGTCGCAGATGGCGGCGTCCACCATGGATTCGCCGACCACCTTGAGCAGGAACAGCTCACCCTCGCCCACCAGCTCACGGGGGAGCGGAAACACCTCTTCGACGGCCTCCTCGGCCAGGATCGGCCCACCGGCGGCGATCCGGCCCAGAACCGGAACGTACGTGGGTTCTGGCAGGGTGTCCGACCCGGCGAATTCTGTCCGCTGCGCGGCTTCGGTGGCGCCGGCCACGTCATCCTGGCTGCGAACATCGACAGCGCGGGGACGGTTGGGGTCACGGCGTAGATAGCCTTTGCGCTCGAGCGTCCGTAGCTGGTGTGCCACCGACGACGTCGAGGTCAATCCGACAGCATCGCCGATCTCGCGGATGCTCGGCGGGTATCCCCGCTCGTTCACCGAGGCACGGATGACGTTCAGGATCGTGCGTTGCCGCGCAGTCAGTGCTGAATCCGGGCCCGCCGCATTACTGGTGCTGTCACTCATGCGCCCGAATCTAGTCGCATATCTGCGATTAATCAAACATGTGTTCGAGGCGTGTCGCGCGGGCGTTCGAAGAGATCCGGGACTTGTCATACCCCTTCGCTAATGTTTTCGACAACGAATCGATCACATGTTCGGATATCGAACATACAATCGATTAGTATTCGAACAGTCGAGCGAACAGGGTCGCCGACGCCGAGTGAGGGAGAACCGCGCATGATGCTCATCGACACGATGGCTCCTACGTTCGAGCCGGCCGGGCAGGGCCAGCCGCGGGTGCACCGTGGTCCCCGGACATCAGGTCGCGCCCATCCTGTCCGCACGAGTCCGGCACGGCCGGTCCGGCCGCGGCCCGGCGGCGCCCCGCTGCGTCACCGCGGGTACGCGGTGGCCATGTCGCGGGCGCCGCACCGTCCGCGACCGGTGCAGGTGATCACCCCAGCGACGACGGTGGTGCTCGCTTTGATCGCCGCCGCAATCACCGTGTGGCTCGGTCTGATCGCCCAGTTCGGCGCAGCTGCGGCCGATGCCGCGGCCACGGTGCCCGACCAACTCGGCGTGGTGCGTGTCCAGAGCGGGGAGAGCCTGGCCCACCTGGCGGCCCGGGTCGCGCCGGACGCTCCCACGGCCCGGGTGATCGACCGCATTCGTGAGCTCAACGGCCTGGAGTCGGTCGCTCTGGACGCCGGCCAGACGCTGATCGCGCCGCTGGGCTGAGGGCGCGGTGTCGGCTCTACCGCCGTCTGCCGCCACTGCGGGGCGCTGGCGTGTGCGCGCACAGGTACGCTCGCAGATGTCCCAGCGGGCCACGGTTCCTCAGCTGACTGAGGTCCCGGGTTCCCGGCACGGCGAAGGAGCGGCAATGCACTGCCCGTTTTGTCGCCATCCGGACTCCCGGGTGGTGGATTCCCGCGAGACCGATGAGGGCCAGGCCATCCGCCGCCGTCGATCGTGTCCCGAATGCGGCCGTCGTTTCTCCACGGTGGAGACCGCGGTACTGGCGGTGGTCAAACGCAGCGGCGTCACCGAGCCGTTCAGCCGTGAGAAGGTCGTCAGCGGGGTGCGCCGGGCGTGCCAGGGCCGCCAAGTCGACGACGACGCACTGAACCTGCTGGCGCAGCAGGTGGAAGACGCTGTGCGGTCCGCAGGTTCGCCGGAGATCCCCAGTCATGAGGTCGGGCTGGCGATTCTGGGCCCGCTGCGCGAACTCGACGAGGTCGCCTATCTGAGGTTCGCTTCGGTCTATCGGTCCTTTTCGTCGGCAGCCGATTTCGAGCGTGAGATCGAGGCGCTGCGCGAGCATCGCCAGGTGCCCAGCTCGGGCTGATCCGACCGAGCCAACATCGGGCACTACGCTGGCCGAATGGCACCCGAGTTGCATCCCAATCTGGTGGAGCTGGCGCCGCTGCTGGGCACCTGGTCGGGTCGGGGATCCGGGGTGTATCCCACGATTCCGTCATTTGACTACCTCGAAGAGGTGGTCTTCTCCCACGTCGGCAAGCCGTTTCTGGTGTACGGCCAGAAGACCATGTCGCCCACCGATGGCCTTCCCCTGCACGCCGAAGCCGGCTACCTGCGTGTGCCTGCACCAGGCCGGATCGAGTGGGTGCTCGCCCACCCCAGCGGAATCACCGAGATCGAAGTCGGCAGCTACGCGTTGATCGGAGGCGCTGTGGAACTGCAGATGTCGGCGCCCACCATCGGCCTGACGCCGACGGCCAAAGAAGTGACCGTGCTGAGCCGCCATTATCGCCTGGTTGGCGACGAACTGTCCTACACACTGGACATGGCGGCGGTCGGCCAGCCTGCGCAGAACCACCTGAGTGCCACGCTATATCGGACGGGATGACGCCTTGGGGCGAGCGGTGTCAGTCGTCGCCGTCGAGGTTCTTTCTCGCCTCCTGGGCCAGGAAGCGCTCGAACTCGGCCCCGAGCTCGTCGGCGCTCGGCAGATCCTCGTCGCGAGACAGCAGTGAACGGTTCTGCTGGGCAGTCACGAACGCGTCGTACTGATGTTCCAGGGCCGTCACCACCTGCGCGACTTCGGCGCTTGCCTCAACCTGCTGGTCGATCTTTGCGCGAACTTCGGCCGCGGCGTCGCTGAGCTCGGTCAACGGGAACTCCAACGCACCAGACCGGGCGGCCTGCTTCAGTAGTGCCTCGGCGGCCTCCGGGTAGTCCGTCTGGGCGACGTAATGCGGCACATGCACCGTGAACCCGAGCACCTCGTGCCCGTGTTGCGCCATCCGGTACTCCAGCAGGTTGGACGCGCTGCCCGGAACCTGGACTTCGGTGATCCACGGGGTGAATTCGCTGATCAGCTCGCGATTGTTGGAATGGGCGGTGAGTGTCGCCGGCCGCGTGTGCGGAACAGCCATCGGGATGGTGCCCAACCCAATGGTGCGGCGCACACCAAGCTGCTCGGCCAACAGCCGGACCGCCGTGATGAATCGTTCCCACTTCAGGTCGGGTTCCATCCCCGCGAGCAGCAGAAACGGGGTACCGGCACTGTCGCGCAAAGCGTGCAGACTGAGTTCCGGCTCGGCGTAGTGGGTGAAGTGGTCGGCCTTGAAGGTCATCAGCGGGCGCCGTGACCGATAATCCAGCAGATCGTCGATCGCAAACGATGCCACCAGTTCGCTGTCCAGCGTGCTCTTGAGGTGCCCCGCCGCCAGTCGAATTGAGGGGGACCCGGTTTCTGGTCCAGTCGCTATGCGGCTTGGGGTTGGTGGGTCGTGGTCCACTGTAGGGCGAACTCGGTCGGGGTGAGTCCGTGGTGGGCCGAATGGGGCCGGTTGGCGTTGTAGTCGATCCTCCAGTCTTCGATGAGCACCTGGGCTTCCAGGAGCGAGTCGAAGCGCCACGAGTTGAGCAGTTCGTCGCGCAGGCGGCCGTTGAAGGATTCGATCCAGGCGTTCTGCCAGGGTGATCCGGGGTCGATGAACAATGAGCCGGTGCCGTTGAACCGGCACCAGTCGTTGACGGCGTGGGCGACGAACTCGGGTCCGTTGTCGAACCGCACGTAGTGCGGTGCCCCGTGCTGTGCGGCCAGGCGGTCGAGAACGTCGACCACGCCGTCGGCGTTGATGGCCCGATCGACGTGGGTCGCCAAGGCTTCGCGGGTGAACTCGTCGATGACGTTGAGCATCTTGAGTGTGCGCCCATCGGCGGTGGTATCGAACTGAAAGTCCATCGCCCAGATCGCGTTCGGCCGGATCGGGCACATCGCCCCGACCGCGGTCCCGATGCCGGTCAGCCGTTTCTTCCTGCGGCGCTGCGGAACCCGCAGGCCCTCCTCGCGCCACAGGCGACGGATGCGCTTGTTGTTGACCGCCCAGCCTGCTCGCCGTGCCGCGATGGCTGCGCGTCGCCAGCCCCATCGGGGCCGGTCGGTGGAGAATGTCCGCAGCCAGGCCCGCAGCTCGGCTTCGGCATCGCTGGTCGGTGTCGGCTGCAACCGCATCGTGGAGCGGTGGATGCCGACCACCGTGCAGGCTCGACGCTCAGAGACCCCGAACCGCTCACGCAGCATCGCCACGGCACTGCGCTTGCGGTTCGGGCCTAGAAGTTTCCCGACGAGATCTCCTTGAGCATGTCGATGTCGAGGGCCTGGTTGGCGACCAGCTTCTTCAGGCGGGCGTTCTCGGCCTCGAGTTCCTTGAGGCGTTTGGCGTCGCTGGCCTTCATGCCGCCGTACTGGGCCACCCAGCGATGCCACGTCGACTCGGTGATCTCCAGGTGCCGACACACCTCGGCCAGCTCCTGGCCGGCCCCGAGGAGCTTGTTGCCCTCGGCGAGCTTGCGGATGATCTGATCCGGCGTATGCCGCCGGCGCTTCTTGGCTGCCATGTCGTTGCCGATTCTTCCTGTCCGAACACCGGGTATCAGAGTCGCACAACGACTGGACCATTACGGCGGGCTCACCTCAGAATCGCGTGACCGGCATCGGAGAAACCTTCCAGGGCGTGGATCAAGACCGGACCCTCGCCGTCCGCCGACATCAGCTGTGGCGCCGGTACCTCCAGCTCGTACATGCCGCTCTTCTCGGGCTGGTAGTGCCGGCCCCGATCGGGTCCGTTGTCCGGGTGGTCGGCCATCGCGTTCGCCTCCTCGTCATGCAGATCGCAGTGCAGATCGCATCGTCTAGTTTCCCCCACTGGGGCCCGCACCGAAAAGCGGTGCGCGCATGTGTGGGACAACGTAGCTGCTCGTACGCGCATTCCTCGGCCACCGCCGTGTTCGCCCTGCGATGAACAGGGCGCCGCGGCTACCTCAGCTGCGGAATTGCTGCAGCGCGCGCATTTTATTCATCACGTCCAATGCGGCGTTCTTATAGGCCTCGGAGAAGGTCGGGTAGTTGAATACCGCGTCTACCAGGTATTCCACGCTGCCGCCGCACCCCATCACGGCCTGGCCGATGTGCACCATCTCGGTGGCGTTGGTTCCGAAGATATGCACGCCGAGCAGCTTGAGGTCGGTCGTTGACACCAACAGCTTGAGCATCCCGTAGGAGTCGCCGGCGATCTGGCCGCGGGCCAACTCCCGATAGCGGGCCACTCCGACCTCGTAGGGGATGGCGTTACGGGTCAATTCCAGTTCGGTAGCTCCGACGTAGGACACCTCGGGGATCGAGTAGATCCCGATCGGCTGAAGCTCAGTGATCCCCTCGGTGGGCTCGCCGAAGGCGTGGTAGGCAGCCAGTCGGCCCTGCTCCATCGAGGTGGCCGCCAGCGCTGGAAAGCCGATCACGTCGCCGACGGCGTAGATGTGCTTGACCGACGTCTGAAACGTCTCGTCAACCACAATGCGTCCTCGCTGGTCGGTTGCCAGCCCGGCCTTGGCAAGATCGAGGTGGTCGGTGTGGCCTTGGCGCCCAGCCGAATACATCACTGTCTCGGCCGGAATCTGTTTGCCACTGGCCAAGGTGGTCACGGTGCCGTTCGGGCTGACATCCACGGCGGTCACCTCCTCGCCGAACCGGAAGGTGACGGCAAGGTCGCGCAGGTGAAAGCGCAGCGCCTCAACGACTTCCGGATCGCAGAACTCCAGCATCGAGTCGCGCTTCTCCACCACTGTTACCCGGGTGCCCAGGGCCGCGAACATCGAGGCGTACTCGATCCCGATCACGCCGGCGCCGACGACCACCATCGAGGCCGGGATGAAGCGCAGGTCGAGGATCCCGTCGGAGTCCAGCACCCTTTCTTCATCGAAGGTGACACCGGCGGGACGGACGGGTTTGGTTCCGGTGGCGATAACGATGTAATCGCTCGTGAGGGTGGTGGTCTCGGCGCCGTGTCCGTCGACCACGATCGTGTGCGGGTTGACGAATCGGCCGTGGCCGAGGAGGAGGTCGACGCGGTTGCGCATCAACTGGCTGCGCACCACCTCGATCTCCTTTCCGATGACATGTTGGGTGCGTGCGAGCAGGTCGGCCGGAGTGATCTTGTCTTTGACCCGATAACTGGCGCCGTAGAGGTCGCGCTGGTTCATTCCGGTGAGGTAGATCACCGCCTCGCGCAGCGTCTTGGAGGGAATGGTGCCGGTGTTGACGCAGACTCCGCCGATCATCCGGCCGCGTTCGACTACCGCCACCGACTTACCCAATTTGGCCGATGCGATTGCGGCCTTCTGGCCACCTGGACCTGAGCCGATCACGATGATGTCGTATTCCCGCTTCGAATCCATGACACAGACAATTACGCCCCTTCGCGGGGTTGTGCATCTTGAACACACACTGTTAACAGTTCCTGGTCGCTTTCCGCAGCTACCCTGGGGCTGAGGTGATCTGGTTCGTGGATGCGGACTACCGGCTTTCTCTCACGCAGCGTCCGGTCGGCGGATAACTTCGGTAGCGACTGAAGGAGTACCCCGGTGAGCAAGCACTACGGCACCATCGCCTTCACTGAGGCAGTCCGCGGCGTCCAGCGTGTCCAGGGCAGCAACGCCTTCTACGAGCGCAAGCGCGTGCAGGGTGCGGCCGTACCCGGTAGTGACCCGCTCACCGACGTGGAGAAGGCCTATCTTGCTGAGCGGGACAGCTTCTACCTGGCAACGGTCAGCGAAACGGGCTGGCCGTATGTGCAATTTCGTGGCGGACTAACCGGATTCCTCCGCGTTATCGACGATCACACCATCGGGTGGGCG
The DNA here is from genome assembly GCF_002086515.1 of Mycolicibacter arupensis. GTDB lineage: Bacteria > Actinomycetota > Actinomycetes > Mycobacteriales > Mycobacteriaceae > Mycobacterium > Mycobacterium arupense. The sequence continues at coordinate 33,063 of NZ_MVHH01000012.1, forward strand.
GATTTCCGCGGCAATCTCCAATACATCAGTACCGGCAACGCCACCGGCGAGAGTCGGGTCGCTCTCATCGTCATGGACTATCCCCATCATCGGCGGTTGAAGATCTACGGTCACGCCCGCATCATCACCGCGGAGCAGGACCCGACTCTGGTAGCAAGTCTGTCCGACCCCGCCTATGACGCAGTGATCGAGCGGGCAGTCGTGATCGCCGTCGAGGCATATGACTGGAACTGCCCGCAACACATCCCGGCGCGGTTCACCGTGGCGGAACTGGAGGCACATCTGGCTCCGTTGCGCGAACAGCTCGCCGAGCTGCAGGCCGAGAACGCCGAGCTGCGCAGCATGCTGCACCAGGCCGAGTAGATAGATTGTGGCCCAACGTCATTCACCAGGTGTAGCCGGAGGTCGCGCGGCAGGTCGTTGACAGGCGAAAGGATGGGCGATGGCCATACTGGCATCGGTCAACGTCGGAATGCCGCGTGATGTCACGTGGAACCGCCGTACCGTCTATACCGGCGCATGGAAGCAACCGGTTTCCGGACCCCGGATGGTTCGTCGGCTCAACGTGGATGGCGACGGCCAGGGTGACCTCGCCGGACACGGCGGGGAGAACCGTGCGGTTCTGGTGTACCAGGTCGATTCCTATCAGCACTGGGCTCGGGTTCTTGATCGACAGGATCTGGCGCCGGGACTGTTGGGGGAGAACCTCACCGTCGACGGACTGCCCGATGACCAGGTATGCATCGGTGACCGATTCCAGATCGGGCAGGCAGTCTTGGAAGTGACCCAGCCTCGGGTCACCTGCTATCGCGCCGGGATGCGCATCGGCGAACCGCGGATGGCGGCCTTGATGGTGGAACATGGCCGGCCTGGGTTCTACTGCCGGGTGATCGAGGAAGGTGAAGTGGAGTCCGGCCAGGAAGTCATCAAGGTCAGCGCTGGGCCGGAGCAGATTTCAGTGGCCGAGATCGACGCATTGCTCTACCTGCCCGGACATCCCCGTGACGTGCTGCGGCGGGCGCTGCGCATCCCGGCGCTCAGCCCCGGCTGGAAGCAGTCCCTGCAGGCGCTGTCGAATCGGCCTCAGCAGCAGAAGGGTTCGGCAGGCAACGTCGGTCTGACGGCGACTGCGGCTGCCCCGCCGCCGGCGTGGGCTGGGTTTCGGCGGCTACGCGTCAGTGCGGTCCACGACGAAAGCCGGCACGTTCGATCGATCTCGTTGGCCGACCCGGATGGCGCGCGCTTGCCGGAATGGCTTCCGGGTCAGTCGATCACTGTACGGCTGCATATCCAGGGCAGCGATGCTGTGCTGGTCCGCAACTACTCGCTGTCGAACCGGCCCGGGTCGGCGGACTACCGGATCAGCGTCAAGCTTGAGCCGCATGGATTGGCCAGCAGTCACCTGCACGCTCACGCTCACCCCGGCGACCTCATCGAGGTGGCTGCACCCCGAGGCGTCTTCTTCCTGGGCGAAGCGGCGTCACCACTGATCTTGGTCTCGGCCGGAGTGGGGGCGACTCCGGTGCTTTCGATGCTGCACCGGCTCGTCGCGACGGGCTCCAAGCGGGAGACCTGGTGGTTGTATGGCGCCCGCAATGGGCGCGAGCACCCGTTCGCCGCGGAGAGTCGCCGTCTGCTGGAGCAATTACCGGTCAGTCATTCGCACATCTTCTACAGTCGTCCAACTTCGCAAGACCGACATGGCGTCGACTTCACCGAGCAGGGCCGGCTATCTGTCTCAGCGATCAGCGGACTTGGTCTGCCACGCGACGCGGACGTCTATCTATGCGGACCTGCGGGTTTCATGAACGACGTCACAGCGGGCCTGGTGGCTTCCGGGCTGGATCCCGCACGGGTGCACTACGAAATCTTCGGCGCTGCAGCATCTCTCACACCTGGCATCGCAGCGACGCCGATCGCCCCACACCTTCCTGCGGGGGTCCCCGGTCCCGGTCCCGACATTCATTTCGCCCGCAGTGGGCTCTCGGCGCCTTGGGGGCCACCCAGCACCACCCTGCTCGAGTTCGCCGAAGCCTGCGATATCTCCACCCGGTGGTCGTGCCGTACCGGGGTGTGCCATAACTGCGAGACGGCCTTGCTGTCGGGGGCAGTCGAATACGATCCGCAGCCCCTGGAACCGCCCGCCGAGGGCAACATCTTGATCTGTTGCTCACGGCCCCGAGGACCAGTCGTGATTGACCTCTGACGGTCTAGGCCCGTCTATTCACAATCACCGGTTCATCCCCAGCCGGGCAGTCGGGGACGCCCAGGCGCGCTCTCGGTGACGGGGGTGATGGTCAACGTGGTGGCCATGACAACCACGCAACCGGAATTCACTCTCAATCGGCCAGGATCCCTCATCGCGGCACTCCCGGCCATCTTGGGCTTCGTCCCGGAGAAATCGCTGATCCTGGTGGCGGTCGACGGCGGTGAACTGGGCTCGGTACTGCGGGTCGACCTTGCCGATGCGCTTGTCGACATCGCCGGGCGCCTTGCCGAGGTGGCTGCGGCCGCCGCCCCGGCAGCGGCCATCGCGGTGATCGTCGACGCCCAGGGTGCGCGCTGTCCGGTCTGCAACGACCAACACCGTCGGCTGGTCGCCGCACTGTGCGAGGAGTTGTCAGCGCGCGACATCATGCTGCTGAGCGCCCACGTGGTTGACCGGATCGCCGCCGGAGGACGGTGGCAATGCGCAGACGGGTGCGGTGCGGGCGGTCGGGTCGATGACCCGGACGCGTCACCGCTGGCGGCCGCCGCAGTGCTGGAGGGCAGGCGACTCTATGCCCGCCGGGCGGATCTGCAGGCGGTGATCGCCCCGGGCGAAGCCGCGCGTTGCGCCGCGGTGGCCGCGGTGATCGACGATGCCGTGGCGCATCGCCGGTCTGAGGGCACGGACACCCGCGATCGGGCCCGCCGCGACGTTGAGCAGGCGCTGGCCGCCGTCGGCGCGCTTGTCGACGGACGCGAACCGACGGACATCGAGCTGGCCTGGATCGGATGCTCGTTGACCGACGTATACGTCCGGGACACGTTGTGCGCGTTAGCGATAGGAGAACATGCTGTGGCAGCTGAAATGCTCTGGTCGGAACTTGCCCGGGCCCTGCCACCGCCGTGGCGGGAAGAGGCGCTCGTCCTGCTGGCGTTCAGCGCCTACGCGCGTGGCGACGGTCCGCTGGCCGGCGTAGCGCTGGAGGCCGCATTGCGCGGCAGGCCGGAGCATCGGATGGCCGGCCTACTCGACACCGCGTTGCAGTCGGGGCTGCGGCCCGAACGGATCCGTGGGCTGGCCGACACCGGGTATCGGCTGGCGCAGCAGATGGGGGTTCGACTACCTGGGCGGCAGAGTCAGGGGCTGGGGCGACGGGCCGGGTGAGGCGGCGTGTTCACACCTTCTGGACCTTCACCGCGTGCGCCATTTCGTAGGGCAGGCTCACGTCAGCGTGTCCGGGAATCACGATGGTTACGCCGTCATCACCGTCGGCCTGCACGGTCACCCGGGCGTTGGGCACCACACCGGCCTCCTTGAGCCGGGTGATCAGGTCGATGTCGCCCTGGACGTGTTCGGTCAGCTGGCGAACGACGACCGCGACGGGGGAGCCGGCCGGCAACTCCGTCAGCCGTACCAGATCGGAATCCCAGCCGCCGGCGTCCGCGCCGAAGCCGAGGTCGGGCAGACCAGGAATGGGGTTGCCGAAAGGCGACGTCGTCGGGTTGTCGAGAACCTGAACCAGGCGCCGTTCGACGTCTTCGCTCATCACGTGTTCCCAGCGGCAGGCCTCAGCGTGCACTTCTTCGAGGGGCAGGCCGATAACGTCGACCAGCAGGCGCTCGGCCAGCCGATGCTTGCGCATCACCGAGACCGCCAGCGTGCGTCCCTTTTCGGTGAGTTCCAGGTGCCGGTCGCCGGCCACCTTCAACAGGCCGTCGCGCTCCATCCGAGATACCGTCTGGCTGACAGTTGGGCCACTTTGTTCCAGCCGCTCGGCTATCCGCGCCCGCAGCGGGGTGACACCCTCTTCCTCAAGGTCGTAGATCGTCCTGAGGTACATCTCGGTGGTATCAACCAAGTCATTCATTCGGCACCTTCCGTCGCAGCTGAGTCTACTTCGCAAGCCAAGGACACGGTGAGAGCGACGTACGGACGACGCAACTCCGGCGGGCCACCGAGATCGGCGGCCCGCCGGAGCGGAACTGGCGGCCCTGGGCCGGGTCAGCTGGCGTAGGAGCGCAGCCGATCGGCGCGCTCGCCGTGGCGCAGCTTGGCCATGACCTCGCGTTCGATCTGGCGGACCCGCTCCCGGGACAGGCCGAACAGCTTGCCGATCTGGTCCAACGTGCGCGGCTGGCCGTCATCCAGGCCGAATCGCAGGCGGATCACCTGGTGCTCACGCTCGTCCAGGGTTGCCAACACACTGCGGATATCGGTGTGCAGCAGCTCGGAGATCACCGCGTTCTCCGCGGACATCGCCTCAGAGTCCTCGATGAAGTCGCCCAAGGGCGCCTCCTCGTCGGAGCCGACCGGCATGTCGAGGCTGACCGGGTCACGGCTGTGCTCCAACAGATCGCTGATCTTCTCCGCTGGGATACCTGACTCTGCGGCCAACTCTTCATCAGTGGCTTCGCGCCCCAGCTGCTGGTGCATCTCACGCTTGATCCGTGCCAGCTTGTTGACCTGCTCGACCAGGTGGACAGGAAGCCTGATGGTGCGGCTCTGGTCTGCCATGCCGCGAGTGATCGCCTGGCGAATCCACCAGGTTGCGTAGGTGGAGAATTTGAAGCCCTTGGCATAGTCGAACTTCTCCATGGCGCGGATCAGTCCGAGATTGCCCTCCTGAATCAGATCCAGCAAGGGCATGCCGCGGCCGGTGTAGCGCTTGGCCAGTGAAACCACCAGGCGAAGGTTTGCCTCGAGCAGGTGCCGGCGGGCGGCTTCACCGTCGCGTACCACCTCCGCCAATTCACGTTTGCGCTTCTCGCCGAAGCGCTTGCGGGTGTCGAGTAGGTGCTGAGCGTACAAGCCGGCTTCGATCCGCTTGGCGAGCTCCACCTCGTCGGCGGCGTTGAGCAAGGCCGTCTTGCCGATACCGTTGAGGTACACACGCACCAAGTCGGCGGCTGGGCTCTGTGAGTCCAGGTCACCGTCGATCCGGCTGGTGGTGGCGTCTGCCTTTGCCATTGCGGGCCTCCCGTTGATCGGCTTCAGCTGTCACACGTGTTAACGCGGAACACGGGTGCAGAGTTCCCGGCCGATCGCATTTCCACACCACCTGACGTGCGGAAATACGGCGATGACTTTGAGAATGTGCTAAGAACCTGTACCGTACGGCGCTTCGCCGCCGGTCTCACCGCCCGATTTGGGGGATTCCGGGTGCTTCGGCCTTTCCAGGGCGGGCCTGGTGCCGGTGGGGAACAGGGGAGTGCGAGTGGGGGCCGCTTCGTAACGGCGGGGTTCCTCGGCGCTACGCGGCGGCCGATCGTTGGCGATCAGCACCGCCATCCATGGCAGCGGTATCGAGGCGACCAGGATCAGGACCGAGATCAGACCGTTGTGCCACATCCCGTAGGCGATCGCAGCAAGAATCAGCGCAGGCACCCGAAACGCCATCAGTGTCAGATACTTGCGTACCCGCTCGCGGTGCTGTTGTTCGAAGGACGGAGCGGCCGCGGTGATCAAGACCGGCCGACCCTCGTCGTCGAACCCCAGCTCCGGGCCGTGCCTCATCACTCCACTGTCCCACATGCCTGCTTCGATGGCACGAGGGGTTTTGGATCACCTCCGGTTCTGGGCACAATGGTGACCATGGGCACAGAGACCGACACCCTTGAGCGCACCGATTCCGAGGAACGCGTCGACGACGGGAACGATGGCGACACCCCGAAGCACTTCCACTACGTCAAGAAGGACAAGATCGCCGAGAGCGCGGTCATGGGTACGCACGTGGTGGCGCTGTGCGGGGAGGTCTTTCCCGTCACCAAGTCGGCCAAGCCGGGCTCGCCGGTCTGCCCGGACTGCAAGCGGATCTACGCGACCCTCAAACAGGCTTGACCGTATCGGTGTTATCGCCGGCCTGACCGGCCCGCGAGACCACCCAGGTCCGCAACTGGTGCAGATGCGTGGACTGCGCCGGCCATTCCTCTTGGACGGCGGCATTCAGCTCAGCACCCAGCATGATGGCGAATCCGAGCAGGAACGCGAACAGTAGGAAAGCGATCGGCGTTGCCAACGCACCGTAGGTGTAGCCGGTACTGGTGATGTAGCGCAGGTAGATCCGCAGCCCCATAGTCGCCACCACGAACACCGTGGTGGCCAGCAGGGCGCCGAACACCAGGCGGTGTGACGGCAGTGGCTTGGGCAGCGACACCCGGTAGAGGACGGTCACGGCCAGCCACAGGCCCAGCACGAGGGCCGGGTAATAGCCGAACCGCAATACATCTGTCCACTGCGCCGGGAGGCGCTCGGCCACCGCATGCGGTCCCAGCGCCGCCAGAGGCGCAGTCGCCACCGCGATCATCAGCATCGCGACATACAGACCCAGGGCGAAGAAGCGTTGTCGCACCGGATGCCGCAGTGGGGTCTGATCGTGGGCCTCGACCACCGAATCGACAAAGGCCGAGATTGCCGAAGACCCGGCCCACAGCGAGATCACAAAACCCAGCGAGACCACCTCGCCTCTGGCGTTGGCCACGATGTCGCGCACGGTCGGCTCGATGATCTCCACCACGACGTTCTTGGAGAAGAAGCTGCTGGCCATGCCGATCAGCCGGTCCTGGATGGTCGCCAGAGTGTCCGGTCCGAATAGTGGCGCCACGTAGGACAGACTGCCCAACATTCCCAGCAGCAACGGCGGCAGCGACAACACCGACCAGAAGCCCGCCTGCGCCGACTCGGCGAAGATCGAGTCGTCCCAGCTCTTCGTCAAGGTCCGCCGTGCAATACGCAGCAGGTGATGACGGGAGGCTTTGGGGATCTGGTCACTCATGACCAACCCAGCATTCCTGACAAGCGCTGCTATCGCACAATCGGCGCAGCCGGGCGTGTTGCGTCTGGTTCCCGGTTACGCCTCAGTCGACGCACTGACCTGAATCACGGCGGCCAGCTCGATCAGCTTGGCCTCGTGTTCGTTGGCGTGGTGCTGGCAGAAGAGAAGTTCGGCTCCGGAGGGCAGTGTGGCGCGTACCCGAGCGGCTGCGCCGCACCGGTCGCATCGATCAGCCCGAGTGAGTTCAGGACTGGTCAGAGTCGCGTTCATGGGCTCCTCCGTTCTCGCGGTTGTCGTCAAGTGTGTCAGACGCTGGGGAGTTCGGCGTTGTTCCCCGCTTCGGCTGTGTCGTGTCTCACCCCGGAAACCCGTGCGGCAGGATCGGTGCCATGAAGCCCGCCGAGATCTTCGTGCACCTCTGTAGCGTCGGCGACTGGGCCCAGGCGCAGGCGTCTGGCGCGCTGCGTCCGGAGTCGTTGGACAGTGTCGGGTTCGTTCATCTGTCGACTCCGCAGCAGGTTCACCTGCCCGCAAATCGTCTCTATCGAGGGCGTACGGATCTGGTGTTGCTGCAGGTCGATCCGGTCAGAGTCGGCGCGCCGGTGCGTTGGGAGCCGGGTGTCCCCGGCGATCCGGAGGCGATGCTGTTTCCCCATCTGTACGGGCCCTTGCCCGTCGAAGCGGTGGTCGGTGTCAGCGAGTATCGGCCTGGCCCGGACGGTGATTTCGGCTCGCCCGATTGAGGTTGATCGGGGTGGTCGGCTTGGCCGCCGATGCCCGGGTCAGTTCGCTACGGGCGAACGTCGTCTGCGCCCTGTTGATCAGCACTGCGGGCACCTTCGGCCAGGCGCCGGCCACGGCGTTGATCGCTTCGAGGACAGCGGGATTGAGGTCGGCCTCGGGCGGAACCCGGTGGCCATGGGTGGCGGCACGCTTGAGCAGCGCGGCGAAAGTCTGAGGCGACGCGTCATCCGGCGGCATGCTCGGCGATCCTACGCCGAGCATGCCGGGACCGGCTTTCAGACAGCCCGGGCTTCGACGATCGCCAGCGGGCTGGTGGTGGGGACCACCCGCACCAGTTCGAATCCAGCTTTGGACAGCAGCTCTGCGTACTGGCGCCGGGTCCGCTCCTGCCCGCCCGCGGCAACCAACATCTCGAGGTCGAGTACCAGGCCAAGATGCGGGGGCGCTCCTTCGGGCAGCACCATCTCGAACAGCAGTACCTTGCCGCCGGGCGCGATGGCGGTGCGGACATTGCGCAGGATCTCCAGAGACTGTTCGTCGTCCCAGTCATGGATGACCGTCTTGAGCAGATAGGTGTCGCCGCCGGCGGGGACGGACTCGAAAAACGATCCACCGCGGACCTCGCAGCGCGCTGTCACCCCGGCTGCGGCCATGGCCGCACCGGAGCCGGCCACCACTTGGGGCAGGTCGAACAGCACGCCGCGGGCCTGAGGGGCCGCACGCAGCACCTCCGCAAGCAGCGCGCCGTGGCCGCCGCCCACGTCCACGATCAGCTTGCTGCGGCTGAAATCGTATGCCGGGACGGCGCTTTCGATGGCAACCGCAGAAGCCCCGGTCATGGCACGGTTGAAGACCTGAGCCAATTCCGGGTCGGTGTCCAGGTAGTCAAAGATGGGCATGCCGCGAACTTTGCCGACGGCGGTCTCGCCGGTCCGCACGGAGTGCTCCAGATGTGACCAGTGTTCCCGGTGGGCTGGGTCACCGATGAACGCGATCATCGGTGCCACGCTGCCCGGATTGTCCGAGAGCAGCGTCCGTCCCAGCCGGGTCAGGCCGAAGCGGCCGTCACGGCCAAGGGTGAACACCGACTGGCTGGCCAGAGCGCGCATCAGGCGATAGGTGGCGCCCGGGTGGGTGTTCACCCGCTGGGCGACCTGTTCGGCGGTCAGGGGTCCGTCGCGGAGCGCGTCGGCGATGCCCAGCCGTACCGCGGCAGCCAGCGCCTGTCCCACCCAGGGGCCGAACGCCAGTTCCAGGACGGCGACCGAAGCGGGGACCGTGGCCTGGCGGAGACGCTGCAGGCCGCCGCGAAACGCGTTGACCGCGTTGAGCACCGCTGCCGGAGGAGTTGGGGCCATGTCCGTGGGGGCTAGTCGAGGTAGTCCCGCAAGACCTGAGACCGGCTGGGATGCCGAAGTTTCGACATCGTCTTGGACTCGATCTGGCGGATGCGCTCGCGGGTGACGCCGTATACCTGGCCGATCTCGTCCAGAGTGCGGGGCTGCCCGTCCGTGAGGCCGAACCGCAGTCGCACCACGCCGGCTTCACGCTCGGACAGCGTCTCCAGCACCGACTGCAGCTGGTCTTGGAGCAGCGTGAACGACACGGCGTCGACGGCGACCACAGCTTCGCTGTCTTCGATGAAGTCGCCGAGCTGAGAGTCGCCTTCGTCGCCGATGGTCTGGTCCAGCGAGATCGGCTCCCGGGCGTACTGCTGGATCTCCAGCACCTTCTCCGGGGTGATGTCCATCTCCCGGGCCAATTCCTCGGGTGTGGGCTCGCGGCCCAGGTCTTGGAGCAGCTCGCGCTGAATGCGGCCGAGCTTGTTGATCACTTCGACCATGTGGACCGGGATACGGATGGTCCGAGCCTGGTCTGCCATGGCGCGGGTGATGGCCTGGCGGATCCACCAGGTGGCATAGGTGGAGAACTTGTAGCCCTTGGTGTAGTCGAACTTCTCCACCGCGCGGATCAGACCCAGGTTGCCCTCCTGGATCAGGTCCAGGAACGCCATCCCGCGGCCGGTGTAGCGCTTGGCCAGCGACACCACCAGACGCAGGTTGGCCTCCAGCAGGTGATTCTTGGCCCGGTCGCCGTCACGGCAGATCCACGCCATGTCGCGGCGATACGCGACGGCCAGCTTCTCGCCCTTCTCGGCGTGCTCGGCCATTTTCTGGGTGGCGAACAGTCCGGCTTCGATGCGCTTGGCCAGCTCGACTTCCTCTTCGGCGTTGAGCAGTGCCACCTTGCCGATCTGTTTGAGGTACGCGCGCACCGAGTCGGCTGAGGCGGTGAGCTCGGCGTCCTTGCGGGCTTGCCGCAGAGCCTCGGACTCCTCTTCGTCCCAGACGAAGTCGCCGGAGGCCTTGTCCTTCTCGCTGGGCTCGGTGATTTCGTCGTCGTCGCCGGATTCCTCGGCAGAGTCCGCCGCTGGAGTCGATGCGGTGTCGTCGCTGGACTCGGCGTCGTCGTCATCGAGGTCGTCCAGGCTCAGATCGGCCTCGTCGATGTCCTCGGCGCCGGGCTCACCGTCCAGTTCGACGTCGGTCTCGAGGTCCTCGGGTGCCAAGTCGCCATCGGCGTTCTTGGCGCTCGCCTTGGTGGCCTTGGCGGCCTTCTTCGCCGGAGCCCGCGTCGATCGGGCCGTGGGCTTGGCGTCGCCATCGGCGGCCCCGCGGGTGGCGGTCCGTGCCGTCGACTTGGTCGCCTTCTTGGCGGGTGCTGCCTTGGTTGCCTTGGCTGCGGCCCGCTTGGCCGGTGCCGCAGCAGCGGCCTTCGCGGGGGCCTTGGCGGGTGCCTTCGCGGCGGCTTTGGCGGGTGCCTTCGCGGCGCTGCCCTTTGCGGGCTCCTCAGTCGCCGTTTGTGCTGCCTTGCTCGCTGCCACGTCACGCCCTTCGGTCGGACTGAACTTTCGGTTGCAGCGTCGTGCGCAACCGAAAGTATCGGGTATGTCGAATGTCGGCTCTATTTCAGTTGGTGATCAACTGGGATAGTCGCCGCTATCGGTTAGGCGGCCGCCGTCGACCATTGTAACGACAGGGGAGGGCGGCGATCGTCGAGCGGGCGTTATTCAGCGGGTCATGTCGCCCGAGGATGCCATCGCAGCCCCGACGATCCCCGCGCTGTTCTGCAAAGTCGCGGCGACCACCGGCGTGCGGTTGCCCAGTAGCGGCACCCACCGCTCGGCTTTACGGCTGATGCCACCGCCGACGATGATCAGATCCGGGCACAGCGCGTCTTCGACCGCCATCAGCACCATGGTCACCTGCGTGGCCCACTTCTCCATGGACCAGTTCTTGCGTTCCTTGACCGACGCCGCAGCTCGATGTTCGGCCTCTTTGCCGCCCACTTCGATATGCCCGAGTTCGGTGTTGGGCAAGAGCTTGCCGTTGTGGATCACTGCCGAGCCGATCCCGGTGCCGAAGGTCAACAACACCACCACGCCTGGCATGTTCTTGCCGGCGCCGAAACGTGCCTCGGCGAGCCCTGCCGCATCGGCGTCGTTGAGGATGGTGATGGCCTGGCCGGGGAGTTCGGCGGCGATCGCCTCCTGGGCGTTCAGCCCGATCCAGGATTTGTCGACATTGGCCGCCGTGCGTACGACCCCGTCGACCACCACGCCCGGGTAAGTGACGCCCAGCGGGCCCGTCCAGCCGAAATCGTGAACCACGGCCGCGACGGTTTGAGCCACCAGCACCGGTGTTGCAGGGCTCGGTGTGGGCAGCTTGAACCGTTCACCGATCAGGGCGCCGGTGTCGAGATCCACGACACCGCCCTTGATGCCGCTGCCGCCGACGTCGATGCCGAAGCCGCGTCGCTGACGCCCTGCGCTCACCACCGGGGGCTCACTCGGGGACTGAGCGGGGTCGGTGCCGGTCATCGGATCTCCTTCTGGCGGATCGGTGGTCAGCAGGTGCCGGAATGGATTTTTGTCAGCAGCGCAGGATCGGGCAGGCCGGTGGCGTCGGGGCGAAGACCGGCCAACGCGGATTCGATGTCGTCGCTGTGGGACAGGCTGACGAAATCGCCACCGACCGCCAGATCCACCGAGTCGTCGGCGCGGTCGTCGCGAAACAGCTCCGTGCACGGCGCCACCAGCCAGAGTGCTGCCGCCGCGGCTTGCCCTGCCGGCCCGAACCGGATCTGGCCCTGACAGTCGAGCCGGTCGTCGGCGTAGATCGGGTCGTTGGCGGCCGTCGGCTGGGGGAAGCCGTCGTCGCGCAGCGCATCGGCGACGTCGGCGGCTTGACCCGCCCTGCCGCTGGCGTTGAGGACGCGCGCCTTGACGTCGGCGAGCTTGGCCGGTGTGGTGCTGATCATCGCGCTTCGCGGGACCTGGGTGCCCAGTCTGGGTTGGTCCGGCTCGGCAGGGACCGGCGGGGCGTTGCACGCGGCGACCTCGTGGACATCGGCCGGACGCGTGAGGGCCACCGCCCATGCCACGGCGGTCAACAGCACCAGGGACGCCAGGCCGTAGGCGGCCGGACGATTGTTGCGTCGCCGGAACGGCCGACCGTGCTTGTCGAACTCGGTACCGGAAGTGATTTGCGCGACCACGTACGCACTCTAGAGGGCGCCGGCGCGAGCGATGACCGTGGTCAGGAATACAATGTGACGCAAATCACACTTGATCGGGGTGAAATCCGGGCACGAATCATTTGGTGGATGCGTTCGACGCTGGTACAAAGCTCGCGCAGGCTTTCGAGGGGACTCGAGGGGACTTGAGGGGAGAAACCATGGCTACCGATTACGACGCCCCGCGGCGCACCGAGACCGACGACGTTTCCGAGGATTCGTTGGAGGAGCTCAAGGCGCGGCGTAACGAGGCGCAATCCGCCGTGGTCGACGTGGATGAGTCCGAGTCGGCCGAGTCGTTCGAGTTGCCGGGCGCTGACCTCTCGGGCGAAGAACTCTCGGTACGGGTCGTTCCCAAGCAGGCCGATGAATTCACCTGCTCGAGCTGCTTCCTGGTGCAGCACCGCAGCCGTCTGGCCAGTGAAAAGAACGGTGTGATGATCTGCACCGACTGCGCGGCCTGACGCGCCCCTTCCCGCTTCGTCAGTTCTGCAGTGCCGCCAGCATCCGTTGGGGCTGGCGGCAACTCACCAGCCAGTACGGTGTCGGGTCGTCGGGGTCGTCGAGCACGACCAGGAGCATGGGTCCCACCCAGGCGCGGTGCACGACGTACGCCGCCGGATCGAGTTGGCGGCCCAACGCCGCGGATTTGGCCGACCGGGGGACTTCGGCGCAGCGTGCGATCGCACTGGTGGGCAGGTGCGCGTCGCCGACCCACAGCTGCTTCTCTCCGCCGTTGTCGACGACCCGCACCCGAATTCGCCCCAGCCAGAGCAATGCGCCGACGGTGATCGCGAAGAACACCGCGAAAGGCAGCCAGTCAGGCAAGGTGCGCAAGCCGAGCCGGACTTCGTACGCCATCAGTCCGTTGCCGGCGAATCCCAAGGGCCACCACCACCACGGCACCCATAGCTGCTCGCTGTACTGCACAGTTTGCGATGCTCGATGGTTCAGGCGCGATCCCGACATCCGGCTAAGAGTAGTCTTGCGCCTCGTGTCGCCCAGTCTCGCGGTTGTTCGCCTGGATCCGGATCTGCCCCTGCCGAGCCGGGCGCATGCCGGCGATGCCGGTGTCGACCTCTACAGCTCGGTAGATGTCGTGCTGGACCCCGGTCAGCGTGCCTTGGTGCCCACCGGCATTGCCGTGGCAATCCCGTTCGGCATGGTCGGCTTGATTCATCCGCGATCGGGTCTGGCTGCGCGGGTGGGGCTTTCGATTGTCAACAGTCCCGGAACCGTGGACGCGGGCTATCGTGGTGAGATCAAGGTCTCATTAATCAATCTCGACCCGGCAACCCCGATCGAGATCAACCGGGGGGACCGGATCGCGCAGTTGCTGGTGCAGCGGGTCGAGCTTCCGGAGCTGGTAGAGGTGGCTTCGTTCGACGAGGCCGGACTGGAGCCGACGACGCGTGGCTCCGGCGGACACGGGTCCTCGGGTGGACACGCAAGTTTGTGATGGCTTGTGACGACGTGATGAAGGTAGGCGGCAGGGATGGCATTCGGTAGGGGTAAAGGCAAGCGCGCGGCCGACGAGCCGACGAGCGCAGCGCCGGAAGCCTCGGGCCAGTCGGAGGAATTCGACTCGGAAGTGACAGAGGAGCTCGAGGGTCCCTTCGATATCGAGGATTTCGACGACCCCGAGGCTGCGGCGACGGCCCGCCTCGACTTGGGCTCGGTGCTGGTGCCGATGCCGGCCGGAGCGCAGGTTCAGGTCGAGCTGAGCGAGGCGGGGGTGCCCAGTGCGGTGTGGCTCGTCACGCCGCATGGCCGGTTCAACATCGCCGCCTACGCGGCTCCCAAGTCGGCAGGGCTGTGGCGGGAGGTGGCTTCGGAGCTGGCCGATGCGCTGCGCAGGGACAATGCGAACGTCGGCATCATCGACGGACCTTGGGGCCGCGAGGTGCTCGGCGTGGCCGCCGGTGCGGTGCGGTTCATCGGGATCGACGGCTACCGCTGGATGGTCCGCTGCGTCATCAATGGGCGACCCGAGAGCATGGAGGCGCTGTCGCAGATGGCGCGGCAGGTGTTGGCAGATACCGTCGTCCGGCGCGGCGACACTCCGTTGCCGGTGCGTACCCCCTTGCCTGTTCGACTGCCCGAGCCGATGGCTCAGCAGTTGCGGGCGGCTGCGGAACAACAGGCCGCGGCCCAGCAGGCCGCTGCCGAGCAGGCCGCGGTCCAGCAGGCTGCCGCGCTGCAGGACGCTGCCATGCTCGGCGGCGGGGGAGACGCACCGCCCGCGCCGCCTACGGCACCGGCGGCTCGCCGCAGCGTCGAGGGATCGGCGATGCAGCAGCTGCGCACTATCACCGGCGGTTAGCGAGGCTCGACGGAGGAGAGCCGAAGCTGGGCCGCCGTTTGGACCCGGCGGTTAGCGAGGCTCGACGGAGGAGAGCCGAAGCTGGGCCGCCGTTTGGACCCGGCGGTTAGCGAGGCTCGACGGAGGAGAGCCGAAGCTGGGCCGCCGTTTGGACCCGGCGGTTAGCGAGGCTCGACGGAGGAGAGCCGAAGCTGGGCCGCCGTTTGGACCCGGCGGTTAGCGAGGCTCGACGGAGGAGAGCCGAAGCTGGGCCGCCGTTTGGACCCGGCGGTTAGCGAGGCTCGACGCAGGAGAGCTCAGCCAGCGGCGATCATCAACGCTTTCACGCAGGCGTTGCCCAACGCAGTCGGATCGGCGCCGATCTGCTCCAGGGTCACCGTGCACAGCGCTGCATGAGGGGCCGTGGCCGCCCAGTCGGAGGCGGTCTGCAGTGGATGGACCGCATCGTCGACCGCTGCGGTGACGCCCATCGGCACCGGTAGCGAGGCCAACTCGGCGTGTGTCGGTGCGACGTAGCCGGCCGCTTCTTCGAGCGCGTCGGGCAGTTGTGGCCACTGCGCGGTCCAGGATCGGGTCAATTCGTCGCCGAGCCACGCCGGGCTCGACGCCCGCATCTGCGTCACCACCGCGGCCAAGCCGTCGTTGCGCAACTGCCCGGCGCTATAATGCGCAGCCTGAGCGGCCGGTGCGTCGTCAGGGATTCCGGTCCACGCCGGCAACGCGGCCAGTACTCCGACCACTCGCTCGGGACGCTGCAGCGCCCACGCGGCGGCCACCGCGGCGCCGATCGAAACGCCGCCGACAAGGATCGGTCCCGACCGCGTCGCCGCGGCGTCCAGAGCGTCCAGATAACCCTGAATGAGCCGGCCAGGCTGCGGGCGGTGCGTGACCAATTCGGCACCCACCTGCTGCAACGGGAGCAGGAATGCCCGGCGGATGTAGTCGTCGTCGGACCCGGTGCCCGGCAGAACAACGGCCGTCACACCGCGCAGCACCATGCCACCTCTTGATCGTGTTTGGTGTTGTCCGCCACGCGACAGGCCGGTCGTGTGGCATTAGGTAAACAACAGGTCTACCGTAGCGTGCGCACACGATTAAGGGAGAGGGCATGGCTGCTCCGGAAGGGTACCTGCGGCGGCTGACTCGGCGATTGACGGAAGATCCCGAGCTGCGTGACTGCGAGGAGTTGTCCGACGAGGCGCTCAGTACCGGCGCGCAACGAGCGATCGACTGCCAGCGTGGCCAAGAGGTCACCATGGTCGGGGTGTTGCGCAGTGTCGAAGCCAACGCCAAGGGCTGCGTGGGAGGTGTCCGCGCCGAGCTGTTCGACGGCACCGACACGGTGACGCTGGTCTGGCTGGGCCAGCGCCGTATTCCCGGTATCGACTCTGGCCGCACCCTGCGGGTGCACGGCCGAATGGGCAAGCTCGAAAGCGGCAGCAAGGCCATCTATAACCCCCACTACGAAATTCAGCAGTGACGGGACCTGTTGTCGGGCCCGTGCGGCGATGAGTGAGGACTACAGCGCCGAGGGGGCCCAGGGCCCGCAGCGCCTCCTGGAGCAGATCGGCGGGGTCTCCGGCTTGGTCTACTCCTCTTTGCCGATCGTGGTGTTCGTCCCAACCTCCAATTTTTTCGGACTGCGCGTCGCGGTCCTGGCGGCCTTGGGTGTGGCGGCGGCGGTGCTGGCGTGGCGGCTGTTCCGCCGGCAGTCCACCCAGCCAGCGGTATCCGGATTCTTCGGGGTCGCGGTCTGCGCCGTCATCGCCTATCGGATGGGCGATTCCAAGGCGTACTTCCTGCTGGGGATCTGGACGTCGCTGGTGTGGGCGGTGGTGTTCGCTACATCGATCGTGATCCGCCGGCCAGTGGTCGGTTACATCTGGTCGTGGGCCAGCGGCCAGCCTCAGTCCTGGCGCGCGTTGCGCTCGGCGGTCTATGCCTACGATCTCGCGACGCTCACGTGGGTTGTGGTGTTCGGCGCCCGCTTCGTGGTGCAGCGGCTGCTCTATGACGCCGATCAGACCGGCTGGCTGGGAGTGGCCCGCATCGCTATGGGCTGGCCGTTGACGGCGGTGGCCGCAGTGGCCACCTATCTGGCGGTCAAATATGTCCAGCGCGCCCTGGATGCCGAGCCTGCCGCGGAGCAGCCGCAGGCCGAACCTCGGTCAGTGGGCCGGTAACAGCAGCGCGCGCAGCTCGGCCTCGACGCCGTCGGAGGCCACGAACAGCAACTCGTCGCCACCTTCGAGTGGCTCGTCGTCGTGCGGCACGATCACGCGCGTCCCGCGCAGGATGGTGACCAGCGCGGCGTCGCGGGGCAAGGTCAGCTTGCGCACCGGCTTGCCGCCCCACGGCGTGTCGTCCGGCAGCGTGATCTCCAGCAGATTCGCCTGTCCTTTGCGGAACTCCATGAGCCGTACCAGGTCTCCGACCGCGACGGCTTCCTCGACCAAGGAGGCCAGCATGCGTGGGGTAGACACCGCGACATCCACGCCCCAGGCGTCGGTGAACAACCACTCGTTGCGGGGGTCATTCACGCGGGCCACCACCCGAGGTACCGCGAATTCGGTCTTGGCCAGCAGCGACAGCACCACGTTGGCCTTGTCGTCGCCGGTCGCGGCGATCACCACGTCGAAGGACTCCAGGTGCACTGCCTCCAGCAGGCTCAGCTCGCAGGCATCGCCCAGATGCCAGTCCGCGTCGGCGATGTCTTCGATGACGACGTGCTCGGGATTGCGCTCGATCAGCGTCACCTGGTGCTCGCTGTCGATCAGTTCACGTGCGATCGAACGGCCTACGGCGCCCGCCCCGGCTATCGCGACCTTCATTTGTCCAGGTCTTCGCTGGGCGGCAGGGCTGCGATCGCGATGGCCTCGGCCACTCGGCCCGAGACCGCGACGACATACACCTGGTCGCTGGCTTGGATCACCGTCTTGGGCTCGGGCAGTACACCGATCCCGAAGCGGATCAGGAACGCCACCCGGGCATTGGTCGCCGCCTCCAGATCGGTGACGGGACGCCCGATCCAGTCCTCATGCAGCACGACCTCGGCGACGGCCACGGTTCCGGTCGGGTCACGCCACTTGGTGGTCTCGCTCTCCCGAGTCAGCGCGTCGAGCAGCCGGTCGGTGGTCCAGGGCACCGTGGCGATGGTCGGAATGCCCAAGCGCTCGTAGACCGCGGCCCGCTTGGCGTCATAGATGCGGGCCACCACCCGTGACACGCCGAACGTCTCACGGGCCAGACGCGCCGCGATGATGTTGGAGTTGTCACCGGAGGACACGGCAGCGAATGCGGCGGCCTCCTCGATGCCCGCGCGCAGCAGGACATCGCGGTCAAAGCCCATGCCGAGGATTCGCTCACCGTTGAATTCCGGACTGAGCCGGTTGAACGCGGAGCTGTCTCGGTCGATGATCGCAACCTCGTGGCCGATCCGGGACAGTCCATCGGCGACCGAGGCGCCCACCCGGCCGCATCCCATCACAACTACCCGCACGTGCAAGGTCCTTTCGGCCGGTTCCGGCTGGCTTTCGACTGGAGTAGTGCCCGTATGCGGTGAACGCTACCGCCAAGCCCCGGCTGGCTTACCCTTGGCTCTCGTGTCGAAGATTTCCACCGCTGCTCGGCGACTCCTTCTGGGCCGCCCATTTCGCAGCGATCGGCTCAGCCACACGCTGCTGCCCAAGCGCATCGCGCTGCCGGTGTTCGCCTCCGACGCGCTGTCCTCGGTTGCCTACGGGCCCGAAGAGATCTTTCTCGTGTTGTCGGTTGCGGGCCTTGCTGCCTACCGGTTGACGCCGTGGGTAGGTCTGGCGGTGGCGTTCGTGTTCATCACGGTGGTGGCCTCCTACCGCCAGAACGTGCACGCCTACCCCTCCGGCGGTGGTGACTATGAGGTGGTCACCACCAACTTGGGTCCCACTGCGGGCCTGACCGTGGCCAGCGCCCTGATGGTGGATTATGTTCTGACCGTTGCGGTCTCGATCTCGTCGGGGATTGCCAACATCGGCTCGGCCATCCCGTTCATCGCCGAGCACAAGGTTGTGTTCGCGGTGGGGACCGTGATCGTGGTGGCGGCGGCCAACCTGCGGGGTATCCGCGAGTCCGGCACTGCCTTCGCTTTCCCCACGTATGCGTTTATGATCGGGATCTTCGGCATGCTCGGGTGGGGGCTGTTCCAGATCTTCGTGATGGGTCACCCATTGCAGGCGGAGTCGGCCGCCTACAAAATCGACTCCACCGAGGGCGAGTTTGTGGGGGTCGCACTGGTGTTCCTGGTGGCCAAGTCGTTCTCCTCGGGCTGCGCGGCGCTGACCGGGGTCGAGGCGATCAGCAATGGTGTCCCAGCTTTTCGCAAGCCGAAGTCGCGTAACGCCGCCACCACCTTGCTGATGTTGGGTGCGATCGCGGTGACCATGATGATGGGCATCATCGTGCTGGCCAGCGAGACCGGCGTGAAGATCGCCGCGCGCCCGCACGAGCAGCTGATCGGGGCTCCAGCGGACTACGACCAGAAGACGTTGCTGGCGCAGCTGGCCGAAACGGTCTTCCGGGGCTTTCCGCCCGGGCTGTGGATTATCGCCGGGGTGACCGCGCTGATCTTGGCCCTGGCCGCCAACACCGCGTTCAACGGTTTTCCGGTGCTGGGGTCGATCCTGGCGCAGGACTCCTACCTGCCGCGCCAGCTGCACACCCGAGGTGACCGGCTGGCGTTCTCCAACGGCATCGTGTTCCTGGCGGTGGTGGCCATCGCGTTCATCGTGGCGTTCGGCGCTGAGGTCACCGCGCTGATCCAGCTCTACATCGTCGGTGTGTTCGTCTCCTTCACGCTGAGCCAGATCGGCATGGTGCGACACTGGAATCGGTTGCTGCGCACTGAAACCGACCGTGCGAAACGTGTCCAGATGATGCGGTCCCGGGTGGTCAACACCATCGGATTCGTCGCTACCGGGGCGGTGTTGATCGTGGTGATCGCCACCAAGTTCGTGGCGGGCGCATGGATCGCGATCATGGCGATGGCGGTGTTGTTCGGGCTGATGAAGCTGATTCGTCGGCACTACGACGCAGTCAATCTGGAGCTGGCGGCGCAGACGGCCGCTCAAGAGGACCAGGCGGTACTGCCCAGCCGTACCCACGCCCTGGTCCTGGTCTCCAAGCTCCACCTGCCGACCCGCCGCGCGCTGGCCTACGCGCGCGCAACCCGCCCAGACTCTCTGGAGGCCATCACCGTCAGCGTCGATGACACCGAGACTCGAGCGTTGGTCCGTGAGTGGGAGGATAGCGACGTCACCGTTCCACTCAAGGTGATCGCCTCGCCGTACCGGGAAGTCACCCGACCGGTACTCGAGTACGTCAAACGCATCAGTAAGGAGTCGCCGCGGACGGTGGTGACTGTCTACATTCCCGAATACGTCGTGGGTCACTGGTGGGAACAGCTGCTGCACAACCAGAGTGCGCTGCGGCTCAAGACCCGGCTCTTGTTCATGCCGCAGGTCATGGTCACCTCGGTGCCCTGGCAGCTGAACTCCTCGGAGCGGCGCAAGGTCCTGGAACCACACCATGCACCCGGCGATACCCGGAGAGGCTTCTAAAGCAGTGATCGATCAAGAGCTGACGCTGGTCACCGAGGCGCCGGCCAACGGCGGCAGCTGCGTGGCCCGGCACGATGGGCGGGTCGTCTTCGTGCGGTACTCCCTGCCGGGTGAACGCGTGCGGGTACGCATCACTGCCGAGCGAGGGTCCTACTGGCACGGCGAATGCGTCGAGGTGCTCGAACCGGCACCGGGCCGGATCGACTCGTTGTGCCCGATTGCCGGAGTCGACGGTGCAGGCTGCTGCGACCTGGCCTTCGTCGACCCGGCCACGGCGCGGGCACTCAAGGGCGATGTGGTCGCCAATCAGCTGGCCCGGCTCGGTGGTCACGACTGGCGGGGCGAGGCCGAGGCGCTCAGCGATGAAGGCCCGACGGGCTGGCGCAGCCGAGTGCGCCTGGAGGTGGGCGCCGACGGCCGGGCCGGATTTCATCGCTATCACAGCGAGGAGTTGGTCACCGACCTGCATTGTGGGCAGCTGCCGGCGGGAATGACCAAGGGACTGGCCGAGCGGACCTGGCGGCCCGGCGACCACGTGCACGTGGTCGCCGACGACGACGGCGTCCGCCACGTGGTGAGCACCGGCCGTGAGCACCGCCCAGAGGTGATCGAGGGGGATTACCACGCGACGCAGTGGGTGGGCCGGCGCCGCTGGCAGATCCCGGTGACCTCCTTCTGGCAGGCGCACCGGCGCGCAGCGGCGCTCTACAGCGCGCTGATCGCGCAGTGGGCGCAGCCCGCCCCCGGCGGTACGGCCTGGGATCTGTACGGCGGGGCCGGGATCTTCGCCGCGGCGCTGGCCGAACCGGTGGGCGAGTCCGGCCGCGTGCTCAGTGTGGACACCTCCCGAGCGGCCACCGGTGCCGCCCGGGTAGCGCTGGCCGACCTGCCTCAGGTCACGGTGCGTACCGACTCGGTGCGCCGCGCGTTGGGCGGGGAGCGCACCGTGGCCGACGTTGCCGTGCTCGACCCGCCGCGCGCCGGTGCCGGCCGCGAGGTGATCGACCTGCTGGCCGGTGCCGGGGTACCGCGGGTGGTGCACATCGGTTGTGAGGCAGCGGCTTTTGCCCGTGATATCGGCCTGTATCGCGGACACGGCTACAGCGTTGAGCAGATCCGGGTGTTCGACGCGTTTCCGCTCACCCATCACGTGGAGTGTGTGGCGCTGCTGACGCGCGGCTGACTGGGGCGGTGGTCAGCCGAACACGAAGTAGCGCAGCCACAGGTACACCGCAGACAGCGCCACCGAAACAACGGTGACCACAATGCCCTTGCGGGTGAACTCCCAGAACGAGATGGGATTGCCTGACCGGCGAGCGATTCCCAGCATCACCACATTGGCGCTGGCGCCGACCGCGGTCAGGTTGCCTCCGAAGTCAGCGCCCAGCGCCAGCGCCCACCACAGGGAATCGGGATGCACGTCGCTGGGGATGGTGGTGCTCAGCTCGGCCACGATGGGCGTCATGGTCGCGACGTAGGGGATATTGTCGATGATCCCCGACACCGGCGCGGACACCCCCAGGATCCCCAGCGTGGTCAGCAGCGCATTGCCTCCGGTCAGCTCGGTGGCGGTCCTGGCCAGGGCGGCGATCGCACCGGTATCCACCAGGGCGCCGACCATCACGAACAACCCAGCGAAGAACAGCAGCGTCTCCCACTCGACGCCTGACAGGTAGTCCGACCGTTCCAGGCGCGAGATCACGATCAGCACGCCGGCACCCAGCAGCGCCACCACCGAGGGCTCCAGGTGCAGCGCCGAGTGTCCGATGAACGCCGCGAACACCGCGGCGAGGACCAGACCGCACTTGATCAGCAGGCCGCGGTCCCGGATCGCCTCACCCTCTTCCAACGCCATCACATCCGCGACCCGCTCGGGCTCGACCGTGAACGACCCGGGAAACAGCCGGGGCAGCATCGCGACGAACACGACGATGACGATGGCGACGATCGGGGCCAGATGCAGCAGAAAGGAGTTGAACGACAAGCCCGCCCGGCTGGCGATGATGATGTTGGGCGGGTCGCCGACCAGGGTCGCGGCGCCACCGATGTTGGAGGCGAACACCTCTGCCATGAGAAACGGCGCGGCGCTGATCTCAAGACGGTCGCAGACCAGCAGCGTGACTGGGGCGATCAACAACACCGTGGTGACGTTGTCCAGCAGCGCCGACGCCACCGCGGTTACCAGAACCAGCAGGATCATGATCCGCAGCGGCGAGCCTTTGGCGCGCTTGGCGGCCCAGATCGCGATGTATTCGAAGACACCGGTCTGGCGCAGCACGCTGACGATGATCATCATGCCCAGCAGCAGGAAGATGACATCCCAGTCGATCCCGGTCTCGCGGGAGTAGAAGATGTCGTCCGAGGAGATCACCGGCAGTATCACCACAGCTGCGGCGCCGGTGAGCGCTACTAGGGTCTTGTTGATGCGATCGGCGGCGATAAACGCATACGCGATCAGGAACACCGTGACCGCGATATACGCCATCCGCGGTATCAGACCTTCAATGCGGCAGCCAGCAACCGCGACGCGGTGATGACTCCATGCAGTTCACCGTCTTTGACCACGGCGATAAGGGGGCTACGCATTCTGGCCATGGTAGCGGCCACCTCGATGATGGTCTCATTGGCATCGGCGGCCGGAACGTCCTGCAGGTGCTCGGGCAACACGTCGCGCACAGCTTTGCCGCCGAGCTTCTCGGCGGCACGGTCTGCCATCGTTTCGCTGAGCACGCCGGCCAGTGCCGGGTCGTCCTGGACGTAGCTCGGCACGATGAAACGCACCACCTGTGATGCGGGCAACACCGCATAGGGCTTGCCTGCGGTATCGGTCACCACCAGCCCCGGCAGTCGATGCTCGGCCAGCAGCCGGGCCGCGTCCAAAGCATCAGAGTCGATCGACACCACGGGGAATTCCTCGGCGATATCTGCGGCATGCATAGGACGACCATACGGTGGCTGCCCGCCGCGATGCGTAGACTGGCCGGATGCTTGAAGGGATCCGCGGCCCCGCCGATCTGCAGCACCTCTCGCAGGCGCAGCTGACCGATCTTGCGGCGGAGATCCGTGAGTTCCTGATCCACAAAGTCGCCGCGACCGGTGGGCATTTGGGGCCCAATCTGGGTGTGGTGGAGCTGACCCTGGCGCTGCACCGGGTGTTCGACTCGCCACACGACCCGATCATCTTCGACACCGGGCATCAGGCCTACGTGCACAAGATGTTGACCGGGCGTGCTCCCGACTTCGACACCCTGCGCAAGAAGGGCGGGCTGTCGGGCTACCCCTCGCGAGCCGAGAGTGAGCACGACTGGGTGGAGTCCAGTCACGCCAGTTCGGCACTGTCCTATGCCGACGGGTTGGCCAAAGCCTTCGAGTTGACCGGGCACCGCAACCGGCACGTGGTGGCCGTTGTGGGCGACGGCGCACTGACCGGAGGTATGTGCTGGGAGGCCCTGAACAACATTGCCGCGGGCAATCGCCCGGTGGTGATCGTGGTCAACGACAACGGCCGCAGCTACGCGCCCACCATCGGCGGTTTCGCCGACCATCTGGCCGCGCTGCGGCTGCAGCCCGCCTATGAGCGGCTCCTGGAGAAGGGCCGCGCCGCCGTGCGGGGCGTGCCGGTCGTCGGCGAGATCGGCTACCAGGTGATCCACAGCTTCAAGGCGGGCCTCAAGGACGCGTTGGCGCCGCAGGCGCTCTTCACCGACCTGGGCCTGAAGTACCTCGGGCCGATCGACGGCCATGATGAGGCCGCGGTGGAATCGGCGCTGCGCCGCGCGCGTGGCTTCGGTGGCCCGGTGATCGTGCACGTGGTCACCCGCAAGGGCAAAGGCTACGCGCCGGCGGAGAACGACGAGGCCGAGCAGATGCACGCGTGCGGCGTGATCGACCCGCTGACCGGTTATGCCACCGAGACCTCCGGCCGTGGCTGGACCGCGGTGTTCTCCGATGCGCTCATCGAATTCGGCATCAAACGCCGGGATGTCGTGGCGATCACCGCCGCGATGCCCGGCCCCACCGGCCTTGCGGCGTTCGGGCAGCGTTTCCCGGATCGGATGTTTGACGTCGGGATCGCCGAGCAGCATGCGCTCACCTCGGCGGCGGGATTGGCGATGGGCGGCCTGCACCCGGTGGTGGCCGTCTACTCGACATTCCTCAACCGTGCCTTCGACCAACTCGTGATGGATGTCGCGCTGCACCAGCTGCCGGTCACGCTGGTGTTGGACCGGTCCGGGATCACCGGGCCCGACGGTGCGAGTCACAACGGCATGTGGGACCTGTCCATCCTGGGGATCGTGCCCGGCATCCGGGTTGCGGCGCCCCGCGATGGCGTCCGGCTGTGCGAAGAGCTCGGTGAAGCGCTCGACGTGGGGGACGGGCCGACGGCGTTGCGTTTCCCGAAGGGCGATGTGGGCGAAGACATTCCGGCCATCGAACGCCGGTCGGGCGTGGACGTGCTCGCGGTCCCGGCAGATGGCCTGCCCCAAGATGTTCTGCTGGTCGCGGTCGGGGCGTTCGCGCCGATGGCGCTGGCGGTGGCTGACCGGCTGCACAACCAGGGCATCGGGGTGACGGTGATAGACCCGCGCTGGGTGTTGCCCGTGCCCGACGTGCTCGTTGAGATGGCCACCGCGCACAAGTTGGTGGTCACCTGCGAGGACAACGGTGTCGCCGGGGGGATCGGCTCGGCTGTCTCGGCGGCGTTGCGGCGCGCCGAGGTAGACCTGCCCTGCCGCGACGTCGGCGTGCCGCAACGTTTCTACGACCACGCCTCACGTGGGGAATTGCTCGCCGAGATCGGCCTGACCGCACAGGATGTGGCCCGCCAGATCACCGGTTGGGTGGCGGCGATGGGCGCCTCATCTTGCGTCGACGAGGTCACCGAGCGGCTTGACTAGCGTCGCGTTCGAATGGGCGGCCAGATCATGTCGAACACCCACGCGAACGCGAACGTGTAGACCAGGAAGAACGCCAGCAGTCCCAGTTCGAGACTCAACGCCTGCAGCAGGGACACCTTGAGAATCGCGGCCACAATCGGCAGCAGCAGCACCACCAGGCCGCCTTCGAACCCGACTGCGTGGGTGACCCGGCGCGCCACGGTGCGGGTCTGGGATTGTTGCCGGCGCTCCCATGCCTCGAATGCGGTGGTCCAGAGGTAGTTCCACACCACCGCCACTGTCGATGCCGCCACCGCCACGGCACCTGAACTGGTGCCGCCGAAGCCCAGGACGGCCAGACCCACGGTGGTCAGCATGATGGCAACGAGCTCGTAGCTGATGACGTAGACGACCCGGCGAAAAGCTGGTGACACGAAGTCCTCCAAGGAAATCGACCATGGGAAAGTCCTTGACGGTTCGCGTCCACGGTGTGAGTGACGTCAGAAGCACGGGCCGGCCCTTCGGCAGGCGGCTGCTCCCCGGGCAGTCTAGCAACAGCGGCGCGAAGCGTCGGTGCGCGAGAACGCCCCGGTCAGGCGTTGCCGAGGGCCTGTGCCAGCACCGGCACGGTCAGCTGGCGTTGCCATGGCCGGGCACCACCGGCGGCCAAGAACTCCTCGATCGCCACCGCGGTGTCCGATGTCGGGGGTTTCCAGTCCCAGCACAGCCTGCGCACCAGGTCGGGGATGAGCAGATTCTCGGTCGGCACCTGCACCTGCTCAGACACCGCGCCCAGTGCGGCGCGCGCCGCTTCCAGCCGGGCCGCCGCTTCGGGTTTACGTCGCGCCCAGCGCGACGGGGGCGGTGGGCCGCTGCTGGATTCTGCTGCGTCGAGCGGCTCGGGGTTATCGCGGGCCGCGGCCAGCGCCGCCAGCCAGGTGGCCGCGCTTCGACGTTGCCTGGGCCCGCCGAAGACCGGCAGGGCGAGCAATTCCTCGGCGGTGCTGGGGTTGGCGACGGCCGCGGCGATGATCGCCGAGTCGGGCAGGATGCGTCCGGGCGCGATGTCACGTCGCGCCGCGATCTGGTCACGAACGGTCCACAGCTCTCGAACCGCGGCCAGGCCGCGCTGATCGCGGACCTTGTGGATGCCCGATGTGCGCCGCCAGCGGTCTCGACGCGTGGTCGTCGCGTAGTCGGTGACCCGAAGGTGGTTGAATTCCTGTGCTGCCCAGTCGGTTTTGCCCTGCTCGGCCAGCACGTCGGCGATCGCGTGACGGAGTTCGATGAGCACCTCGACGTCCAGTGCCGCATAGTTCAACCAGTCGGCGGGCAGCGGCCGCTTGGACCAGTCGGCGGCCCCGTGTCCTTTGTCCAGTCCCAGCCCCAACAGTCGTTGCACCATGGCGGCCAGGTTGACCCGCTCGTAGCCGGCCAGTCGCCCGGCAAGTTCGGTGTCGTACAACGCCTTGGGCCACATCCCGACCTCGGCCAGGCAGGCCAGGTCTTGGTCGGCGGCGTGCAGAATCCACTCGTCGTCGTCGAGGACTTCGGCGACTGGGCGCAGCAGGGCCGCCGGATCCTCTCCCGCTCCCACCGGATCGATCAGCACCGTGCCGGCGCCGGCACGCCGGATCTGGATCAGGTAGGCCCGATTGGAGTAGCGGAAGCCCGAGGCACGCTCGGCGTCCACCGCGAATGGGCCGCGGCCACCGGCCAGTAGGTCGGCGGCGGCGGCGATCTGCGAGCGGGTGACCGACACGTCCGGCACTCCCTCGGCAGGATGGGACAGCGGTGTCGGCGCGGGCTCGTCGGTGGCCGGTTCGGTGTGGTGCTCGGACATCTCAGACGCGGGTTCGCGAACTCAGGTCCGTGATCCCGACCGGCGGGAGGCCCGCGGCGTGTTCGAGGACTTCGCAGAATGCCTGGACATGGCTGCCCAGCTCCGGTGTGGTCGCCGTCCACGATGCGCGAAGCTCCAACTGGTGCCCCCGCGGCGGGCCGGAGATGTCGCCGTAGCGCACCGAGGTGGTGGCGGTGACTGTCCCGCCCAGCGCGGTGACGTGCTCAGTGCGGGCACCGAGCGCCTCGACCAGCCAACTCCAGGCCACCTCCGGCAGCAGGGGGTCGATCGCCTCGTGCGGATCCAGATCTGCCTGGATGAAGGCCACCATGCGCATGGTGCCGTCCCAGGCGTCGGTGCCTTCCGGGTCGTACAGCAGGATCAGCCGTCCGAACGCATCGCCGTCGGAATCTTCCGGAATGATCTCGGTCTCGGGATGCTTGACTTCGGCGCCGAGCGCATAGCTGTACGGAGCCAGGCGCTGGGGAGGGCGGATCGGGCCCAGTTCGATCTCGGACCGCACCGTCGCGGCGTGCATCGTTGCCACCGCTTCCCGGAAGGGGGCAGGCTCGGCTGATGTCACGGGTGCCGCTCCTTAACTGCTAGCTGTGCGCCGCGTCTTCAACGGCCGACACCCAGGTTGATGTTGCGCACCGCCGCGACGCGGGTCACCGAATCTCACGCTAACCCCCAGCGCCGGCCGGCGCAGACAGGCGCGCCGAACCGGGCACCGTTCGGAGTTGGGCAAGCCGGACCGCCGCAGGAAACGGCACGGTTCGTCCTGAGGCCGCGCGGCGTGGCAGCATTGACCGCGATGAGTGCGCGTCGTGAACTGCCTGATTCCCCGTACCTGACCGCGATTGCCGGCCGGAAACCCAGCCGGGTCCCGGTCTGGTTCATGCGCCAGGCCGGCCGCTCTTTGCCCGAATACCGCGCGTTGCGGGCACAGCACAGCATGCTGGCGGCCTGCTTCGAACCCGAACTGGTCTGTGAGATCACCCTGCAGCCGGTACGGCGCCATCGTGTCGACGCCGCGATCCTGTTCTCCGACATCGTGGTACCGCTGCGCGGCGCCGGGGTGGACCTGGACATCGTTCCCGACGTGGGGCCGGTGATCGCTGAACCGGTACGCACCTCGGCCGACGTCGCTGCGCTGCGGCCGCTGGACCCCCAGGCGGTGACGGCCGTCGCCGAGGCGGTGTCGTTGCTGGTTGGCGCGCTGGGCGAGGTGCCATTGATCGGCTTCGCCGGTGCGCCGTTCACGCTGGCCTCTTATCTGGTCGAGGGCGGGCCCAGCCGGACTCATGCCCGCACCAAGGCCATGATGCGGGCGGATCCGGACAGCTGGCATGAGCTGATGACCCGCCTCACCGACCTGACCATCGCCTTTCTGACCGTGCAGCTTGACCACGGCGTGGACGCCATCCAATTGTTCGACTCCTGGGCCGGCGCGTTGTGTCTGGCCGATTACCGGCGTTTCGTGGCGCCGCACAGCGCTCGGGTGTTTGCCACCCTCGCCGACCGGCAGGTGCCCATGACGCACTTCGGGGTGCAGACCGGCGAGTTGCTGGGCGCCATGGCCGACGTCATGCGCCCCGCCCCGGCGACGATGGTCGGTGTGGACTGGCGCACGTCCCTGACGGATGCCGCCGCCCGCGTCGGCGCCGGAACCGCCCTCCAGGGCAACCTGGATCCGGCGGTGCTGCTGGCGGGCTGGCCGGTGGTCGAGCGGGCGGCCCGCGCCGTGGTCGAAGACGGCCGCGCCGCCGTCGACGCCGGAGCGGCGGGGCACGTGTTCAACCTCGGACACGGCGTGCTGCCGCAGTCGGATCCCGAACTGCTGACCGACCTGGTATCGCTGGTCCATTCATTGTGACCACGTCGTACTGCGTTGTCGGGGGCGGCATCTCCGGTCTTGCCGCCGCCCACCGACTGCGTGCGACACTCGGCGACTCCGCCGACATCACGGTCTTCGATCCTGCCGACCGCCTGGGCGGCCTGCTGCGCACCGAGGCCCTCGGTGGCATGAGCGTGGACGTGGGCGCCGAGGCATTCATCGCCCGCCGGCCCGAGGTTCCCGCCCTACTTGCTGAACTCGGGCTGGCCGATCGGCAGCGCAGTACCACCGGGGTGCGGCCACTGCTGTACAGCCGTCGGTTGCTGCACCCGCTCCCGCCGGACACCCTGAGCGGGATTCCCTCGTCAGCCGAATCGATGACCGGGCTGGTCGACGCCACGACCCTTGCCCGCATCGCCGGTGAACCCAACCGCCCGCTGGTATTCGAGCCGGGTAGTGATCCGGCGCTGGGTGCATTGGTGGCCGACCGGTTCGGTGAACAGGTGGTCGCCTGCTCGGTGGACCCCCTCATCGGCGGCGTGTACGCCGGGTCGGCGGCGACCGTTGGACTGCGTTCGGCTGTCCCGGGCCTGGCAGCCCTGCTCGATGAGGGCGCCGCCAGCCTGACCGAAGCGGTACGACGGGCATTGCCCACCTCTACCGGGGCGCCGGTGTTCGGCGCCATCACCGGGGGATATCAGGTGTTGGTCAACGCGCTGGTGCGCAGTGCCGGGCTGCGCTGGGTGCAGTCGGCGGTAACCCAGATCGATCCCCTCGGTGACGGCTGGCTGCTCCGGGACGCCGGAGGCGGACACCACCGCGCCGACCGGGTGGTGGTGGCCGTACCCGCCCCCGTGCTGGCCCGGCTCGCCACCGGCTTCGCGCCGCGTGCCGCGGCGGCGGCCAGCCGGATCGGCAACGCCTCGTCGGTGGTGGTGGCGATGGCCGTGCCGGCGGGCGCAGCCTTCCCGGCCAACTCCGGGGTTCTGGTCGCCACCGGGGAACGGCTGCACACCAAGGCGATCACCCTGACGTCGCGCAAGTGGGGCGATCGGGGTTACGGCGGGCGGGTAGAGGTGCTGCGATTGTCCTTCGGCCGGTTCGGTGACTCGCGCACCAGTGCCTCCGACGCCGAGCTGGTGGCGTGGTCGGTGCGGGACCTGGAGGCCGTCTTCGGGGTCACGGTGGACCCAATCGATGTGCGTGTGCAGCGCTGGCCTGCGGCGATGCCCCAATATCGGTCCGGCCACGCGGGGCTGGTCAGCGGGCTGCGCGCCGCGCTGCCGCCGACCATCGCCGTGGCCGGAAACTATCTCGACGGCATCGGAGTTCCGGCCTGCATCGCCGCGGCCGATCGGGCCGCCGCAGCCGTGATCCGCGCCACCCCGGCGCCGTAGAGAACGCCGGACGCGTCGTGGCAGCATAGGGGCCATGGCGCACCTCGACTACGACAAGCTGAACTCAACCCTCCGTTACGTGATGTTCTCTGTGTTCTCGGTTCGTCCCGGAGTGCTCGACGAGGGGACCGAGACTCGTGAGGCGGTCGCCGACCAAGCCGCCACCTACCTGAAACAGCAGGAAGAGCGTGGCGTCGTGGTCCGCGGGGTGTACGACGTCGCCGGCCTGCGCGCCGATGCCGACTTCATGATCTGGACCCACGCCGAGCGCATCGAGGACCTGCAGGCCACCTATGCCGGGTTCCGGCGTACCGCGCTGGGCCGGGCCTGTAAGCCGGTGTGGAGCAACGTTGCGCTGCACCGGCCGGCCGAGTTCAACCGGAGTCACGTCCCGGCATTCATCGCCGGTGAGCCGGCAGGCGCCTACGTCTGCGTTTACCCGTTCGTGCGATCGCTGGAGTGGTACGTCCTTCCCGAAGAGGACCGCCGCCGCATGCTGGCCGAGCACGGGATGGCGGCCCGGGAGTACAAGGATGTGCGGGCCAACACCGTGCCTGCGTTCGCGCTGGGTGACTACGAGTGGATCCTGGCGTTCGAGGCGCCCGAACTCGACCGGATCGTCGACCTGATGCGCGACCTGCGTAACACCGAGGCCCGCCTGCACGCCCGAGAGGAGACGCCGTTCTTCACCGGCCCCCGGGTCGAGGTTGAGCAGCTGGTGGCGTCCCTGCCGTAGTACGGCGACGCGCCGCTCCACCCGGAAAACCGCAACGCGCTATCGGCGTGTCCCGTCGTCAGATTCCTGCTCGCCGGCAGACGAGACGATCGGCGTCGTCAGGTCGACGGCACCAGCCGCAGACAAATCGAGTTGATGCAGTAGCGCTGGTCGGTTGGGGTGGGGTAGCCCTCGCCGGTGAACACGTGCCCGAGATGGCTGTGGCAGGACGCGCACAGCACCTCGGTGCGAGCCATACCCAGTGAGTTGTCCGTGCGCAGGATCACCGCGTCGGAGTCGGCCGGGTCGAAAAACGACGGCCAGCCGCAGTGCGAGTGGAACTTCTCGGTGCTGCGGAACAATTCGGCGCCGCACGCCCGGCACTCGTAGACACCCTCGGTGGTGGTGTCGGTGTATTCGCCGGTATTGGGCGGTTCGGTACCGGCGCGGCGCAGCACCGCGAACTCTTGCGGGGTCAGCTTCGCGCGCCACTGGTCGTCGGTGAGGGACACCTTGGGAGACGTCATGCCTCCACGGTAGCTTTCGGCGGTTCTGACGTCAGCCACGCCGGATCGATGCCTTCGTCCAGACGGCCCTGCTCCTTGGCGTCCAGGTAGCGATAGCACAACACCGTGCACACCACGATCAGCAGCAATGACCAGCCGTAGGTGATCTTGAGGTAGTCCAGGGGCCGCCCGACATTCATCCAGCGGAAGATCAGCCACTTGTCTAGGGTCATGAACCCGTAGACACCCAGCCACGCCGGCCAGTTGCGCAGCACCGAATTGGGCAGCACCACGGTCATCAGGAACGGGAACAACACGATCGAGTAGTAGCCCTGGCCCAGCGACAGGACCAGAAACGACGCGGTCAGCAGCACACCGGAGGACGTCAGCAGCCAGAACCGCGCGTCGCGGGTGCGGTAGTAGCGGTAGAGCAGCCACAAGCTGACGGCGGCCAGTGCGGTGAACAGCACCCGGAGGAACAGGATGAGACCCGACGGCAGCCCGAAGAACACGCCGTTGCCCAGGATCGAGGAGTTGAAGTAGTCGCGCGTTCCCATGATGTAGGGAACGGTGTGGGTGAAGTAGCTGGTCGGGTCGCTGGCCAGCGGGAACGCGACCACGTTGAACAGCACCGGCATGGCCACCGCCCCCACCAACGGGCGCCACTGCCGGTTCAGCAGCGGCAGCAGCAGCAGCGGAATCAGGACGGGTTTGACCACCACGGTCAGGCCGATCGCGATACCGGCCCACCATTGGCGGCTGGCCCGGCCGTCGAGCACCCAGCGTAGGAACAACACTTCGGCCAGCAGGATCACGCCGTTGATGTTGGTGAACACCAGTGTGCTGCTCACGCTTTCGGTGAGGAACATCGCTGCAAGCAGGGCGGGCGCCGCAACCGAGCTCAGTCCGAATCCGAACATCCTCAGCAGCAGATAGGCGGCGAGCACGATCGCGATCGTGTTGGTGGCGATGAACGTGTACCGCGACAGGGTCTCGGGCAGATACCCGAACGGCGACATCAGCAGGGTGCCGCCGGGGGAATACAGATAGTGGGGGTCGACGTAGTCGAAGTGCTCGTTGTAGATGTCCAGGCCCTGACGGAAGTTCAGCACCGCCCGGTACACCGGCTTGAAGTCATCGGTGATGTTGCCGTTCAGCGGCAACACGATGGCGCGGTGGATCAACGACATGATGGCCACCGGCCACAGCACCGAACGCAGGACCGTCGCGGTGCTGGGCGGGGACGTGGGTGGCCGGAACGCGGCCAGCAGGGCGGTGCTCGCCCGGTGCATCAAGGAGTCGGCTGCCGTCACCAGCGAACCGTACCCCGGACCGGGATCGGTGGTCCGGATCAGGCTGTGTCAGGCGGGGCAGTAGACGTCGGTCTCGGGCAGTTTGCCGCTGTCGAGGTAGCCGATCAGCGGCGGCAGGGTGCACGACGAGTACACCGCAGCGCCGTGGCCGATGCCCTGCCACATCACGCGCTTGCTGGTCGCCCCCGCGTTGATGACGGCTGCCGCGGTGGCGGCCACGCCCTCCTCGCCGACGATCGGATCGTTTTGCACCCCCAGCAGCAGGACGTCGATCTTGAGTTCCTTCGGCGGTTCGGGGGTGCTGCTGCTGGGCCAGCTCAGACACTGCGTCATGTCGAGGGCTCCGACGGCGCCGAACTGCGGGTACTCCTTGCCCCAGGCGACCACCAGTTCCCGGATTCGGTCCGGGGTGGCGCGGTTGAGGGCATCGGCGCAGTAATTGATGAAGCGGCCGTCGCTTCCGGACGTGCCCTGGGCCCGGTTGATCAGATTGTTGAGCAGGTTGGTATCGCCGGAATTGGCCGAGGCCAGCGCCTTGGCCAATTCGTTGGTGGTGTTCACGCGGTCGCCGGTGGGATAACCCAGGGCAGTGACGATCGCGTTGGTGACCGCGGCGACCGACGCGCCGCCGGGGCCATGCCCAGCGCGCGCCGCGCCCAGCAGCGCGTCGACGGCGGCCTTCGGGTCGGGGCCAAGTGCACAGCTGACCGCGAGGCACTGGGCGGCGAACGCTTCGAACGCAGCCTCTTGGCCTTTAACCCGCTCCTCGGCGGCGGATTCTGCGGCCGCGCCCAGGGGGATGGGGGAGTCCAGTGCCAGCCGGGCCACCTTGCCCGGATGCGACGCGGCGTACGCCAGCGCGACCTGTGCACCGTTGCCGATACCGATCAGCGACAGGGCCGGAATGTCCCAGATGCTGCGCAGCCGTTCGAGGTCGGTGGCGGCGTGGGTGTTGTCGTAGGAGGATTCTCCGGGCGAGATGGAGTCGGTGCAGTCGGTGGTGGCCTCCATCGTGACGGTGGCCAGGCTGGCCACCGGGTCGTCGCCGGGGGAGAACTGCGCCTGGTTCCACATGGTGTCGCGCTGGCTGCGGTCACGGCAGTCCACCGGGCTGGACATCCCGAGGCCCCGCCGGTCCACCGCGACGATCGGGTGGCTGGCGAGAACGTCCGCTCCGGCACGCGACAGCCAGATCGGCAGCTGCAGTGACGACGGCAGGTCCCAGCCGGTGGTGAACACCACCGGGCCCGCATCTGCTGGGGTCTGCACCGATCGGGCCCGCACCACCCCGATGCTGATCGGGCTGGAGCCACCGCCCAGTGGGTCGATGTCGGCGTCGTAGCTCGCGCAGTCCAGCCGAACACCGGGCGTGGCCGGCAAGGCGGCGTCTCCGAATACCCGAGCCGTGCACTCGTGCCAGGGCAGGTCGTTCTTGGGCACCTCGACCGGGGGTGGACCGGCCTGATCCGGGGTGGATTCGGGTTGCCCCTGGGCCCCGGCCCCGGAATTGGTCGCGAAACGCGGATTGGCGGCCAGCCCCGGTGCGCAACCGGCCAGCAGGGGCACGGACCCGGTCAGTACGGCGGCCGCTGCCGTCACCGCCGCGATCCGGGCGAGCCTCGAAGAGCTGGTCATGCCTGTCACCTTATAGGCGCCCGGCCGCGACGTAGCGGCCGTAGAGGTAGCCGGATTCGTCGGCGAGCAGATGCGCGCAGCGCAGCGGGGTCCTGAGCTCGCCCGTACCCGTGGCGATGCGGCGGGCGAGCCCACCGACCAGGAAAGGCGCCATCGTCAGGCACAGTTCGTCAAGCAGTTCGCGTTCGATGAAGGACCCCATCAGGGTGGGCCCGCCTTCGGTGAGCACCCGGTAGTGGCCCCGATGGGCCAAGGCGTTCAGCAGCACCGCCGCATCGACGCGACCGGGGTCATCTGCGGAGCAATCCACCACGTCCGCCCGCCCGGTCAGTCGCCGGCGGGTGTCCTCGGCGGCCGCAGCGCAGGTCAGCACCAGCGGCGTCGTCTCGGTGTCGGTGAAGACGCGCATGTCCCGGTCCAATCGGCCGGACTGCGTCACGATGGCCAATCGCGGCACCTCGGACTGTCCACGGTCGCGGCGGCCCTGGCGTTGCGCCACGCTCAGTCGTGCGCCGCCGTAGTTCTCGACCCGGACTGTTCCGGCGCCGACCACGACGACGTCGGCCAGTGCACGCAGCAGCATGAACAGGGTCCGATCGCCGGGGCCGGCCAGCCCGCCGGAGGTACCGGCGACAGTCGCGCCGCCGTCGATGCTGCCGATGAAATTGGCCCGCAGCCACACTCGTGCTTCGGCCGCCTCGGGGTAGGCGTAAAGCCGGCCCAGCTCGACGTCATCGACGGGGGACGTCGAGCCCAGCAGGGTGAATCCGGGGTCTGCGCTGAGGTCGGACATGACCTCGATTGCATCATGTGGCTACAGTTCGTGCGTGTCTAATCCCGCCTCCGAGTCGATTCCCCACCTGGTGGACCGGCATCCGGCGGTCTCCCCGGAACGGTTGATAGCGCAGCTCAAGCCCCCGCCGACGTTCGCCGGCGCCCGCTTCGGCAGCTACCGGCCGGATCCGGCGCAACCGAGTCAGGCGGCCGCGGTCGCCGCGTGCACCACGTTCTGCACGCAGGCTCTGGCTCGGCGTGCCGGGCGGCGCAGGCTGTTGGGGCGCCGCGAGGTCCTTCCGGGTGTGGGCATCTACCTCGACGGTGGTTTCGGTGTCGGCAAGACTCACCTGTTGGCCTCGGTCTATCGCGAGATCACCGATGCTCCTGGGGCGCAGCCGCACCAGACGGCGTTTGCGACGTTCATGGAGCTGACTCAGCTGGCTGGGGTCTTCGGCTTCACCGAGTGCATCGAGTTGCTCGGTGGCTACACCGTGGTCTGTATCGATGAGTTCGAGCTCGATGATCCCGGGAACACCACGTTGGTGTCGCGGCTGCTGTCCGAACTGGTGGCGCGTGGCGTGTCGATTGCCGCGACCTCGAACACTCTGCCCGACCAGCTTGGCGAGGGGCGTTTTGCGGTCCAGGATTTCTTGCGCGAGATCAGTGCCCTGGCAAGCATCTTCACTCCGGTACGGGTCGACGGACCCGACTATCGGCATCGGGATCTCCCGCCGGCACCCGAGCCGCCGTCGGCTCAGCAGATCGCTGAGCGCGCGGCGGCTCAGCCCGGTGCCACGCTGGACGACTTCGATGGGCTCTGCGCGCATCTGGCCACCATGCACCCGTCGCGGTATCTGACCCTGATCGAGGGCGTCAGCGCGGTGTTTCTCACCGGGGCGCACCCCATAGAGGATCAGAACGTGGCGCTGCGGCTTGTGGCGCTCACCGACCGGCTGTACGACGCGGGTATCCCGGTGGTGGCATCCGGGACCAAGCTGGACGGCATTTTCAGCGCGGAGATGCTGGCCGGCGGCTACCGCAAGAAGTATCTGCGGGCCACGTCACGACTGTTGGCGTTGAGCAGCGGGGGTTAGCGAGGCTCGACGAAGGAGAGCCGAAGCTGGACCGCCGACTGACTCACAGATTCCACTGCGCCAGGCGCAGGCCGGTGTTGCGCGACAGCATCACCACGTGGGTGACCAAGCCGCGGTAGACATCCCAGTAGACCCCGCCGTCCACGGTGGAGCCCGCGGGCGCGTTGGTCAGCACCGCGTCCAGCGTGGTCGGGTCATCGGTGTGCTTGGACACGTAGGCGTCGCCGCCGGGAGTGATGCCGTCGAAGGTCACCGAGGCAGCCATGATGTAGGGGTTGGGCACCGAGATCGGGTGAACGGTGACGTTGGCGCGCCACGGCCCGCCCTGGTTGCGCCAGCGCGGCGAACCGTTGGCACCCCAGCCCGGCGGGATCTCGCTGGGCACTACGTCATGCACGGTGACGTCGGCGACGATGGGGCCGAATGCCTCGTCGTGGTAGGAGATGCGCAGGGTGTCGCCCAGACGCCCGATCGGAGCCTCCGGGGTGGTGGTCGGCGTGGCGTACCCCGCGGCCGGCGTCATCAACGCGGCCAGCGCGGTGATGACTGAGGTGACCAGGGCCAGAATCCAGCGTTGCATCGTGTCCTCTTCGTTTGCCTCTGGGCATGATGGCACATCGGGATCGCGGGTGCAGCAGCCTTGGGTCGGTGGGTTCGCCGAGCGGCGGGAATCGCGCTCAGCGCGGGGTTTCAGCGTCGGGGGCAGCTCGGTCTGCGGTGAGCGCCGCCAAGGCGTGGCTCAGGTCGGCCTCTGCCCGGTCCCGGTCGACGCCGGCGCGATGCAGCGGGCCGTCGCCGTCCTCTGCCTCCAGGAGCGCCAGCAGAAGGTGCTCGGTGCCGATGTAGTTGTGGCCGAGGCGAAGCGCGGTGCGAAAGGTCAACTCCAGAGCCTTGCGTGCTGGGCCGCTGAACGGGATCAGCGCCGGTGATTCGGCGCCGCCCGCCGGCGCGGTGACGGCGGCTGCGAGATCCGTCGTGTCGATCTGCTGCGCGTTGAGCAGTGCGGTGGCCAGCGCGTCCTGATCGTTGAGGAGCCCCAGGATCAGATGCTCGGGGGTGATCTCGGTGTGGTGGGCACGATGGGCGGCGTTCTGAGCCGCCACGACCGCGTTACGTGCTCGCGGGGTGAAGCGCGCGAAACCCTGGGAGGGATCGAGAGCGGCGGTCTCGGGCCGCGGCACGAACCGCTTCTGGGCTGCCTGCTTGGTGACACCCATGCACTTGCCGATATCGGTCCAGGACGCGCCTGAGCGCCGAGCCTGGTCGACGAAATGGCCGATCAGGTGGTCGGCGACCTCTCCGAGATGTTCGGCGGCCAGCACGGCGTCTGTCAGGCGCTCCAGGGGGTTGTCGTGCACGCCGGTGATGGCATTGATCAGGTCGTCGAGGCGGACGGTTGGGTGTATGGGCGTTGCATCGGCCATAACCGTCAACTCTAGGTTGACGATTCACCGTGCGTCAACCCCTAGTTGACGCACGGTGGTTCGAGTGATCTGGGAATTCGCCGCGTCGCCAAATGTGATCTTCGTTATAACTGAGCTACAGGCGTAGCTAATAATGCGGCGCACCGTCGGAATAGGAGCAAACCATGCTCGAATCGCTGATCGCAGGGGCTCTTGGGGGCGCACTTGGGGGCAAGGCGGCCGATGCTTCGGCAAAGATTCCCAGTCCGGGAGGGCTGGGAAGTCTGATCAGCGGCGGGCTCGGTGGCCTCGCTGGCGGCGGACTCCTGAACAGCATCCTCGCCAGCGGCAGTGCTGGTGGATTCGACCTCGCGAACGCGGCCGGCAGTCTGGTCGGCGGGGGAGTGCTGGGTACCGTCGTCACCGCGCTGGTCGGTCTGGTGCTCAAGGCCAACCAGAAGGGCTAGCCGCAGAACGGAAAAACCCCTGTCGTCACACCGTGGCGGCAGGGGTTTTCGCTGTTGAGCCTGGTGCGCGGTACTGGGATTGAACCAGCGACCTCTTCCGTGTCAGGGAAGCGCTCTCCCGCTGAGCTAACCGCGCTTAGAGCCTTGGGACGGAGGTGGAGACGGGAATCGAACCCGTGTGCACGGCTTTGCAGGCCGTTGCCTCACCACTCGGCCACTCCACCGCAAGGGGTTGATGCCACTTGACACCCTCGAGCGGATGACGGGATTCGAACCCGCGACCCTCACCTTGGCAAGGTGATGCGCTACCAACTGCGCTACATCCGCGTGCCTCGGGCGAGATCGTCGCCCGGTGCCTGCAGAACATTAGCGGAGACATGTGAGACAGCACAACTCTGCATGTCAGCGCGGCGATTCGCCTGAAAAGCGGCCTGCGCATTGATGCTTAGCGCGGAGGGCGTGCTACTGTTCCTCCTCGTTCGCCCGGTCTCGTAGCTCAGGGGGAGAGCGTCCGCCTCACACGCGGAAGGTCGCTGGTTCGATCCCAGCCGGGACCACAAAAAAGCCACCCGTACTCGGGTGGCTTTTCTTGTCTGCAAGGGGTTCGTGGGAGTCCGCTGCGGTGCGAGGATGAGGCTGTGTCGACGACGGTGCCTCGCCCGGAGATGCGGGCGGTGGCGGATCTGCTGGCGCGTGCCCGGCCGGGTCCCGCGGCGTTGATGGTCGAAGGCGAAGCCGGTATCGGCAAGACCACCTTGGTTCTGCATGCCTTAGAGGTCGCAAGGAATCAAGGGTTTTCGGTTCTCTCAGCGCACGGATCGGTGGCCGAGGTCGAATACGCCTACGCAGCCGTCGCCGACTCGATTGGCGGTATCGACCAAGCGGTTCTGGCGAAGCTGACCAGCCAGCAGCGTCGCGCGCTGGACCGGGCGCAAGACGCGCTGACCGCGGGTGCGCCCGACATCGACGAACGGACGATCGCTGCCGCATTCTGCGCGGCCATCGAGAACCTGAGTGCGACATCGCCTGTATTGCTGGCCCTCGACGACGCACAGTGGCTGGAGCCTTCCAGTCGCGCGGTGATCGGGTCCACCGCCAGACGCCTGTCGGGGGCGGTGGCTTGCTGGTCACGGTCAGGCTCGGCGAACCTCATGGCGCTGACGCCGCACGTTGGCTGACCCTTCGGGATCCCTCGGCCATCGCACGTCTCCGTGTGGGGCCATGGGATCTGGAAGGCACCCACAACCTGATCGCACACCGTTGGGGCCGCGGGCTGGCGCGTCCGTCACTGCTCCGTGTTCACCGCTTGTCGGGCGGCAATCCGATGTTTGCGCTCGAACTGGCCCGTGCCCAACTGGATTCGCCCACTGCGGAAGAGTTGGCCGCGGTCACGCGGTTGTCGGCTGCGCGGGTCATCGCAGCCGTCGAGGTATGCGAGAAACTGGGCATGATCGCCCTCGACGGCCACCACATCCGATTCACTCATCCGTTGTATGCCAGTGGAGTTGCTGCCAACGCAGCTCCGGCCCGCCGTCGCGCCGTGCACCGATCACTGGCCGCCGTGGTCACCGATCCCGGGCTCCGAGCGCGACATCTCGTGCTGTCGGCGACGACCGTTGGCGCGGCTGACCTGGCCGAGATTGACGCGGCTGCCGAGACCCTGGCCGCGAGTGGCGCGAAGGCCGCCGCAGCCGAGTTGATCGATGCTGTGCTCGACCGCGGCGGCGACAGCCCGCAGCGGCGAATCCGTTGTGCAGAAATGCATTTTCGGTCGGGATCGATACTGCCGGCGCGCAGGCATCTGCAAGCAGTGCTCGACGGACGGCCACCCGCTTTGTTGCGCGCCTTGGCGCTGGCTCACTTGGGCGCGGTACAGGCGTATGACGACGACCTACCGGGGGCCATCGAAGCGCTATCGGGGGCAGCGGCCGACGCTGTCGACGTCCCCATGCTCAGGCTGGTGTGCCTGCTTCGGTTGGCCTTGGCACTTGCCATCGCCGACCAGATGAGCGCGACGATCGAACATGCGCAGGGTGCCATCTCGCTGGCCGAGGAGCTTGATGCGCCTGGGCTGCTCAGTCAGGCACTGGCGATCTGGGTGACCGCCACGTTCATCTGGGGACACGGTGTCGACGGCGGTGCGTTGCGGCTGGCCGTGCAACTCGAGGATCCCCACAGCGGTGCCACCACCTTTCTGCGTGCACGAGCAGTGGAAGCTGTGATCTCGGCATACGTGGGTGACCTCGAGACCGCCAATGCTCAGATTCGTGCGGTTCGCGACGGCATGACGGCCGACGGCAGCGAAGTCGATCTCGTCTGGGTTGACAATCGCATTGCTGCCGTGGCGATTTGGGCGGGCCGGTACGACGAGGCCGGCCGCGCCGCGCATGCGGCCGTGTTGCGTGCCGAGCAATTCGGCGGGCGTTTGTCCTGTGCGACGGCGTGGACCAAGCGGGCTGCCGTTGCTGCATTCCAAGGGCGTACCGCGGAGGCTCGCGCTGACGCCCACGCGGCGATCGAAGCGGCTGTGGTCGCCGGCGCGGCTCGTCAGGTCAAGGAACCGACCAGAGTCTTGGCCTTCGTCGAAGTTTCCCTTGGCGATTACGCCTCCGCGCTTACCGTTCTGCGGCCCCTGCTGGACCAATTCGACCCGCCCCACGAACTGGAGATCGAAGGAGGCGAACACCTACCCGACGCCATCGAAGCGCTGGTCGCGGTCGAGCGCATCGACGAGGCCGAAACGCTGGTCCATGCGCTCGAGACACACGGAGCTGCGCGCGACCGGCCCTGGATGATGGCTGTCGGGGCGCGCGGGCGTGCCATGGTGCTTGTGGCTCGCGGTGACCTGGCCGGTGCGCAGCGGGCGCTGGGGCGTGCGCTGACGCAGCATCAACGGCTTCGGATGCCCTTCGAGCAGGCCCGCGCGGAGTTGCTGCTGGGGCAACTGCACCGACGCCGGCGGCAACGGGCGAGTGCGACAGCGGCTCTCGGTGCCGCGCTGAAGGCTTTTCAGGAGCTGGGTACGCCGATCTGGGCGGACCGGGCCCAATCGGAATTGGATCGACTCGGTAGTGCTAGCCGTCGGCTTACTCGCGCCGAAGGGCGCACGGCGGCTTTGGCGTCGCAGGGGCTGACTAACCGTGAGATTGCCGGCGAGCTCTTTCTCGCCGAAAAGACCGTCGAGAGCACCCTGTCGAGTGTGTATCGCAAGCTCGGTATCCGCTCTCGGGTCATGCTGTCCGCGGCCTTGAGCGGCGAAGGGTATGGCGAGGGAGTTGGTGCGGATGACCGCTGAGTTCAGCGTCCGCTTTACGGGCGTTTTCCTTGCCAATGGCGAAGTAGTGCAACGGGCAATAGGCGGTTCAGACTAATCTGCCTGGCAACCGCGCTTCGTCTTTCGGCCGGCGCCCGTGCCCCGCGTGAGGAGTGCCCGTGACCCACAGTTCGGAGTCGAAGTCCACCGCCCCCGCGTTCCCGGGTCTACAGCGGTATCTGGAGTCGTTGTCGCCCGACGAACGTCATCGCGCGAGCGAGCGACTTGCCGGACTCGACGACGCCGACTGGCGCAGCTTCGGGGTCAGCGAGCCGCAACCGGTCGAATACGACTACCGGGTCGAGCAGATCGAGGGTTCGCTTCCCCCTGGTTTGACCGGCACGCTGTATCGCAACGGCCCGGGCAGGTGGGAGGACCACACTGGGCGACCGCTGCACCATCTCTTCGACGGTGACGGCATGATCTCGGCGTTCACCATCGGGCGCGGCGGGGTGCACTACCGCAACCGCTATGTCCGCACCCGGCACTATCGCGGCAAGTCCGGAACCCGACACCTGGGTACCGCCGCTGCCGGTGGCTGGCCGGCGAATTTCGGAAGAATGCCGCCAAACCTGGCCAATACCAACATTGTTGAACACGCCGGGCATCTCTACGGGTTGTGGGAGGGCGGCCCGCCGCACGAGATCGACCCGGTCACCCTCGAGACCCGTGGGGTACGTCGGTTCGGAGGGAGGTTGCGGTGGATGGGTTCGTACTCAGCGCATCCCAGCTTCTGCCCTCGCAGCGGCGAGATGTTCAACTTCGGCGTCGAGTTCATTCCGCGTCCGCATCTGCGCACCTACCGTACCGATAGACGCGGACGGCTCAAGCACTTTCGTTCGGCGCGGCTGCCCTATGTCGCGATGGTGCACGATTTCGCGCTGACGCAGCGGTACCTGGTCTTTCTGGTGTCGCCGATCATTCCCGACGCGGTACCCGTCGCACTGGGGGTCTCCTCGCTCGGCGACGCCATGCACTACCGGCCCGAGCGCGGCAGCGTGTTCATCCTGGTTCCGCGTGACGGCGGTCCCATTCGACGGGTGGAGTGCGACGCGGTCTTGCAGTTTCACCTGAGCAACGCCTTCGACGACCGCGGTGATGTGGTCGTGGATGCGATCACCTACGCCGATGGCCGACTGCTCGAGCGCATCGCGCGGTTCCACACCAGCACCCTGCGTGATGCGCCCTCGGAATTCTGCCGTTACCGGATCACCGCCTCAGGACGCGTCAGCCGTGAGCGGTTGAGTGACACGCCGTGTGAGTTTCCCCGCCATCACGGCGGCCACCAGGGAGAGGCGTATCGCTACGCCTACGTCAGCAGTCGCCGTCGCCTGGGCTCGTTCTACGACTCGATCACCAAGCTTGACCTGATCGACCGGAATGAGACCACCTACACCGCTCAGGCGGCCGGGAACAGTTTCTGCGAGCCCGTCTTCACGCCGCGGCCCGATGCCACCGCGGAGGACGACGGATGGCTTCTCACGGTCGAATACCAGGCAGCTGAGCACGCGTCCCGTTTGGTGATCTTCGATGCCCGTGATGTCGGCTCTGGGCCGGTGGCCACCGCCACGTTGAAGCATCATCTGCCCCAGGGGTTCCACGGCAGTTTCAGCCCGAGCGGTGCAGGCTGATCATCGGAGCGGGGGAGGAGCGGACTCAGGCCATCTCCGGTGCGTTCAGATGCGCTATCGCCAAGTCGA
Source organism: Mycolicibacter arupensis (assembly GCF_002086515.1). GTDB lineage: Bacteria > Actinomycetota > Actinomycetes > Mycobacteriales > Mycobacteriaceae > Mycobacterium > Mycobacterium arupense. Next base: position 76,156 of record NZ_MVHH01000012.1, read on the forward strand.
ATTCGGCGACCTCGAGTACCTGCGCGGCGGCATCGTTGACGGCCTTGGCCCAGATCGCCTGTTCGTGGCCACGGCTGGCGACCATCGCCGCGCGGTCGTCGAACCCGATCGACGACACCGCCCGGCCCGACGGCCGGTCCACCATCAAGGTGGTGCTGCAGAACCCGTCAAGGTCCGCCATCTCGGGCATCAGCGCCAACTTGTAGGTGTCGACGAGCCGTTCCAGGTAGTCCGGATCGGTGCGCAGCCAGGTGACCCGGACGCCGGCATGGCGCCGCGCCCGGTGATCGCGGCGCACCGCGGCGATCTCCCACCGGCTGACTTCGGCGGTGGCGTGGAAGATCTCCGTGGCGCGGTCGCGCAGCTGCTGGGCGCTGCCCTCGCTGGCACGCAGGGTGTCATCGTCGAGCCATGACGAGGTGATGATGCACCGTCCCGCGTCGCGGTCGACGAGCATGGACATTCCCGCGCAGCCCTCGGTGTCGGCCAGCGCCGGCATCACCACACCGCGGACGTGGGTGATGCCCTCATCGAGAAAGGAAGGGTGGGCGTGAATCGAGGTTGCGCGCGCGAACATGTCGGCCTCCGGTTCGACGGGGGCGACGCCGCGGCGGCGCCGCCGGTCCCTTCCACCATGCTCCGGCGGCGCTGCGGGGACAAGCCCCATTCGCCGTCAATTCGCTGATGAGTCGATTAGTCGATGACAGCGTCCGGTTCGGCCCGATGCTGAGCTTCCAGCTCCGCGATCTGGGCACCCACCCGGCCGCGCAGCGCGAGGGTGCCGATGACGCCGGCCAATACCGCCACCAGCAAAGCAACCCAGGAGAACCGGGACAGCCAGTGCTCGGCCGCGACCCCTGCGTAGTAGACCAGTGCGGTGGTGCCACCTGCCCAACAGATCGCGCCGAGCACATTTGCGGCGAGGAAATGCTGATATCTCATCTTCAAGGCCCCGGCCAACGGACCTGCCAGAATGCGCAGCAGTGCGATGAACCGGCCGAAGAACACGGCGCTGGTCCCCCAGCGGTGGAAGGACCGTTCGGCCAGCGCGACGTGCCCGGGACCGAAGTGGTTGGGGAACCGCCGGCCCAGGCGGTCGAAGAGCGGCATACCGAAGCGCCGCCCGATCGAGTAACCGATCGAGTCACCGATCACCGCCCCCACCACCGCGGCCACGGCAACACCGGCCGGGTCGATCGACAGCTCGTGGCGTGACGACATCAATGCGGCACCCACGAGCATCAGCTCGCCCGGTAGCGGGATGCCCAGGCTCTCGAGCCCGATCACACCGCCGACGAGCAGATAGACCAGCACGGGCGGGATCGCATAGAGCAGGACATCCACCGACATGCGGCCAAGCATGCCTGACTTCGGCGTGTTCCGGCCAACGACACCGTCACCGAGTGGGGACGGCGCCACCTTGTAGCGTTACCCCGCGGATGCTCAGGTGCCGGTGATCGAATCGAGGAGCGCAGTGGAATTCAACCTCGCCCAAGTGTTCTCGGCGGTGGCGGAGGCCATCCCGGAACGTGACTGCGTCGTATTCGGCGACCGGCGGTTCAGCTATCAGCAGATCGAGGACCGGGCGCGCCGGCTGGCGCGGGCATTGCACGAGCGCGGCCTCGGCGTACGCCGCGAGCGCAGCGAACTGTCTCCCGACGAATCCGGCCAGAGTCACCTTGCGCTCTACCTGGCCAACGGCAACGAATATCTCGAGGGCATGCTCGGCGCCTACCACGCCCGCGTCGCGCCGTTCAACGTCAACTACCGCTACGTCGCGGACGAACTGGTCTATCTGCTGACCAACGCCTCCACCGAGGCGATCATGTACCACGCCAAGTTCGCCCCCACGCTGGCCGACGCGCTGCGGCAGGCCGGTGACCGGTTGCCCGCGATGCCGCTGATCCACGTCGATGACGACTCCGGCAACGAACCGCTGCCCGGTGCGGTGCGTTACGAGGAATTACTGGCGCAGACCTCCGCTGACCCGTTGGACCTCGCACCGTCCCCGGACGACCTCTACGTGCTCTACACCGGCGGCACCACCGGCATGCCCAAGGGCGTTTTGTGGCGCCAGCACGACATCTTCATCAATGCGATGGGTGGCCGTGAGTTCGGCACCGGGGCGATCCCGTCAACCTTGGACGAGATCGTCGAGCGCGCCCGGAAGGCCGGGCCGGCGGGCTCGATGACGGTGGCACCGCTGATGCACGGCGCCGCGCAGTGGGCCGCCTTTATTACGTTGCTGGGTGGGCGTCCGTTTGTCATGTCGGCAACCACCGATCGGTTCGATCCGGTCGGAACCTGGGACCTGGCGGCCAAGGAGCGGGTGATCTCGCTGTCGATCGTCGGCGATGCCTTCGCTCGCCCGCTCGCCGACGCACTGGAGGCAGGTGGCCCGGCCCTTGCCGAAGGCTTGTCGGGTCTGTTCGTGCTGGCCAGCGGCGGTGCCCCATTCACCGCGCCGATCAAACAACGGATCGTCGAGCTACTGCCGCACCTGTCGATCCTCGACGCCGGCGGTTCGTCGGAGACCGGCGCGCAGATGGGACAGACCACCAGCCACGCACAGGCCTCCACGGGCCGGTTCACCCCGAACCCGGGTGCCGTCGTGGTCAGCGAGGACATGACCCGCATTCTCTCGCCCGGTGACGACGAGATCGGCTGGTTGGCGCAGCAGGGGCAGGTGCCGCTGGGCTACCTCGGGGATCCGGAGAAATCGGCACGGACCTTTCCGATCATCGAGGGCATCCGTCATTCGGTGCCCGGGGATCGGGCCCGCTGGGATGCCGACGGTGGCATCGATCTGCTGGGCCGCGACTCGGTGACCATCAATTCCGGCGGCGAGAAGATCTTCGCCGAGGAGGTCGAGGCCGCGGTCTCGCGCCATCCCGCGGTCTACGACGTGGTGGTGGTGGGTCGGCCCAGCCAGCGGTGGGGCAGCGAGGTGGTGGCAGTGGTTCAGCTGTCTGCGGACGCCGAGGCCGGAGCCGACGACATCGTGGCCGAGGCTGCGAACCACATCGCGCGGTACAAGTTGCCCAAGGACGTGGTGTTCTGCGCGCAGGTGCAGCGCTCGCCGTCGGGCAAGGCCGACTACCGCTGGGCTAAGGAGCAGGCGGTGGCCGCGCAGCGGGTCTGAACGGTCGGGGCGGCGACTCAGCCGAACTGCGGCTTGCGCTTCTCCCGGATGGCGGCCAGGCCCTCGTGCACGTCGGGGCCGGAGAACCCGAGGAACTCCAATCCCAGCGCGGTCTCGAACGCCGGCGCGAACTGGCGGTACCAGTAGTTGAGGCTGTGTTTGGTGAAGCGGATCGCATCCTGGGAGCCGTGCGCCAGGTCGTCGGCGATTCGCAGGGCGGTGGTCAGTACCTGGTCATCGTCGACGCATGTGGAGACCAGTCCGATCCGTTCGGCCTCTTCGCCGTGCAGGGTCTCGCAGGTCAGCAGGTAGTACTTGGCCTTGGCCATGCCCACCAGCAGCGGCCAGCAGATCGCCGCGTGGTCCCCGGCGGCCACCCCGAGCTTGGTATGGCCGTCGATCAGCCGTGCGGTGCGCCCCGCAACCGAGATATCCGACAGCAGCGCCACCACCAGGCCCGCTCCGACGGCGGGTCCGTTGATTGCCGAGATCACCGGCTTGGAGAAGTTCACCATGTTGAGCACCAGATCGCGGGCCTCCCGCAGCACCTGCATCCGCCCGGCGTAATCGCCGACGATCTTCTCGATCAGGTCGAAGCTGCCGCCGGCGGAGAAGGCCTTGCCCTCGCCGCGCACCAGGACCGCCCGGACCTCGTCGTCACGGTCGATCACCGGCCACACATCCGCGAGATCGCGGTGCATCTGTGGGCCCACCGCGTTGAGCCCGGGTGCGTCGAGCACCAGCTCGAGCACGCCGTTGTCGCCGAGCTCGAAGCGCAGGCTGGGGAAGTCGGAGGAGGCACGATAGCGGGGCGCGTCAGTCATCATTAGTTTCTACTCGACGGCCCACCGTCGCGGCATTCCGGCGTCGCCCGCGACGGTGTGACGACGGTCCTGTGAGCCACGGTTCGCGGCGGCGAATCGGCAACGCGTGCAACCAATTTAGCCATGTGGAAGGGCTCGTGGCGGTGGTCCGGCGAGTCGCGGGATTCGGCCATTGAGAATTAGGTCTGCCTTTCTCGTTTCTACAAAATCTCTTGTGTAAACTCTCTGCCCATGGCATATGTGATCGGGAAGCCGTGCGTTGACGTGATGGACCGGGCCTGCGTGGAGGAGTGCCCGGTTGACTGCATCTACGAAGGCGGACGAGCCCTCTATATCCACCCGGATGAGTGTGTGGACTGTGGAGCTTGCGAGCCGGTCTGCCCAGTCGAGGCCATCTACTACGAAGATGACCTCCCGGATGAGCTTCAGCCCCACCAGGCCGACAACGCGGCCTTCTTCGCTGACGCTCTGCCGGGTCGTGACGAACCGCTCGGCTCTCCGGGCGGCGCCGCCAAGGTCGGTCCGCTGGGGATCGATACCCCGCTGGTGGCCGGTTATCCTCCCCAGGGGGAGTGACCGACATCGCCAAGACGCCTGTGTCTTCTGGAGGACGTCGCCTCGACGTGCTTCGGTTGCTACAGGCCGCGGACGAGCCGCTGAGTATTGCGCAGATCGCGGACGAGTTGGGTGTGCACCCCAACACGGTGCGCTTTCACCTGGACACCCTCGTTGAGGAAGGCCGCGTCGAGCACACCGAACCCGATCACAAAGGGCGGGGTCGCCCGGCGCTGATGTTCCGTGCCGTCCGGCAGATGGACCGGGGCGGAACCCACAGGTTCCGGCTGCTCGCCGAAATTCTTGCCATCGGACTGGCCGCCGACTCCGATCCCAGCGGCAAAGCACTGGCTGCCGGCAGGGCGTGGGGCCAACGCCTGCGGCCCCTGGGGCACGCGGCCGGGCCCGTGGACGCCGAGGACTCCACCGGCTACCTGCGGGAAATGCTTGATGAGTTGGGTTTTGAATCCGAACGCCTCGCCGCCGATTCCAGCGGCGAAGACCAGCTGGGTTTGCGGCATTGTCCCTTTCTGGAGCTCGCCGAAACCTCTACGCACGTGGTCTGCCCGATCCACCTGGGACTCATGCAGGGCGCGTTGGAGGCCTGGGACTCGCCGGTGACCGTCGAGCGACTCGACCCGTTTGCCAGGCCTGACCTGTGCGTGGCGCACCTGAAACCGGTGAATCTCGACGCAGTACCGCACGGGTTCTCGCCCCGGACCGTCGTGCATGCGGAAGAACCCGTCGGGTGAGCGCCTCCCCATCCACCCACTGAGCCGAAGGACTGCCCATGGAATCGACCTCGTTGAACTCGCTGGCCGATGAGAAGCTGGCCGAGGCCAACCAACACCACAGTGGGCGAGCGGCCCACACCGTCTACGGCGGTTCGACGCATCACCTGCGCCAGACGCTGGTTGCGCTACAGGCCGGCCAATCGCTGGCCGAACACGACAGCCCGGGCGAGTCGACCCTGCAGGTGTTGCGTGGCCGGGTGCGGGTCACTGCCGGTGATGAGGCCTGGGAGGGGGCGGCCGGCGACCTCGTCACCCTGCCGCGCACCCGCCACGCCCTGGAGGCGTTGGAAGACTCGGCAGTGCTGCTGACCGTCGCAAAGAGCGCCTCGCACTGACCGTGGCGCTGTGCACCGTCTGGTCGCACGGAGCAGGCCTGCGGGTGCCCATCCTCAATGCCCCGATGGGAGGGGTGGCCGGTGGCCGGCTCGCCGCGGCCGTCACCGCTGCGGGCGGGCTGGGCATGGTCGGGATGGGTAGCACCGCCACGGCGGCATCGCTGGCCGCCGAGCTGACTGCACTCGGGACCGTACCGCGCTTCGGGATCGGCTTGGTGGACTGGGTGATTCGCGATCAGCCAGATCTGTTAGAGACGGCGCTGGCCGCCCGGCCGACGCTGCTGTCGGTCAGCTTCGGCACCGACCTGTCCTGGGTCGATCGCGCCCATGCAGCCGGAATACTCGCCGTCACCCAGGTCTATGACGCCGATACCGCGCGACGAGCACACGACGCCGGGGTGGATCTCCTCGTGGCGCGCGGAGCCGAGGGTGGCGGCCACGGCGAGACCCGGCTGGCCACGTTGCCACTGCTCGACGTGGTGCTGGACGCGGTGCCGGGGCCGGTGCTGGCCGCCGGTGGGATCGGCTCGCCACGCAGCCTGGCGGCGGTGCTGGCCGCCGGCGCCGCCGGAGCGTGGCTGGGAACCTGCCTGTCGACGTGCCCGGAGGCGTTGACCGGCGAGCGCGCGCGCCAAGCTCTGCTCAAGGCGGCCGGCACAGACACGATCACCACCCGGGTGTTCGACATCGGCCAGCGACTGGACTGGCCGGCGAGATTCCCGTCCCGGGTGTTGCGCAACGCGTTCACCGGCCGTTGGGCTGGTCACGAGGACGCGCTGGCTGAGGATCGGCATGCCGGTGCGGAATTGGCCGCCGCGATCGCCGCGGGCGATCAACGCACCGCCCCGGTCGATGCGGGCCAAGGTGTGGGCATGCTGATCGACAGCCGGCCCGCCGCAGTGCTTATCGAGGAATTGTGCGCCGGGGCGCAGGCGCTGTTGGCACGGTGGGCGTGACTCACACCGCGCGAAGATAGCGTTTGGCGATCACCCGCTGCGTCATGCGCCCGAACGGGCCGCCGAGCTTCGTCCACCAGGTTGCGGGCCGCGAGAACGCCCGGATGTGGGTGTACACCGTCTCGTCGGCGGGGTCGTAGCGCACCGAGAACAGCTCCTCGCCTGACTCGGGATGTCCGGCCAGCGTGCCATAGGCGAACCCACGTCGATCCGGTTCATTGATGACATAAACCACCCGGCACGGCGCGCGCAGGAGACCGAGCCGCACCAACGCCACCGAGTCGACCTCGGCGACGTCGCTGTCGGCGTCCACCCGCACCCCGACCCCGGCGCCACGGTGCATGCCCCAGTGCAGGACCGCGTCGGCGGCCTGCTCGAAACGCGCGCGGCCTGTGCCGATCGGCGCGCTCAGCTCCAGATGGTGATATCCGGCGGGCAGCGTTCCTGCGGTGGCACCCACCTCGGCGTAGGTGAGCGGCAAGTCACGCAGCGTCGTCACATCCACGGCCCCACCTTGCCATCGCGGGCGTGCCGTTCGCCCGGTAATCGCCTGAACGTTAAATAGGGGGGTGAGTCACCCACATGCCGGCGGCGGGTTCAATCCGCCGGAACCCACCGAGAAGGGCGGGCCGGACTACGGCCGGTTCCTGGAGACCATGCGGGCGTTGCAGGACCATGCGCGCGCCGTCGACGCCCCAGCCGAGGTGATCACCCGCGCCGCAGACGCCCTGCAAGACGTCTGCGACATGCTGGCTCCCTTCGACGCCGACGAGTGGTCCTCACCGTCGGGTCGCCGGCTGGACCTGCCGATGCGCGGCAACCTGCTGCCGATTCCGATGAAGCTCAAGAAGTGTGAAGACGGACGGCTGCGCGGCTGGGCCCGGTTTCGGCGGTTTCATCTGGGACGTAACGGGGCGGCGCACGGCGGGGCGATCGGGCTGCTGTTCGACTCGGTACTGGGAACGGCCTCGTGGGTGCTCACCGGCGGCCCCTATCAGCGCACGGCCTACCTGCATCTCAACTATCGCCAGATCGTCCCGATCGACAAGGAGCTGCAGGTCGAGGCCTGGGTCAGCAGAACGGAGGGCCGCAAGATCTTCGTCGAGACCCGGCTCTGCGACGGTGACACCGTGCTGACCGACGGTGAGGCGTTGTTCGTGGTGCTCAAACCCGGCCAGCCATGACTCGCGGACGGCCGGCTTCGGGTGCCCCGATAGCATGGTCGCGGACGTTTCTAGCCCCTAGCACCCCCTTGGAGACCACGTCATGAGCGCGCCCGCCCTCCCCGCCCCGGCCAGCCCGATCCGGGTGCCCGCCGGGACCACCGCGGCCGCGGCAGTACGCGCGGCGGGTCTGCCTGACCGCGGTGCACCGGATGCCGTGGTGGTAGTCCGTGACTCCCAGGGCCGACTGCGCGACCTGAGCTGGAGTCCCGAGGCCGACGTCGAGGTGACCCCGGTTGCCGCCGACACCGACGATGGCCGCAGCGTGATCCGGCACTCCTGCGCCCACGTGCTGGCTCAGGCCGTTCAGGATCTTTTCCCGGACGCCAAACTCGGGATCGGCCCGCCGATCACCGACGGGTTTTACTACGACTTCGATGTGCCCGAGGCGTTCACTCCCGAAGACCTGGCCAAGCTGGAGAAGCGGATGCGCGCCATCATCAAGGACGGTCAGCTCTTCTCCCGGCGCGTCTATGAGTCCAAGGACGTCGCTCGCGCCGAGCTGGCCGGCGAGCCTTACAAACTCGAGCTGGTGGACGACAAGTCCGGTGACAGCGACATCATGGAGGTGGGCGGTGATGAACTCACCGCTTACGACAACCTCAATCCCCGCACCCGGGAACGTGTTTGGGGTGACCTGTGCCGAGGCCCGCACATCCCGACCACCCGGTTCATTCCGGCGTTCAAGCTCACCCGCTCGTCGGCCGCCTACTGGCGCGGCGACCAGAACAACGCCAGCCTGCAGCGGGTCTACGGCACCGCCTGGGAATCGCAGGAGGCGTTGGACAAGCACCTCGAACTGATCGAGGAGGCGCTGAGGCGCGATCACCGCAAGCTCGGTGTCGAGTTGGACCTGTTCAGCTTCCCCGACGAAATCGGTTCGGGACTGCCGGTCTTCCACCCCAAGGGCGGAATCATCCGGCGGGAGCTGGAGGAATACTCGCGGCGTAAGCACATCGAGGCCGGCTACCAGTTCGTCAACACCCCACACATCACCAAGTCCGAACTGTACGAGACCTCCGGACACCTGGAGTGGTACCGCGAGGGCATGTATCCCGCGATGCACATCGACGCCGAGTTCGGTGAGGACGGCGCGCTGCGCAAACCCGGCCAGGACTACTACCTCAAGCCGATGAACTGCCCGATGCACCACCTGATCTTCCGGTCGCGTGGCCGCTCCTACCGGGAACTTCCCCTGCGGCTCTTCGAGTTCGGCAGCGTCTACCGCTATGAGCGTTCCGGTGTTGTGCACGGCCTGACCCGGGTCCGCGGCATGACCCAGGACGACGCACACATCTACTGCACCCGCGAGAGCATGCGCGACGAGTTGGCCTCGCTGCTGCGCTTCGTGCTCGACCTGCTCGCCGACTACGGCCTGGACGACTACTTCCTGGAACTGTCCACCAAGGACCCGGAGAAGTACGTGGGCTCCGACGAGGTGTGGGAGGAGGCCACCGAGACGCTGCGCGAAGTCGCCGAGGCCTCTGGGCTGACCCTGGTGCCCGACCCGGGTGGTGCCGCGTTCTACGGACCGAAAATCTCGGTCCAGGTCAAAGATGCCCTCGGCCGCAGCTGGCAGATGTCGACCATCCAGCTCGACTTCAACATGCCGGACCGTTTTGAGCTGGAGTACACCGCTTCGGACGGGACCCGCCAGCGGCCGGTGCTCATCCACCGAGCACTGTTCGGGTCGATCGAGCGTTTCTTCGGGGTCCTGACCGAGCACTACGCCGGCGCCTTCCCGGCCTGGCTGTCCCCGATTCAGGTGGTCGGCATTCCCGTCGCCGACCAGCACGTCGACTACCTGGACGACTTGGCTGCCGAGCTGCGCCGCCACGGGGTGCGGGTCGAGGTGGACGCCAGCGACGATCGGATGCCCAAGAAGATCGTCAACCACACCAACCAGAAGGTCCCGTTCATGCTGCTGGCCGGCGACCGCGACGTCGAAGCGGGCGCCGTCAGCTTCCGCTTCGCCGATCGCACCCAGATCAACGGGGTGCCGCGCGATGAGGCGGTGGCGGCCATCACCGGCTGGATCGCCGCACGCACTAACACCGTGCCGACCGCAGAGACCTTCCAGGCGGGCCTCACGGGGGGCGCGGCGCGGTGAGCGGGGACCGGACGGGCGATGAGCAGGCGGCCATGATCGACACCGGCGCCGGTGAACCCGACCGGTTGGAGCGACTGTGGACGCCCTACCGGATGACGTATCTGGCCGAGGCCCCCCTCAAGCGTTCGGAGTCCGGGTCGGCTCGCTCCACCCAACCGTTCACCGACATCCCCACCATGTCCGATGAGGACGGTCTGGTGGTGGCGCGCGGCGAGCACGTCTACGCGGTGCTCAACCTGTACCCGTATAACCCCGGGCACCTGATGGTGGTGCCCTACCGACGGTTCTCGGAGTTCGAAGACCTCACCGAGGGTGAGGGCGCTGAGCTGATGGCGTTCATCCAGAAGGCGATCCGCGTGATCAAAGCGGTGTCGCGCCCGCACGGATTCAACGTCGGAATGAATCTCGGCGAGTCCGCCGGCGGATCGCTGGCCGAGCATCTGCACGTTCACGTTGTGCCGCGCTGGGGTGGTGATGCGAACTTCATCACCATCGTCGGCGGTTCCAAGGTGATCCCGCAGCTGCTGCGCGACACCCGCCGGCTGCTCGCCGACGAGTGGGCCCGACAGCAATGAGCCGGCTGCCGTTTCTGTCGCGGGCGACGTTCGCCGGGATCACCACGCCGGTGGCGCGGTTCCTGCTGCGAGCCGGGCTCACCGCCGACATCGTCACCATGGTGGGCACCGCCGGCGCGGTGTTGGCGGCCCTGACACTGTTCCCCACGGGCCAGCTGTTTGCCGGCACTCTGATCGTCTGGTTCTTCGTGCACTTCGACATGGTCGATGGGGCCATGGCCCGGCAAAGCGGCGGCGGCAGCGCATTCGGCGCCGTCCTGGACGCCACCTGCGACCGGATCAGTGACGGTGCGGTGTTCTGCGGGCTGGCCTGGTGGGCGGCGTTCGGACTGGACAACCCCCCGCTGGTGGTGGCGACCTTGATCTGCCTGGTCACCTCGCAGGTGATTTCCTATATCAAGGCCCGGGCCGAGGCCAGTGGCCTGCGCGGTGACGGCGGCTATATCGAACGACCCGAGCGGTTGATCATCGTGCTGGTAGGCGCCGGCCTGTCCGGTCTGCCGGTATTCCCGCTGCCGTGGGCGCTGCCCGTGGCGATGTGGCTGCTGGCGGTGGCGAGCCTGATCACCTGCGCCCAGCGACTGCACACCGTGCGGACCTCGCCGGGGGCCGTGGAGCCGTTGCCACGGGCGACCGAGGGCGAGGAAGCCGGGGGACTGTGACCTTCATCCCGAGCGCCTTACGCCTTCCGGGGCTCAGCCAGCTGGACGCGTGGGCTACCGACGCCGGTTACGCGGCGGGCTGGATGCTGGTGCGTGCGATGCCGGAGTTCTTCGCCCGGGGCGCCTTCGACGCGGGCGCCCTGTACGCGGCTCGCGGCGGCGGCCCCGAGCAACTGCGCAAGAACCTGGCGCGCGTTGTGGGTGTGGATCCGCAGGACGTGTCGCCGGAGTTGATGCGGGCTTCGCTGGCGTCCTATGCCCGGTATTGGCGGGAAGCATTCCGGCTGCCCACCATGGACCACGCGGCACTGGCGGCGCAGCTGCACGACTCGGTGCGGGGACGCGACAACGTGACCGCGGCGCTGGCGGCCGGCCGCGGGGTGGTGCTGGCGTTGCCGCACAGTGGCAACTGGGACATGGCCGGGGTATGGATGGCCCAGACCCACGGCGGATTCACCACCGTCGCCGAGCGGCTCAAACCTGAGTCGCTCTACCGGCGGTTCCTCGCCTTCCGGGAGAGCCTCGGCTTCGAGGTGCTGCCCACCTCGGGTGGGGCTCGACCGCCGTTCGAGATCCTCGTCGAGAGGCTGTCGGGCAACGGATTGGTATGTCTGATGGCCGACCGCGACCTGAGCCGAAACGGGGTGACGGTCGACTTCTTCGGCGAGCCCACCCGGCTGCCGGCCGGCCCTGCCAGGCTCGCTCTCGAGACCGGCGCAGCACTGCTCCCGGCATTCTGCTGGTTCGACGGCCCAGGCTGGGGAGTCGACCTCGGTGCTCCGCTGGACTGCAGCAGCGGGGATGTCGGGGTGATCACCCAGGCGCTGGCCGACAAGTTCGCGAAGAATATCGCGGCGTACCCGCAGGACTGGCACATGATGCAGCCGCAGTGGATTGCCGACCTTCCCGAATCGCGACGGGCGCGCTTGGGGGAGACCTGATGCGAATCGGCGTGGTCTGCCCCTACTCGTTCGACGTACCGGGCGGGGTGCAGGCCCACGTGTTGCAGTTGGCGGAGGTGCTGCGCGCCCGCGGGCATGAGGTCAGCGTGCTGGCGCCTGCCTCACCGGATGTCAAGCTGCCCGACTATGTCGTGTCGGCGGGCAAGTCTGTCGCGATCCCCTACAACGGCTCGGTTGCCCGGCTGCAGTTCAGCCCGGCTGCGCACCGCAAGGTCAAAAGGTGGGTCATGGAGGGCGACTTTGACGTGCTGCACCTGCACGAGCCGAACGCGCCCAGCCTGTCCATGCTGGCGCTGAACGTGGCCGAGGGCCCGATCGTGGCAACTTTTCACACCTCGACCACCAAGTCGCTGACGCTGAGCGTGGTTCAGGGCCTCTTGCGGCCCATGCACGAGAAGATCATCGGCCGAATCGCTGTCTCGGACCTGGCCCGGCGCTGGCAGATGGAGGCCCTGGGATCCGACGCGGTGGAGATTCCCAACGGTGTCGATGTGGCCGCGTTCGCCACCGCGCCGCCCCTGCCGGGTTATCCGCGTCAGGGGCGCACGGTGCTTTTTCTGGGCCGCTACGACGAATCCCGCAAGGGGATGGCGGTGCTTCTGGGAGCGCTTCCCGCGCTCGTCGAACGACACAGCGACGTTGAGGTGCTGATCGTTGGCCGAGGAGATGAGGACGAACTGCGCAGCAGTGCAGGAGAATTGGCAAGCCACCTTCGTTTTCTCGGACAGGTCGACGATGCAGAGAAGGCCTCGGCGCTGCGCAGTGCCGACGTGTACTGCGCGCCTAACACCGGTGGAGAGAGTTTCGGGATCGTGTTGGCCGAGGCGATGGCCGCCGGCACCGCGGTGGTTGCCAGCGACTTGGACGCCTTTCGCCGGGTGCTCAGTGACGGGACGGCCGGCCGGCTGGTACCGGTCGGCGATCACGACGCGCTGGCAGCCGCCCTGATCGACCTACTCGATGACGACGCGCTGCGGGCCTCCTACGTGGCGGCCGGTTCCGAGGCGGTACGCCGGTTCGACTGGCCCGTGGTGGCAGACCAGATCATTCGGGTCTACGAGACCGTGGCCGGCGTCGGCAGCAAGGTGACGGTGGGCGACTGATGGAGATGACCATCATGGCGACCGTCTTGGTACTGATCGGGGTGGTGGTTCTGGCAGTCGCCGGGGCCTGGGCCTATCAGACCGCCAACCGGCTCAACCGGCTGCATGTGCGCTGCGATCTGTCGTGGCAGGCGTTGGACGGGGCGCTGGCCCGCCGAGCGGTGGTGGCCCGCGCCGTCGCGATCGACGCCTACGGGGACGCGGCGGCAGGAAGGCAACTCGCGAGCCTGGCCGACGCGGCAGAGCGGGCACCGCGCGACGCGCGGGAGGCTGCCGAGAACACGCTGTCGGCGGAGCTGGCGCTGGTCGATCCCGGAGCGCTGCCTCACGTGATGGTCGCCGAGCTGGCCGACGCCGAGGCCCGGGTGCTGTTGGCGCGCCGATTCCACAACGACGCCGTGCGTGACACCGTGGCGCTGCGCGAGCGTCCACTGGTTCGAGCCCTGCACTTGGGTGGAACCGCCCCGATGCCCACCTATTTCGAGATCGTCGAGCGCGCGGGCATGACTCCACGTGATGATCGATGAGGCCGGCATCGTCGCCCCCCGCGTATCGGCGCGGGTAGTACTCCTCGATCAGGCCGGATCGGTGCTGCTGCTGCGCGGTCGCGATCCGGCACTGCCCGATGACGCGTCGGATCCGGCCCCGCGCTGGTGGTTCACCGTCGGTGGACAGGTCCAGTCCGAGGAGTCCCTCGCCGATACGGCGGCCCGGGAGCTGGTGGAGGAGACCGGACTGAGCGTTGGCGCCCATCAGCTCGTGGGGCCGATCTGGCGCCGCGACGCGGTGTTCGCGTTCAACGGCGAGCGCGTGGAGAGCCGGGAGTTCTTCTTCACCCACCGCACTGAACGGTTTGAGCCGTCTGATCGCGGCCGGACCAGCCTCGAACGTCGTTACCTGCAGGGCCATCGATGGTGCGATACCGCAGCGATCGTCGCGTTGGCTGCCGCGGGTGAGACGGTGTATCCGTTGCAGCTGGGTGAGCGCCTGGCCGAAGCGGCCCGCGCGGCGGAACGCGGCCCGGGATACGAAGTGGCTCTTCGCCGGATTTCCTGAGCCAGGCGGCCTAGGCTGAACACGTCTTCGGGCGAATCATCCTCGTCACCAAGGGAGCCCCCATGCCCTCACACCGCGCTGTTCAGGTAGCTGCCGTCGATGCCCCGCTGGCGCTGGTCGACGTCGACACTGCCCGGCCGGGCCCGGGCCAGGTCCGTATCGAGGTGGCCGCCTGCGGCGTCTGCGGCACCGACCACGCCTTCGTCCACGGTGGCTTTCCAGGAATGACCTGGCCGGTGACGCTGGGCCACGAAATCGCCGGAACCGTAGTCGAGCTGGGCTCTGGAGTAACTGACTGGCAGGTGGGCGAGCGCGTCGCCGTGGGTTGGTTCGGAGGCAACTGCAACCACTGCATTCCTTGCCGCAAGGGCGATTTCATCCACTGCGTCAACGCTCAGGTTCCCAGCCTGCACTACCCCGGTGGCTACGCCGAGTCGGTCACCGTTCCCGCCAGCGCGCTGGCCCGAATCCCTGACGAACTGTCGTTCGTCGAGGCCGCACCCATGGGCTGCGCCGGGGTCACCACCTACCACGCGCTGCGGTCCACCAAGGCGCGCCCGGGAGACCGGGTCGCAGTGCTCGGCCTCGGCGGTTTGGGTCATCTGGGCGTCCAGTTCGCCCGGGCCATGGGATTCGAGACCATCTCGATCGCACGCGGGGCCGCCAAGGAGGCTGACGCTCGCGCGCTCGGTGCCCACCACTACATCGACTCGACCGCCACGGACGTCGCGCAGGCGATGGCCGCGCTCGGGGGAGCATCGGTGGTGTTGGCCACCGCCGCTAACTCGCGGGCCATGGCCGACACCCTCGACGGGTTGTCGCCGCGGGGGGAGCTGGTGATCATCGGTGTCACCGCCGACCCACTGCCGATCACGCCCATGCAGTTGATCAGCCCCGGACTGAGCGTCACCGGCCATCCCTCGGGCACTGCCCGCGATATCGAGGAGACCATGCGCTTTGCGGTGCTGTCGGGCGTTCGGGCGCGGATCGAAGAACGACCGTTGGCCGAGGCCGCCCAGGCCTACGCCGCCATGGTGGAGGGGCGGGCGCACTACCGAATGGTCCTGACGATGTGAGCGACCGCCGACGACCCTGAGCTGGCCCGTAGCTGTCTGCAGGCCGGTGTGTCGGCCGCATCGAGGGCCGGGTTCTCGCCGGTGGACCCTTGCTGGAACGCGCGCGGGCAACGAGCCGGAAAACGGCTGGCGGCGGCCCACTACACTGATCGGGTATCAGTGGCCAGCAAGGAGAAGCATTCAGTGGACAGCGCGGCGCAGAACGGTTCGGCACCCGATGGACAAACGGGTACTGCGCGAGTAAAGCGCGGCATGGCCGAGATGCTCAAGGGCGGCGTCATCATGGACGTCGTCACCCCGGATCAGGCCCGCATCGCTGAAGCTGCCGGTGCCGTGGCGGTGATGGCGCTGGAGCGGGTGCCCGCCGACATTCGTGCCCAGGGCGGCGTTTCACGAATGAGTGACCCGGACATGATCGAGGGGATCATCGCCGCGGTCACCATCCCGGTGATGGCCAAGGTGCGTATCGGACACTTCGTCGAGGCGCAGATTCTGCAGAGCCTCGGGGTGGACTACATCGACGAGTCCGAGGTGCTGACCCCGGCCGACTACACCCACCACATCGACAAATGGAAGTACACCGTGCCGTTCGTGTGCGGGGCTACCAACCTGGGCGAGGCGTTACGCCGGATCACCGAGGGGGCGGCCATGATCCGCTCCAAGGGCGAAGCCGGCACCGGCGACGTCTCCAACGCCACCACGCATATGCGGTCGATCGGTGGTGAGATCCGCCGGCTCACGTCGCTTTCCGAGGACGAATTGTTCGTTGCCGCAAAGGAACTACAGGCGCCCTATGATCTGGTTGCCGAAGTGGCGAGGGCCGGGAAGCTGCCGGTGACGCTGTTCACCGCCGGTGGTATCGCCACCCCTGCGGATGCGGCGATGATGATGCAGCTCGGCGCCGAGGGCGTGTTCGTCGGCTCGGGCATCTTCAAGTCCGGTGACCCGGCAGCCCGTGCGGCCGCCATTGTCAAGGCCACCACCTTCTATGACGACCCCGATGTGCTGGCCCGCGTCTCACGTGGTCTGGGTGAGGCGATGGTCGGCATCAACGTGGAGGACATCGCTGCGCCGCACCGGCTCGCCGAACGCGGCTGGTAACCCACTCGTGGCGATCGAAGAGATCCTTGACCTCGAGCAACTGGAGGTCAACATCTATCGCGGGAGCGTGTTCAGCCCGAACTCCGCGGAGACCCAGCGCACCTTCGGTGGCCACGTTGCCGGTCAGGCGCTGGTGTCGGCGGTACGCACCGTGGAGCCGCGCTACCGCGTCCACTCGTTGCACGGCTATTTCCTGCGTCCCGGGGACGCCAGGGCTCCCACGGTGTTTCTGGTGGAGCGGGTGCGTGACGGGGGTTCGTTCTGCACCCGGCGGGTCAACGCCGTCCAGCACGGCGAGACCATCTTCAATATGTCGGCCTCGTTCCAGACCGAGCAGCGTGGCATAGCGCATCAGGATGTGATGGCCGGTGCGCCCGAACCCGGGGACCTGCCGGACATCAGCGCGATGAAGGCCTTCGATGACGAGGGCCTGAAGGCCTTCGCCGAATGGGATCTGCGCCGGGTCCCGCGTGAGCAGCTGCCGAACAGGCCCGGCAAGGTGGCCGAGCAGCAGGTCTGGTTCCGCCACCGCGATCCGCTGCCCGATGATCAGGTGCTGCATATCTGCGCGCTCGCCTACATGAGTGACCTGACCCTGCTGGGTACCTCGTGGGCCATTCACCCGGAGGTGCGGGATCACCTCCAAGTGGCGTCGTTGGACCATGCGATGTGGTTCATGCGGCCCTTCCGGGCCGATGAATGGCTGCTCTACGACCAGTCCTCTCCGTCGGCGGGGGCGGGGCGGGCACTGACCCAGGGCAAGATCTACAACCGGTCCGGGGACATGGTGGCCGCCGTCATGCAGGAAGGGCTGACCCGCTTCCCGTCCGGATATCAGCCGAACGCCCAGTGAGCGCACCTCAGATCGGTGTGCTCGCCCTGCAGGGCGACGTCCGCGAACACCTGGCCGCGTTGAGCGCTGTCGGCGCGGATCCGATTCCGGTGCGCCGCCGCAGCGAACTCGACGCTGTGGACGCGCTCCTGATTCCCGGAGGGGAGTCGACCACGATCAGTCTTCTGCTGCGCGAGCTGGAGCTCACCGAGCCGCTGCGGGATCGGCTGGCTGACGGAATGCCGGCCTATGGATCGTGCGCGGGGATGATCCTGTTGGCCAGCGAGATCCTGGATGCCGGTGCGCGGGGACGTGCGGCCACTGCGCTCGGCGGAATCGATATGGCTGTGCGGCGCAACGCCTTCGGGCGGCAGGTCGATTCCTTCGAAGGCGATATCGACTTCGAAGGTCTGGACGAGCCCGTGCACGCGGTGTTCATCCGCGCGCCCTGGGTGGAACGGATCGGTCCCAACGTCCAGGTGCTGGCGCAGGCCGCCGGGCATCCCGTGGCAGTGCGTCAGGGCCGCGTACTGGCCACCTCATTTCATCCGGAGGTGACCGGCGATCGCCGGATACACCGCCTTTTCGTCGACATCGTTGCGGGGCAGGCCTGACCAGCGCTGGCCGCCATTCGGCCGACCGGGAATACCGTCGCCGCCATGGGCCAGGCATGATGTCGGCATGGCAGATCTCGCGCGGGGCGGATTCCGCCGCGCAGTAAAGCTGGCGAGCCTCCCGGCCGGAGTCGCAGGTCGCGCAGCGCTGGGTGTGGGCAAAAGGATGACCGGCAAGTCCAAGGACGAGGTCAGCGCCGAACTCCTGGAGAAGGCCGCCGATGAGATGTTCAAAGTGCTCGGCGAGCTCAAGGGCGGCGCGATGAAGGTCGGGCAGGCCCTTTCGGTGATGGAAGCGGCGATTCCACCGCAGTTCGCCGAACCATTCCGCGAGGCCTTGGTCAAGCTGCAGAGTGAGGCCCCACCCTTACCTGCCGCCAAGGTGCACCGGGTGCTCGACGCCCAGCTGGGCACCAAGTGGCGTGAGCGCTTCGCCTCCTTCGATGACACCCCCGCCGCCTCGGCGAGCATCGGGCAGGTGCACCGCGCCGTCTGGAAGGACGGTCGGGACGTCGCGGTCAAGATCCAATACCCCGGCGCCGACGAGGCGCTGCGCGCCGACCTCAAACTGATTCAGCGGTTCAACTGGATAGCCAAGCAAGTGGTGCCCGGCGCTGACGTGGACCGGCTTGTCTCGGAGATCAACGACACCCTCGAAGCCGAACTCGAATACCGCCAGGAAGCCGACAATCAGCGGGCCTTCGCCAAGGCCTACGCCGACGACCCCAAGTTCTTCGTTCCGGCCGTGATCGCCAGCGCGCCCAAGGTGATCGTCTCGGAGTGGATCGAGGGCCGGCGACTGTCGGCCATCATCAGCAGCGGCACCAAAGAGGAGCGAGACTCCGCCTGCGCATTGCTACTGGAATTCACCCTGAGCTCACCGGCGCGCGTCGGGATGGTCCATGCCGACCCGCACCCGGGCAACTTCATGCTGTTGCCCGACGGCCGGCTGGGCGTCATCGATTTCGGTGCGGTGGCCGAACATCCCGAGGGCATCCCCCCCGGGTTCGCCGAACTGCTGTGCTGGGCGCGTGACGAACAGTGGGAAGAATCGATCCGCCTGCTCAAGCAGCTCGGATTCATGCCGGACGACTACGACCTGACGGCCGAGCAGCTGGTCGAATACATCCAGCCGCTGTGGCCCTACATCGACCCGCTGCGCTCGGGGGAGTTCCACTTCACCCGAAAGTGGTTCCAGAAGTCCGCGCTGGTGACCACCGATCCGTTGGCCGAAGGCTTCGGCGACCGATTCCGGATGGCCCGCCAGATGACCCTCCCGGCTGGTTATGTCATGTTGCTGCGCACGCTGGGCGGCCTGTTGGGGGTCGCGGTGCAGTTGGACGCGCACGTCGACTACGCCGCGCTGATCGAGCGATGGGCGCCCGGCTTCTTCCCGCCGGGGCAGCCCCCGGCGCGCTGACCGGGCTGACACGTAGACTCGTCGCGCAAAGTTCTGACGCAACAGTGAGGTAGGCAATCGCATGAGCGGCCATTCCAAGTGGGCTACCACGAAGCACAAGAAGGCCGTCATTGACGCGCGTCGTGGGAAGAATTTTGCGCGCTTGATCAAGAACATCGAGGTTGCAGCACGCGTTGGCGGCGGCGATCCGTCGGGCAATCCGACGTTGTATGACGCGATTCAGAAGGCCAAGAAGAGTTCGGTCCCCAACGACAACATCGAGCGGGCGCGAAAGCGCGGTGCTGGTGAAGAGGCCGGTGGCGCCGATTACCAGACCATCACCTACGAGGGATACGGACCCAACGGCGTCGCGGTGCTGATCGAGTGTCTGACCGACAACCGCAACCGCGCAGCCAGCGAGGTACGGGTCGCGATGACCCGTAACGGCGGGACGATGGCCGATCCGGGGTCGGTGGCCTATCTGTTCAGCCGCAAGGGGACAGTCACCTTGGACAAGAATGATCTGACCGAGGACGACGTCTTGGCGGCGGTGTTGGACGCCGGTGCCGAGGACGTCAACGACCTGGGCGAGAGCTTCGAAGTGATTTCGGAGCCGGGTGACCTGGTAGCGGTACGTTCGGCACTGGTGGAAGCCGGTATCGACTACGACTCGGCCGAGGCCAGCTTTGTGGCGTCGGTGAGTGTGGCCGTTGATGTCGAGGGTGCTCGCAAGGTGATCAAGCTGGTCGAGGCCCTTGAAGACAACGATGATGTTCAGAACGTATGGACCAACGTCGACATGTCCGACGAGGTCTTGGCCGCCCTGGAAGCCGAGTAAGCGGTCTCGGCCGCACGTCTTTTAGTTCACCGGGAATGCAATCTGATACAGCTCTCGGGGATCGGCTCTGAGCATCCGGCCGATTTCCGTGTTGAGGCGTTCCTGAAGTTCGTCCGACGGGATGTCCTCAGTCCCGGTTGCCGCTCGGAGCAGCGGTTCGAACAACTGCCAAGCCAGTTGTAGTGCAATGACATTCGCGGCAGACATTCGTCCGGTGCGCTCATCTTCGTGGCTGGACAGGGCTTGACTGATGAGATTTGCGGCGATGGGGAATCGGTCCTGCAGTCGGCCGACCGCAAAGCCGTCGAGAGTGGCCCGGGCAACCACGCGCAACTGCAGCTCCGTCTTAGCCGCGATCACGGTCACTGGGGCACCGGCTCGCGCAGCCGCGGCCACGTCATCGGCGAGATGATTCAAGACCGCCTTGACCAGTTGATCTTTCGTGCCAAGGTATCGGAACAGCAGACCGTGGTTGACTCCCGATCTGGTGCCGATGTCACGGATCGAGGTGGCCGCCGGCCCGCGTTCGGCAAACAGTTCGGCCGCGTGTGTCAGCACCGCGGCAATGGTCGCCTCGCGCGCCGACGTCGCGCCCTCGTCGCTGTGGGCATCTGTTGCCTTCTTGTTAGCCACGTGACTACGCTAGCCGCACTACATCGGGGTAGTCGATTGACTAAGCTGCGCGGGTCGTAGCGGGAGCAAAGGGGTCGACGCCGATCCGCCGATTCATGGAGGTCACCATGGCGTCTCCGAGGCCTACAGCGGGCCGCGACGCGTGGGGCTGTTCGGGACCGCGGTCCCGACGGCTCAACGCGCGAAGCCGATGTTGTTGCCGCTACTTCGCACGATCCTGACACCGGCCGCGGCGCCGAGCCGACGTCCATGTCGAGGATGTCGTCATGGACGGTGCCGGACTGATCGCCCGCCACAACCGCTCGACCGATGTTCTTGTTCTTGGTTCCTGGTCAGATCCGGCAACCGGTGCGTATTCGCCTGCCCGCAGATGGCGACTCCTCGTCGACCGATGCAGACACCGCTGGTCGACCTTTGCCCGATGAACTTGTGTGGATCTATTGCGTTGTTGTGCAATGCAAGTGGAGATCATTCCCCTAATCTCTGCACTCTGTCTCTTCTCGTGAAGATCCGTGCGCTTGACGGGTTGAATGCCGCGAGAACCCGGCGAGCAGTTTCGATTTCCCAGTGCCGGTGTAGCTTTCGGTTTTGGATGATTGAAAGTCAGCCCATGATGCTCCTCCGGTAGGTCGGTGGCAGGTATGTGGACTAGATGATCTGGCGCACAAAACTATTCAGTGCAGCGTCCGCATTCTTACGATTGCATCGGCCGATGTCCGGCATGGAGGACTTTCGCCTAGGAGGTCGACAGCGTCTAGGTCTGGTGGTGCCATGACTCCCAGGTGGAAGTCACCCGAGGCTGTGATTCCCGGTTCGGAAGGAGATTGGACATGCCGCTATCCGTCTTCCCCAAGGGGCTGACCGCCAGCTGCCTGCCTCCCGCAGGGCTTCACCGCAAATCCGCGTTGGGGTGGTTGGTGTGACTGCGCCTGCGTTTATGGGGTTGCCGCCGGAGGTGCATTCGGCGTTGTT